>JBBPIH010000002.1:96096-109863 GCA_038040455.1 Acidobacteriota bacterium
AATTTGCAATTTTCAATGTTCTTAGTTTTATATTTCGCCCGCACCGTCACGCTCGATCAAGCGTTCACAACAACACTAAAGCGGGTCTACATCGTCTGACTGCTTGGCTGACCAGATTTGCACTTTGAAATTTTCAATTTGCAATTTTCAATGTTCTTAGTTTTATATTTCGCCCGCACCGTCACGCTCGGTCAAGCGTTCACAACAACACTAAAGCGGGTCTACATCGTCTGACTGCTTGGCCGACCAAATTTGCACACTAAGCGGGTCTACATCGTCTGACTGCTTGGCTGACCAGATTTGCCCTTTGAAATTTTCAATTTGCAATTTTCAATGTTCTTGGTTTCATAATTTCGCGCCCGGCTCTCTGCACGAACACTGCTTGGCGCTAACCTCCAGCGACCGCAAAACCCGGCAGGGTTAGCGCAAACCACGTAACTTGAGCGAGGATGAAAGTTGATTGTATTCTGCGCTTGATTTTGAAGGCCGAAGGGAATACGATGGCACCCGAAAGAATGAGGGTTAGCGCCGAAGGCGTTCCAAATGCTTGTAGCACAACGGCGCAAATCGCCCACAGTGGGAATCGAAGACGCGACTCTTAGCGGATTGAAACTTTGTCTTCGGAAACACCGAATCGCCCCGCAACCTGGTGGGAATCGAAGACGCGACTCTTAGCGGATTGAAACTTGCGGGAGGTCGCTGCGACGTGGACGGACAGTCTGATGTGGGAATCGAAGACGCGACTCTTAGCGGATTGAAACTTAAATGTCAGTATCCCCTCTTTAGCGTTGAAATCATGTGGGAATCGAAGACGCGACTCTTAGCGGATTGAAACATAGCCAGCTCATGCAGACAGTCAACTAGCACCTGCGTGGGAATCGAAGACGCGACTCTTAGCGGATTGAAACTCTGACACCTCCTTTCTGCGCAACCAAATCCCTTGCGGGTGGGAATCGAAGACGCGACTCTTAGCGGATTGAAACGCCTAAATCGACAGGAAAAGCCATGCTCTTTGCCTCGTGTGGGAATCGAAGACGCGACTCTTAGCGGATTGAAACTGGTCGGGCAAGCACTACAGGACGATGTAGCTTTGAGTGGGAATCGAAGACGCGACTCTTAGCGGATTGAAACTCGCTACTCCGCGAACGAACAAGCGGCCTTTGAGGACGTGGGAATCGAAGACGCGACTCTTAGCGGATTGAAACCGATCCATGTCCGCGCTCACCGGCCCTGCCGCTGCTCGTGGGAATCGAAGACGCGACTCTTAGCGGATTGAAACTCGCAGCCCTCTCTGGAGTCCCTGAGCGAGTCGCCATGTGGGAATCGAAGACGCGACTCTTAGCGGATTGAAACCCTGCGCGGTGCCGTCCTGAGCGATGCCGACCTGCGCGGTGGGAATCGAAGACGCGACTCTTAGCGGATTGAAACTCACGCAGTTGTGTGGACAGGAGGAGCGCGAGTCTGAGTGGGAATCGAAGACGCGACTCTTAGCGGATTGAAACTTGAGGGCAGTTGAGGCAGCAAGGCGATGCTTGGCATGTGGGAATCGAAGACGCGACTCTTAGCGGATTGAAACCTACCTCAATTTGATTCTTGAGCATCGTTATCCTCCGGTGGGAATCGAAGACGCGACTCTTAGCGGATTGAAACGAGCCCGTCATTTGCCGTAAGAACGGCGCGAGCTGCGTGGGAATCGAAGACGCGACTCTTAGCGGATTGAAACCCGCGGCGCTGAGCGATACCGTGAGCATTGGTTTGGTGGGAATCGAAGACGCGACTCTTAGCGGATTGAAACTAAAGCAGGCGGGCCTTTGTTGGGGTATTGTGTGGGGTGGGAATCGAAGACGCGACTCTTAGCGGATTGAAACCCCTCAACCTGATCTTCTCCGTAGTGCCCGGTTATGTGGGAATCGAAGACGCGACTCTTAGCGGATTGAAACTCGGTGCCGGAGCATCCGGCGCTGCCGCGTCCTCTGCATGTGGGAATCGAAGACGCGACTCTTAGCGGATTGAAACGCCACATAATACAGCGTGTATTCCTGACGCGCGGATGTGGGAATCGAAGACGCGACTCTTAGCGGATTGAAACACGGTGGTGCCCGGAACAACGGACGACAGCCCCACAAGTGGGAATCGAAGACGCGACTCTTAGCGGATTGAAACGATTGTTTTGTTCATCGTGAGCGCAGTATAACCCAAGTGGGAATCGAAGACGCGACTCTTAGCGGATTGAAACCTGCGGAATGAGCGGCTTCAATGCCACTGCCGCCAGGTGGGAATCGAAGACGCGACTCTTAGCGGATTGAAACATCCCGCCATCAATCACACTGATGACCTGTGTCCCGAGTGGGAATCGAAGACGCGACTCTTAGCGGATTGAAACCCTGCCGTGTCGAGTCCCGCCGATTGGCAAATTGCCACGGTGGGAATCGAAGACGCGACTCTTAGCGGATTGAAACGTCTACGTCCTGAGCATGTACTAGACGTTAATCTAGGTGGGAATCGAAGACGCGACTCTTAGCGGATTGAAACCGAAGGAGGGTGCTGCTGGTAGACGAAAGCCTTCTTTGTGGGAATCGAAGACGCGACTCTTAGCGGATTGAAACATCATGAATACCCTCTTGGTAGTCGTATTCACAGCCGTGGGAATCGAAGACGCGACTCTTAGCGGATTGAAACGTAATAGCCGCTTTGCGGTCCCGGCGGATGTCGTCGAGGTGGGAATCGAAGACGCGACTCTTAGCGGATTGAAACGGAATGCACAGTGGCCGATTGTGGCACTACATCTTGGTGGGAATCGAAGACGCGACTCTTAGCGGATTGAAACTCAGCGCCTTCTTCAAATACACGATTATTATCGACAAAGTGGGAATCGAAGACGCGACTCTTAGCGGATTGAAACTTGATCGCGTCGAACTTTGGCGCGAACTTCACTCGGTGGGAATCGAAGACGCGACTCTTAGCGGATTGAAACCCCTCGCGGTAGAATAGTCCCTAGCCGTTTTTAGAGGTGGGAATCGAAGACGCGACTCTTAGCGGATTGAAACACCCAGCGAGCCGGGCCTCCGGACGATTTCTGCCTGGTGGGAATCGAAGACGCGACTCTTAGCGGATTGAAACTCAATGACCCTCATCTTGGCAAGCAGCTCCACCGCGTGGGAATCGAAGACGCGACTCTTAGCGGATTGAAACACAGCAGCAGTGTATCGGCCATAGCCGATCATCGCGGTGGGAATCGAAGACGCGACTCTTAGCGGATTGAAACGAGTAGTCGTCGCGGCAAATTGACTGATGTACGTGCCGTGGGAATCGAAGACGCGACTCTTAGCGGATTGAAACCGGCGAACAGGGGGAAGCTCAATTGGCAACGGCGGCGTGGGAATCGAAGACGCGACTCTTAGCGGATTGAAACCAATAACCCTTGCGGGTCAGACGAGCAGAACATTACGTGGGAATCGAAGACGCGACTCTTAGCGGATTGAAACGGTATTTATCGACCCGCTTGTAGGTGTTGCCAGATGTGTGGGAATCGAAGACGCGACTCTTAGCGGATTGAAACCGCACGTACAGGAGCAGCTAAAACTTGCGCAAGAAGGTGGGAATCGAAGACGCGACTCTTAGCGGATTGAAACCTATCGTTCGGTGGCAGAAAAAAACCTAACTCTGGGGTGTGGGAATCGAAGACGCGACTCTTAGCGGATTGAAACCCAGCCTTATTCAGGCAGTCCTGCCAACTTCGCGGACGTGGGAATCGAAGACGCGACTCTTAGCGGATTGAAACCGTCGCTGTGTCCTCAAAGAGCTGCTCTTCGTCCGCGTGGGAATCGAAGACGCGACTCTTAGCGGATTGAAACTGAGGGTTGGTGCTCAAACCAACGGGTTCTGCCGAAGTGGGAATCGAAGACGCGACTCTTAGCGGATTGAAACACGCAGGTTGCGTACCCACATCGAATGTGAGGGCTTGGTGGGAATCGAAGACGCGACTCTTAGCGGATTGAAACCAACGGGTTCTGCCGAAGCAGAATTGCACTCCTGCGCGTGGGAATCGAAGACGCGACTCTTAGCGGATTGAAACAACTTCGACGAGCGCGATGACATAGGAAGCCAGGCCGTGGGAATCGAAGACGCGACTCTTAGCGGATTGAAACAACAAGCCGTAAACCTGTGTTCACAAGTCCTCCTATGTGGGAATCGAAGACGCGACTCTTAGCGGATTGAAACTGAGCCTGGGGAGGCACAGACTGAAGTCTGCGCCACGTGTGAATCGAAGACGCGACCTTTTGCAAACCACAGACTGAAGTCTGCGCCACGTGGGAATCGAAGACGCGACTCTTAGCGGACAGATCGATAGGGACTGCTGCCTGGTGTTGAGCGTCGGTCTCGCGTCTCCAGTACCTCCGCCATCGGTCCTTTGGTCGAATCGAAGAAGCCCAGCCCCGCGTGCTATACTCTCAGCACGATGGCCGACCCCAGGGACAGCGTGCTTGACAGGGCCGAGACCCTCGCAAGGCGAATCCTGGAGCGGCTCGGGTCTAAGGTCGACAGCAAAATCGCCTCTGACGATAAAGGGACACTAAGCGCGCGCATCATCGGCGATCTCACCTCCCGCATCGAGCGCGTTATCGAATCCACCCTCAAAAAAGACCAACACGGCATCCGAAACGTCGCGCCCAATCGCTTCAAGGTGCTGTTTACCTATGAGGAAACTTCCGCGCTCAGCCCACAGTATATTGAAGCGGTTGGTAAGGAATTGACCCCCACGGTCTTCGAGTACATCAACAACCGGCGGTACGCAACCCGCGGGCCGGTTGAGGTACAAGCAGGTCAAGACTTGTTCGCGAAAGCATTAGTTGTGAAAGCGAGCTTCGACGGCGACACGGATCAGTCGACGGCCGCGTCGCAAACGAACCCGGCCGCCGCGTCGCAAGCTGCTTCGGTTTCGCGCTCGCAAGAATCGAAGCGCCTTTGTTTCAACAGTTCAGACGGACGACGTTATCAAATCGATTTGAAACTGGAGGGCGCTCCGGCTTACATAGGGAGGGCCGCCGGGAACGCTGTGAGAATAGACGACCCCAGCGTTTCTCGATTGCACTGCTCGCTCTCGCTGGGGAGCGGTGGGGGTGCGCTGATCGCGGATGTGGGCAGCGTCAACGGGACTTATGTTAACGAGCATCTTCTCGGCCGAGACGAAGCGCGTCCGCTGCAGACGGGCGATGTTGTTGGAGTGGGCGATTTCAAGCTCACAGTGTCAGAAATCAGTTAAGGGCCGACAAGCTTTAGAATGAACTCCAAAGCCCACCGACTTTCTAGCAGGCTGCTGAAAAACCAATCCATCGCCACTAAGCCACGAGGGCACCATGGAGCACAAAGTCCACAACATAGTGCATTCACTGACTTGGTGCAGCTTCGTGTCTTTGTGTCTTGGTGGCGCACTCCCCTTTTTCAGCAGCCTGCTAGGTCCGCATCTTCCGTCAAAGACCAATTTCAACGCCGCGATCATAGGAGCCTGCCGTAATGTGGGCGTCTGTTATCCTCACCCTCCTATTCACATCCCTCGGGATCCTTCTAATGCTCGTCCTCGCCTGGGCGGCGTGGAGGCATCGAAACCCGCCTGCGGTCAACAACGAATCTCAAATTGACTCGAAAGAGTTTGGCCCTGCCGAAACCAACCGCTGGCTTCGAGCACTAAGAGTTTCCTTTCTGGTATTGATTATCGCCGTACTCGGTTTTCACTCCTACTGGGTATTCTGGGCCGATTCGGATAAGGGGTCGCAGTTCAACAAGGCCAGGCGGTTCGACGCGCGCAATATCAGATTGGCCGAAAGCGGGTTGAAGGGATGGGTGCTGGACCGTACGGGCAAGCTCGAGAACGCGCTCATCAGGTACAGGTCCGACGCGGGCGTCATCACGCGCGAGTATCCGCTAGGGGCGGCGGCCGTTCATATAACCGGATATTCGGACTTCATCTTCGGCGCCGGGGGCATGGAATCGGCCTTCCGCAGTTGGCTCACCGAACCGGCCAGCACGTATAACCAGATAACTTCTCCTAACCCGGTCGGAAAAGATTTGAATGTCTCGATTGATTCCGCGCTTCAGCGAGAGGTATTCAACCTTCTTCAAACCAGCGGGAAGCCTTCCGCCGCAGTTGTGTTGCTCCTGCCGAACAACGAAGTGCTGGCGATGGCTTCAACGCCCAGTTTCGAGCCGACAACGCTTACGGATGAGAACACCTGGCGGCGCCTCAGCGAGCAGGCGGAAGACTCCAACACACAGCCGCTGAGCCCGCTAGTCAATCGAGCCCTCGGGACACTGGTGACCGGTGGCGCGGCGTTCTACTATCGGCCGGGGTCGACGTTCAAAACTTTCACCGCGGCGGCTGCTATCGATCTGGGAATCACAGGCGAAACTTTCACGTGTAGTGGGGGAGGCTTCACTCCCGAAGGCTCGGGCCGCGCGATTAACGATTTCGGCGGCGAGGTACATGGCACGATCGGACTTCCCGACGCGTTTCGCGTTTCGTGCAATCAGTATTTCGCGCAATTGGGATTGAAGATCGGCAAAGAGCGATTGGCGAACTACGCTAAGAGGCTGGGTTTTGCTACTTCGCCCGATGATAAGACTGGGCGCTCGTTCGATCTCTGGCAGTTAACGCACGGACGGAAAGAACAATTCGATTACGTTTTTGCGCCGCCCACCACGCGGATGAACCTTTCGAGCAAAGCCACCAGTTTCGATGTCGCTCTCCAGAGTTTCGGGCAAGGCTACGACGACTTGACCGTAATGTCCATGGCTTTGATCGCCGCGACTGCAGCGAGCTCGGATGGGTCATTCATTGCGCCAACGTTCGAGCTTGGCGCGCCGCGAAAAGTGATTGGTCCGTTCATATCCGCCCAATCTGCGAGACAGCTTCGAGCGATGATGCGTTCGGTAGTCGAGAGCGGGACCGCGGCCGGAGCGTTCGCGCCGCTTGCGGGGCGCATTTCGGTGGGAGGCAAAACCGGCACAGCGGACCGCGATGTTCTTCTTTACGACCGGAAGGGCAACCCGGTTATTGATTACGTGGACAAGGAAGGACGCAAGCACTTTCAGCACACGGGCTCGACTGACTCGTGGTTCGTTGGGTTCGCACCTGCCGACGATCCTCAGATCGCGTTTGCAGTAGTGGTGGAGAACGGAGGCCAGGGCGCCAAGGCGGCGGCGCCCATAGCGGCCAGGATAGTCGCCAAGGCCGCGTCTCTGAACTATCTCAAGAGCTCTGGAGGCGTGAGCGCAAGCAGATGACCACCGCAATCGATCCGGCGAAGAATAAGGAACGAATGGAAGGCCCGAAGGCACGGCTCGCGCGAACGAGCCCTTCGCTTCACCTGTTGATGATCACTGTCATCTTTGGTGTGGCGGTGGTGGGGTACGTTGCCGTAATTTGGTCTGGAGAAATCCGCGGCTATCAGCCGAGCAAGATCGTAGCGGCGCGCGATCTGGCGTTGTTTGTTCCCGTGCTTGGTTTCTTCTTCTGGCTGACGCGCGAGCAGCGATTTCGCGGCGAGATGATATTGCTAACCGCCGCTATCTTTCTCTTCACCGTTGGACTGTTGATGCAATTCCGGCTGTTCTCCGACCCCGAATACGGAGCGCGCGGGGGTGCGCGCGCGAGGGCGCGCGAGGCGAAGGCCCAAACCATCAGGCTCCTGAACGTTGAGACCGCTTACGATGACGAAAAGAAGACCTTCATGTTCGGCTCTCCTGAAGCAGTTCCGAAGATGGCCGGCGGTGAAAGGCTTCCGGTCTACGAGTATTCGCTGAAGGACATTCTCACTTCAGTAAACACCTACATTCCCATCGCTGCCCTGCTTGCGATGGCGGTGGGCTTTCGCCTTTTTAAAAGCGACAAGTACTTGCTGTGGTTTCAGCGCCACGCTTTGATGCTGGGCCTTGCGACGCTGGTTCCGTTTGGGATTGTCGTCCTGATTAGCGAGGGAGGAAAGTTTCTCGGGCAAACGACACCCTGGGAGGGCGTGAAGGTACTATTTCTGCTGAGCTTCGCCGGAATGCTCGCGGACTCCTATCGGCATCTGAGGCGGACGCGCTGGGGCTTGCCACCCGCCCGCTACTTTCTCCCGTTCATCGTCATTGCCGCAATGCCCGTACTGCCATTCTTCGCCCTTTCTGACTTCGGCCAGATGCTCGTTTTTTTTGGCGTGTACGTAATGCTCTACATTGTGGCCGTCCGTAGAAAGGCCCAGTTTGTTTATGCAGTCGCATTGGTAGCTGTCCTGTTCGCGGTGTTCTTCGGCGCATCGAAAGCGACGACGGGCTTCGGCGTCCCTGGTAGAGTCTATTTTCGCTTCTACCAATGGGTACACACCTGGGAAGCGCCTCCACCTGAGACCTGGTGGTGGAAGCGAGACTTCGAAAGATATCTTCAAGCTAAGAACCTCACGCTTGATGCCAACGACCCGCAGGAGGCGAAGCAGAGAAACAACGAAGCCTGGGCTGACAAGGTGCTTCAACAATCGCAGGGACTCTTCGGCATCAATGAAGGGGGCACGATTGGTCAAGGTTTGGGGCTCGGTTTCCCGGAGACGGTTCCAATCTCGGATTCGGATTTCATCTACGCTGCGCTCGCAGAGGAAATCGGGCTGGCAGGTGGGCTGGCAATACTGATCGCGCTCAGCGCCTTCATCTTCGCAGGCACAGCCATCAGCATAGCGGCCTCTGATATGTTCACCAAGTTGGTGGCTGCCGGCCTCACCGCGTTTGTTGGCTTTCAGGCGATTGTCAACATAGGCGGCGTGCTACGTCTGCTTCCAATGACGGGCATCACCCTCCCCTTCGTAAGCCACGGCGGTTGGTCTTTGATCACATCCTTTGCAATGCTCGGAATTCTTCTGGCTTTCTCGCACAGAAACGCGGTTGCGCACCCCGTCGTTAACAAGCCGCCTCAGTTTGTTCCGGTCAATTGAGGAGTTTGTGCCAGCTTTCCGCACGACGCGGCATTTGTGTCTCACAAAGGCGGGGCCGTTAATAGGACTCACAAGGGTCTATGCCGCACAGTTGTGGCAGTGTTTTGAGCAATTACGTACAACTTGGGACAGCATGCCCTCTACGGCACACTTGTTGCTCAGTCGAAGCCATACTTAAGAGCATCACCCACCAACGATGCTCGCAAGATACAACCTGAGGGGCCAAGAGGCACCGGATTTATTCGGTGCCTTTTTCTTTAATAGGGAGTATGGTACCTCGCGGGATGGGAACCTTTTGTGCGGAGTTCGATGCTATGGTTGTGAGACATCAACAGTATGCGGCGCGTGTTTAACGTGTTAATCCCCGACGGCACGTATATAAGCCTGTACCAGTTCTTTCTCAGATCGTCCGAGATGGTCTTTGCTGCTTCTGCGGCTTTGTCAAAGGGATAAATAGCTCCTCCTGTTCCAACGGTCAACCGCTCGATCGCGGCGGGCGGCTTTGGTTTGTCGCGCAGAAGCGCGCCTCGTGTGCGATCGGGAACCTGGATCGTGTAGAGCACTACGTTCCCGTCCTGAAGCGCCCGCAGCGCACCGTCGAATTTAGTCTTGCTCTCACTATCATAGCCGTCGCTGATCAGTATGATGGCGCGCTTCTCAACACCGGTGCTGGCCTGACTTGAAAGCGCGTCGGCCACGGCGACGAGTGCGTCGAACAGGTTCGGAAACCCTTTGCGGATGATCTTAGCCGGCGTGGCTTGCAGCTTTGCAAGGTCGGGAGTCATATCTTCGAGGATTTCGGCAGACTCGCTGTAGCCCACTACCAACATTTGATCGTCTTGAAAAAGTTCGTTGATGATGGCCTCCATCGCCTTCTGCAACGCCGTTGCTTCGACCTTAAGGTTAGCGCTGCTGTCGACAAGCAGTACGAGACGCGAACCGCTGTCTAAGCGGCTGAAGCTTTCGATCTCTTGCGGAGCTCCACCGTCGTAAAGGTCAAAGTCTTCCTTTGTGATCTGCTTGCCTTCCGGCGCGCGAGCAATCACGTTGAGAGTGACGCTGCGCCTCCCTGCGCTGGTCCCCTTCGCTGACTGGGCGAATCCAACCGCGACAACAGAGGGTAGCGTCAGCAGCACCAGAGAACCTATCAGGATCCCGAGCGATCTTGACTGCATCGCTAAGCGTTGGACCTTCGAACCAACTTGTGTAAGTCTTATTGCCACGATTGAGTTGCACCCGGCGTTCAGTGAGATTATTTCAGAACCACACGCGGCTCGCAACAAAGAGTGACCGCACTCAGGTAAACTTGTCAGCATATCCCCGCGTTGTTATTCTTCATTCTCGTTACACGACCTCGCCTGCTATGGATACTCAGACCACCACGGCCAACCGCGAACACTTCGAAAGCCTGGTTAGCGAATTGAAAGCGCTTGAAGACCATCTTCGTCAAGGTGGGGGAACCGAACGCATTGATCGAGAGCATAGCAAGGGCAAGCTCACTGCGCGCGAACGCATACAACTGCTGTTCGATGAGGATTCTCACTTTCAGGAGATCGGCTTGCTGGTCGCGCACGACCTTTACGAGGGTCAGGCTCCAGCGGCTGGCGTTGTGACGGGCATCGGCCGCATCGCCGGGCGCGAGGCTGTCGTGGTTGCCAACGACGCTACGGTGAAGGCCGGCTCGTGGTGGCCCGAGACTGTGCGCAAGGTTCTTCGCGCACAGGAGATCGCGATGCGCTGCCGCGTGCCGATTGTCTACCTTGTCGACTCGGCGGGGGTGAATCTGCCCTATCAGAGCGGGGTGTTCCCTGGCCAATACGGCGGCGGTAGAATCTTCTTTTATAACTCCGTGATGCGCCGCTATCTAAAGGTGCCTCAGCTCGCCGCGGTGATGGGGCAGTGCGTAGCAGGAGGAGCTTATCTGCCGGCGCTCTCCGACTTTATTATCATGGTCGAAGGCACTTCGTTCATGGGCCTCGGCGGGCCAAATCTTGTCAAAGGCGCGGTAGGCCAGATTGTCGATAGCGAGACTCTCGGTGGCGCGCTGACTCACAATGAGATCTCAGGCGTTGCGCATTTCCGCGCGAAGAATGACGAAGAATGCCTCCTGAAACTGCGCCAGTTCGTGACCGAGCTTCCGCCACCCCTGCCGCTGCGGGTGCAGATCAAGGATGCGCACGGTTCGCGACGGCCACTCACTGACATCTGCGACATCATCCCTGCCGATCATCGACTACCTTATGACATGGGTGACGTGCTGGACTGCTTGCTTGACTCTGGCGAGCTCGATGAGTTCCAGGCGGACTACGCCAGAGAGATGATCACCGGCTACGCGCGCATCGAAGGTATACCCGTCGGCATCGTCGCCAACCAAAGAGGTCTGGTTCGAGGTCCCGCGGGAGGACCGCCAAAGTTCGGCGGGATCATCTACACCGACTCCGCCGAGAAGGTCGCCTACTTCATTGAGATGTGCAACCGCCACGAGACTCCGCTTCTGTTCTTGCAAGATGTATCCGGTTTCATGGTTGGCACCGAAGCCGAACACTCGGGAATTATCCGCGCCGGCGCTCGTTTCGTCGAAGCGATGGCCACTGCGACCGTACCGAAACTTGTGCTGACGATCAACCATGCATCGGGCGCAGGTTACTATGCGATGGCGGGCCAGGGCTTCGATCCTGACTTCATATTCACCTGGCCGACCGGCAGGATGGGCGTGATGGAAGGCGAGTCCGCGGTAATGGCGCTGTTCAGCTCCGAGATCGAGAAGCTCGAACGGAAAGGCCTCAAGCCAGACGAGAAGATGCACGCCGAGATGGAGCGAGTGCGCGCGAAGTATGAACGAGAACTCGAGGCCAGTTTCGCAGCGGCTCGAGGCTTTGTTGATGCGATACTCGCACCGGAAAACACGCGGGCGGCGATCGAGCTTTCGCTACGAACCGCGCTCAATAATCCGGGGCCGCATCTTGGCGTTCCGGTTCTACCCTACAGCGCGCCAAGCGAGATTGACCGCTAGTTTGCAGTCATCTTGCAAAGCGGCCTGTTTGCGTTGCGATTTCAATGTACCGTAGGTTGTCCAACCTGCGGAGCACTGCGAAACCAACCGCAGGTTAGACAACCTACGGTACATTTTAGGAGGTTCCATATGAGATCGAGAATTGAATTGAGGAAGACCCTGGCGATGGTGACATTCTTGCTTGCGTTGTCAGGGCTCGCATGCGAGAGAGTTTACATAGAAACAGCCGCATTCAAGCCCGAGGTTCTTCCGCTTCCTGAGCCGCTCGCCCGTTATGAGGCAATGGAGAGTCCGGCAGATAATCCGCTGACGGCAGAAAAGGCGGCCCTCGGAAGACAGTTGTTTTTCGACAAGCGGCTGAGCGGCGATGAGTCGCGTTCGTGCTACTCGTGCCACGTATGTGAGCGCGGGCTTACCGATGGATTGGCGAAAGCAATCGGCGCATTCAATAAACCGTTGCCGCGCAGCAGCCCGACTCTCTGGAACATCGGCTACCACAAAATGTTCTATTGGGACGGACGCAGCCCTTCGCTCGAGAAGCAAGCGATGGCCGCGTGGCAAGGGGGCAACATGGGCGCCAAGGACAAAGAAGCCGAGATCGTTGCAAAGATCAATGGGCTGGAGGGCTATCACTCCCAGTTCCATAAGGTCTTCGGCGGCGACGCTACCGCGGAGAACATGATGCAGGCTATCTCCGCCTTCGAACGCACGATCCTCAGCGGCAATGGCGATACTGCCTGGGACCGCTGGCAAGCTGGAGACCAGTCAGCAGCATCCGAAGCCGCGAAGCGCGGGTGGGAAGTCTTTAAAGAAGCCAAGTGCACCAACTGCCACGATGGAGTGCTGTTGACCGATCAGCAGTTTCACAACGTTGGCGTAGGAATGGATGCGCCAGAGCCTGATAAGGGGCGATTCAACGCCACAAAGAAAGATGAAGACACCGGCGCGTTCAAGACGCCGACTCTCAGAGACATCGCCAAGTCAGCGCCTTACTTTCACGACGGGAGCGTTGCGACGCTGGAGGAGGCAGTGGACTCCATGCTGAACGGCGGGAAGCCGAACCAATACCTGGACAAGAAGAATCTTGAGAAGCGAACCATCACGCCGCAGCAGAGGAGCGACTTGTTGGAGTTCTTGAAATCGCTGAACGTGGATTGCAGGCTTTCGGAACCACCCCTGCCTCAGAAGTAGCACCGAAGTAGCACAGACTTTAGTCTGTCGGTGTTCAGAAGAAAGGTAGCACAGACTCTAGTCTGTGCTACCCCTGCTGAGCCGCCTGCGTTTCTCGGCGGCTCATTTAATCACTCAACTCAACGGTGCGAAGTATGCCCAGAAAAGTCCTTTGATAATTCTGGTACTCATCCTGGGGAGCGACGGCAATCACATAGAAGAGATCGCCGTTACGCAACATCGTTGTGAACACACTGACAATCTCAGGGCGGCCCGTCACCTCTGAGACGTTGCTCAGTGAAATCGAAAGCCCTTCACGTCTGCCCACGTATTCGCGCTCGTACCCACCATTTTTGCGCAGGCTCCGATGGCCCTGGGCGAGCTCGCTGATGAGCCGATCGGTTGCGGTTCGCAAGGATCCAGCAACTCCGCGAATCGAGCCCACCTGAAGTCCATGCGTGTACACAAACTGGCCTCGGGTGTTCCCGTACGCTCCCTCTGGAGCGAACGTCACGTTGTCGCCCGCGGGCAACTCGCGCCAGTTGTCGGGCACACTGATTCGATAGTAGTTCCCGCTATAGGTTCGGAAGCGCGATGAAGGATACTCGACCCGTCCTTGCCGCT
>JBBPIH010000002.1:109963-187893 GCA_038040455.1 Acidobacteriota bacterium
CGCCCTGTTGCGGATACCGTTGATCGCCCTGCTGAGGATAACGTTGATCGCCCTGTTGCGGATACCGTTGATCGCCCTGCTGAGGATAACGTTGATCGCCCTGCTGAGGATAACGCTGCCGGCTGCGGCCGATTTCCTGCATCGAACGAGCTCGAGGCATTTCACGCAGCAGCGCCTGAACGCGAGTGAACTCATCAGTGTTTCGAATGGGGTTCGTCACCCGCAACGCGTCAGCTTCTCGATTGATGTAGTCAAATCGATTGCCCGGGTTGGGGTGATCGCTCAACCACTGCGGGCCACCGCTGCCACCCTGGCGCTCCAGGGTGCGAAAGATATTCGCAAGATCGTGAGCATCGTATCCAGCGTTTGCCATTATTTGTGAGCCGAGTATATCCGCCTGTTTCTCATATTCGCGGCTAAACTTCAAAAAGTAAGCCCCGACTCCCATCTGCCCCAATTGCCCCAGAGCCGGGCCCCCGAAAATGCCGCCGAGTATCCCGACCACGGCCGCGCCGACCGAGTACTTCTGAGCCTTGGCGGCCTGAGCCGTCCCGTGACGCAGCGCGACGTGACTGATCTCGTGCGCCATCACGCCCGCCATCTCACCCTCATTCTTGGCCGCTTCAATCAAGCCGCGATTGACGTAGGTGAACCCACCCGGAAGCGCAAACGCGTTGAGGTCGCGGGCGTCTACAACCTTGAATGAGTAACGGAATTGCGAGTGTTGAAATTCAGGAGGAATCGCCTCACTGAGACGACGGCCGATTCGCTCAACGTAATTTTGCACGTGCTGGTCGTTGAGCAGGGGAAGCTGCTGTTCAGCTTGCTGCGCGGCCTGCCTGCCAAGCTCCACGTCCTTCGATTCATTGTATGGGTTCTTCGGGGCTACAACGCGCGTCTGCGCGAAAACTGCGAGGGGAGATGCGAACAATGATAGCAACACCAAAACGCTTACGTTTGCTCGTAACTTGCTCACCTTGTTCATGTAACCTCCGGCTTGATGCTCATAGATTAACGCACGATAGACTTTACAGCCAGTCGATACGCCCGTCATTTAGGATTCCTACCCCTCTCAAAACGTTGTAGGTCTCGCCGGAGCAAATGCCACAGACTAAAGTCTGCGCCACCTCTGACCTCGAGTCATAATCTTAGAGCACTCGAACGTAATCTTAGAACATTGGACCGGCGTTTCGGTTCCGCGCCTTTCTGTCGACCGGGGTCACACGAAGCCAGGAATTTGTCCTCCCTTGATTGGCGTTTTCTGTTTCAAGGTCGTCTCTCGGCTCGGTTTCACGGGGCTGGCTATCGGTTGTCTTGTTGTGAAGCTCGGCGCGGCACGTTTCGCGTGGCTCTCCGCTCAACTCAAAGGCTTTCTTGTCGGTTCGGGGGCAATCCGGCGAGGCGAGCAAGGCCGTATCGACGCAGACTTCGAGTTGGATCTCGTCGTAGTCACGAAATTTCGCTTCAGTTTCCGATGCCGATAGGTCCTCTAATTCCTGCGCGTCCGTCGTCTCATCGAGCGTAGCTTCTGCAATCAATTCCTGGGAGCAACTCGAGTAGGGCTCGGTACCGGCGATAAATACTTCCTGTCTGCGAGAGAGAGAATCAGCGGTCGCCAGACAACCTGTCGCCGGGTCAATCTCGACCGTGACTATGCCCCCGGGCCGCGCAAACGAATCGGCGCCAAGTTCAGGGCGAAGATCGAGCGCCTGTTTCATGAAATCAGCCCACATCGGAAGCGCTGCGTCCGAAGCCTTCATTCGAAGATCGCGGTTGTCGTCGAATCCGATCCACGCAACACAAACTATGGTAGGAGTGTAGCCCACGAACCAGCCGTCGCTCGTTGTTCCGGTCTTTCCCGCCATCGCACCCTTTAGTCCCATTCCCCGAAGCCTCGCTGCAGTTCCTTCATCAACGACCGACTGTAAGAGATTGGTCATTAAGTAAGCGACCTGCGGCGAGAACACATATACTCCGGTTGTTTGGACTCGTTCGGTTGATCCGGCCTTATCATCACGACTGATGCTCTTTATCGGAATCGGTCTAACGGCCATCCCACCGTTCGCGAAAGCCGTATACGCCCCAGCCAGCTCGAGCGGTGAGACCTCGCTGGTACCCAGGGCCATCGAAGGATAGACCCGCGGTCTTTCAAGCCCGCTCTTCTCGGCCACCTCTGCAACGTTGCTAAGTCCCACGCTCATTGCAAGCGCGACCGCGGGGACGTTAAGCGACCGCGTCAACGCTTCCCGCAGAGTCACGTTACGATTAGTGAAGCCGCCGTGATAATTGCTCGGCTTATACTCTTTCCTCCCGCCATCGTACGTAAACGTCTGAAGCGTGTCTGAAATCAGGCTTGCCGCCGTGTATGAGTGCGAGCTGAGCGCAGTCGCATAAACAAAAGGCTTGAACGCAGAGCCGGGCTGGCGCTTAGCATCGGTCGCGCGATTGAGTTGGCTTTCGTCGTAGCTGCGGCCTCCAACCATCGCGAGCACCTCGCCCGTGTGCGCGTCCAATGCGACGAGCGCCCCCTGCACTTGCTGAGGAGCTTGACCCTTTCGAGCCGAGCGGGACAGGATCTTATCCAGTTTTTCCGTTTGTCTCGTGACTGCTCCATAAGCCGCACGCTGGAGCCGAGGGTCCAGAGTCGTCATGAGTCGCTGCTGAGACGACATGCGACGCGGTCCGTACCTGTCGTCTGCAAATCTCTGCATATAGTCGATGAAGTAGCTCGTGCCGAAATCATTCTGAACCTCGTGCTTCTTGATCTGAAGCGGCTCGCTCTTCGCTGACGCGGCTACTTCGGGCGTGATCGCGTCCGTATCCACCATCGCGTCGAGAACTATGTTGCGCCTCTCCAATGCGCGCGCTTGATCCCGATGCGCCGAGTATCTATTTGGCCCGCAAATTAAGCCCGCGAGAAACGCTGTCTCTCCGAGGGTCAGATCGCCAAGGTCTTTGTCGAAATAAACCTGTGCTGCTTGGCCGAAGCCGTTTATTGCGAAAGTACCGCTCTGTCCGAGGTACACATCATTGCAGTATAAAGTGAATATCTCCTGCTTCGAGAGCCGCGATTCCAGGATGATCGCCATCGCGGCCTCTTTCAGCTTTCGACTCAACGTCCGGTCGGCAGTCAGGAAATCGTTCTTGATGAGTTGCTGCGTAAGCGTCGAGCCGCCCTGAACAACCCCCCCGTGATCCAGGTCGGCCTTCAGCGCGCGAAGGATGCCACGCCAGCAGATACCGTTGTGACTGAAGAATCGGCGGTCTTCCGTCGCAAGGATTGCATTTCGTAAGTTTTCAGGGATATCAGAAAACTGCACGGCTATCTTCTTGCGGCGGTCGCCGTCGCGGACCGTTGCGAGCAACTCACCCTCGATCGCTGCCGATGATAACCGCTCGCCCGTCATCGGGCTCGTTAGTGAGACCACACGCCCGTTCTTGTCTGCCTGAATCCGCACAGGATTAAGACCACGTTGGCTCGATGCAGCGTCGCCCGGGAATACCAGTATCGAGTTCCCATCGACCTCGAATGACCCGACGATGTTCTCTCCACCGGCGGACCTTGGCTGGTATCCCACAGTACGCAGGTAGTCAGTCAACTCACCAATGGGTAAGCGGTCTCCGATCGACAGCTTGAACGCCGCGGTGAATATCCCAACTGAATTATCAAGGGAGCTGCTTTGGAGTCGCGCATCGATCTCCGTCGCCAGCTTGTTGTAGTAATAGATCGCCCCGACGAGGAGCGCTCCGGCGAGGACGCTTAGAATGATAAGCGTTCGTGGCTTAGCCAGAGGGGTCGCATACGGCCTCACCCTGTCGAGTACGGGATTCAGTATCTCAAAAAGTCTATCCTTAAACGATCGACCAGCCCGATAAGGGGAGTCACGCAAAACTACGGTCTTAGGTCGTCGCTTTGGGCCGTTAATTGGCTGGACGTTAATTGCTGAACCCATGTTCTTGCGAAAGGGCAAGGCGAGTGCCAGCTATCGTGGATTCGTCACCGCGATACTAAGTGGTGGCAGGAAAAGAGAAAGGGAACAGAAAGGGCAATTCCTATTTGTTCGCATGGATGCGAACCATACAGCAGCTTCTAATAGCTGAATGATCTAGAGCAGGGGGTTCAGGTTCCGGGTTCAGGGTTCCGAGTTCAGGGTTCCGAGTTCAGGTTTCAGGGTTCCGAGTTCAGGGTTCCGGGTTCAGGGTTCCGAGTTCGGGGTTTGAGAGTCATGTTTCACTTGGCAGCAGCGTGGCGGGAACCACTTGAAATTGAAACTACGAACCACGAACCCGGAACCCGGAACTCTGAACCTCAACCCCGGAACTCTGAACCTCAAACCGGAGTGCTCGGCTAGCGATAGATGTACGAACTGGTTTTCTTTTGGTCCCACTGTACCGAGTCAATATTGTCCGGGTCGGATGTGAAGATCTCTTCGCTGAGCTTATCAGTGCTGAGGTCCCCGCCGACGTTCACGAAGTAGACGATCTTACCGATCGGAGTTTCGCTATCTTCGCGATCGACCTTCCTTAGTTCGCTCGTCATGTTTCGCTTCTCGAAGATCTCCTTAAGCACCTCATCGGTCTCTTCTATCTTACGAGTTGCAACCGTCAGTTCCATCGCGCGAAAGACCTGTTCGGGTTCGTAGTATTCGAGCAGCGACACCACCAGAAGTGAGAACAGCGAAAGAATAATCGCTACCTCGATCTTTCCAACGCCGCATGCCAACCCTATTGCGAGGCTGATCAATAAGACGGTGATCTCCTTAGGGTCACGGATGTTCGTTCGAAATCTGACCAGTGACGCGGCGGCGAATATTCCGAACGCGCGGGCAGCATTGTCGGCCACTACCATCATCAACGCGGCCGCAACGATAGCAAGCAGTATTTGAGTTTGAGCGACGTAAGGATTGCGCATAGTGAGAGGCGAGTCTCGGCGCGGCCGGAACGCAAGGAGAGTGGCGAGTAGCGCCCCGAGCGCAAGCTTCAGCGTAATCCTTGCGGCCGCTGTTAGCCATGGCTCATTCGCTTCCTGTTCCGTAGTCGGCGTGCCCAGTAGCCATGGTAATCCCGACTCGGCTCCTCTATCTGGTGCGGGCGCGGGCGTAGGTGGTGAAGCCGCTGCAGAAGGCGCGCCTGGTCTCGCTGGTATCTGAACAGCAGGCGCAGTCGTCGGGCGACCAAGCAAGAGATAGGCTACGACCGCCCCGACGACTACAGCGCCAAGTATCGCGAAAGCCAGGACGCGCTTGTTCGTAAACGCTGAGAACCGCGCGCCCCCAGTCGTTGGACCGAGCGAGGACGCGCGCCCGACTGCTTGTTGAGCGGCCGAGCGAACCTCGCGCCAGCTATTCTCTTTTTCGTTCTTCGCACTCGAGTCCTTTACCGCCAAAGGGTCTTTTTCTTCAATCTCATCTCGTTTACCAAGGTTCATATCTCTCCCTCACGCGACCGGAAATAGTTCGCGGCGCAAGGCAAACACCTTGTGTGATAGCAAATCGGACTCCGCGATTGGTGAGAAACTTGAATGGATCTAAAGACCGGCGTCACCAAGCGTAAATGCTGGAATATCGCGATGATCAATCGACGCCTTCCATAGTCTCGGCGATCAATTGGTCGACCACTGCATTGAAATCGCCCGCTTCATAGAAGGTCTTTAGTTGACGGTCGGCGCTGGTGCCGCCTTCTAGAATCGTGTGGATGTATTCGAGTTCCTTACGGCTTCCCAATTCATCGACCACATCGTCAACAAACTCGAGCAACTCAAGAATCAGATCGCGCACGGGAACTTCTTTCTGTTTACCAAAGTCGATCAGCTTACCATCCAATCCCCATCGCACCGCTCGCCATTTGTTCTCTTGAATCAACGCGCGGCGATAAAGACGAAAACCCATGTTCTTCCGATAGAGCTTGTACAGCTTTGCGACTATCGCCTGGATCAAGGCCGCGAGCGCGATGACTTCGTCGACTCGCGAGGGGATATCGCAGATGCGAAACTCCAAAGTTGGGAAGGTAGGATGAGGGCGGACGTCCCACCAGATCTTCTTGGGCTTGTCTATGCAGCCAGTCTTGATGAGAAGATTGACGTAGTTATCGAACTCCGAATAGGAGCCGAAATAGTCAGGAATGTCGGTTCGCGGGAACTTCTTGAAGATCTCCGATCGATAGCTCTTCAGACCTGTCTGGGTCCCCATCCAAAACGGCGAGCTTGTTGAAAGCGCCAGCAGGTGTGGCAAGAAGTAGCGCGCGGCGTTCATCAAGTGTATCTGCGCTTCGCGATCTTCGATGCCTACGTGCACGTGCATGCCAAAGATCAACAGCGACTCGGCCAGCACTTGCATTTCAACTACCAACGCCTCGTAGTGTTCGTTAGGGGTGATCTTCTGGTCCTTCCAGCTCGAGAACGGATGAGTTGACGCGGCAGCAATGCGAAGGCCCTTGGTTCCGGCGAGCCTGGAGACCGTGCGCCGAAGCTTCACGACATCGGCGTGAGCTTCTTGAATGTTAGCGCATATGCCGGTGCCGACTTCGATCATCGACTGGTGCATCTCGGGCTTGACCTGTTCACCCAGGATCATCTGCCCTTCCTCGATCATCTCGGTTATGTGCGAGCGCAGCTCGCGCGTCACCGGGTCGATGATCTGAAACTCCTCCTCGATTCCAAGCGTGAAGTCAGGCATTACAACTCCAGAATTGCGGATTGCGGAGTGGCGCAGACTTTAGTCTGTGTCGGGCGCTCAAGTAGCGGAGTTACGCGACACAGACTAAAGTCTGCGCCACTTCGCAATCCGCAATTTGATTCAGTCCACGATCATAGTCGGGACCATCCCGGCCCCGGAAGTCACGTTTGCGAGCGACGAAGAAGACAATCGCGTGAATGCCCCAGCGACCTTGCCAAAAAACAAGAGCGGATCAAGATCGAGCAGTTGCTCTATCATATGCACACCGGTCTCGTCTACGAATGGAAACACCTCCCGTGAGGTCGTCACCCGCTCTTGAGCAAGGTAGTCGCCTTTCAACGCTTCTTCAATCGCGCGGTCCCAGGCGCTCTCGTCCGATTCCCAGCCGATGAATATTCCGTGCCCGCCGTAGTCGTCGTTCGGCTTTAGCACCAGCGTGGCGCGCTTCGCTCGTACGAATTCCAGGAGATCAATCTCTTGCCCGCCGTAAGTTGTTCTCGCATCCTCGACCCTGCGTGTCCACGGCACCGATCGCCGAATCGCTTCTTGCTCCGCTTCCGAAAAGTAGTGCTGATGCCGTTCATCGGTCAGCACTCCAAACAGCATCTTCTTGTGAACGTACTTGGTGCGAATCGAATTCACGAACACCGCCGCGCTCGTTTTGTATGCTTCAACGAACGCGCGGCACTCATCGACCTTCTCGAGCAGCTCCGTTGTCAGCACGCGCCTGTAGACGAGGTCGATCCTGAAATCGCCGTGGTGCAACTTCCCTTCCCTTAACTCCAGGTCGCGAGGGTCGGCTATCGTGGTCGAATAACCGTGGCTCTCAAAGAACTCTTTGAATAACTCGAACTCTCGCTGGGTGGGCAAGCCCTTGTAATCCACGATCGCGATTTGGGGCTTCTCCCCTCGGCCGCGCACGCGATCGTAAATCGCAAGCAGCGCATCGAGCATGTTCTGGCGGCAATACATCGGCGTGACTGAATGCTGCCGCGTGAACTCACGCATCAGGGGCAGCTCACAGAAGATCTCCGCGGCCACGTCTTGATAGGCGATTCCGGCCGGACACTCGGCATTCAACTCGACGAATTGATAGGTCTCGTGTGTCAGAAAGGAATCGAGCCGCGAGGTAACCGAGACTTCTTCGTAGCCAGGATCAACGGCGACCAGTTCGCGCTCGCCTGCGGTTAGGCCTATCTGCTCGAGCATAAGTATATCAGTAGGCGCGATGCAGCCGACTTTCTCGATCGCACCCCACATCGTCTCACACGTTTTCGTGATCTGCTGCCATTCGCTGCGAGTGACGAAGTGCGGGCGCAAGTATGGAGACAGCATTCGCCCACCGAAGACGAAGCGCACTTCCTTCAAACGCTTCTCAAGAAACGCGCGCGATTCCTCAAGGAGCGCAGGCTTGCGCTCGATCAATGAGTTGTAATCGTGGGCTGCTTGACTTGTCATCTAGAAAACTCTAAGCGGGAATCTTTTGTTAATCCTGTACGGGCGGCCCTCCGAGGCCTGGGAGCGCAGGCATCCCTGCCTGCTTGGCGTTGCGCAAGAAGGAGGCAGGCAGGGATGCCTGCGCTCCCAGGCCTCGGAGGGCCACCCATACAGGATTAACAAACAACTAATCTGCGCCGGCTGGCTTGCTGAAGCTCGGTCGTTTGATCTCGTGATTCAAAAGCTGGTTCCATCGGTGGCTGGCAATCGTCGGCTCGCCGTGCAGCGCAGTGTTAATCGCCAGGCCGGCGACTTTCTCGACCATCCATTTGAAGTAGATCGAACCCACCGACCACCAGTCCGCATCCGGCGCCGGATTCATGTAATCGATCGCGTAAGGCGTCCCATTCGCAATGGCGAACTCGACGGTGTTGATGTCGTAACCGAGAGCTTCGTTGATCTGAATCGTCTCGCGGCGCACTCGCGCATCCATCTCCGGATCGAGGTAGTTGTCCACGACAAGGTAGCGCTGGAAGATTGGATCGTAAGGCATCGGGCACACCTCCTTCTTCCCAATGCAATAGGACCTGACGTAGTGAGTGAACGGAACGTACTCCTGCAAGACCATGCAATCGGTCCCGCTGGCGTCATACTTTTCCATCAACTCTTCACGCGTGTTAACGCGAGACACGCCGCGCCAGCCGCCCCCGTCGAAGGGCTTGATGAACGCGGGCAAGCCCACATGCTCGATGATGCCGTCCCAATCGAGCGGATATTCGAGGTTGCGGAGCGACTCAGCGACGACGCCTTCTTTGTATTCCTTTTGCGGCAGCAGAATAGTCTTCGGCACGGCTATGCCGAGATAAGTAGCAAGCGAGTAGTTGAAAAACTTATCGTCGGCATTCCACCAGAAAGGATTGTTAATGACCTTAGTTCCGGCGAGCACGGCGCTCTTGAGGTAAGCTCGGTAGAACGGCACGTCGTGTGAGATTCGATCTATGATAGTGTCGTATGGGCAAGGCTCGGCCATTCGCACTCCGCCGAGCTTGATGTACTCAGCGGTGACTCCGGCGCTACGATTGTTGATCTCGTTGATGAGAGCTTGAGGAAAAGTCCCTTCGCGGCCCACAAGTATGCCGATTTTCATTGTTCTCCTCCGTATTGAATCGAGGGCAGATTTTATAGTAGTTGTTGATTCCGGCACAATCCCTCAATAATCAACGCATGGCAAGAGGATGGGAAAGTAAGGCCGTTGAGGACCAGATCGGTGCGGCTGAGGCTAAAAAAGAAGCGAGGGGCAGGCGAGCGTTAACAGCCGAGGAGATCGAGCTGAAAAAGCGTAAGGAAGGGCTGCTGCTGGAACGAGCACGGATAGTCAGGGAGATGGAAAGGGCCCACAAGCGGCGGCACCTCGAGTTGTTAGAACGTGGACTCGCGCATATCGAAAGAGAGTTAGAAAAGTTGGAACAGAGCGGCGTTGATGTACGCGTCTCAACAGGCTAGGGTCCGTCATACAAGTTGCAATTCTTTCAGCGGCAGTCACCTTAGCCCTCTCATTCGGTCAGCGTAACGAAAAGGAAATGTCCCCGCTCAATGCGAGTTGAAGATTCCAAAACCCCGAAGTTTGAAAATCTTCGCTGCGGATGATAATCTCGCCGCTTAAGCGCGAAGAGAGCACAACATGTCTTTCACAACCGGATCGACTCTCGGACACTACCAGATACTCGAACCGATCGGGGTGGGCGGCATGGGCGAAGTCTACAAAGCCATCGACACCAAGCTCGATCGCGCGGTTGCGTTGAAGATCCTGCCGGCGGCCCTCGTAACCGATTCGGATCGCGTGCGGAGATTCATCGGTGAAGCAAAGGCCGCATCTGCTTTGAATCATCCGCATATCATCACCATCTACGAGATTGGCGAAGTTCAACCCGAGGCGGAGAACACGCAGTCAGTTGCCCATTACATCGCGATGGAGTACATCAGCGGCACGACGCTGCATCTCAAAATTCATCGCGAGCATCTCGAACTGAAGAAGCTACTCGAGTATTTCGCGCAGACCGCGGACGGGCTGGCCAAGGCTCACTCGGCAGGCATAGTCCACCGCGACCTGAAGCCGGAAAACATCATGGTTACCGAGGACGGCTACGCTAAGATCCTCGATTTCGGACTCGCTAAGCTGATCGAAGCCGTTGAGCCTGCCGCGCCATCGGGCGCGGACCCCGGCGAAGCCGCGACCGCAGTTATGGATAAAACGCGGCCAGGTGTCGTCATGGGCACTATCGGCTATATGTCGCCTGAGCAAGCGCAGGGGAAGCTGGTTGATCAGCGCTCGGACATTTTTTCGTTCGGCTGCATATTGTATGAAGCCGCGACCCGCCATAAGCCCTTCCAGGGCGACTCGGTTATTGATTCGCTCCACAAAATCGTTTAC
Source organism: Acidobacteriota bacterium (assembly GCA_038040455.1). Taxonomy (GTDB): domain Bacteria; phylum Acidobacteriota; class Blastocatellia; order UBA7656; family UBA7656; genus Onstottus_A. The sequence continues at coordinate 120,506 of JBBPIH010000002.1, forward strand.
GGGCAGGCGCCGCCGATCGGCAACGTAAACCCTGATGCACCCGCGGAGCTTCAACGAATCATACGCAAGTGCCTCGCTAAGGATCCGGCCGAGCGTTACCAGTCAATCAAGGATATCGCCATCGATCTTCGCGATCTGATCAAGGAGTATGACTTTCAACCAAGAGTTTCAGGGATGCATGCTGCGCAGACAACTCTCAGTCAAGGTCACGCACAGGTCACCACCCAGCACGCGGCTCAGCTGGCAGTGACCGAAGCCCAACCCGTCGTCACCGTTCCGAGCGCAGCAGTGCCGAGCGGCCCAGTATCCGGAATCGCGCAAGCGTCAACGGGCAACGGGCGCCGGATTGCGATAGTTGCAGGGCTGCTCTTGTTAGCAGTCATAGCCGCAATCTCGGTCTACTTTATCTTTGGTCAGAAGCAGAGCAGGATCACGGGACCGGCCTTTCAGAATACGACCCTCAGCAAGCTTACGAGCACGGGGCGAGCCCTGGGTGCTGTTATCTCACCAGACGGAAAGTACGTCGTACACATCGTGAACGAAGCAGGCAAGCAGGGACTGTGGGTGCGGCAGACCGCTACGTCGAGCAACGTTCAAATTGTGGCTCCTGATGAAGGCAACTACATCGGCGTGACGTTCTCGCGAGATGGCAATTACGTTTACTTCGTCAAGGGAGACAAGGGCTCTAACATTCGCAGTCTGTTTCAAGTCCCGGTTCTTGGAGGCACTCTAAGAAAGCTAATCGATGATGTCGACAGCCCGATCTCTTTCTCGCGCGACGGAAAGCGCTTCGCATTTGTGCGCCACTCGACCAGCGAGAGCGCGGTGATTATCGTCAACGCGGATGGCAGCGGCGAGCAGAAACTGGTGACTTACAAGATTCCAGACCTTTTCCTTCAAGTCGCGTGGTCACCCGATGACAAAGCTATCGCCGCCGCTACGAGAAAGGTCACCGGCGGCTTTAGGTACGAGATGGTCGCGCTTCAGGTGTCCGATGGCAGCGAGAAGGTTGTCGGATCGCAGAAGTGGCTAGCGATAGACTGCTTCGCGTGGCTAGCGGATGGCAGCACGCTGGTCCTGAGCGCGGTGGATCAAACTCCCGGATCGCGACAGCTTCAGATATGGCAGCTCACCTACCCTGACGGAAAGGCGAAGCGAATCACAAACGACCTGAATAACTATGCGGGCGTCAGCCTGGCGGCAGACTCCGGGTCGCTTGTGACTGTGCAGGCCGACGCTGTCACCAATCTGTGGGTCGCGCCCGACGGTGATGTGAGCCGCGCTCGACAGATCACGTCGGGTTCGGGCAGATACAGTCAGATATCGTTGACTCCAGACGGCCGGCTTTTATACATCTCTGATGCTAGCGGGACCGCAGACATTTGGGTGATGGACGCCGATGGGAAGAACCAGAGGCAGTTGACTTCTGACGACGGCGTGAACGTTTTCCCGGCCGTTTCTCTCGACGGACGGTACGTCGTTTTCGATTCGAATCGCGGGGCCAATCCAGCGACGTTCAACATCTGGCGAATGGGTCTCGACGGGAGCAACCCGCGGCAACTCACCCAGGGAGAAGGGGAGTACTTTCCAACGTGTTCGCCTGATGGCAAATGGGTCGTGTACACGCCGGTGAGCAGCGGCGGGAAGCTATCGTTGTGGAAGATACCAATCGACGGCGGCGATCCGGTTCAAATCAACGAACGGGTCTCGGTCAAGCCAGCTATCTCACCCGACGGAAAATGGATTGCGTTTCAGACAACCGGGGATCAACCCACTTCAGGTCCTAAGCTCGCGATCGTTCCGTTCGACGGAGGCCAGCCATTGAAGCTGCTGGACGTGCCGCTCGCTCAATTTCGCTGGTCTGCTGACGGTAAAGCGATCCTGTACCTGGACGACAAAGAGGGAGTGTCGAACATCTGGAGTCAGGCGCTTGATGGAGGCGCCCCAAAACAACTGACGAAGTTCCCAGCCGATCAGATCTTCAGCTTTGATTGGTCGCGCGACGGAAAGATGATAGTGTGCTCGCGCGGAGTTGTTACGACTGACGTTGTGCTGATCAAAGACAATGGGCGTGAACAGAAGGAATAGTCAACCGCGGCGTCGGGTCCTGAGCTGCCGCAGACTGACATTCGTTCTGTTTAACTAAATCACTAAACACAAGTTCACTTACAAAGGGGAGGTAAAGATGAGGAGAAGGATTCTACCGCTTACCCTGATAGCCTCATTGCTGCTTGTCAACCCATCGGCTTTCGCCGACCTCGAGGACAGCAACAAGTCCGCAGTCGATTTTCCGTCGGAGGTCGCATCAGTCTGGTTCGAACTGCTGTACGACGTGGTGAAGGCGGAGAAGACCACGCCACCTGCCGCATCTCGCATCTACGGCATCACCGCCGTCGCGCTCTACGAGTCAATCGTGGCCGGGACGGAACAGAATCGGTCGCTGGTTGGCCAATTGAACAGCTTAATGTTTGTGCCCCAGCCGACGAAAATCAATAAGCACCACTGGCCAACGGTGGCAAACGCGGTTCTCGCCAACACGATCCGGGGTCTGTACCCAACTATTTCTCAAGCGACTTTGGGAGCCATCAACAACCTGGAGCAAAGCTTCGCATCCCGTTATCGGTCCGAGGCTGGGAAACCTAAGTACAAACGCTCGCTCTCGCACGGCCAGGCTGTGGCCGCCGCAATTCTCCAGTGGGCTGCTACCGACGGGTTCTCTGTTTATAACAACTGCCATTACTCCGCCAGGCCGGTGCCGGGCGCCTGGGAGCCGACGCCGCCGCTGCTAAGCCCGAATCCGCTGCAGCCCTGTTGGGGATATATTCGGCCGATGGTCTTGACCTCGGGCGCGGAGTGCCCTGCGGATGGCCATCCAGCTTTTTCTACCAATACGGCGTCGGAATTCTACGCGGCTGCATTGGAGGTCTATACCGTGGGACTTGGCCTGACGACTGAGCAAAAGACTATTGCCGATTACTGGTCTGATGGCCCCAGCGCCACCGGCACGCCGCCGGGACATTGGATCGCGATCGTCAGTCAGATCGCACGGAACGACGGTCTCTCGCTCGCGAGGGCGGCCGAGGCCTACGCGCGTGTAGGAATAGCCGTTCACGATGCCTTCATCGCTTGCTGGAACGAAAAGTACGTTACCAACCTGCAACGCCCGGTGACCTACATCAATCGCAACATAGACGGGAATTGGCGCCCCTATATCGGGACGCCAAACTTCCCGACCTACACTTCAGGGCACTCGACGCAGTCTGGCGCAGCGGCAAGCGTGCTGACCGATATGTTCGGGATCAAGAGCTTTACGGACACAACGCACATCGACCACGGACTTCTGCCGCCTCAGCAGGCTCGGAAGTTCAACTCTTTCGTTGAGGCAGCAGCAGAGGCGGCAGTTTCCAGGCTCTATGGGGGCATCCACTATACATTCGACAACAACGACGGTCTCGCCTGCGGACGGTGCGTCGGTCAGGCGATTCACGAGAGAGTGCACTTCAAGGTCAACGACTAGTTTTGAAGCGGTACGTCATCTGTGCCGACCAGGATCCGCAACGAGCGGATGATTCAAAGCGGCGTTCCCGTCGATCAGTTCATCACGCGAAAGCTTTGGGACGTGGGCAACACCGCGCCATTCGGGCAGAGAGGCGATCTGACAACTATGACGGAAGCGGGACAGGCAGCTTGTTCTATCGGCGTTGAGTTCGGCAAATACTCCAACGCGCAAACTCAGGTTCGTGGCGGACAGTGGTGGGAGTAATCAGCGACGCAAAACAGTATAGCGCTGAAAAGGAACCGCCAATCACCGTTTACTACCCGTTTGAGCAGTCTCTTGCGAGAAGCATGTTCCTGGTCATTCGTACAACTCCCGATCCGGCACAAATAACCACAGCGATCACGAAACAGATTCAAGCACTCGATCCTGATATGCCGGTCTATGATGTCAACACAATGGACCGACGATTATACGAGTCACTGGCGCGGCGGCGCTTTTCGATGTTCCTGCTGGGGGCCTTTGCAGTTATCGCTTCGATCCTGGCCGCGGTCGGTATCTATGGAGTTATGGCCTATTCGGTAAACGAGCGGACTCATGAAATTGGCATTCGTCTGGCGCTCGGTGCGCAGCCCGGCAACGTCCAGCAACTCGTAATCCGACAGGCGTTGATCCTGACGGTGGTTGGTATCGCCATCGGACTGGCGGGCGCGGTTGCGTTGACGCGAGTCATGTCGAGCTTGCTATATGGAGTCACCGCCACTGATGCCTTTACGTTTGTCGTCACACCGATACTGCTGGGAAGCATCGCCTTGCTCGCCAGCTACGTTCCCGCTCGCCGGGCGGCAAAGGTCGATCCGATGGTCGCGTTGCGGTGTGAGTAAGTGTTCTCAGCGGGAGGCGATTGGGGCAGTTTCTCTTCGCATATGAATATGTTCACCACAAGGCGCTTTTTCCTGAGCACTGCTGCGTCCCCATTCGCCTTCTGGCTCGCATCGGCCCGCAGGCACGAGGCCGCTCTGATCAGGCAACAATTAGGTAAAGACGACATAGCTCAATTTCGGAATGATCTGCTCAAGCTGGTTAACAGCGAGCGCGCGCTGGCTGGCGCGTCCTCTTTAGCGATAGATGATTTGGCCTGTCTTGTCGCAGATCAACATGCGCTTGATATGGCTAGGGGTAAATTCCTATCTCACTGGGGCAAGGATGGCCGTAAACCATACCACCGTTACAGCGCCGCCGGAGCGGTTCATCCCGTACAAGAAAACGTATCTGCTGCCAGCAATCTCGAATCCCCGACCTCCAAGTACATTGGTATCACTCTTGGCCAAATGCATATGCAAATGTATGCGGAAGTTCCGCCAAACGATGGCCATAGGCGAACCATACTCACACCGCAGCACACCCATGCAGGATTTGGAATAGCGCTGGTTGACCGCGATCTGCGGCTCGTCGAACTTTATGTCGGAAAGCACATTCACCTTGAGCCGTATCAGACACAAGCGAAACGAAAAACAACTGTGCAGCTTAAGGGTAAGTTGTTGAACCCCGGTTACCAGATCAGTTATGCAGAAGTATTCTTCGAGCCACCGCCATTGCCTCCAGGAGTGGATTGGCTACGAGAGCCGCGCGCGTACTCGTTGCCGGACAAGTACAAGACGATTCGGCTAATCGCTCCGCAGAGAGCGGTGTACGCAGATGGAGTGCAAGGGGAAATAGAAATTGCCAGCCAGGGAAGGTTTCGCATGCCCGTGCAACTGTATATGAACGAGCCGGGCGTCTACACTGTAGTGATATGGCTGAGTGATAAAGACGGAAGGAAGAAATTCGGAGCGACGAATATTTGTATCCACGTTGACTAAGCGAAGACAGGGCCTGACGCGCACCGGAGGTGCGTCAGATTTCTTGCGACAGCTACATCGGCGCCCAAGGGATTTGACCTAAACTCAGAGTACGATTTAGCCGGTAGCCCCGCGAGGAGTGACGGGTGTGATTAAAAACCGGGACCTGTCCGACGGAGCGCTTATGACATCGAATCGCTCAGTCGTCGACAGATGATGTTCTCATTAACACCCAACTTCAGTTGGGTGTCGTGGGTGCTGGGCTCCACGCGGAACCGTTTCAACGGTTTCCCAAGCGGACCGCAAAACTGTTGAAACAGTTACAGTCACGGCCGCCCCCTCCGACACCTCGATGAATCGAGGTGTTAATGAGAGGCGCATCGTCATTACGGGTACCAAGTTCCACGTTCAATCACCTCCGGCCGTAACGCAAGCACCGCCTTCAACATGCGATTGCCCCGATTGCTGTGCTACACTTTCTTTTCTGTTGGTCTGCTGCAAAATGCGAATTGGCCTCATCTACCTCAAATGAAGCAGCGGAGGATTCTGACTTTGTTAAGCAAGCCGAGCCTGTTAAAGCTCATTAAGCGATTAAAGAAACATATTCCGAGCCGGGCGGCTGTGATCGTCGCGCTTTCGTTTGCGCTTTTCTACGCGCCGGCTTCTCTGTTCGGCACGGAACCACAAAGCAGCAGCCAAAAACCCGCAACGCAAGAGCCTGCCAGAAAGGATGAAGGAAAGGTCCCGAGCGCTAAGGAGATCGAGAAAGCTAAGAAACAGGAAGAAGCGAAACCCGCCCAAGCGAAGCTCACTCAGGTGGAGGCCATTGTTGAGCTCGCGCTGATAGCATACGGTACACGGAAGCAGCTTGAAATTGCGAGAGCGGCCACTCAAGAAGCAGGCACTATCCGGCTCGCCACGGAAACGGGCTATCTCTCGGGCAACTACCTGCTGCGCTCGATGAGAAAGGAGAAGTCGTCACAGGACCTGCTCCGCGTTGATCTCGAGCTGGCAGCACAAGACACTGCTCAAGCTCAGAGCCCGCCTCCTATCAAATACGTTATCGGCTTCAACGGCGCCAGCGTATGGTCTGCCCAGAACGGACAATACGTGAACCCGCGCGCGGGAGCCGACATCGCCTTTCGCGCTCAACTGACGCACGAGTATATGGCGCTGCTCCGATACAAAGAGGACGCTTCAAAGCTCGATTACGTCGGTCCGGAGACAGTTGTCGGCCTAACAACTAATGTCGTCGATCTAACGACCGCTGATGGTGAGAAGACCCGCTATTGGCTGAGCACAAAGACCTATCGCGTGCTTCGTTGCGAGTACGAGCTGAAGCTTGTCGAAGGACAGCCGCCCACGAAGTACAGGATTGATTATTACTACACTCCGTTCAGTAACGCGGTTGTTCAAAACACGCTTGTACCGGTGCGCCGGGAGATGAAACAGGACGGCAAGTTCGTTCAAGAGGTCAAACTGACGAACATAACTTACTCCGCAAAGCTCGACCCCGAAATATTCCAGCACCTTCAGGAGCAGTGACTGGATTCTCGCTATTCGGGACTCGCAGCTTTTAATCAGAGTCGAGGTATTCGTTGAAGGTCAGTCCAACTCGCGCGTAGAACTGCGCGCCAAGCGACGGGATCTCGTCGACCGATTCGTCCAGAACGACTCGCTCGACTCGCCACATCGGAAAGAACACGTGAGTGAGTCCCATATTCCGTTCGCCCCGAACGATCATTTGGACCCAGTCATCGAAGGTGTTCAGGTCTATTCCGCGCACAAAGACACCGGCGGCATTTAATTCAAGCAGGACACCCCAGGTCTTTTCGCGCGGGCTGTGCAGGTAAACAATCACCGGCGAGCCAGGCTCCATACCTGTACCTGAATTCTCAATCTCGGCCATCGAACCCCTTAAATTGCGGAATTCTCATTTCAATTCTGCAATCCTCTTTTCCATTTTCCATTTTCCATTTGTGATTTGTCACTGCCCTGCGAGTAATCACAAATGGCAAATGACAAATGGCAAATGACAAATAACTACCTCTCCACTATCATCGCGATTCCCTGCCCTCCGCCGATGCAGAGCGCAACCAGCCCTCGCCGCACGTCTCGTCTTCGCATTTCGTACAGCAGTGTGACCAGGATACGCGCGCCGCTCGCTCCGATTGGATGACCAAGCGCGATCGCCCCACCATTGACGTTAACGCGCGAGCCGTCCAGTCCGAGCTTGTCCAGAACAGCAAGGCTCTGCGCCGCGAAGGCTTCGTTCAACTCAAACAGGTCGATGTCCTTCAAGGCGAGGCCGGCCTTCTCAAGCGCTCGCTCAATCGCAGGCACCGGTCCCATTCCCATGTAGCGCGGATCAACGCCAGCCGTTGCATACGAAACGATCTTCGCCATCGGCGCGAGCTCCATCAACCGAGTCCGCTCCTCGCTTGCCACGACCACAGCCGCAGCTCCATCGTTGATCCCCGAAGCGTTGCCCGCCGTCACGGTTCCCTCTTTCTGAAACGCGGGCTTTAAGCGTGAGAGAGTGTCGACGGTTGTGCTTGCACGCGGGTATTCATCGACTTTGAAGGCCAGCGCCTCGCCTTTCTTCTGTGCGATCATCACGGGAACAATCTCTTCATCGAAGCGCCCGCCGAGGATCGCCGCTTGGGCGCGACGTTGGCTTTCGACGGCGAATTGATCCTGCGCCTCGCGCGAGATGCTGTGCTTCGCAGCGACGTTCTCGGCGGTCACTCCCATATGACAACCTGCCATCGCGCAGGTGAGTCCTTCGCTCAACATCGAATCAACAATCTCATCGCTGCCGAGTCTGTATCCCCAGCGTGCTTTCTTCAGCAGATACGGCGCGCGGCTCATAGATTCCATTCCACCCGCGACGATTAGATCGTCATCCCCGGCGGCGATGGCTTGTGCTGCGAGCGCTACTGTCTTCAAGCCTGAGCCGCATACTTTGTTTACCGTAAACGAAGGGACGCTGTCGTGAATACCTCCGGCGATAGCCGCCTGCCGGGCTGGGTTCATCCCGACACCCGCTTGAAGCACGTTGCCCATTATCACTTCTTCGACATCTGAGGGGTCGATCCCCGCGCGTTCTATAGCGCTCTCGATCACAACGCGGCCGAGCTCTGTCGCGGGAACATCCCTCAGCGCGCCGCCGAACGATCCGATCGCGGTCCTAGCCGCGCTGACTATTACTGCCTTAGTCATACTCACCTGTATGTACGGCCCTCCGGCCGCCCCATCAACCACGTAGTGGTTGCATGTTTGTAGTTACGAAGGCGGCTTGGGTGCTCACTCCTTTAGGAGTGAAATGGGCTGGACGACGAATCGTCACATTGAACTCCTAACGGAGTTTCGCCGCCAGTATTCTAAGAATGTCCAAACAGGGGGCGCACCGCTGGGCCGCCCCCTGTTTGCTCAAACCTCTTTTGAATGATCCTTCATGTCACGTCTCCCTCTGTTCAATCTTCGCCCAGCTAAACAGGTTGCCACAGGCCCACCCATAGGCCGTGGCTACTGGCCGACCACTCTCACGTCATCGAACGCCTGACCCTTCTGCGCATAACAAAACAGGCCAACCTTACCTCGCCTGTAAGAGTCATCTTTCACCTCGAACAAGTGCCTTCCATCCACCGAAGCTTTGATCACATCTCCCTCGACATTCACCTCGATCATCATCTCTGTGCCAGGCCGATAGCCTTTGGCAAGTGACCAAAGCTCAGTGTAATCCGCGCCTTCCCGCCTGTCCAACCTGGTAATCGGACCGCCGCTCAAACCGTCTTGCAAGAACAGCAGGCGATAGAAATGCTCCGCATCCTGATAACGGAAGACCACTCCAAATCCGTCATCGTCCCCCGGCTTTGCCTTCACAGACAGCTTGTAGTCTACCCAACCAACATCGCCAGCGACGAGATAAGTGCCATACCAGCGACCGATAAAATCACCGCGGCGACCCCAGATGTTACTGTGCTGGAGCACCCATCCGTCCGCTTCGACACCCCAATGCGCAGGCCCTTCGACAGTGTCGGGATCTTCAACAACAGTCCAGTTGGTCAAGCGTGTATCGTGAAAACGTTCGTCGAGCAACACGCCGTTAGCGCAACCACAAAGCACGATCGCCGAGGCTGCGGTAAAACAATGTACGCAAATGCGAATGAGGAAATGGAAAAGCGCACGCCGATTCCAACCCGATGTCATCATCAGCGCGTCACGGAGCGACTCGAGCAGCGGAGCTCGATGGCTTGCGGTGTCTCAGTCTCTCCACTTCAGTCCTGCCGGAAGGATAGGACTGGTAGAGAGTGAAGGTCTCGACTTGAATGCAGGAAAGCGGGCTTCCGTCCTCTCCGCTGGTATCCATTCCCACGCAGCCGTTGTGAATGTAAATACCCCAGCGCCTTGTGCGGCCCTCGCGCGGGAGGAAGGCCGTGGGAGTGTGGCCGAAGAAACAGAGTTTGCCGTCGTAGCCTTTGAAAAAATCGAGGTCGCGCGTCCACACAAGCACATCTGCGTCGGTCTCCGACGGATGCTCTCCCGGCACCAGCCCGGCGTGAACGTAGATCGCTTGTTCGTCTTCATGATAGTAGGGCAAGCTCCTGAAAAACTCGACGTGCTCTTCGGGAATCTTTATGTCGGACACGTCCTTCAACTGGTCAAGCTCAAAGCCGTAACCCGACAACGTCGCCAGCCCTCCGTTCTCTGGAATCAGCCACTGCAGATCGCCGTAGTCCAGACAATCAAGCAGCATCTGCTCGTGATTGCCTCGGAGCACCACGATGTTGGGGTTAGACTTTACAAGCTCAATCACACGGCTCACTACCCCGGGCGCGTTTTTGCCTCGGTCTATCATGTCGCCCAGAAAAACGAGCTTGTTGTTAGCGACATCCCAGGGCACGTTCGCTATGAGCTGATCCAGCAGCTTCAATCGCCCGTGTATGTCGCCTATGACGTATGTCGGCATAGCTTATTCTACCCGTTTTCCTGTAAGGGCGTCTCTCTAGTGGCCGCCCCCTTGTCGCGATTGAAGCGCACGCTACCGAAAGAGCGGCGCCTACTGAGAGACGCCTCGTACAGGATCTCTGATCAATCGTTCTGACTTCTGAAATCGTGAAAGCGGCGCATAAGACTCCCGGCCGCGTCGAACATCTCGCTCAGACCCGAGAGGTCCGCGCTCGAAATGGCGGCGCGGACTGCTTCGATCTCTGCAATCGTTTCGTCAAGCGCAGACGCGATTTCGTCGGCGTTCGTGCGACAGATGTCTTCCCATACCGACCAACGGCTTTCGGCAAGCCGGGTCATTTCCACGAAGCCACTCCCCGCCAGCGCCAGAGTTTTAGCTTCGCCCGTTCGCGCGACCGCGAGCGCAAGCGCGGTCGAAAGCATCTGAGGCGTGTGACTGATCCGCGCCGCGATGCGATCGTGCTCCTCAGCCGTCAGCGCGATCGGAGCAGCTCCGATACTTCTCACAAGTTGCGTGACCGCGCGCAAAGCATCTGGGTTCACGCTGTCATCTGTAACCAGCGCGTAAGCAGCTCCACGGAAGAGATCCGCATCTGCAAACTCAACACCAGTTCTTTCGCTTCCGGCCATCGGATGTCCTCCGACAAAAGCGACCTCGCGCGGAAGCGCCTCACGCGCGACACGGCAGATCTGGCGCTTGGTGCTGCCCGCGTCGGTAACGATAGCACCAGACTTGAGCGACTTCCGTCGCGTCCGAATAAAACTCAAGATAGCTCCGACCGGCGCAGCAAGATAAACAAGATCTGCCTCGCTGGCCCGAGCAGAATCGAACGCGTCCTCGACTCCATCGATAACGCCGCGAGCACACGCTTCATCAAGCGCTTCTTTTCGATCCCAGCCGGTGATCCGTTCGGCTATCCCCGCACGCCGAGCGGCAAGCGCAAAAGACCCGCCGATCAGACCGACTCCTACGATTGCAATATGCTTGAAGCGCATAACAAGGACTGAGGACTGAGGATGAATCGCTCAGTCCTTCACTCTACCACCGCCGCCTCCACGCCCGGCGCGACTTCGCGATCAACCGCCTTAGCGATCAGGCGCAGGCGGTGCATCAACTGCTCAAATTGATCCGGCAACAACGACTGCGCGCCATCGCACAAGGCGTTTTCGGGATCGTTGTGAACTTCGATCAATAGCGCGTCTGCCCCGGCAGCTACGGCTGCTTGAGCAACAGGCGGCACCTTATCGCGCCGGCCTGTCGCGTGACTGGGATCGGCGGCAACGGGAAGATGGGACAGCTTCTTGAACACCGGGATCGCCGCGACATCAAACGTGTTTCTCAAATAAGGTTCGAAGGTGCGGATGCCGCGCTCGCAGATTATCACCTCATGGTTGCCGCCCGACATTATGTACTCCGCGGCGAGCAGCGTTTCTTCGATGGTCGCTGCGGGCCCCCGCTTCAACAGCACCGGTTTGTTGATTCGCCCGACCTCCCGAAGCAGATTGAAGTTCTGCATATTGCGCGCGCCGATTTGAAGTATGTCGACATAGCGAATGAACAAAGGTATCTGCGAAGGCTCCATCACCTCGGACACGACGAGCAAATCGTGACGGTCAGCAGCCTGCCTTAAGTACTTCAGACCTTCTTCACCGAGCCCCTGAAAGGAATAAGGCGACGTGCGCGGTTTGAAGGCCCCGCCTCGCAGCACCTTGGCTCCGTGGCGCGAGACTATCTCAGCTATGTCCATCACCTGATCACGGCTCTCGACCGTACACGGTCCGGCCATCATCACGACTTCGCGCCCGCCGATAACAACATCTTTGATTTTGACCTGCGTGCCTTCAGGCCTAAACCCGCGGCTGGCGAGCTTATAGGGCGCGGTGATTCGCAGCACCTCCTTGACGCCGTCGAGCAGCTCGATGTCTCGCCAATCGATGTCACGCTCCCCGACAGCCCCGAGCACCGTGTGCCGGACACCGGTCGAGCGGTGTATGTCAAAGCCTAACCGTACGAGCTTATCTATTACGCCGGAGATCTGCTCCTCAGTCGCAGTCTCCTCCATTACGATGACCATGCGTGTCCTCTTTTCTTAGCGGCCTTTGCGAGTCTTTTGCGTTCTTTGCGCGAACTACCTCACCCCTTGTGCCGTCTCTTCCGCTTGCCGTTTCTTGTTTCTTTCTCAATCGTGACGCGTTCGATGCTCCGGGATTCATCGATGATTCTCTCAAACAGGCGGCGAACTGCGTCGCGACCCAGCGGCCCGGGGTTGATACCTGTCACGTGAGCAATAACTTCTCTTTCGCGATCCGGCGAGTAGACCGCCAGCCCCAACTCACGCTTGATCCGTCCAAGCTCGATGGCGCACTGCGAGCGCGCGTTGAGCAGCTTGACTAACTGCTCGTCCAAACGATCGATTTCGTCTCGCCAGTCCTCGATGTTCAAGTCACTCACCTGGCAGCCTGTACGGGCGTCCGTAGGCGTCCCTGTTAACTCCGATGCGCTGTCACAGTAGAGAGGGGCGCCCACAGAGGGACGCCCGTACAGGCTCACAATGATCACATAGACCGACCACTAGTGTATGCGCGAGAGGCAAAAGCAGCAATGATAACCTGAGATTTGAAGACCGAAATGTGAGGACTATCAACGAGCGGGGCGACTTGAAACCAGCCAGCGGGCGAGCGCGCCGACCTTGTCGACTAGCGCCGGATCGCCTGCGTTGTTTTCGATCTCGGCGACGATGCGGCTGCCGACGACCGCGGCATCGGCGTGTTGCCAGACTTCAGCAACGTGCTCGGGAGTCGAGATACCGAACCCGACGGCTACCGGCAAATCGGTGAATCGCCTGATTCGCTGAACCAGGCTCACGGCAGCTTCAGATAAGCTCTGTCTGACGCCGGTCACGCCGGTTCGCGAGACCGCATACACGAATCCGCCGCTCGCTTCGGTCACGAGCTTGATTCGCTCATCTGTGCTGGTGGGTGCCACGAGAAAGATCAGATCAATGCCAGCCGCTCGCATCGCTCCCCGAAATTCGCCGGCTTCTTCAGGCACGAGGTCGGTCCCTAAGACTCCGTCGACGCCCGCGCTGTTCAGCTCATCGCCAAGCCGGTCAAGCCCGATTGAGAGAAGCGGATTGAGATAACTAAACAGGACTATCGCGACCTCGCTGTGCTTGCGGACTCGACGGACGACTTCCAGACAGTCGCGCACGCTCACCTGATTGGCGAGCGCGCGCTCTGAAGCCCTTTGAATAACCGGCCCATCAGCCATCGGATCGGAAAACGGCACACCCAGCTCGATGATGTCAGCCCCGCTGCGCTCGAGTTCGAGAATGATCTGCTCGGTCGCTTCGAGAGAAGGATCGCCAGCAGTGATGTATGGGATGAAACCCTTGCGACCTTCGCGCTTCAGACTCTCAAAAATTGCCTCGATTCGCGTCATTGAGTCTTGCAGATGAGAGCGTCACTGAACCTAACTCGGTTGGGCTAGAGTTCAATGACAGACTGCTTGAAGTCAAGCCTGAATTCAAACTGTCGCAGGAAATCCATCCCTAAAACGCCATTCACCTGGGTGCCGAGTGGAATCGTATGGGCTAGCACTCGAAACGACCCAACACTTTCGCCGAGAGCGTTGAACTCCTCGATCTCCACCTGCGGCATCCAGACCAACCCGTTGGCGGTAGTCACGGGCTGGCGAATTGCGGAGGCAGTTGGATCAAGACCAAGTGAGAGGAGAGTTCCCCAAGAGATAATCGTAAGGCTCGCTCCGGTGTCAATCAGAAGGCTGACTACTCGGAATAGCTTCTGCTGCCTTAGAGCCGCGCGGGTAAAGAACAAGCCGTTGCGCACCGTAAGGTGGTATCGCTTCATATCAGGTAGGCTTCCCCGGTGTCCCCCTCGCCAGTGAACTCTACAGCGATTTTCTCGTTCCTGAGCGTTGTTAGTTCCTTCTCGATCTCATCCCGGCTGGGCGAATGAGCGAGCACCTTACCATCGACCACGCTCAACTCATCGTCCAGTTTGGTGAATTCGATGAGCACCCATTGATTGGGATATTGCTGCTTGATTTCTTCGAGTGTCATGGTTCGACCTTCCCGGTCAACTATATCCCCGAGCACAGCAGGCCAGCAACAGACTCGCCGTTAGAGAGTCTCTCGATCTCTAGGCGACGGCTTTTAGACCTGCCCACTGAACATCGCTTGGCACCAAATTCAAAGAAAGGCGCTTTACTATCTTCTCTACGATTGCGAGATTTGTTTGATCTAAATCTGCATGCGCAACCCAGAGTCGCAGGGGCAGCCCGATACGAGCGGCTAATTCTCTCAACATTCGTGTAAGTATGTTCCCGTTATTGGTCCCCCTAAAGAGAGGGCGTACAAACAACTCTTCAATATCTAAGAAGCCATCACGACAAACAGTGAATGCCCATCCGATACACTCGTCCTCGATTGAGTCGTAAAGTTCGACTGCGTGCAACACACCTCCAAAAATGTCATCTGTACCACATCGTATCTCCAGATTCCCTTGCTGATCTGAGGATCGTGGCCCTTCGTACAGGTTATTCATTACCCAGGCTTCTGAGAAGTATCTATCAAAGAAGTCATAATTGAGATATCCGTAGCCTTGATCCCCCCATTGAGCGCCCCACGAGTTTTGAAAGGTAAACAATCCTGAGTTATCGTCATAGCCTACCATCACAACAGCATGACTTCCGACGCTTCCTCCACCGGATCCGGGCATTTCTATCATACCGTTGATTGCCGAAAACCATTGCTCTGTAATATCAAATGCGGCGCAGACCGGATGAGTTGAGGCAAGCGCGACTCTGCATTCAACAGTACTCCTCACTCGTTGATAGGCAAGGACCCTCGATTCTTTGGCTAAGGCATCCATGCCGGGTGGTTCCAGTGGAGGCCACCGCTTGACAGAATAGGGCCACGCAGATTCTGGGGGACTGCCCCATCCTCGCATAATCCGCATAGAAGTAACTATCCATGCACCTACTGCGGGCCCTTGAGAATAGGTTCCTTCGAGCTGGCGACTCCTTACGAAGTTATACATTACGCTTGGATGACGTTGGCCCATGGATAGCTTCTGCTCTAAGTTGCCTGTCAGATCCCTTTGTCGCCTACTCGACCTCTGTCCTCGTTCGCGCAGCGAGCATCTATCGGGTGGCCAAGTACTCGGCGACGGTGTTCACGTCCTTATCCCCCCGACCCGAGAGATTCACCACGATCACCTGCTCGCTCGTCATTGAAGGCGCCACCTTGATCACTTCAGCTATCGCGTGAGCGCTTTCGAGCGCGGGGATTATTCCTTCGAGCCGAGCTAACAACTGAAATGCGTCGAGCGCTTCAGCATCGCTCGCCTTCGAATAACCGATTCGCCCGATGTCGTGCAAGTAAGCGTGCTCGGGACCGATCGCCGAATAGTCCAACCCCGCCGATACCGAATGCGTGGTCGATATCTGCCCGTTGTCGTCTTGAAGCACGTAGCTCCGAGTTCCCTGCAACACTCCGGGTCTACCGCCGGAAAATCGCGCCGCGTGCTCGCCAAGCGCGTCGCCTCGACCACCCGCTTCGACACCGGTCATACGCACGGCGTCGTCGGCGATGAACTCGTGGAACAAACCGATAGAGTTGCTGCCACCGCCAACACAAGCGATCAACAGATCGGGCAAGCGGCCTTCGGCTTCGACTATTTGCTTGCGCGCTTCGCGGCCGATCACCGATTGAAAATCGCGGACCATCACCGGGTAAGGATGCGGCCCCATCACCGAGCCTAACAGGTAATAAGTGCCGGCTACGTTAGTGACCCAATCTCGCAGCGCTTCGTTGATCGCGTCCTTGAGCGTGCGGGCTCCCGACTCGACTCCAACCACTTCAGCGCCGAGCAATCGCATTCGAAAGACGTTAAGCTCCTGGCGGCGCATGTCTTCGGTGCCCATGTAGACGACACACTTCAAGTTCATCAACGCGCACACGGTGGCAGTAGCGACCCCGTGTTGACCCGCGCCGGTTTCGGCGATGATTCGAGTCTTGCCCATCCGTCGCGCGAGCAAGGCTTGCCCGACTGCGTTGTTAATCTTGTGCGCTCCGGTATGGCAGAGGTCTTCGCGCTTGAGGTAGATTCGCGCACCACCGAGATGATCGGTCAGGCGTTGCGCAAGCATCAAAGGCGTCGGCCGGCCAACGTAGTTCGCGAGCAGATAATCGAGCTCGCGATGAAACGCCGGGTCGCGCTTCGCTTCCTCATAAGCCGCGATCAGCTCATCGATGGGGTGCATCAACGTTTCGGGGACGAACCTTCCGCCGTAAGGCCCAAAGTGCCCCTGCGCATCGGGCTTTTGGTATGACTTGTCGGTTTCGCCTTTGCTCATCAGATCGTCCTAGGGCGGTGTCGTGGTTTCAACTCTCGGCGCTATCTCGGCGTCCTCTGCGCCTCGGCGGTGAGGTTTTTCCACCAGTATTCACCGCAGAGACGCAGAGAACGGAGAGGGTGCGCAGAGAATGACTCTCTAAATAGCCCCCTCGCTTGCGATCAACGCGTTCGCTCGCGCGACTACTGCCATGAACCTTCTTAACTTATCCAGATCCTTGCGCCCGGGTTCCGCTTCAACTCCGCTGCATACATCAATCGCCGCCGGTCTAACGTGAGTGATCGCATCCCAGACGTTGTCAATGTTGAGCCCGCCCGCAAGAATGATCCGAGCGAGCTGTTTCGCCTCGATGGCGATTCGCCAGTCGAACCTTTGCCCAGTCCCACCGTAGCTGCCTTTGATGTTTGAGTCCAACAACACCATACACACGGGATACCGCTTGATCACGTTCAGATCGAAATCCTGTCCGACACGAATAGCTTTGATTGTCTTCATCGAAGCAAGTCTCGCGCAAAATTCCGGAGACTCGTCGCCGTGCAACTGAACCGCGCTAAGACGAAGCTCCGAAGCAATATCGGCAATGCGTTTCGCCTCTTCATTCACGAAGACTCCCACGAGTGAAACTACCGGTGAAAGCCCGCTGATCACCTCTTGGGCTGCGCGAGGACTAACATACCTTGGGCTCTGCGGCCAGAAGTTGAACCCGAGCGCGTCCGCCCCCGCGTCCAGCGCAGCTTCAGCTTCTTCGACGCTTCGGACGCCGCAAATCTTTACTTTGACCCTCGCCACCATACACCTCGATCACGCCTCGGCTTCCTCAAGCAATCGCCTCAGCGCATCGCCTGGATCGCTTGCTCGCATCAAGTGCTCTCCTACCAAAAACCCGTTGAAGCCTGCTGATTTCAATCGCCGAATAGCTGATCCCGTATGGATGCCGCTCTCGCTGACCAGAATGACTCCCTTCGGTGTCAGGGCTACCAGATGAAGCGAGGTTTCGAGATCAACTTTGAACGTCGTGAGGTCACGGTTGTTGACCCCAATTATCAACGCGCCAGCTTGAGCCGCGCGCTTCATTTCATCGGGGGAGTGGACTTCGACCAGAGCTTCAAGCCCAAGCTTCCCGGCCAACCGAATCAATCCGGCAAGCAATTCATCTTCGAGTATCGCGACGATTAGCAGAACGGCATCTGCGCCCGCTGACGCCGATTCGTACATTTGATACTCGTCAAAGATGAAATCTTTTCTGAGTAGTGGCAGCTCGACCTGGCTTCGAATCGCTTCAAA
The DNA here is from genome assembly GCA_038040455.1 of Acidobacteriota bacterium. GTDB lineage: Bacteria > Acidobacteriota > Blastocatellia > UBA7656 > UBA7656 > Onstottus_A. Next base: position 138,477 of record JBBPIH010000002.1, read on the forward strand.
ATGTTCGAGTGAGCCGCCAAAGAAATCTTCTTCCGACAGCACTGACAGCGCAGCCGCGCCACCATTCGCGTAGCTCTTCGCTATGCGCACCGGATCGAAATCTTCGCAGATAATTCCCTTCGAGGGCGAACGCTGTTTGATCTCGGCGATTATGTTGACGCGGTCGCTTCGGCTCAACGCAGCCGCAAGCGAGGTTGTATTACGGCTCCTCAGCTCCGCGAATCGCGCGAGCGGCACGCGGCGCTTCACTTCTTCCAGGCGCTTCGCCTTCGCCTCGACAATGCGATCGAGGATCCCCCCCGCCTCGAGAACTCCATTAGGCCTTGTTGTAGGCGTCGTCATCACTGTTAGAGCTTCAAGAAATTCTCCAGCAGCTTCTTGCCATGCTCGGTCATTACGGACTCAGGGTGAAACTGAACCCCCTCAACCGGATACATGCGGTGCCTCAGCCCCATGATCAACCCGTCGCGTGTAGTAGCCGACACTTCAAGCGATTCGGGCAGACTCTCCTTTTCGACTATTAGGGAGTGATACCGTGTCGCCTGGAATCTGTAAGGCAGACCGCGAAAGATCGTTAACGAGTCGTGACAGATCTCGGAGGTCTTCCCATGCATTAGGTACGACGCCCGAACGACGCGCCCTCCGAAAGCCACTCCGATTGCTTGATTTCCCAGGCATACGCCAAGTATCGGAATCTTCCCGGCGAACTCGCGGATTGCCGGAATGCTGACGCCTGCGTCGGCGGGCACTCCTGGTCCGGGCGAGATGACTAATCGCTCGGGCCGAAGCCTGCCCATCTGCTCGAGGGTGATCGCGTCGTTCCGATAGACCTGGAGGTCACCGCCCAACTCGCCGAGATACTGGACAAGATTGTATGTAAAGGAATCGTAATTATCTATGACCAAAATCATGTGAGCCAATTCTAGCAGGAGCGGTTGATTTTATCGCGCTCGTGGAGGCGATGATTAGGGGGTGGATTCAGTTTCATATTTGTTGCCGAGGGGTGAGCTGAGGCGTTCGATTTCTTGCGTCGCCCATTGATTATCCTGCTGAAGTTGCCGGATGACAGACATTAGGTGTTCAATTTCCCCTTTTGCCCATTCTCTATCCTGCTGAAGTTGCCGGATCGTAGAATCAAGGTGCTCTACTTCCCTTGTAGCCCAACTATTGTCTTCACGCAGAAGATCCATCTCCCTCGAGCATGATCTGAGTTTGTCCGCCAGGTTACCCTCGACGGCTCGAAAGGTCTGCACGAGGACACCATCGGTATCAGCGACGACCGCAGGTGTCTCTTTCGGAGCCGTGAGGCATTCGCTGAGAACGTCTACGCTTATTTCCTGATTAGTCGCGACTGCGATGAGATACCGATAGCAAGGTTCTCTGTAATCGTACGGTGACATCCGCTCGTTGTAGATTCGGTTGAGCGGCTCGAAAAGGTCCCAATAGGCGTGCTTATACTGCAAATCAAAGAAAATCAGTATTTGGTGAATCCACCGATAAACATAGTTGCAGGGAAGCGCCAATACTCGCTCCGCTCCCTGTGCTTTGAGCGAGTCCAGGATCTGCTTTAAGGGATCCAGTCCGAATTGTGCATGTTGGTCGAGCGGTTCAAACCTCTCAGCATACTTTCCCCATATGAAATCGAATACAATTCGGTCGAATCTAGTAACAATCTCATTTCCCTGAGGCGAGGCGATTAGCACAAGGCCATCAGTTACACGCAACATTTCCCTCAGCAGCCCCGGACGGAGTTCCGCAGGAAGGTGCTCATAGACGTCGGTGATTAAGGAGCCATCAAATGATTTGTCGGCAAAGGGCAGAACAACCGGGTCGCTAAGGATAGGTTGATTGTCGTTATGTGTGGGATAGCGGGCTATCTGCGCTTCGGGAATGTAGTCTTCGAGCCCCGTCGCCCTGCGTGACAGTTCCAGCACATGAGGCTTGGCGATAGATCGTTGCCGTGCGGCCTCGCGAAAGCAGGACGCAATCTGCATCATATTCTGGTACGAGTCAAAGACGCGTCCCAAGAAACTTTGATCGGCAGATGGTCGGATTGCGTCAGTCATATCACTTGCTGGATTTATAAGAGAGTTATGGTTTCAATACGGGTATCTCTCTTCTATTGCACGGTGATCTTTTTGATTTCTATTCGCTGCTTAGGCTTGTCGCCGTCGACGTCGATGTCGGCGATCTTATCGATGGTATCCAAACCCTCGATGACCTTTGCGAAGACCACGTGCTTGCCATCAAGCGCCGGGTTGTCTTTCGAGAGGATGAAGAAGTACCAGCTCGTAGTGCCATCCTGGGCCTGACGCATCGACACCATTCCGCGCTCTTGTTTCAAATCATTCGTCTCCGCTGGCACGGGCCAGAGCGCAAACTGGCGCTTTCGGTTCGGACTGTCTTGCGGCCAATCTCCAAGGTAGCCCACCTCCAAGAAGTACTTTTGCGATACGCGAAAGAACGAGGTGCCGTCGTACATACCCGACCTCGCGTAGCGGACAAAAGCGCGTGCCGTGGTGGGGGCGGACTCCGGCAGCAGTTGAAGCTTCACGTTGCCGAGCGAGGTTTCAACGGTCGTACGCATAGCCTTGATCTGATCTAGAGTGGGAGTCTTCTCGCGAATGGTGATCTTCTTAATCTCGATTCGCTCAGCAGCTACCCCGGCGGCGCTTGCAGGGGACGTTGATATGTTCGAAGCGACATCCATGCCTTCGACCACGCGCCCAAACACCGTGAAAGTTGAATCGAGATTCGCCTGGGCAGGCCCCGCATTCAGCACGATAAAGAACTGCGCTCCCGAGGTGCCTGGCTTGACATCGTTAGAACCCGCGCGCACGGACGCCAGCACTGAGGATACCGCGCCGGAGATGTGTTTGTTCTTGTTCACCTCGTCTGGAAGGCCGGCGTTCAACCCCCCGGTTCCAGATCGCGCGCGCTCCCTCGGGTTCTTGGACAGCGGGTCTCCACCCTGGATCAAGCCGTACTTTACCAGCCGGTGAAACGTAGTGCCGTCGTAGGCTCCCGCACGAGCGTTCCTCACAAAGTATTCCACGTGTCGCGGTGCATCTTTCGGGAAAAGCTCGATCACGATCTGTCCGTTTGACGTATCAAGCACGGCCTCGATGTTGTCGAGTTCGCCAGGGCCCGCAGTCTGTTGGGTTGGCCGGTCCGCAACCAGACCATTCCATAACTGGCCAGAAGCCGCCAGCGGTTCGAGGTGCCACGCACCAAGCGCAGAATAAGCAAGCATCACGCTGACGATCCCTACCATTCGCATCGCAGGCCCTCCTTTGCATTGAGCTGGGTCCGGGATTCGGGCAGTTACCTGAGGGTTGATTGTCGCGCAATTCTCTATCGCGCACAACTATGAGTCCGAGCTGGCTTCGGAAGGAAAAAAAAGCCCGCCACGCGGCGGGCTGAGGAAAGGGTTGCCATGATGCCAATGTATTAAGATCTAATCTTCGCTTCTCCATTGGCAAGCCTGGTGCCACTCGATGCCTGGCCGCCCGGACGGGCTCTAACGCCTCGGCTGCAAGCACATGCAAGTCCGAATAGATTCGAAACGTAGAATGAACTCGTCAACATTCGGTCACATTGGTGGAAGGAATTCATCGCGGTCAGTCAATTGCGGAAAGCTGCTTGATTTTCACCGGAGTATTATATGAAATGAGCGGGCGCGGGGCGTCGCTTGTTCGGAGCCCAGATGCGCGCACTGGAGGAGACTCAATGCACAAGCCGGGCTGGAACAGCAAAACCTGGGTAAGCCTGATACCTAACGGGATTGGACAGGTAAAGCCCAATCACTACGGCGAGATCTTCAAAACGATCTGGCGCAACCGCGATGAACTGCCTTTTGCGCTGCGCATACTGACTAAGGGTGTCTGTGACGGATGCGCGCTCGGGACGACCGGCATACACGACTTCACGATGGATGGGGTCCATCTGTGCATGATCAGACTCGATCTGATGAGGCTCAACACGATGCCCGCGCTCGATGTGAGGCACTTCAAGGATGCTGGAAAGCTGATACGGATGACCGGTGCGGAGTTGCGCGAGCTTGGTCGTTTGCCTTATCCCATGATTCGCCGGCGCGGTGAGCCGGGCTTCACGCGAGTGACCTGGGACGAAGCAATGAGCGTGATTGCGGAACGTCTAGCGCGCACTGAAGCGCATCGAGTGGCTTTCTATTTGACTTCGCGCGGTCTGACTAACGAAGCCTACTACGTCGCGCAAAAAGCGGCGCGCTTCCTTGGCACGAACAACGTCGATAACTCTTCGCGAATCTGCCACGCGCCATCTACAGTAGCGATGAAACAAGCGCTGGGGGTTTCAGCTTCAACATGTTCGTACAAGGATTGGATCGGAACTGACCTGATAGTTCTCTTTGGCAGCAACACGCCGAACAATCAACCGGTCACTACCAAGTACATCTATCACGCGAAAAAACAGGGCACGCGGGTGGCCGTGATCAACCCCTATCGCGAGCCCGGGCTTGAGCGATATTGGATTCCATCCGTTGTCGAGAGCGCGCTGTTCGGAACTCGGATCGCAGACGCGTTCTTTCAGGTCAACACTGGCGGAGACAAGGCCTTCATAGCGGGTGTGATCAAGCATTTGATCGACCAGGGCTGGACCGACGAAGTCTTCATCGCCGAACAGACCACAGGATTCGACGACCTGAAAGCGGCTCTGGGCGCATATTCGTGGGAGCTGCTCGAACGGGCTTCAGGTTCAACTCGCGAAGATATGCTGCAGTTCGCCACGATGATCGGCGAGGCAAAGAGCGCGGTGTTTGTGTGGTCGATGGGAATTACCCAACATCGAGACGGGGTCGCCAACGTGCGCGCAATAGTAGACCTTGCGCTGGCGCGCGGTTTCATCGGGCGCGAGAAGTGTGGGCTGATGCCGATACGCGGTCACTCTGGAGTTCAGGGTGGCGCCGAGGTGGGAGCAGTTCCAAATCAATTTCCCGGCGGGGTGGCAGTTGACGCTGATGGCGCGAAGCTGTTCTCGGAGTTGTGGGGCTTTGACGTGCCAGCCTCACGAGGAATGAATGCTGTCGAGATGATCGACGCGGCGCACGAACACAAGCTCGATGTGCTCTATCAAGTCGGCGGCAACTTCCTCGAGACCTTGCCCGAACCCGACTACGTGCGCGAGGCGGTTGAGCGAATCCCGCTGCGCGTGCACCAGGACATCGTGCTCAGTCCGCAGATGATGGTTGAACCGGCCGATACGGTCGTGCTGCTTCCGGCGCAGACTCGCTACGAACAGCGCGGGGGAGGAACTGAAACATCTACCGAGCGACGCATACTGTTTAGCCCGGAGATTCCCGGTCGGAGAATCGGCGAGTCGCTGCCGGAATGGGAAATTCCAATGATGATCGCCGAACGCGCCCGGCCCGACCTCGCTCACCTGATCCACTTCGACGATGCTCAGGCGATTCGCAACGAGCTTGCCTTAGCGGTTCCGGCATACGAAGGCATTCAGCACCTGAGGAAAGCGGGCGATCAGATCCAGTGGGGCGGTCAGCGCTTATGTGAAACACAAAGCGAGGAGGGCCGCTCGGTCACTCACTTTCCGACGCTGGACGGTCGCGCCAGGTTTTCCGGAATCAAGATCGACCAGGAAGTCGCGACCACTAAGCTGAAGCTTTCAACCCGCCGCGGAAAGCAGTTCAACAGCATGGTTCATCAGAGCCGCGACCCGCTAACAGGCGCGCGCCGCGAGGATGTGCTGATGAGCAAACAGGACGCGGACAGAATCGGAGTCGAAGATGGCGATGGAGTGTTGTTAAGAAGCACAGCCGGTCAAATGCGAGGCCAATGCCTGATCGCTCCGATCGCGCCTGGCAACCTGCAAGTGCACTGGCCCGAAGGAAACGTCTTGATTGAACGCGGCGTGTCCGATCCTGAGTGCGGAATGCCGGACTTCAACACTGAAGTCGAGATCGAGCGAATAAGCTAGTCTTCTTGGCGGCTTTGCGGCTTCGCGCCTTGGCGTTAAAGAGCAACGAATCATCAATCAAAAATGAGGAACACAATGCGGCTGATCCCTCTCTTTCTTGTGTTGGCTTTGCTCATTCTGTAGTTGCGCAGGAAAAGCCATCCAAACCGACCTACGAAGTTTACGCCATCAGCTACGGGATCATCCCGGACTTTCCAGTGGCTTCTCTGGTTGCGGGCGCCGACCGATCACGGAAGCTCGATATTCAGATGATCGTATGGCTGCTGAAGGGCTCAAACGGTGCGAACATACTTGTCGATTCTGGTTTCTACCGCGATAAGTTTTTCAAGCAGTGGAAGGTAAGAGACTTCGTCAGACCGTCAGAGGCCATCGGCAAAGTTGGTCTGAAGCCGGAAGACATTAGCGATGTGATCATCACCCACATGCACTGGGATCACGCCGGCGGAATGGATCTGTTCCCCAAAGCCCGCATATGGATTCAGCAAGACGAGTACGCCTACTATACAGGCGAAGCGTGGCAGTCGGGCGGCGCTCACGGAGGCATCGACGTCGAAGATGTCCTGGCGATTGTGAAACTCAATACTGAGGGCCGAGTGCGATTGGTCAAGGGCGATGACCAGGAAGCGATCGACGGAATCAAGTTCTATACCGGCGGCCGTCACACTTACGCTTCACAGTACGTCGCTGTGAACGCGAAGTCGGGGACTACAGTCATTGCGTCGGACAATCTCTATCTGTATGAGAATCTCGATAAGCACGCGCCGATTGCTCAGACTCTGGACGCCGCGTCGAATCTAAAAGCCCAGGATCGAATGAAACAATTGGCTTCAAGTCCGCGGCTGATCGTGCTCGGTCACGACCCCGCGGTGTTCACGCGGTTCCCCGCCCCGGGCAACGGCGTGGCGAAGATTGAATAGAATGCGTGTACACTGGAGGCGAGCGATTCTCGCCAAATCTGGTTCCGCGCTAATCCGAGGCATTCGTCTCGTCCGCCGTTAGAAGGCATTATGAGAAAGTTTCAGCATCATGGTTCCTTCCCAACGAAGAGGCAGTTTGATACGTTTCTCTTTCCACACGTTTGCTTTGCCTGTCGCAAGTCCTTCAAAAAGCCGGAAAGCACAGGATTGAGACAGTGCCCTCAATGCAAGGGCGAAATGGTGAGACTAAGCAGAAAGTTTAAGCCCCCCAAGAACACGGATGTTGAGGCTTGGCGTGTGGTCGAATACGTTGTGAAGGCTGGGTTTTCGTACGAATCCATTCACATAGAAAACGGTCAGCAGGCCCACTATCCCAAAACCATGAAAGAGGCAGTGGAGTTCGTCCGCTCTTATTGAGAGCGAATCAAGCAACCTGATCCTGATTAACGAACCGACGCGAGAAACTCACTCACCATTCGATTGCACTCTGCCGCCGAAGCGCTCTCGCTATGAGGGCTATGGCCTCCGCCTTCGATAATCTCGACCCTCGCCCCAGCTAACTGAACGCGGACGGCGTCCATCTCTCCAGGCTCAGTACGCGGATCGCGAGAGCCGTGAATGAAAAGCGTTGGCACCTGAAGCTGGGACAGTTTGCCGTCATACAGATCTTGCTTATCGTGAGTTGCTTCATCTGCTATCCGCAACCATGCGTTTCCATTGATTACGATCAGCTTCCGCCAATAGTCTTCGCCGTGCTCCTGCGCAAGCGTCGTCGCAACCCGCTCTCCGAGCAGCCCGGGGTCCTCAGCCATTACCTCAAAGAACTCACGTGAACTGGGTTTCACTCGGTAGAAGTGAAACGCTTCGAGAATCATGCCAGAGAATCGAGCCGGCGCCGCGAGACCCATCAACGCAGCGATCACAGCTCCATCGCTATGTCCCCACAACGCTGGGCGTTCGATGTGAAGCGCGTCAAGCAAACTCATCGTCTCGACCGCGGCGCGTCTGTGAAAGTCAGTAGGAAGATGCTGCATGCGCAGCGAACGGCCGTATCCGGTGCGATCGGGAATCAGAATCCTGTAGCGATCGCCGAACGCTTCGATCTGCCGATCGAAAGGGTAAATCTCGCAGCCCCACCCGCCGTGCAAGAACACAAGCGGCGACCCTGAGCCGATCTCGCGGTAGTGGATCTCGACGGGACTGATCTCGGGAGCCAATGGAGATTCATCAATGGTTACGGTTGGCAAGTCTTCCTCATTTACTTCGCGCGATGGGCGCTTTGCATACATAGACTATCTTGGCTTTGCTCCATTCTCCAAGCGTCGCTCGATGGTTCCGTTCTTCGCGACGGACAATTCAACATGCCTTGCAGCCGCCTCGAATCGTGAGCTATACATTGCTCTCGACTTAGTAACAAGCCGGAAGACTCCCGCTGGCGCGCAGCACCGGTTACCCACTCAATCGAGAACATCGGTCCACGCGGTCGAAGCTGTGGGCATCGACTGGAAGCGACACGGCAAATGCCAACTGCTCCCACTTCAGATTCGGTAGTATCTTTGCAAGCTCACATCATCACGTGCCGCCTGTGCCCGCGATTGGTCGAGTGGCGCGAGCGAGTCGGGCGCGAGAAGGTTCGCCGCTTTGCCGATCACGACTATTGGTCCAAGCCAGTCCCGAGCTTCGGCGATCCGCAAGCGCGTTTGCTCGTAATCGGACTCGCGCCCGCGGCTCATGGCGGCAATCGCACGGGGCGCATATTCACCGGAGACCGAAGCGGTGACTGGCTCTTTCGGGCACTGCACAAAGCGGGTTTCGCGAATCAACCTGTATCTGTTGATCGCAATGATGGACTTCGCTTGCGAGACTGTTATGTGACCGCGGCCGTTCGATGCGCGCCTCCGCAAAACAAGCCGTTGCCTCAGGAAATCACTAACTGCAGGCCGTACTTGTTACGCGAGCTTGAATTGCTGAAGCGCGTTCGCGTGATCGTGGCGCTGGGACGATTGGCGTTTGACGTGGCGATCGCTTCCGTCGGATTGGATGAGCAGGTTTCCCGCCGGCCTAAGTTCGAGCACGGAGCTGAGTGCCAATTGCAGCATGGCATTGCGCTGATAGCTTCGTTTCATCCGAGCCAGCAGAACACGTTCACAGGGAAGCTGACCGAACCCATGTTTGATCGAGTATTCACACGGGCGCGTAAGCTGATTGATGCTTGATTGCATGATGAAGGAACAAAGAGGACCGAGGAAAGCGCATGGAGTTCAGGCTTTAGCCTGGTCGTACGTTGATCAAGCATGGTACTACCAGGCTAAAGCCTGAACTCCATGCTCTCTTTCGGAGGATTTGAAAGATGCAAAAAACATTATCGACACTCTTAGCACTCATGCTACTTCCAGCCGCGTTCCATGCTCAGTCTCCGGGTAAAGAGATCGTGCTCATCAAAGCAGGGCGACTCATCGACGTCCGCGCTGGCCGCGTGCTGACCGATCAGGCGATTCTCATCGAGGGTGATCGGATAAAGCAGGTTGGCACAGCTCAGTCGGTTCAGGCGCCTGCGGGCGCTCGGGTGATCGATCTGTCTAACGCGACCGTCCTTCCTGGGTTGATCGATTGCCATACCCATCTGACTTTCGACCCTTCACACATGGGCTATTCATCGTTGGGGATATCAACGCCGCGCGAAGCCCTCTACGGTGCGAAGCATGCGAAACTGACTCTGGAAGCCGGTGTGACGACGGTGCGCAACGTTGGGGCGAAGGGCTATGCCGACATAGCTCTGCGAGATGCAATCAACGCGGGCGACGTGCCGGGTCCGCGCATCGATGCTTCGGGTCCGTCCATTGGCGTCACCGGAGGTCACTGTGATGAGAGCTTGCTCGCGCCCGAGTTTCACCACAAGGCCGACGGTGTAGCTGACGGCGTGCCTGCGGTCATGCAGAAGACGCGCGAGATCGCCAAGTACGGAGCTGATTGCATCAAGATATGTGCGACCGGCGGTGTCCTGTCAAAGGGCGATTCGCCTGAGGCGACTCAGTTCAACGACGAGGAGATTCGCGCGATCGTGATCGAAGCTCATCGGCTCGGCCGCAAGGTTGCGGCCCACGCTCATGGCGCCGCCGGTATCAAGCAAGCGGTCCTTGCGGGAGTCGATTCGATCGAGCACGGTTCATTCATCGACGACGAGGCGATCCGCTTGATGAAAGAGAAAGGCACTTACCTTGTGCCGACGCTTTACCTGGCCGATTGGTTCCTCGAGAACTACCAGCGAATGCGCGTGCCTGAGTTCATGGTCGAGAAGGCCAAAGTTGTGATGCCGGCGGCTCGGCAAAACATCGCTCGCGCATTCAAGGCAGGAGTGAAGGTCGCCTTCGGAACCGACGCGGCGGTTTATCCGCACGGCCTGAACGGTCGCGAATTCGCGGTAATGGTGAAGCTCGGTCTGACCCCAATGCAGTCGATACAGGCGGCTACTTTCAATGCCGCGGATTTGCTGGGCTGGTCCGATCGTGTGGGTTCACTTGAGCCGGGACGCTTCGCGGACATCATCGCCGTCAATGGCGATCCTACAAGTGACGTGTCGGTGCTCGAGCACGTAGTCTTCGTGATGAAAGGCGGCCAGGTGGTGAAGCGCTGAGATGGAAGCATGATTCGTGACGCCGAGCGTGTATAATTGATCTTCGTGGTTGCGCTACGTGACACTTCCCAACCCTGGCATAAGGAGACGCGATGAAAGAGGCGAAGGCCAGCTCAAAGAAAAAGGCCGTGGAGAATGCGGATTTTAAGGCTACACCAACTCAGATCGCATCAAGGGCGAGCGCGACGAAAGGCCGGGCCACGGGAAAAAACACAGCGCCCATCGAGACTACAGCAAAGAAGTCGGAGGATTCGAAACAGTCGCCGGCTACGGCGGTGGACTCAACTTCTCAAGCTCCAGTCGTCGACCAACAGCCGCAATTGCCCGCGACCCGCGGGAAGGTTGGCGTGTTCGGTGGGCCTAAGGATCGTGGCATGAAGCCCGACGATAAGCTTGCGCTGCCGACGGGTCCGCACGGGGTCTACGAGCGAGTTCGCACGCTCAACCCCAAGAGCTTCTACTGTGCGATGCGCTGGAATTATCACGTTCAGCACTTGACTCCCGAAGAAGTGAAGCGCTGGTGGGCGAACAAGAAGCTACTGGTGACGAATGCGAAGAACGGCAATGCCGTCGTCGTTCGCGCAGCGGACTACGGACCACACGAAAACACCGGGCTTGATATCAGCATTTCACCGGGCGCGTCCGAGGCTCTCGGAGTGGAAGTGGGCGACGACGTAGACATCTCACTGGCAGACCCAAAGTCGCCGCTCGGACCACAATAGTTCAGAGTTCCGGGTTCAGGGTTCCGGGTTCAGAGTTCCGCAGGTGAGAAGTGCGATCAGCCGAGAATTGACGAAACACTACGCGTAACTCAGAACCCTGAACTCGGAACCCTGAACCCTGAACCGTGAACCCGAAACTTTTTTATGATCCGCTACCCGGCATTCGATCCACCAGAATACATCGACTGGAAACCCGATCCCGAGGTCGTCGCCACCTTCGCGCGAACAATCGAACAAGATTCGGAGCGAAGTGTGATCATACAAGCACTCGAGCCGGCTCATTTGCTTGCGCTTTACGAAGGCCTGGTTCGCAATCGACTCCACGACATCGGGCTGAAGCGATGGGTCAAGCAAGGTGTGATCTCAAAGGCGTGGCTCGGCACCGGCGAGGAAGCGGCTACAATCGGGCCGGTACATGCGCTTGACCGCTCGGTCGCGAGGGATGGACTATCCACGGACTTTGTCGCGCCGATGATTCGCAACGCCGGAGCATGTCATGAGATGGGAATGCCGCTCGCCGACATGTTTCGCGGCTATCTCGGCACCGCCGACTCCCCGACGAGCGGCCGCGATCTTCACATTGGCGACTTCAAGCGAGGTGTGCTAGCTCCGATCAGTCACGTCGGAGACATAATGGCAGTCACCACGGGCGTCGCGCTAAGCTTCAAGCTAAAACAGGAGCGTCGTATTGCTATAACCTGGATCGGCGACGGCTCAACCAAGTCCGGAGTGTTTCACGAAAGCATGAATTTCGCTGCCGTGCAGCGGCTGCCGATGATAGTCATCATTCAGGACAACAAGGTGGCGCTGGGCACTCGACTGGACCAGCATCATCGAGGCTCATTTCTGAACTGGCCCGCGGCATATGGAGTTGAAGGCGGCGGGTTCGATGGCAACAGCGTTCTGGACGCTTATGCGGCAACGAAGCTCGCCGCCGATGCGTGTCGCGAGGGGCGGGGGCCGGTTTTGCTGATCGGCGATACGTTCAGAATGGGCGGGCACGCTACGCACGACGAACGCGAGGCGCGGGCAACGTTTGACACGACGCTGTTCTCACATTGGGGCAAGCGAGACCCGATTGGGCTCTTCGAAACCTATTTGCTCGAGGGTACGCTGGACCTCGAAAGCGGGCGGCGCTTGAAGCGCACTGACGGGCTACGACAACGCAACGCAGGAGTGTTGCTCCGCCTGGAAGCGCGAGTGACTCAGGATGTGGAGCAAGCGGCCGAAGATGCTCTCGAGAGCGCTCGCACCAATATGCCCAGGCCTGAATCGGCAGCCGTCGGCGTGTATGCTCAAGATCAAACAATCTTCGCTGAAGCAGCTGCGGTCAACGTCGGCTCGTGATGCCGGCCGCACCCGACGCAGTCGCCGGGCGTCGACTTCCGGAAAAGCAGGCGCGAAGCCAACGTGTTTGAAACGCGAATAAAGGTTTGAGTATGAAATCCATCATCGCGATCCTTATTGTCTCTCTGTGTGCTGGCACCGCGGCGGAAGCGCAGAAGCGCAAAAAGAAACCGTCGCGTTCGCGGGCGACTAACAGCCAGCCGTCGGCTGCGACCGTAGCGAAGCCACGCATTATTGGCTCGACTGTTTCCATCGTCACCAAAAACGGCGATCGCATCACCGGCGAACTGCTAGACCTGACCGCCTACAGCATCCGTTTCAGAGCCAACAACCTGGAATCTACACTCGCGCTCGACACGATTGCTTCGTTGTCGTTTGGTGGCGCACCAGCGCCAGGCGCCCGAGCGGATCAACCAGTTGGGCCGGTGCGAGCGGATTTCGCTCGAGACGCAGACGCAGCACTCGGCTTCTTCCATACTCTGGCATCGAACTTGAAGCCGGGCATTGACTACACCGAGTACGGACGTCAATTGAGCGAGTTGCGTCGCGCGGGTGAGCGCTTCGTTACGAAGTACAGCTCGACTGATAACCCGGCTGAAGCGCGAGTTGTATCGCTGATGGCCGGAGCGTTGACCGATTATTCCTGGGCCAGAGTCATTTGGACGCTGAAGTTCGGGCGTTCGAGCGACGGCACGATCGGCGAGACAGATGCCCCGGTTGTGACCGATGCGCTGGCTTTGTACCCCGACCTGCGCGCATCAGCCGCCGCCGGAAACAGACTGTCAGCAGAAAAACTGCTCGTGGGAATATGGAGGAAGGCTTCGGAAAAGCAAGATCGCGCTCGAACGCTGATCGCGTCGACGCGGTGAACAGGGCGATCGCGCAATGACCGGCTCTTTGCTTCAGGATCGGTCCCCAAGTTCGCAAGCTCCTTTATTGACCGCTCTCACGATTGACATCTTCGTCAAAGCTCGCCGCGTTAAGCTCCGGCGATCTATCCGCAAAAGCGTACTTCTCCTGAAACGTCCTGATGATCTCGTCTAGCGGAAGATCCGAATAAGTTCCCCGGTGGCTCACGTACTCCATGTGCCGATTACCGGCCGCGTCGAACGGGTGATAAAGCGAATCGTTTCGTCCGTCGAAGTCCAGAGGCAGCAGCCGGAACTTCTCACACAGCTCGATGTTGAAGGCCGGAGTCGCCTTCACCCACTTTCCTTCTAGTAGCATCTCGGTGTAGCCGTGCCAGTAGAAGATGTCGGTGCGCATACGTTGCCGCAGCCGCTCCGTTGATAGGTGGTTTCGCACATCGGCGAATCCGAGCCTGGCTGGAATGCCGGTAGAGCGGCAGCACGCGGCCAAGAGAATAGCTTTGGACACGCACCATCCCCGCCTGGTCACGAGAGTGGTACTTGCTTTCATTCCGGCTACAGTCAGATCAATCTGATATGGGTCATAGCGAAAGCCATCTCGGACGGCGTAGAACAGCGTCACCGCTATCTCGACATCGGTTACGGCATCTCCGGCGTGCAGCCGGACGAAGTCAACGATACCAGGATGTGTGGATTCAATTGTCTGAGTGGAGGAAGTGAGATCAACGTCGTCCATAACGGCAAGAAGCTTAGCCGAACATATCTTGCTGATCCAGTGACGCCCGCTTCTATGCTATATTCTCAAAGTTAACAGGAGCTTGAGATCATTCGGAGCAGTTATGATCTGCCATCAATGCCGCGGCGAACTAAAGATCGAAGGCTACATCTCGCGAACCGATGAATGCCCGCACTGCTCAACAGACGTTCACTGTTGTCTGAACTGCACGAACTACGATGTGCATTCTCATAACAGGTGTCGCGAGCCGCAGGCTGAATGGGTGACCGATCGCGAGAAGGCAAACTTCTGTGACTTCTTCATCCCGAATAAACTGAATCCCGGCACAGCTAAGAGTCCCACCTCTGATCCGCGATCTGCGTTTGATAGTCTATTCAAGAAGTGAGCCGACGAAGCCGTTAGAACATTGAACGGTCCGAAGGCTTCGAAACGTTAGTCGGGCGGATCGTATCGTCGGGTCCCAGTGAGTACTGCATCGAGGCCAGCCTCGCTTGTGCTCGGGCGACGTCGCGAAGCGTAATGATCCCGAGCAGCCGAGTGTCGTCAGCCCGCGAAACCACCGGAAGCTGAGAAAGCTCGCGCTGCGCCAGCTTCAGCACAACCGTGTCCAGCGTTTGATCCGGATGCGCGTGAACGATCTTCCTGGTCATCACCGCTTCGATCATTTCGTCCTGCCGGCCGTCCGCTTCGAGCCGCCGCAGGTCACCGGTGGTTATCAATCCCGTCATTCCGCCATCGCGCAGCACAGGATAACCATTGAACTCGAGCCCGCCGACAATGTGGAGTGCTTCAGCCACCGTAATATCGTCCGGCAGCGTGACGACGTCTTGAGTCATCACCGACGCCGCAGTCACTCGCGACAACACATCGGTGTTCGGCGAGTGGCCGAGATTTATGCCGTCCTGGAACAAGAAGGCTTCGTAGATCGACAACGGCGTCAAGCGAGAGGCGACCGCATAAGCGATCGCATTCGCAATCATCAACGGCAAGATGATCTCGTAGTTGTAAGTCATCTCGAATATCAGCAGGATGGAAGTGATCGGAACGCGAACCACTGCCGCGAACACCGCGCCCATGCCCACCAGAGCAAATGCGCCTCGAGCGATCGCGGCACTCGGTTCCAGGTAAATGAGCAAGTGCCATACAGCGACACCGAGCATGGCTCCAACGAACAGCGAAGGTCCCAGTACGCCGCCCGACATCCCCGACCCGTAGCTGAACGCCGAAGCAAGTATCTTCGCCAGCATCAGCGCCAGCACAGCTTTCAGCACGAGTTGATCTTCTCCTCTTAGCACCGTCCCGAGGAAGTCGTAGCCGATGCCAAGCGCGTGCGGCTGCCAAAGACCGATCACGCCAATTATTACGCCACCCAGCGCTGGCTTCGACCACGACGGCACGTGCACGCGATCGCGAAAAGCAAAGCGCAACCAAAGAATCAGCTTCGAGAAAACGACGCCAACAACTCCCGCGGTTATGCCAAGCAAGGTATAAGCAATCAGCTCTTTGGCATGGTTGAGCGCGTAGATGTTTGCTCCGGTGAACAGTGGGTTCTTGCCCAGCAGCGTGCGCTCGATCGTAGCCGAGATGACCGCAGCAATCACTATCGAGGCCGCGAGCTTTTGATTCAGGTCGCCGATGATCTCTTCAAGGGCAAACGTTACAGCGGCGATCGGTGTGTTAAAAGCTGCGGCGATGGCGGCGGCGGCCCCCACGGGAAGCTGGTTCATTTGCTTGCGCCGTGGGATCGAAAACATCCGCGCGATCGCGTGAGACAAAGCCGCGCAAATCTGAACGGTCGGGCCTTCACGTCCGAGGCTTGCGCCTGAGCCGACGCACAACGCCGAGATCACTGCTTTTCCTGCGGCCGTGCGCATCGGGACTCGACCGTAGTTCATCGAGTAGGCGATCTTCACCTGAGGGATGCCGCTGCCCTGCGCATCGGGGGCGAAGTGGTGAATCAACAACCCGGCGGCCAGTCCTCCCGCGGTAGGAATGATCAGCATCCAGGCAACGCGGCTCGGGCCTTGAATCGCGATCGCTCGTTCGATCAGGTTCGCAGAAATCAGCTTGATCAGTAGGTGATAACTGACGGCGACAAGTCCGCAGGCGATGGCTATTGTAATGGTAAGGACAAAATACTTTTGATTGTTAGGGAGACGAAGCCGCTGGAATATGCGGGTCGCGTTAAGCTCGACGCGGTGCCATTTTCTTGTGCGCTCTGCTCGTTCCACCTTTGCCTTAGTCGGACGGTCGCGGACG
Organism: Acidobacteriota bacterium; assembly: GCA_038040455.1. Classification (GTDB taxonomy): domain Bacteria; phylum Acidobacteriota; class Blastocatellia; order UBA7656; family UBA7656; genus Onstottus_A. Next base: position 154,931 of record JBBPIH010000002.1, read on the forward strand.
GGAGGACTTCCCTGCCCGGAAGCTCGTAAGCGCGATGATACATCAAACGGTTGAGTAGGGCCATTTCTTACAGCCAAGCCAACAGTTCGTAGTCCCGAGTTCAGAGTTCAGAGTTCAGAGTTCAGAGTTCAACCTTTAGGTTGCAAGCGCCGGGAGCAAGCTAAAGCTTGAACTCTAAACTCCTGCAAGCGCCGGGAGCAAGCTAAAGCTTGAACTCTAAACTCCTGGCTGGGAGCAAGTTGAAGCTTGAACTCTAAACTCCTGGCTGGGAGCAAGCTGAAGCTTGAACTCTAAACTCCCGGTCGCGCGGTCGCAGCCGTCACCTTCAATTCATTGACCACCTTCTTAACTCCGGAAACGCTCTGCGCGACGCGTTCGGCGAGCAACTGTTCGGCGCGGGACCTTACACCCCCTGAAAGCGTGACCGCGCCATCCTCAGCCTTGACTTGAATCGTGCGAGTGTTGAACGCATCGGTCTGGTACAACTCGAACTGAATGCGCTTCGCAAGGTCGGTAGTCGAATCGGCCGGGGGCGAACCTGCGGTGGGCGGCTCGGTTGCGGCTTGCGGGTTGGTAACCGCAAGGTTGTTAGTCACTCCTGCTACGCCATCCACCGCGCGCGCGATCTGTTCGGCTCCGTTGCGTTGGGTTGGAGTCTCGACCGATCCCGACAGAGTGACCGTTCTGTTCTCAACCTTGACGTCGATGCTCTTCCCCCCAAGCTCACGGCTACGAGCAAGAGCTTCGAGTATCGCCACTCGAATCTCGAGGTCTTCCACGTGAACGCTTTCGCTGGAGGGCTGAGCTGCGGGGTCCACCGCGATCTCATTCTTCACATCTGTCACGCCGGGCGTGTCGCGAGCGATCGCGCCGGCAAGCGATTTTATATCTTCGGAAGGGACCTGGCCGGTGACCGTAACCACTCCGGCACTCGCGTTGACCCCGATGTCGAAGCCCGCCAGACGCTTCGAGAGCCCTAGCGCGGTCTTTACCTTTCTCGCAGTATCGGCATCACCTGACGACGAGAAAAGCGAACGGAAGCTCTCAGGCGTCTTCCAGCCGTGGGTGTAGACGTAATATCCCACTCCGCCTACGATGATAAGCAATACCACAACGCCGATTAGCTTGCGCATTGATTAGACCTCCGCCTCGCACTTTTGAATTAATCATAGCACGCTGAAAATCTTCGCCGAAGGTCCAGCGGGCGCGCTCAGGCCGGCATTTCATAAATCCGATACGTCTTGGAACGGCGTCCCCCGATCAGTCCAGCCGCCCGGTTCATCATCAAGTTGTTCTCGAGCACCCAACTCATTTCTCCGGTGGGAAAGCCGGCTGCCGGTCCACGCTGATATATCTCGTCGAGGAGAATCGCACCCATACCCAGGTTTTGGTATTCGAGAATGCCGCCCATCGTGATAACCCGAATCGAGCTGATCTTGCGCGAGTGCCATAGAAGCTTCAACAATCCAAACGGCAGCAAACGCCCTTTGATCTTCTTGAGCGCGCGATTGACGTCGGGCACTGCAAGGAGAAATCCGACTGGCCGGGGGCTGCCTCCATCAATCTGTTGCTCCGCGATCATAACCACTCGCGGATCAACTATCTGCTTGAGGTCTTTCGCCAGATGGTCGAACTCTTCTTCGCTCATCGGGACAAAGCCCCAATTGCGGCTCCACGCGTCGTTGTAGATCTGCCGGACTATCTCGACTTCGTTCCTGAAGTCTTTCATGTTGACGGTTCTAACTCTTATGTTGCTCTTCTGCCGGAGCCGCTCGGCAACGCGTTGCAGTTTGTTCGAGTGGTTGAAGTAGTCCGCCGCGATGTCGTACGCGTAAAGGTCCATCGCTTTCTTCATCCCATACATCTCAAGAAGCTCGGCATAGTACGGCGGGTTGTAGGGCATCATGACCATCGGGTCCAGATCGAAGCCGTCGACCAACAGAGCGCACTCGTAGTTAGTCGAAGGATTCACCGGCCCGCGAATGACTTCAGAGCCACGCGATCGCACCCAGTCTCGCGCGGCATCGAGCAGCGCCGCCGCCGTCTGCTGATCATTCTCGACCTCGAAGAAACCAAAGAAACCCAGGCGTTCGTTATGGAACTCGTTATGCGCATGATTGAGAATGGCCATGATGCGGCCAACGACTCGGCCATCGCGATGGGCAAGAAACATCTCGACGTCTGACGTCTTGTAGAAAGGATGTCGTTTTCTGTTTAGGATGTCTTTTTGAGCGATCCTCAGCGGGGCGATCCAATGAGGGTTGCCGCGATAGAGTTGGTATGGGAACTCGATAAAGCGCCGCCGCTCGCCTGGAGTGTGCGCTGGCCTCACTTCGACCTTTCCAACTCCCGTTTCTTCCATCTCGGCTTCATCCTCTGCGCTTAGTTCACCCGCGTGCGCTTAAGTCGGTCCTTGCATGGCAGCGCATTATAAGGAAAAGCCGAGTGAGGCACAACGGACCAAACCGCGGAGTATGTCCTGACTTCAACTCTCGGCGCCCTCTCTGCGTTCTCGGCGTCTCTGCGGTGAGTGTTTCTCGGCGTTGGCTTCACCGCAGAGACGCAGAGGTCGCAAAGGTTACGCAGAGAAAACATTCGGATTAAGTGTGCGTTGACCTCATTCGAACGCGCGGCGTAAGATTTCTCCTTTGCGAAGAGGCTCCAAAGAGCTCCTCATGGATGAGCGCACTTTCAAAACTCTCGATCTCGAATCGCTGGTCGCTTTATTAGCGCGGCACGTGCAAACTCCGCTCGGGCGCAAGCGGGTGATGGCGCTCGTGCCTTCCACTGATCGCGATCACATCAATGGCGAACTCGATCGAACGACCGAGTGCGTCAACTATCTCGCGACCGGCGGGTCGTTTGGCCTTAGCGATGTGGCCGATCCTGAAGGCTCATTGGCCGAGCTTCAAGTTCAAGGAACCAGTCTTGAACCACTGCAGATACTCGAGCTTCAGCGAGTGATTTCCGCAGGCATGGATGTTCGAGCGCAGTTTGGCGATCTTGACATCAGGGGCCGCTACCCTCAACTGTCAGCAATCGCCGGGCGCGTCCCCGATCTTCGGCGCATGCTTGCTTCGATACGCGGCAAGATTCTACCCACTGGAGAGATCGACGATAGCGCTAGTCCAGTGCTGCGCCGCATACGCCGCGAACTCAACGAGCGCCGAGGGCGAATCTATCGCAATCTCGAATCGCTCATGCACGAGCGCGCGCCCTCTGCGATCCAGGAAGACATTGTCACGGTTCGAAACGGACGCTTTGTGATTCCGGTGCGCACGGATTCGCGCGGGCAAGTGCCCGGGGTCATGCATGGGCTTTCCTCCAGCGGCCAGACGACGTTCGTCGAGCCGCTGACGATCATCGATCAAAACAACGAGATGGTCCGGCTTCGCGAGGAAGAAGAGATCGAAATCGCGCGCATCCTCCTCGAAATAACCGAGGCGTTCAGATCGAACCTCAGCGGCATAGCGGCCGTCGCCGACGCGCTCGCCGAGATCGACTTCACACACGCAAAGGCAAGGCTCTCTGCTGAATTCAACTGTGTACGGCCCGAGATGATCGAGGGCAGTGCTCTGCTGCTCGAAGACACGCGTCATCTGCTGCTCGAGCACCAGCTTAAGCGAATGGGCGGAAAAGCGGTTCCGATCTCGCTCAAGATGGACGAAGCTCATCAAACGATAGTCATCAGCGGGCCGAACGCCGGGGGCAAGACGGTCGTCGTCAAGACCGTTGGTCTCATTGCGCTGATGGCGCAGAGCGGACTGCACGTTCCCGCGGCTCGCGCGACGCTGCCGGTCTTCGGTCAGGTGCTCGCCGACATCGGGGATCAACAGTCGATTGCCGCGAACTTGTCGACATTCACGGCTCACATTCGCAACATCGCCGAGATGGCCCAAGGCCTTTCAACGCCCGTTTCGCCGCCGGCGCTGATTCTGCTCGACGAGGTTGGCACCGGAACGGACCCCGACGAAGGCGCGGCCTTGGGCGTTGCAATCGTCGACTTCTTTCACCGAGCGAGAGCAACGACGATCGCCACGACCCACTACAACCCGCTGAAGACCTGGGCGTCACAAGCCGAAGGAGTGCTGAATGCTTCCGTTGAGTTCGATGAAGTGACGCTGAGACCGACTTACCGATTAATCGTCGGCGTAGCTGGCGCATCCGCCGGTCTTGATATTGCGCGGCGAATGAATCTTCCGGATGAGATCATCGATGAGGCGAACACGTTGCTGGACCCGGCTCACACTCAGGCAAGTGATTACCTGAAGCAACTCAAGAGGCTTGTCGATGAGCAGGAGAGTCTGCGAGCAGCACTTGAAGAAGAGCGCCAGGCCACAGCCGACAAGTACGCTCGTCTCGATCTTGATTTCGTGCAGCGCGAGGTTGAACGGCAAAAAGCTTTCGAGAGCCAGCTTGCGCAGGTGATTCGCGACTTCAGCGCCGAAAGCGAGCGCCTGCTCAAGACTGTCAACGATCGAGTCACCGCCGCGCGGTTGAAGAAAGAAACGGAAGCGCGTGGCGCTGAGCTACGCCGCTCGGCCGGCGTGCGGCTACGCAAGCAAGTCGCGAGCGCCCCGGCGCCGGCCGCTTCCGTGGCGCGTACCGCCGAGGTCCAGCCGACGACCGGGATTGAATTTGAATTAGACCTTGCCGAGATACACGAACGCGACCGGGTTAAGATAAAGACACTGGATCAAGAAGGCACGGTTGAATCGGTGAACGATGGCGAGTACACGGTGCTTGTAGGCTCGCTCAGGTTTCGCGCGAAGCGTGATGAGATTCAACTGACGAAAGCCGCCGCGGCCCCGGCCTCGAAGCATGCCGCTGCACTGCCGCGCGGCGTCAGCGCAGAGGTAAGCGTCGATGAGCATTTCACGCCCGAGATCAAAGTGATCGGCGCGACGGTTGACCAAGCCACCGATCGCGTCGACAAGTTCCTGGACGAAGCGTATATGGCAGGTGCCGAAACTGTGCGTATAGTTCACGGGCATGGCAAGGGCGCTTTGCGAAGAGCGATCGCGGAGCTTCTGACGGGTCACGCTCACGTCGATCGCTTTAACCCTGCTCCTCCGAATGAAGGCGGCACGGGCGCGACCATCGTGGCGCTCAAGAAGTAGTTAGGCTTCTGTTGAGGATTAGGTAACTGCGCAAAGATTATGAGCATCAACGAACTTCATGCCTCGCGGTAGAGTTGCCGTGAGCTTTCAACTATCCTCCCCAGCACTAGACCCTGATGAGGGTGACAAGGGCCCTCGGCGTGTCGGCAGACTTACCGCTCTGTTCCGCCCTCGACGCATGGATTCTGGAGCCTGAGTTCTCAAGGGAAAGTTGAGGGAGAGCTAGAAGCGAAAGATATTAACGAACATATCAGGTTTCTGCTCCGCATCCTGCTCCCCCACAGGAACGCTATCCTAACGTTTGCAAAAGGTGGGGAAACTTATTTCGACGTGCTATGGGAATCGAGCTACCCGTACGCAGGTACGGGGCCTGTCCTTGCGAGCGACTGTATCGCGGGGATATGCCAGCTTAATGCTGGGCTCGCCTTCGACATTTACCAAATCGAGGGAGAGGACCAGTCAGAGCACGTCTTGGCTCCGGGCGCCTAACTCGGGCGTGCAGCGGAGCGAGCGAATCGGTGTTCATCTGCGATCCGAGTGCTCGTCGTGCGCCCACTGACGCTTGGCGTTCACCGCCATATAGAACGCGCCGCCCAATACTCAGTTTGGCCGGTAAATCGGAGATCGGGAAGTCGACTGCTGACCCTTCACATCCTCGCCGTGGAGGCCATTGATATCTGCGTAGAAAGAAACCTTGCCAGTCTTGCCATAACTTACCGGCGAAGCCGTAGCAGAGAACGATTTCTCATCAGCGCTCACAGTCAACGCAAACCTGTAACCGCTTGCTTCGCCGTCTTCGATGTCCCTGGGCACACCGCCGAGTCTTATCAATTCCTGAAGCGATGCGTTCTTTCCCGCGAACTTCCGTGAGTAGATGATCTCCGCGCCGACGATTCGCTGGAGCATCTCATACGCTTCGCCTTCGTTCACCAGCATTCGAGCGTTGAAGAAGAAAGCGCGATCCTGCGAATTAACAAGCGCCAAAGTTTCCCGATCGCCGACCAGCCATTCACTGCCAACCCGCACGAGCCCAACCTGCTGAGGCTCGTCTGCTCCTCCGAATTTCAAGGAGACCGTCGCCTTGTCGCCGGTTATCTGCTCGCCGCTCGGTTCAATCTTGTCCGGAATTGCCGCGAACGTTCGCGCGAAGTCCGGCGCGAGGTCCTGAAGTTCCGCAGCCGTGAGCCCTTTAACAGCGTTGCGATAAACAGAATGCCGGAAGCCCTCGACATAGCGCTTCTCTTTCAGCGCGCGATAGAAGCTGACGACCGTCTCGGCTGGCGACCCCGCCTTCCTCTGGGCGTGCGCTGCCCCGGCAGGCACTATGTCAAGCGCTATTAAGACTATGATCCACATGACGTTTCGTCTCATGATGCACCGATTCTTTTGGTAAGTAGCGTTTGGTCTCTGCGTGATCCTCAGAAGCAACTCTATCGGGGGGCACCGCCGGGTAGCAGCACGCTAAATATAGAGCCACGCGCGGCTCTGTTTCAAGGTTAATGAGCGAGGCGGGTGGGCGTCAGATTTTCGCGCATACCCACCACTGTCAACGCCTGGGGTCGGTTTTCCATTAGCCCAGGCGTTCACGCCTGGGTTGCGTGTGGGGATGGATTAGCTAGCCCCGTTCACGGGGCTTCCCACGCAGCTTTAGCTTTTGAATGTCGAATCCTGACACGAACCTTTGCCTGAAGGCCAAACCAAAGCCCGGTGAACCGGGCTATGTGATCGGGTCGGCACTCGTGACCCAGGCGTGAACGCCTGGGCTAATGGAAAACTGTGGTCGGTGTCGTTCGGGTTTTGACACGGTCTCTGTCGAGGTGGGTAGCGCGACATTCTGACGCGCACCCGAGCGAGGCGAGTGCGCGTGCGGTTTTGCACTCGCAATGCAATTCGGAGAGCCTCGCAATTCGGAGACGAAGACCTAAGCCCATTGTCCTATGGGATTGCACTCTTCTGCGGTTGATTTCTGCTCTTCCTTGTCAGACAATCGCGGCTCACGCTTATCAGGTTCCAACTGCACTGGAGGTCAAGGTCATGATCGCACCTATCACTCTTCTATTTTTTGCGCTGCTCGCTCCTTTCCAACAACCACCTCAGAGATCCGCGGACTCTCAGGCAAGACCGGCCGAGGCCCAGAGGCCCACCGACAAACCGGCGGACAAAGAAAAGCCCGCGCCCCCCGCGCCCATCGAAGAGAAACCGGTCATCACCCGGCACGAAGTCAAAGTCAACGGCAAGGTGCTCAAGTACACCGTCACCACTGGAATGATGCCTATCAAGAACGCCGCAGGCGACACCGAAGCCAATATCTTCTTCATGGCTTACACACTCGACGGCGCCGGCAGCGCACCCCAGCGCCCGCTGATGTTCTCATTCAACGGCGGGCCTGGCTCCGCGTCGGTGTGGCTGCACCTCGGGGCGCTCGGGCCGCGGCGGGTGAAGATGCTGGACGATGGGGGAATGCCGGCTCCGCCCTATCAGCTCGTGGACAACGACCAGACATGGCTCGATCAGACTGACCTCGTCTTCATCGATCCTGTGGGCACAGGCTACAGCCGCGCAGTGAAGCCGGAGCTTGCCAGCAAGTTTTTCGGGCTGCGCGGAGACATCGAATCCGTCGGCGAGTTCATACGGATGTACATCACGCGATACGAGCGCTGGTCGTCGCCCCTGTTTCTGGTGGGCGAGAGCTATGGCACCACGCGCGCCGCCGGGCTGTCGGGCTATCTGGTCGATAAAGGGATCGCATTCAACGGAGTCATTTTGATCTCGACGATCCTTAACTTTCAGACGGCCAGGTTCGCGCAGGGCAACGATTTGCCATGGGTTCTGTTTCTGCCGACCTATGCCGCGACAGCGTGGTATCACAAGAAGCTTCCGGACGATCTGCAACAACAGCCCTTGAGAAAAGTGCTGGATGAAGTCGAGAAGTGGGCGACCACGGACTACACCGTTGCACTGGCGAAAGGTGATCGGCTGCCTTCGGAGGAACGTCAGGGGATCATCAACAAGCTCGCGCGGTACACCGGTTTGAGCAAGACCTATATCGACAATGCCAACCTGCGCATCGAGATCATGCGCTTCGACAAAGAACTGCTTCGCGATCAGAGGCGAACGGTCGGGCGATTAGACAGCCGCTTCAAAGGCTTCGACGCGTCCGGCGTGTCGGAGCGGCCAGACTTCGATCCGAGCAACGCAGCGATACGGCCGCCTTACACCGCGACGTTCAACAGCTACGTTCGCACCGAGCTGGGATACAAGTCCGACCTCGAGTACTACATTCTCGGCGGCGGTGTTGGCCGTTGGGATTTTGGCTCGGACAACTCGTACGCAGACACGAGCGAGTCGTTGCGCAGTGCGTTTGCGAAAAACCCTCACTTGAAGCTGTTCGTCGCGTGTGGCTTTTACGATCTTGCGACGCCGTACTTCGCGGCCCAGTACACGCTCGACCACATGGGGCTGGATCCAAGTCTTCGCGGCAATATCAAACTCGGGTTCTACGAAGCCGGGCACATGATGTACATCGAAATGAAGTCGCTTGCACAGTTGAAGCGGGATGTGTCGGCGTTTGTGCAGGGATCGTTGTCGAATCAGTAGGGGACTATAACCAGTCGCCTACTCACTTCTTGCCCGCACTCTGCGACGACATCGTTTGCTTTATTAGCTGGGCGAGATCCTCGTGCTTTTGCTCTTGCGCGTAAGTGATCGCGGTTCGGCCGCCCGCGTCTTTTACAGATGGGTCGGCCCCTGCGTCGAGTAGAATCTTAACAATCTCAGTCTGCCCCACAAGTGCTGCTTGCATCAGAGGCGTGTAGTTCCCCGATGTCCGGTGATTCACATCCGCGCCCTTCTGTATCAGCAACTCGACTGCTTCCTTGTTCCCCATCCCCGCTGCGTTCATCAGCGGTGTGACTCCCGAATTGCTGGCCGTATTCACGTCCGCTCCAGCTTCGACCAACCGGCGCACTTCAACGGTGTCGCCGCTGTTCACCGCCCGGAGAAGTGCAGAATTCCCTTCGATATCCTTAGCCTCCAATGAGGGTTGAGGAGCCGCAGAGTTTTTGTTGGCAGTCGAGGAATTGCTGCAGGCGCCGAGGAAAAAAGCCAGGAGCAGCAGGAGCACTGTATCTTTGCGCATCGTGAATATTCCTTTCCAATCGTTCCGAGCCAAAGTGGACCCGGACTGGTATGAGCGATGAATTTACCATGATCTCGTGTCAGCTTCAAAAAGCCGAGTAACTGCTTTGAGCCGGTCGTGTACCGCAGACCCTCGGTCCGCGGCCTGGCGTTTGGACATTTTCTCTCCCGAATCCCACCAACGCAGTTGGTGGATCGTTCATACTCAGCCTACATCTCGGCTACCGCACGCCCGTCCCGAATCCCACCAACGCAGTTGGTGGATCGTTCATACCCGACCTAGGATACAGCAGCCGTTCCGTACTTTCTCTAATCCCATCAACGCAAGTTGGTGAATGGTTGATACGCGACCTGCGAAAGCAACCTCACTGACCCTTTAGGCTGGATATGAACGATCCACCAACTGCGTTGGTGGGATTCCGAATGGAGCGTGCCCGTCGTTTTGTAGGCTGGATATGAACGATCCACCAACTGCGTTGGTGGGATTCCGAATGACGCGCTATAATGTGCGACCCACATCAACCTAAAGAGAATCACAGCGAGGATAAAACATGGACCTTAATCCGACCCCGGCCGAGCAGCATTTTCGCGATGAGTTCCGGGCCTGGCTTCATTCCAACATCCCTGAAAGCTGGGATCCTGCCGGCTTTCACGACGAAGACTCCAGGCAGCGCTTCGAATTTCTTCGCGCCTGGCAGAAGCAGATGTACGAAGCAGGATGGGTGGGCATCCATTGGCCCAAAGAATATGGCGGCCGAGGCGCGACGTTGATCGAGCAGACCATCTTCATCGAAGAGATGGCTCGCGCCGCCGCGCCTTCGCTGATAAATGTCCTTGGAGTCTCTCTGTTGGGTCCGACGCTGATTGCCTATGGCAGCGAAGCCCAGAAGAAACGCTTTCTTGCACCTATCCTCGGCGCCGATGAAATCTGGTGTCAGGGATACTCCGAGCCAAACGCCGGTTCTGATCTCGCGGCGCTCAGGTCAGAAGCCGTGCTGGAAGGCGATCACTTCGTCGTGAATGGCCAGAAGACATGGACGAGCTTCGGACATTTCGCCGATTGGTGCTTTGCCGTTGTGCGCACGGACCCGGATGTTCCCAAGCACAAGGGTCTGACCTACATGCTTATCGACATGCACAGCCCGGGAATCACCGTGCGACCATTGAAACAGATGACCGGTGACTCGGAATTCAACGAGGTCTCTTTTCAGAACGTGGTGGTGCCGGTTGAAAATGTAGTAGGCAAGGTGAACGACGGTTGGAACATCGCCATAGCCACGTTGATGTTCGAGCGTGGAACGCTGGGAGCAAGCCTTCAGATCACCTTCAAGCGTCAGATCGAGAGACTGATTGAACTCTCTCGGACCACCCATCGCAACGGCCGCATGGCAAGCGAAGACCCGATCATTCGCCAGAAGCTCTCGCAGATCTATGCCGAGATCGAGATCTTCCGGCTCAATCAAATGCGCGCAACCACGAGGATGGCCAAGACGAATGTGCCCGGCCCCGAAGGCTCGATTCAAAAGATATTCTGGAGCGAGATGAATCAGCGCATGCAGCAAGTGGCTATGGAGATGCTCGGCCCATATGGTCAGTTGACGAAAGAGAGCGACTACGCGATCGATCACGGGCAGTGGGCCCATGCTTATCTTCGGTCTCGAGGCAACACGATTGAAGCCGGAACGTCCGAGATACAGCGCAACATTATCGGCCACTTCGTGCTGGGTCTGCCCAAGAGCTATTGATTTTTTGCGTTCTTTGCGGGGTGTCCCTGGGAGCGCAGGCATCCCTGCCTGCCTCTTCTCCGGCAACGCCAAGCAGGCAGGGATGCCTGCGCTCCCAGGGACACTCGCTAAGACGCAAAGAGCCCCAGGAGACGAAACATGGAATTTGAACTAAACGAAACTCAGAAACTCTTTCAGCGCTCGGCACGTGAACTCTTTGCGCAGGAGTGCCCGCCCACCCTTGTGCGCGAGATGATCGAGAAGAACGCGCCTTATTCTGATGCTGTTTGGAATAAACTGGTGGAACAAGGTTGGACCGGCTTGATCTTTTCCGAAGAGGACGGCGGGCTCGGGTTGGGCATGGTCGAGTTGGCAGTAGCGTTCGAAGAGATGGGGCGCGCGCTTGTGCCCGGTGCGTTTCTTTCGACCGTGGCGCTCGCGGGCTCGCTGATCGAGAAGGCTTGTTCACCGGACTACCGCGCGAAGCGGCTTCAGGCGATCTGCGAGGGCCGATCGAAAGCGACCGTCGCGTTGCTGGAAGAGAGCGCCAATTGGAATCCCGAAGCCGTTACGATGGCCGCGACTCCTGTTGAGGGTGGCTTCAAGCTCACTGGCAAGAAGCTGTTCGTGAGCGACGCTTCGGTGGCCGATTGCATAATCACGGTAGCCCGCGCAGGCTCGGAACTTGTAATCGCGTTTGTAGATGCCGCCACATCCGGCGTAACGATCAAGCCGATGCCGGGTATTGATGTAACTCGCCTTCTGTGTGCGGTTGAGTTCAACGACGTTATGGTTAACACGGAAGACGTGATGGCCGACGGTGGCAAGGCGCGCGCGGCACTGGATTACGCGTTCGACGTGGCAACGCTGGCGGTCTCAGCAGAGATGGTGGGCGGAATGCAGTTGCTGCTTGAAGCTTCGGTCGAGTACGCCAAGACCCGCAAGCAATTCGGCAAACCGATCGGCCAGTTTCAAGCCGTTCAGCACCACTGCGCCAATATGCTGCTGATGACGGAAAGCGCGCGCTCGGCTGTTTATTACGCAGCGTGGCTGATGGGCAACGACCCGGCACAGGCTCCTCTTTCCGTTTCTATGGCTAAAGCGTATGCGAGCGACGGATATCGCGAGGTTGGCAACCTGGCAGTCCAGGTACACGGCGGAATCGGGTTCACATGGGACGAAAACATTCACTTCTACTACAAGCGATCTAAAGCTTCGGAGCTGATGTTCGGTGACGCGACCTATCATCGCGAGCGCATAGCTCATCTGGTCATGGATCACGCGAGCGAACCAGTTAGAGCGGCAAGCGAAGCGGCCGACTGAGAATCCAGGTTAGAGGATAGAAGATAGAGGATAGACGATAGAGTATGGAGGATCGAGAATAGAGGGTTGAGGATCGAAGATAAGGGCAATCACGCAACGCTTGACGGTTGCATCTTCGATTTCGCTCTCACTCCGTGGACGCGTCTGTAGTCTACCCCTATCCTCAATCTTCGATCCTCAATTCTCGATCTTCGATTCTCAATCCGCAGCTCATGATCGATCCCACTCCACATCTCGAACGATTCGAAAGCTACGAGCAAGCCTGCCGAGAGTTTCGCTGGGTGATTCCTGAGCACTTCAACATCGCCAGCGCTATCTGCCGCAAGCATGCTGACGCCGTCACTCGCATCGCTCTCAATGAAGTGAAGGAAGCGGGAACCAACACTTACACCTTCGCTGGGCTCGACTTTCTATCCGACAAGTTCGCGATGGCACTTTCCGAATCAGGAATTAACCAGGGCGACTCGGTAGCGGTCATACTGCCGCAGTCAGCATCGCTGGCCGTTGCGCATCTCGGCGCTCTTAAGACCGGTGCGGTGGTCGTTCCGCTACCGATGGTTTCTGACGCTGCCTTGCTTGAGCACGCGTTGGCGGACAGCAGCGCTAAGGCCGTCGTGGTCGACGAGTCGATCTACGCCAGAGTTGAAACCTCTCGAAACTTGCCCAATCTGGAATCTCACTTTGTTGTTCGCGACCTCAGACCAGAGGCTCCGGATGCCAGGTACAGAGACTTCTGGAGCGAGGTCGATCGCGCGTCTTCTGACTTCGATGTTGTGGAAGCAGATGCGAACTCGAGCGCCTTCATTTTCTACGTCGAGTCGCAGGGCAAGCCGGCAGGTGTTGTTCACAGCCACCGCTCGGTCATCGGTAATCTCACCGCGTTCCAGATGTTCAGCAACCTGGAGTGTGAGGGCGACTCGGTGTTTTGGGCGGCTGATGATTGGTCCTCGCCAGGTCCAGTGCTCGGAATGCTCTATCCCGCGTGGTGGTCCGGCTGCTCGGTGGTGGCAGCGGCGTCCGAGGACTGCGCCAGGCCGCTGCCGTTAATCGAACGATGCGAAGTCACGCATGCATTCATCCCTTCACCCCAACTGATGACGCCTGCTGAGTCTGAGCCTGAACCTCGCGAACGCTTGGAACTGAAGCTCCGAACACTTGTGAGCGATGGCCCGCTGTCGCCGCCGATGCTCGATTGGGCGAAAGACAAGCTGGGCGTCACGCTGACCGAAGTCTATGGCAAGCCAGAAACCGGCTGGGTAGTTGGAGGATGCGAACGATGGTTTGCAACCCGCGTCGGTTCCGCGGGCCGGGCTGCACCGGGACGCTCAATCGAGATCATCGATGACAGCGGCAGCGTTCTGACGCCTGGCAAGACTGGCCGCGTCGCTGTTCACAAATCCGATCCCGCTCTGTTCACTGAGTTTCACAATGCGGCCGACCGCACCGCTGCGTCTTTTATTGGAGACTGGTTTCTTACGGGAGATTCCGGATACAAAAGTGAGGATGGGGATTTGTTCATTCACCATCCTCACGCTTAGCAGGCTGCTGAAAAAGTCGATGACAGGCAATATTCAGGTGCAATCCCACCAACGCAGTTGGTGGTGCGTTCATACTCAGCCTACACGGGACACTGGGCGGCGGTCCCGAATCCAACCAACGCAGTTGGTGGATCGTTCATATCCGACCTGGCCCTGATCAGCCGGAAAGTGAATCCGAGAGTAGAGTTAGGCTGGGTATGAACGATCCACCAACTGCGTTGGTGGGATTCAAAAGCACGCTGCGTTCTTGCTTGTAGGCCATGTATGAACGATCCACCAACTGCGTTGGTGGGATTATCAGCACTCCCCTGGGAGAGGCCCTTTTGGCTTTTTCAGCACCCTGCTAAGAGGATAACGTGGCGATATATCGCCGAAAACTATATGGGTGTTAGGTGTTCGGCCGTGTGCCCAGAGCCTGACACCTAACACCCTTCCTAACGCCCGTCGAAGAGGCGGTTTCTAGAGCGTTGTTACGCGGGTTCACTAGCCAAGCGGCGTGCCAGAGTCGAGTTGCGGATTGCGGATTTCGGATTGCGGATTGATGATCAGATGGCGGAGGCGTTTTTGCCTGTTAAGTCCCAGTCACACCGAAGGGTTGGGGCGGGGTTGATAGACTTTGACTAGAGGACGCGGGGCAATCCGCAATCCGAAATCCGAAATCCGCAATTCCTTCTGTGTCCGATTGTGGGATCAGCTTTTCCCAGAGGCGCGCAGCCAGTGGCTTTCATGGCGAGTTGCTGCGTGGGGGCCGACCTATTGCCGCATCATTGCTCGTTGAGCCCTTTGTCGTAGTCCAGGTAATTGATCGTTAGGGCGGTAGGCGGGATATTGGCTAGCGTCTGCGCGCTGGAGCCGCCAAGGTAGAGCGCCACATACTGAGCGACGTGCGGCCCCGCAACTCCCCGATTGACTCGCAGGTAGTTGAGGAAGTCCCCTTCGAACCAGTCGAAGATCCTAGAGAGAAACAGCGTGAGACTGGATTCGTCGAAGCGTACGTTGGCGGGATCGTTGATGAAACGCCGAGCGGCTTCTTCAAGTTCACTCTCGGTCGCGTTCTGCGCGATGACGCCAGCCTTCAAAGCAGGACAACTCTTTGCGCCGCAGTTCAGAGCAAAGTAAATTCGCGGATCTAGAAACTCTTTGCGAATGATGTTGTGCTCCAGGTCGTTGAGCGTCAAGTTGCGCCCGCCTAGAATGATGTCCTTGTTCTTGAACCATCCAAGCTTCGACCACAGCCCGTGCCTATCCGGATAGGCCGCCGCCGCATAGAACAGAATGTACGCATTGTACGCCGTCAAGTAGTAGCGCTTGCGTTCGTCTTCATTGGGAAACCATTCAGGCTTGTTCTCGGGACTCGCGGCGGCAAGTTGCTCGATGAAGTCTTTCAGCGCAGCCAGCTCCTTCTTCAAACCCGCATAGTCCACGGCGCCCTGTTCGTTGACGTAGGCGCGAGTCAAACGATCATACTCGTCGTAAGAAAAATGATCTGTGCTCTGCATTGGGGATCAAAAACCTAGTGACTTGTAACAGCCGTTTCGCTAGCGATCAAATGGGTACGAAATCCGTGCGAATCCGTCAAACCCGTGTCATCGGTGGTCTATGAGCTCGTAAGAATCGCATTGCCAGCGCCGCATAGACCACCGATGACACTGATTTAGCGGATCTGCGCGGATACCGCTCCTTCACTAACGAAGCGTATGTTACAGTCCTCTGCTCACCCGTAGACTTCCTTCACCACCTTCCCGAATAGCTTGCGTGTAAAACGAACCCATGACACTCTTAGCTTTATCAGGGTCCGGAATTGCTAAGTCGTGTAGAGCATCGCGCAACATTTCGGTCACACGCAGATCCTGAGATCGCGCGGCTTCCTCGAGAAAGGTAAATACTCGTTGCAACAATTCGCCGCTTGATTGGCCCTCAAGCTCACGCTTGGCGAAACGAATCAGATCCCCGAACACGAGATACACCAGATTGTCCGTCACATCTTCACGGTCAGGCTGAAACTCCGGTATCGCTTCTAATAGTCGAGAGACGATGTTGGTGTAGGTGATCGTTCCTGTCACGTGGCCGACCTCAATAGAGATCTACAATCCTCGCGCCTTTGAAATAGTGAAAGAGTATTTGCTCGTGACCGTTCCCGCGATCTGCCATCACCGCAGCTCCAATCTGGCAAAGCCCAACCCCGTGACCCCATCCCGCCCCGATCAGGGTGAAACGCGCGGGATAGTCTGAAAGATGCCCTTGCGCCGCTCGAACTACGAACGCCGAGCTGTACAGATGCGAACGCGACAACGCCCTCCGAATCTCAAGCTCCTTGCCGATGACCAGCGTTCGTTTCTCACCAATGATCCTGAGCTTGATGATCCGTCCTGACTCGCCGCGTTCGAGGGGCTTCAACGCGCGGATGCGGCCGAGGTCAACCTTCAGCCGTGAGTGTACAAGTTCACTCAGCTCCTCCTGCGAGTAGTCAACCTTCCAGCGAAAGAAGTCCGGCGTTTCTTGATCGAAGGCCGGCACAATTCGCGCGAGCAGTTCCCCGGTGACTGAGCCGCAGTAGGCCGGAGGCGATGACGTTATCCATGCTTCGGCGTTGGCTTCTACCGAAAGAGGCATCCGGTATCCGGACGGCTCGCTGCCCGGCACATCGTACACGGAGGTAAGATATGGCACAACTTTGTCTTCCCAGGCCGCTCGATAAAGCTCGGTCATCCCTCCGCAGCTCTTCGAATACCGCGCATCACAAATGTCATCGCCGTACATAAGCGCTTTGCCTCGCGTGTCGCGAACCGCATCAAAGGCCTCCTCAGAGAAAGCCTTCGAGATGCCTTGATATCTCTGGCAGTGATCGTCGGCGCACACATCGAAGCCGAGATGGCTTTCGCGGTCGTACCACCGGATAAGCTCCTGCTCCGCGGCTTCGCCTGGCGCGCTCATCTGTTTTGAATCGATCGCGCCTTTGTTTGACTGCGCCAGTAGCCAGCTTCGCGAAACTATAGCGTGTGCTCGCAGGAGGTCAGGTGGGCATGACGCGCTCATCTCAGACGAGATCACGCTCACCAGATACGACTCGAGCGGTAGTTCGTTGATCAGCGTTATGCCTTCGGGTCCCGCTACGAGTCTCAGCGAGCCCTGAAACTGCTGCGACTCTTCGCGCTCCCAGTGAAAGTCGATGCCGATTCTAACGCCGTGCACGGTGAAGCGACACGAACCAAGGTCAATCGGAGAGAGGGTGATCTCCGGCGATCTCATCACTCCCAACTTCACTGCGCCGTTGTCTGCAGACGCCTCATAATCGCGGTCCTTTACCGATCTGCCATCAGCGGTAACGAAGCGCCCTTCAAGCGCAAACTTCACCTCGCGCACGCCTGTAAGGACGCCGACTCGGATTACCGGCTCTTTATCGATGATTACCAACCCGCTTCCTCCGGTTCGGGCAGCGAGCAGAGCCCGTCAACCAAATCGTTCACGATCTCGCTGTTCATGCTTACTTCCCGATAGATTGACGAGATGCGCTCGCCGTCGATCTTATCGAAGTGCGCCCGCTCAGGAACGACGACCACGCCGGCCATGTCGATAGCGCCGGGACTGACGACGAGCCGTGATTCTCCTTCGGCGTAAAAGCTCGCGGGCCGGTGCCTGGCTCGCGGGAACAGGTATACCGTCCACAGCTTTGGATCGTATGTGCAGATGATGTTAATCAGAGGCTCGGACTTGTCAGTCTGCGACGCGAGCTCCCTGATAACCTGGTAAACCCAATGCGCAACCTCATCGCGATTGCCTCCGCGAAAAACGACAACGCTTCGACCGCAGCCTCCAAGCGTGAACAGCTCGAACCTATTCTGCGCGGTCTCTTCGCAGTACGAGCAATCTTCGACCAGCGTTGGATCGTTTTCGTAGAGGTTTTCTTCGATGGGCAAGAGCGCGCGCGAGCAGGCTTGAAAGTGGAGATGATCGGGCGCCGAGGCGCCACACTCAGGCCCGTTGTATAACACGAAGTAGCTCGATCCTAGATCGTGAGCGAGCGACAGCAGCACGCCGACATTTCCTTCGATCTGCTGAGGCACGTGTTCGCGATGAACGATTGAAAGATGCCGATCTAAAACTGGAAACGGATTGCACAGGATGACCAGATCGCCGCCGTAGCCGATTCCCTTCTCTTCCTGTGGAAGGTTCTCGGGGCAGAGAAAGCAGCGGCGGCTTTCGACCGATGCTTTGTCTACCGGAGCAGCAGTGCTGCGAATGCGCCGAGCGTTGTGTTGAATGACTACTTCTGACTCTTGGACGGAAACGCGCCTTGTTAGGATCTCCGCGAACGCTTCGCAAGCGCCGGCAAGCAGCGGCCAGGTATCGCATTGCTGGTCGAGGAGTGCTGCGACGCGAGCTTCCAGGCTTTGATCGGTTTCGTCGTCCTGATAAGCGCGCAGCTCTCTCCCGCTAACTATCTTCTCGTCCCAGTTCATCGCTGGTTCATCCTCTTTCGCGCGAGTATCTCAACCGTGCGCAAATGGTCCTTGTAAGCGTCATAGCGGTTTGCAGTAGCGATCGGCAGCGCCGCGTCTGAGTTCCCTTCCCAGCGCCGCGCGAAATAGATCGGCTCATAGATGCGTCCGATCTCATAGTCGCGGCTGATTCGCAAAGCGACGGCGTAGTCTTCGCCATAGCTCGCGTTAGGAAATCCGATCTGCCTGAGTACCGGCACATAGAACGCGCGCGGCGCGCCGAGTCCGTTGATCCTCAGCGCATTGTTGCGGCCGTTCTCACGCGTCCACTCACGATGATCGATCAAGCCGGGCGGTAACTCTTGAAGCTCAAAATTGACGATCTTGTACGCTCCAATGACCATCGCATACGAACCTTCTTCAAACTTGGCGACGATTTTCGCCAGAGTCTTCTCGTCCGCGTAGATATCATCAGAGTCCAGCTGCACTGCGTACTCACCGCAATGCGAAGAGTAGATCGCTTCATTCCAGCAGCCGCCGATGCCCAGGTCGTTTCGCGAAGGTTTAAGATGAACGAGTCTGCTGTCTCGCGATGCGATCTCTTCAAGTATGGCGGACGTGTGGTCGGCCGAGTGATTGTCGACGACGATCACGTTGAAATCGAACGGCGCTTGCTGCGAAAGCGCGCTCATTACCGCGTCACGGATTGTGCGTTCCCGATTGCGAACCGGGATCACTATGCTCGCTCGAACTGGAACGTCTTGCTCGCTTCGAGCGAGAGTTTGAAACTCAGGAGAGAGATAAGCGCCGATGCGTTTCAGGTGTTCAGTGGTGACTTGCTCCATCTCAACCTGATACTCGCGCTGGCGCGGATCGACATAGTCGAACTGGCGCTCTCCGCTCACACGACGATCGGCTGGAACGCGGGTGTAAAGGGGCTCTGGGATTCGCAGAGTTGAGGAATCAATCGAAAGCTTCAGGCGAAGCTCGTAAAGACCCGCCAGGCGCAACCGCTCATTCATCTGCCCGTGATTGCGGACCGCAAAGTCTACCGCGCTCTTCGATACTAAAATAAGCGCTCCATAGTCGAAGCTATCGCGAATACTGCCGAGCTGATAGTCGATCAGTGGATGCTCGGTTAACTGGCCGGCAAGGTCATCCTTGAAATCGGAATACACCAGTCCCGCCCCTGAGTCTTCCGCTACGGAAACCAATTTCTCTATCGCTCGCTGTCCGAGTTCAACGTGCTCACCGGGCAGAAACAACAACAGGTAATCAGTCGTGGCGGCATCGAGCATTTGATTGATGGCAGCCCCGCTGAAGAAATCACTCTGAACCACGCGTGCTTTTTGCTGAGCGAGTGTTGAGAGATTGGGCGTCTCTGCCGATTCATGACTGATCAACAAGAGCCGCGTCACGGCAGGGCTCGCGGCTAGCAGCTCGGCCAGCGCTGAAGACCGGGGATCGTTTGCGTAAATCAGGGCCGCGGTTAGCGTCGGCATAAAGGTTCCAACAGAATGAATCCCGCCATTTTGTTGTTGCTCATAAACTCACTCAGGTTTTGTTCGATCACAGCGTCGGCGGTTCGCGTAGCATGCCGCAAAAGAAGGTTCCCCTCGTGCTTGACCAACAGACCCGTATGAAACACATCGAGCGTTTTGCTGGTCGAAACAAAGAATATCAGATCACCAGTTTCGACTAGCTCGGCGACTTCCGCGCGGCTTTGCTTTGGAAAGTAGCGAAAGGTCGTCGTCTTCGCAGGCAGCCCTGCGATTACGTCAAGCGTACAGGTCTTCTCAACGGTAGCCGGACCCACGGTCACGCTGGCGACGTATCCGCACTCTTCATTGTTCCGAGCCCAGTCCACCATATAGTGATTGCGATGGAACCAATCGATCCTGCCGTCTTTATAACGAATCCGGCGAACCGTGTCGACGAATTCATCGGTCGTCTGCGTTCGGGCCAACGCAAGCACCGTTTCGATGTACGTGACGCAGTCAAACGCTTCCAGAGACACCCTCAACTCTTCGGGCAAATCCGGCCCACCACCAAGCGAGCCTTCCACGTAGGGCCGGCCGAGGAAAAACTCGGAGATGCGCCCTATGCGCTCGCCAAAGTCTGTCTCCGCGTCCGCGCAGGTTAAAATCCGTCCAGCTTCGGCGGGGTCCAGCCCAGAAGGAGTCTCTATGTTATTCAAAGTCGCGTTTGGCTTCACTGTATGAAAAGACGGATGGCTCGGATTACAGCGCTAGATTCTTATCGCCGAGTTGTTCCTGAGTCAGCCGCGTCATCACCTGCTTCAATGTTTCGCTCGTCCCGGCGAGCGTGAACTCACCAACTTCACTAGACCAGTCAAACTTATGACTGGACATGCGCGCTGAAACCCACAACTGGCGCACAGATGAGTTGGGGCTCACGATAAACTTGCCCGGTTCGCCCTCTTCGAAATTGACGCCAAGCACGCCGCCTTCGACTTGAACGTCGATGTCTCGCTGTTCAGCAAGCTCGCCGAATGCGCGCTCCAACTCGCTAATAGCCTGCTCGGCGTGTCGCTGAAACTCTGCTTCGCTGATTCGTTCGTTCATCGAGGCCTCCGGTCTGATTTGCGGCGGAAGCTCATTATAGACGATTGGTGGTTGCTTGTCGGCGCGATTACGTCTCCGCTATGATTCTGAATTCTTGAAATCGACAACAAGGAGACAATATGGAGAGGACTCTGATCCTAATCAAGCCCGACGCAATTCAACGTGCACTCATAGGCAAGATTATCACGCGTTTTGAAGAGAAAGGGTTGAAGCTGATCGGCATAAAATTCCTGAAGCTTTCTGACGCGCTTTTGAACGAACACTACAGTCATCTGGCGGACAAACCATTCTTCGGCGGCACGAGGCGCTTCATGCAGTTGACCCCGGTGATCGCGATTTGTCTGGAAGGCCTCGACTGCGTGGAAACCGTTCGAAGGCTGTGTGGCATAACCAAGTCACGCGAAGCCGCCCCAGGAACTATTCGCGGAGACTGGGCGATGAGCATTCAGGCTAACCTCGTTCACGCATCCGATTCGATCGAGACAGCAAGTAAAGAAGTCGCTCGGTTCTTCGACGCCTCTGAGTTGTTTGAATATCAGTCTGTGCTTACTTCGACCATCTACTCCGAAGATGAACTGGCGTAGCGCGGCAGAGGAATTAGCCGTAGTTCCCTTTCATCGCAGGGTTCAAAGACAATTCGCAAATTGAAAAGAGCCGCGGCTCTTTCATACCAATCGCAAACGACCGGACTAACGTGAACGAAGAATGCAATGCTGGAACCGTTCGACATAATCACGTTCGACTGTTACGGCACTCTCATCGATTGGGAAACCGGCATCATAAACGCTTTCCAATCAGAGGCCGCAAAGGATGGTGTCGAACTTGATGGCGATCAAATCATCGCGGCTTACAGTGCTGAGGAGCCGGCCGTAGAGTCGGGGGCATACCGCTCGTACAGGGAAGTGCTTGGCGAGACGGCACGTCGTTTGGCGGCGACACTCGGGTGGGAACTTTCAACGGACCGGTGCGGCTTTCTTGCTGAGAGCCTCCCTCTTTGGAAGCCATTCCAAGACACAAATCCTGCCCTTGAGCGACTCGCAAGCCGCTTCAAGCTCGGAATTCTGTCCAATATTGATGACGATCTCCTGGCGGCCACGCGGAGACACTTCAGTGTTGACTTCGATCTGGTCGTGACGGCGCAGCAGGTCAGGTCATACAAGCCTGGTATTGCGCATTTCGAAGAGGCAATGGCTCGCGCTGACGGCAAAAGGTTGCTACATGCTGCGCAGAGCTATTTTCACGACGTGGTCCCGGCGAGCAAGATTGGTATACCTGTCGTGTGGGTGAACCGGAAGAGCAGTAGCGTCGAGCCGGGCGGCCCGCTTCCGACACACGAGGTTCGAGACCTCTCGGAACTGGCCAATTTGATGGGAGCTTGAAAACCAAGTGGGAGCGTGAGCCCGTATTAAGACGAGAGGCAATCCATGGCTAGTTCACTAACTCGAATTGAAGAAGAAGAGGTAAGGGGCTCTTCGGCAGCCCGATCCGACGCCACCCCGGTTCGCAAGCGCCGAAGAATCACTAAACTCCTGCTGGTTGTCTTAGCCGCCCTGCTGGCCTACACCGCGTTTGATCTTCTCGCCCCGCGCTCATCCCAAATGCGCAGCTTCGATCCTAACGAAGTCGCCCGGCTCGAGACCGCGATGTGGCGTTCGTATTATGACAAGCGGCAACTGCGACTCTACAACCAAATGACCGAGCTGCTTCGCAGTCAGTACAACCTGCCCTTCATAAGATCCAACATTGTCGCCTATCAGGCTACCAGCGCTGCTTTCGTGTTCAAAGACGGACACAATAGACCAGAGTATGAGAAGGCTCTGCCCTATCTCTCTAGCTTCTACACTTCGATTCGAAAGGTGAGCGACATACAATTTGATGTGGATCGAACGGCTCGTCTCGAACTCGAGTGGTGGATCATTCACCGCGAGCGGGCCAGACATCCGTCAGGGGATTTGGCGCGCGCGCTCGCCGAGTTGCAATCCGAGCTCTACCAGATGCCCGCCGAGCGTTTCGCCGAGCACGCGCGGCTCAGGGCCGATGCAATGACTATCCGCGACACAAAGGCCGATGCGGGGGGCGTGACTGAAGCTGATTGGGCGAAGTTAGATGAGCTACTGCATGCCTCGTGGCAATCGCTGTTCAATGCCGTCAACGGTTAACGCCACTGTGCGACTTCCCAAACTCTACTATGCGCTCTCTAAGAGTCGGCAACGCACTTCTTCGAGCCTTACTTGGCTTGGATATCAACACGCCAGTTTGTACTCGACCCCAGATCACAGGTCGGGAAGGTGGGCTTGCCCCCGCTCTTTCGCTTGGACTGGCAGGTTGAGGCATCGAGAAGAGCGGGGGCAAGCCCACCTTCCCGACCTGTGATCCCTGGGAACGCGACCTTCAATGGACCATCATCTTGTCCGCCACACTCGAAATAACATGACGTCTCCCTCGGCTGTAAGGTACCTAACTCGATGCGCTGCGGATTGCTTCAATCACTTCGTCGTCCTCTGGGCGGAAGACTGGCAGTTTTGATTTGCGATAGTGAATCACACCCTTGGGATTGATCACGATGACCGCGCGTTGCGAACCACCCAGCAGCGACTTGACCTTGTAAAGCCTGGTCACCTCACCGCGTTCGTCTGCGAGCAATCGTTGAGGCAAACCGTGATGCTCGGCGAACCGCTTATGAGACTCCACCGAGCCGACGGAAATGGCAACCACCTCGGCGCCGGTAGTCTGGTAATCGGCCCACCGGTCTCGCATGCTGCACATCTGCTTTGTACACACCGGTGTTTCGTCTTTGGGATAAAAGACGAACGCGATGACCTTTCCGCGATGATCCGACAAGCGCCATGTCTGGTTGTCACTGTCTTGGAGTTCGAAGTTCGGTGCAATACCACCCACTTCAACGCCGGTCTCCAGTTTGATTGGTGTTGTGCTCATAATTGTTCACTCAACGACCTTTCCCTGACCGTGTAGCGGCAGGATGAGTTTAGCTCAGTTTTTCAAAGCTGGTGACGAGTGGCCCACGCGACCTCGCCGCGTAGCGACGACTGAGTCGTCCCCATGAGTATTCTACTTGCCAATAGCGCCATGCTTCCGAAGTATCTCGATGGTGCGATCGATTGGAAGCGCTTCAACCGTGCGCCCTCGACCTGTAGTCGTTGTAGCTCGGAAGAGCGAATTGTAAATCGCCTCCTCAGTCGCTTCGATCACTCCCAGAAACAACGGAGACATCGCGTCGTTCGGTAGCAGCTTCACATCTCGCGTCGCGCTTTGATTGCCCGATTCGGCTCGCGATCGAACTCTTACTTCGGAGGCGGTCGAAAAGGCGACCGCGTAATCACCGCTTCCGTTGGTCGCAGCTGATCCCGTGCGAGCGAGCCCCATCATCGACCGGGCAGCCATCCTTCTCAGGTTTCTCGCATCAACCGGCGCGTCGGTCGCGACGACGATTATTATCGACCCGTCAGCGTTGTCTTGACCGGACGTGCTTGCTCGTTGACCACCTCCTGGCTTCTTCTCTTTCCCTCGCTCAAGCTCCTGCTTCAGATAGTAGCGTCCCAACTCCTGACCTACCGGCGCACCCGCAATTGTGAGCACGCCGCCGAAGTTCGTTTGCACCAGCACGCCCACAGTATAGCCGCCTAAGGATGCCGGCAGCCTTCGCGACGAAGTGCCGATCCCTCCCTTAAACCCGAACGCCACTGTTCCCGTGCCCGCACCCACGGCTCCTTCGTCAACAGCGCCGCCCTTTGCGTTCTTGATTGCGTTTAACACGTCATCGCGACTGGTGTGACGCCCGCGAATGTCGTTCAGGTAGCCGTCGTTCGTTTCCGCGACGAGCGGATTTACCGATTGAACGTCCTCGTTCCCTGGAATCGCGAGCACGTAATCTAACACGGCGTCAGCTACGCGCGGGACGCTGAGCGTCGAGGTGAGCACGATCGGCGTTTCGATTTCGCCCAGCTCATTGACTTGAGTTGAGCCGGCCAGCTTACCGAACGCGTTGCCGATGAACACAGCGCCCGGGACTTTCTCCCGAAACAAGTTCCCGGCGTGCGGCAAGATGGCTGTTACTCCGGTTCGGATGTTGTCTCCTCGGATGACCGTCGTCTGGCCAACCTGAACGCCCGCCACGTCGGTTATGCCGTTAAGGGGTCCGACGGGAAGCACGCCGATAGTAAGGCCGAGTTCTCTCGCCCGGGGTCGCTCGTTCTTTTGCATGGCAAATCCAGAACAGCCAACACAAAGCGTAATTGCAATCAAAA
Organism: Acidobacteriota bacterium; assembly: GCA_038040455.1. Lineage (GTDB taxonomy): Bacteria > Acidobacteriota > Blastocatellia > UBA7656 > UBA7656 > Onstottus_A. The sequence goes on from JBBPIH010000002.1 coordinate 180,062, forward strand.
ACGATTTCAATTCGTCTCCTCGAAAACCTTCGACAAACTTCAGTTGTCGCGAACCGCGGCGGGCTGCGTTCGACAGCGACAAACTGAAGTTTGCCCGACGCCCGTCGAACATTACTAGTGATTTCGGGCTGCCCATGATTTATCATTTCAGCGCTGTCAAATCAATTTTGGATTTAGATTTTTGGCTTCTGGATTAGGCTTCGCGTTGACCCGGTAACTCCACAACGCATTTCTAGAATTGAATCGCTTGTCCCCGCTCTACTCCCATCCGGATTCGAATTCGGTAATTCGTTCCCGATCCAAACCCAAGATCGAGAAGGCAGGATGCTCCAATACTCCTTTGACGAGGTAACCGAAAGCGCTCTCGTAAACGAAGGGCTGCTAACAAGAGAGCAGCTTTCGAAAGCACACAAGATCGCCGAACACCTTGGCGGCCAGAAGACTCTCAGCGAGGTATTGCTCGAGATGAACTGGATAAGCCAGCCTCGTCTTGACGACTTCGTGCGCCGTTGCCGAAGCAGACTTAGCATAAGCGACATCCTCGTCGCCCGCCAGTTGATCACCGGCCACGACGTGATGGCCGCGCGCGAGATCCAGCGCAAGTCAACGCCAAAATCGAAGCGCATCGGGGAAACCCTCGTCGAGATGGGTCTGGTCGAGGAACGCCACGTCATCGAAGCCCTTGCGGAGAAGTTCAACCTCCCCTTGCTGGACCCTGACATCACCGAGATCGACTCCGAGCTAGTGCGCAAGGTCTCGCTGAAATATCTGCGGCGTCAGGTCGCTATTCCGATCAAGCTCGAAGGCGATCAGTTACAACTGCTGGTAGCCGATCCGACGATGACCTATTTCGTCGAGGAGATCGAGCGCTTATTCAGTTGCCGCGTGCGCCTGGCGCTCGCTACAAGCACGATCATCAGTCAGAAACTCGATTTGATTGATGCGTTCCTTCAAAGCAAAGACGAAGGAATTGCCGACTACCAGAAGGTCAAGTACCACACCCTCGAAGCGCAGGCTCAAACGGGTGATGACCGCGTCGTCCAGATGGTCGATCAAATGATAAGGTCGGCGATCGACGAAGGCGCATCCGACGTTCACATTGAACCGATGGCCAACAAGCTGCGCATTCGATACCGAATCGACGGCGTTCTGGTTCACAAGCTGGACTTTCCGCGCGACTACACTCCGCGAATCATCTCGCGCATAAAGATCCTCGCCGACGCAGACGTGGCCGAACGCCGCAAGCATCAAGACGGCCGCATTTTCGTCAAGACCGACAAACAGGACATCGATATTCGAGCGTCGTTCTACGCCACCGTGTTCGGCGAAAACGTGGTGCTCAGAATCTTGAACAAGGCTTCGCTTATCGGCCTTCAAGAGCTTGGGTTCGCGCCGAACATTCTGCGGTTGTACAGTGAAGACGTGCTGGCCGCGCCATCGGGCATCACGCTGATCACTGGTCCGACAGGGTCAGGCAAGACCACGACGCTCTACAGCTCGATCGATCACTGCAATGACCCAACGGTCAAGATCATCACTTGTGAGGACCCGGTCGAGTACGTCATCGAGGGCATCTCGCAATGCTCGATCAACGAGAAGATCGGGTTGACGTTCAACGAGACGCTGCGTTCAATTGTGCGGCAGGACCCGGACATCATCGTGATAGGCGAGATCCGCGACAAGTTCTCCGCAGACGTAGCTGTGCAGTCCGCGCTGACAGGACATAAGGTCTTTGCTACATTCCACACCGAGGACTCGGTGGGTGCCCTGGTTCGCCTGATCAACATGGATATCGAGACGTCGCTGATCGCTTCGACTATCGGAGCAGTGCTGGCCCAGCGGCTGGTGCGCAAGGTCTGTTCGAGCTGCCAGATGACCTACACCCCGGAAGACCGCGTGCTTCGCCGCTTCGGATTGACTCGCGAAGAACTCAACAACTTCACTTTGTTTCGGGGAAAAGGATGCTCGGCGTGCAACTTCACAGGCTACCGCAGCCGCTTGGGGATTTATGAACTGCTTGTTCCGAACGTTGACATTCGCGACGCGATACTTCAGAAACGCACGATGCAAGAGATCCGTCAGATGAGTCTGGAGTCATGCGCTTTGTGCACGATGCAAGAGGACGGCATGGTGAAAGCGCTTCGTGGGGTGACCACACTTGAAGAGGTGTTAGAAAACGCGCCGCGGGCATTCCATCACAGGCCCCTTGAAACTTTGCTCAGTATCGTGGGCTAAACACAGACACACCTATTTGATATGGCCCCGCCCGCCACTCGTTGTTAGACTGTCACTCCTTCTTATCAATCATCCGGAGAATCCTTGAGGTGGCTTGTGCACATTCTCTGTCCCGATCAGATAGGAGGTGAAACCGACTAACCAGCGCACAGAAAGATCCGCCTCCTCAGAGAGACGGTTTCTGTGCCTAGAATGGAGTTAGACATGAAACGCTTAATCGAATTCCCGATAGAAGACGGTAGCACCATCTTAGTGGAAGTAGACGAGCCGGAAGCCGAAGGTACGGTGCGAGTCGCTCGTCTTGGCGAGATTGCCGAGAGAGCCAGTCAGAGCTTCGAGAGTGCGCTGGAAGGAATTAGGCCCGCCGCTTCCGCGATAGTCGCAAAACTAAGCGACCTTCGCATACCACCGGATCAGGTTGGGGTTGAGTTCGGGCTGAAATTCGGCGCAAAGGCAGGCGCCTTCTTCGCCTCGGCAGACACCGAGGCAAATTTCAAAGTGACGTTGACCTGGAAGCGCCAGGAGCAGAAAATCGGCAGCTAGGAAGAGACCTAGGATAAGGGCTCGCGAGAATCGATATGGCCGATCAGCTCAAAGCATCCATTGTGCGCATCGTCGGCGAAAATAACTCAATCGCTGGAGTCGGGTTTCTTGTTTCTGAAAAGCACGTACTCACGTGCGCCCACGTCGTCGCGCAGGCCTTGAATATTCCGCAAGACACTCAAGATATGCCTACTGACCAGGTGCGGTTGGACTTTCCCTTCAGCGAGCTAAACGAGACTAACACTGCACGCGTTGTCTTCTGGAAACCGGTTCGGTCTGCCGTTTCCGGTGCGCCGGATCGCTCGGAAGACATCGCCGCGCTGGAACTGGAGGGCAATTTGCCGGAGGGAATCCATCCCGGTCCTATCGTCACAGGCGACGCTTTGCGAGGACACTCCTTCCGGACGTTTGGTTTTCCCCTTTCATATGACGACGGCGTCTGGGCCTATGGAGTACTTCGCGACTCGCAGTCCAAAGGTTGGGTTCAAATTGAGGGCGAAAAGGACATCGGGTACTTCGTGGCACCGGGGTTCAGCGGCAGTCCTGTGTGGGATGACCAGGCCGGAGGCGTCGTGGGAATGGTCGTTGTAGCCGACAAACGGTCGGATGTCAGAGCCGCCTTCATGATTCCCACGGCCACACTCATCAAAGCCTGGCCGGGATTGCAAGCAGAAATCGCTCAGTGGAAGGCGCCCACCGGAAAGCCTGAACAGAACATCACAGAATCGCGTCGCAGAGTGGGCGGGCGGCGAATAAATGCGACGAGTTATTTCAAGACTCGGGACCCTCAACAAAAACAGGTTGGCGAGTATCTGGCGAGACCTTCTACGCGAGTCGTAAGCGTTACGGGTCGGGCGGGCATCGGGAAGACTGCGCTGGCTAGCAAAGTGCTGAACGATCTGGAACAGGGGCACTGGCCTCATACCGAAAATGAGATACCCGTTGACGGCATAGTTTATCTGAGCACTCGCGGCGGCGATGAGATTACTCTCGGGCAGTTGTTTCGCAGTTGCGGGGAGATGCTCGGGGGCGAACACAAAGAACTCCTCGAGAAGATCTGGGAAAACTCGCGGGTGAAAACTAAAGACAAAGTACAGCGCCTCTTAGAAGAGCTGGAAAGCGGGCTGTACGTTATTTTGCTGGACCACGTTGAAGACCTGCTTGAGGAAGGAAACTTCAAAGACGCAGAGCTCAAAACATTTTTCGAATCGAGCCTGAATGCTTCACACAGCGCGCGATTGATTGTCACTTCGCGCGATCCCCTGAAGTTCCCGATAGAATACAATGCATATAATCTAAAGGTCCCTCTGCTCGAAGGGCTGCCTGTTGCGGACGGCATAGCGATGCTGCGCGATCTTGACCCCAGCGGCGAGGCCTTGTTGCGCAATGCAGACGACGCTCAACTTGCTCGCGCGGTCCAGCGCGTTCATGGAGTGCCGCGCGCGCTTGAAGTGCTTGCCGGCATTATGCAGGACAAAAAGCTGACGACGCTCGACAAAATATTGGAGCAGTTTTACAAACAGAAGAACGTCGTCAATCTCTTGATCAAGGAAGGATACAACCGGCTCGACGGCCACGCGCAGAATGTGATGGGAGCGCTGGCAGTCTTCGGCTGCCCGGTGCCGCCCGGCGCTGTAGAGTATCTGCTGAAGCCGCTCGCGCGAGACATTGATGTAACTGCAGTCCTTGAACGCCTTCTGAGCATTTACATGGCTAAAGCCTCTGACGATCGCGAGACGGTTTGGCTAGACCCGATCGATCAGGAATATGCATACAGCGAATTGCCCGAACAGGGTGATTACAGCCGTACGACGCTAGAGCGCCTCGCCGGCGATTATTACAAGGACTGCCGAAAGCCGCGCGAGAGTTGGCGCACTATTGATGACGTAAAACCGCAGCTCAGAGAATTCGAGCATCGAGTAAAAGCGGAGGACTATGAACAAGCAGCAAAGGCGCTGGGCGAAATAGACGTTGATTTCCTCATATGGCACGGGCACGCGCAGCGCGCCCTGGACCTGCGCAGTAAGCTTGAAGGCAAGCTGACTGACAGGCGGCTACAGATGCTTCACGCTTACGCTCTGGGAAACATTCGCGAGGTTCTAGGCCCGTTCAACGAGGCGATAAAGTGCTTTGAGCAGGCGCGAGAGATCGCTCGCGAGATCGGCGATAAGGAAATTGAATGTCACGCCACAGGCTCGCTTGGTGAAACCTGCCGGCGACTGGGGCAGTTAGATAAAGCTATCGAGCATCTCCAACAAAGCGAAGCGATGGCCCGCGAACTCAACGATGTCAAGAAAGAATCCTGGCATCTGTTGAGTTTAGGGCTGGCTTGCATCTATCTCGGAGACATAAAAGCCGGCATCAATCACGCAAATCGGCTGATGGAAATATCCTCCGCCGCCGATGATAAGATGTCAGAGGCCCAGGCCTATGATTGTTTCTCGCTTGCCTATCTGGTGCTCGGTCGAATGGATGAAACAATACGATATTCTGACAAGGCTGTAGCCATTTACAAAGAGGTCAATGACCGGAATGGTTCGATGTACGTGCTCAACGTACGCGGAATGGCCTACATTGGATTAGACCAACTGAGTGAGGCGATCGATACGCTCCAACAAGCGCGCAAGATGGCTCACGACGATTCTTACGCTCGACTTGAAGGCTTTTGCTTGTTTAATCTTGCCTGCGCTTACCGGAAGCGAGACGAGATGGATAACGCATTAAAAGAGGTTAGCGAAGCATCGCGGCTACTGGCGGAAATACAAGCAGCCGAAGGCTCGGCGGCTAGCGCTTTGGTTGCCGCGATTCGCGCAGCGAATGAAGGCCGCCGATTAGACGAAGCTCGCGCGTTATTAGATTGCGCGCGGCATTCAATGAGTGCACCCGACATTTACGATTCAGATTATTTCGCGGGAGAGGCGCGCAAGATTGCTCAAGAGGAGGGATGGGCAGATTTGATTGCAAGCGCGGAACGGATTATCGAAGAAAGCAAACGTAAACTGATTCTGCCGGATTAAGAAAAGATACTCTTTATCGTCCCCAACTGGATAGACTTGGAGCGTCGATTTACCGCCAGTATCTACAAGCCTACAACTGGTTCCCTTTTTGCTGGAAACTCTATAGGAGGCCGACACAGGAGGATTGATGGATCTTGGAATTCGAGGCAAGGTGGCAATAGTGGCGGCTGCATCAAGCGGTCTGGGCAAGGCTTCGGCGATGGAGCTCGCCGCGGAGGGCGCTCATGTGGCAATCAATGCCCGCAATAAAGAGCAGTTGCAACACGCGGCCGGCGAGATTCGATCGGCGACTGGTGAAGACGTTCTTGCGATCGCGGCCGACGTAACTGACGAGGATCATGTTCGCAAGCTGATAGCGGAAACCACTAGCACCTTCGGCGGCGTGGACATTCTGGTCGCCAACGCGGGAGGTCCCCCCACCGGGTTCTTTGACGACTTCAACGCACAACAATATCGCGACGCCGTCGAGCTGAACCTTATCAGCGCGATCAACCTCTGCCGCGAAGCCGTCCCTCATATGCGAAAGCGTGGATGGGGCCGGATCGTCGCGATCACCTCGATTGCGGCAAAGCAGCCGGTCGACAATCTGATACTCTCAAACACCGCGCGCGCCGGTGTGCTCGGTTTTATGAAAAGCCTGTCTCAGCAAGTGGCATCGGACGGTATAACTGTGAACACGGTGTGTCCCGGTTATCATCTGACGGAACGATTGAAGAGCCTCTCTTCGGTGATCGCAAAGAACGAAGGCGTGAGCGTCGAAGATGTGTATGCACGCTGGGCTGACTCGACACCGATGAAGCGAATCGGGGAGCCAAAGGAATTCGCCGCTCTAGTCGCGTTTCTTTGCTCAGAGCGAGCAAGCTACTTGACCGGCACGGTGATCCAGGTAGACGGCGGGGCGTACCGAGCCTTGTACTAACGGCTAACTTCCGAACCTCAGTTATTATGATCAGGTGCTGCGGTAGTGGAGATTCGCGAGTACAGACCAGCCGATTTCGAGCAACTCTACGAAATCGACCATGCCGCATTCAGCGAAGAGATCGCATATTCGCTCCTGGAGCTTCAGTTCTACCTGCGATCTGGCAGCTGTAGAACGCTTGTTGCGGAAGATGTCTCCGAAATCGTCGGCTTTGTGGTCGGCTGCAGCGAACCCCGCAAGCTCGGGCACATTATCACCATAGATGTGATTCCGCATCGACAACGCCAGCACTTCGGCAGCCGCTTGCTTGCGGAGATTGAGCAGTGGCTGTGGCAACAGGGTGTTGAAGCGATCTACCTCGAGACGCCGGTCGATGACGCCGGCGCCAGGGGCTTCTATGATAAGCATGGTTACTTTGTATTCGATCGATTTGAAGGGTACTACAACAGTTCACTCGATGCGTTCGTGATGATGAAGACCGGTAAGTGATCAGTGTCCATCTCACCCTTCAGCTCTTTGAATGTATCGTTACGTTTGAACTTTGCTTAATTCGCATTTCCGGGGTAAGATTGCGCACGATAAAGTTGCTTTGGGCTTTATACAACCTCAGGTGGTGTAAGCAACACATTTCGAATAAACCCGGCTTCCGTGAATGCACCAGCAGCAAAGCGGCAATTTGCTAAGTTGCTTCAGCTAACGAGCCGTCACTCGAAGTTGATTTTGAATTCGTGCATTGATTGACAGACCAGAGTCCAGCGCGGCTTTCTATTTTTGCCTCCAATCGACCAGCCTTGGGTTGATTGAAAGGCGCAAACCGGAGGTGCTCTTTAATGCCCGAACATAGACCTTCCCTAAAAGCTGTGATCTTCACTCATTTCGGCAACTTGGTGTATGAGAGGAAATTTCTGGGGCAGACAACTCCATTTATCGACCTGAAAGATGGATACATTGAGAGCTACGCTAAAGTCCTTCGTTCATATATGGAGTGCAACCGCAAAGAGAAACTGATTTCGATAGTTTACATTTATGTAGATTGGGCCGTTCGCAAATCGCTCCCCCTTGAGACAACAATCGATGACGACGGGAAACCTGCGTTTAAGTTCGAGGCCCGTCGGATA
>JBBPIH010000002.1:187993-279061 GCA_038040455.1 Acidobacteriota bacterium
CGTGAAGAGCGAAAGCTTATCGCTGAACTTCGTAAACGGAAACGTGAAGAGCGAAAGCTTATCGCTGAACTTCGTAAACGGAAACGTGAAGAGCGAAGGCTTATCGCTGTACTTAGAGAGGCCAAGACCAAAGCTGAGGAGGATCTAAGAAACGAAGGGAGCGGAATTCCTCTGGAGAATATGCCGGTGTTTCGTTATATCGTAATTGATGATCTCTTGGAATTGCTAACTCATCTTATTCAGGCAGGCGAACCGAACTTAATAAGCTTTCTTTACGGGAAAGGTCAGCAATTCACCTACGATTCTCCGAAGTTTGTTGAGGCAGTCATTCGGTTGGCGCGCGGTCGCATTCCTCACCTTGCAATAGACCCGATAATCAGGTTCGACGAGGATGTGGAGCCGAACGCAATGTCAATTGAACTTCTGCTTCAAAAATACCACGAGATGGAACACAAACACACCTTTTACTTTTTTTCTGGAAGCTACGGAGATCCTAATGGTGGCGACGACCCAATTAATGATCACGCTGTAAGGACGCATTGGTTTTTCCCGGTTGGCACCAAATCGCTGAAGCTGGATCTAAAGGATGGAATTCTCGAACTAATTAGAAATGAAGAACTGAATCTAGATGAGCAGGTTGTTCAGAGGATCAGTGACTCTGTGGGATTACCAAGGGAAAAACCGCAACAAGCGAAGTTGAAGCTAATCAAGGCCATAAACCAGGCATACTATTTTCTAGCTGACCTTAGTTATCTTGGCGCTACGGAAGTTAATAATTCAGCTTCATTCTACAGCAAGACGCTGAGAGAATTGTCCGGCCGCACGGGAGCAATCTCACGCCCCGAACGACAAGTGATTTCTGGCGCGGGGCTGATAATGTCCAACCTTGCGGTTGATTTGCTTCCACCTTTCATGAATTTCACCAACCAGACCGTTTGGGTTGACGACCACGTAAAGCGACGGCTCCACGAGGCGCTTCAAGATATCAGCAAAACGCAGACAGAACGTGTCAGCGAAGCACGATCAAAACAGGACCGACATAAGGATGGGGTCAAAGATTCCGACATCGAATTTGCAAGAAAGATTTATTTCGAACGCCTACTTCGAGGATGTCTTTTGCACAGGATAGTTGTCGATCTGGAAGGAACCCCAACAGAGTATTCCAAGTTAATTGAAGATATAGTGGCCTACAGAATGAAAAGAAACGATCCCAAACTTTCAAAACGGAGATTGGGATCGTTAAAGAAGAGATTGCTGAAGCAAGTGGAAAGACATTATACCCTGGTGCTTCGTTGCTGGTCATCGAATGAATTTGAGGGGACAGAATCTTTCACGTGGGCAAAGCAACTCTTGGCGACCGGGTCTTTGAACCTTGAAGAAAAGGAGAAAGTCGAATCCTATGGATGGGTGAAGCAGCGCATTGACGATCAACGGATTAATATCAGGAAGAAGCAACTGAAGAAGGAAGTCGTCAGGCAATGGTTGTGTGAGAGCATTGTGCAAGATGCGATGGACTACATAGATTTGGTACGCAATTGGCCTATATTCACTCGAGCAATCGCGCGTCTCGAATCTAGCGAATGGTGGCTTTTCAAATAGATCTTTGGTCACTTCCTCAAGTCTCGCAGAATTGGCCGCTCGTACGCACGCACGCTTTAACCTTTATACCTGACCGAGGCCGCGGCCCGCACAGCTATTCAACTACTGAGTCTCAGTTCCGATTGCATTCATTCCGGAATGCCACAGTACCCCCCCACTTGTTAGAAGCTTTTTCGCGTGATATTTTGATCCCGTGTGCTTTGGATAATTGAATGGAGAATCCACTAAATGAGCGTTAAAACCGGGGTGATTGCGGCGGCGGGGTCTGGAACGCGAATGTTGCCAATCACACTCGGCTATCCCAAAGAGCTTCTGCCCATCATCAACAAACCGGCTATTCAGCTTATCATCGAGGAATTCATTGACTCCGGAATTGAGCGCATCATCATTATTACCGGCGAGAACTCAGACCCCCTGCGCCGCAAGTACGAGCCTGAGACCCCCATCGAGCGTGGACAGTATAAGTCCCTTGACGAGTTCATCGATAGGCTGGCGAATGTAGAGATCATCATCGAAATGCAGGAGGGGCCTTACGGCAACGGTACTCCGCTAATAGTAGCAAGCCCACACCTCATCGGAGACGACAAGTTCATCTATGCCTACGGTGACGATCTCATTAAGTCTGAGATACCATTCACCCGGATGCTGATTGAAAAGCACGAGCGTACGGGCGCACTTGTCGTAGGTACCCAGGAAGTACCGTGGGACGACGTCGTGCTGTACGGCATCGCGCAGATTAAGGCGAACAGCCCGGAGCGCGAACTGGACGATGTAGTTGAGAAACCCTCGCGCGAGGAAGCTCGCTCCAACCTCGCAATGTTTGGGCGATTTCTGCTTTCAAACAAGATAATTCAAATACTGTCCGAGATACCCCTTGGAAAGTCCAATGAACTCTGGTTAACCGATGCGGTTCGTGAATACATTCACCGCGGTGGCAGAGTGGTCGCCGAGTCTGTTGCGGATGGGCAATGGCTCACCATCGGTGACCCCATCAATTATCTGAAGACCGTTAACGAGTACGCCCTCTCCGACCCTGAGATACGTAAAGCACTCGAGCCGCGACTACGGGTATTGCTTGGCATCAAGTAGATTCACGACCGATAAAACGCGAACATGAATCGATAGAAGTTCCACACGTCTACTTTGGAAGCCATCTCAAACGTTGCATGCATCGACAGCAGCGGCACACCCAGGTCGATGACTTCCATATCTTCCTGTGACATAAACCCACCATTAAGCATTATTCGTTTCTCCGGGAGGGTCCTTGCGTCCCTTGCGGCACTTTGCGCCGCTTTGCGAGACACCCAGGTTCACGCAAAGTACGCAAAGGCGCAAAGGACGCAAAGAGGGTTCAGTGGGCTTCGACCAGGCGGCGTGCGTCATCGCTGGTCAAGGCCTTAAGAAACTCAACCAGGTCACGCTGTTCACCTTCATTGAGCGCAACGGGCTCGAGTTGCCAGTCGCGATTCGGATTCTCATTGCCGCCCTTGAGGTAGAAGCGCACCACATCTTCAAGCGTAGCCGCGCTGCCGTCGTGGAAGTAAGGTCCCGTGAGCGCGATGTTGCGAAGCGACGGTGTGCGAAAGGCCCCGATGTCCAGCGTGTTGCCGCTGAACACGAAACGACCAAGCTCAGCGGCCCGCTCATGCCTGGCCAGCTCCAGAGTTGCGTTGCCACTTTCATCCCGTGATGCCGCCATCGCTCGGCGAGCGAGCGCATTGAAGCCCGTGAAGTTCGCCGCCACGCCCGTATTGCGGTAGTTTCCGTCCGTAAAAAACGGGAACGTCGCAAAGGCCGCGAAGTTCTGATTGAAAGCGTGGCAAACTCCGCAACGCGCCTTCCCGCGGAACAGGCCCAACCCGCTCCGCGCCCAATCGCTCAGCGCGTTCAAGTCGCCGGCCACGTAGCGGTCAACCGGCGAGTCCCCCGAGATCAGAGTTCGCTCGAAAGCGGCAACCGCCTTGGCGAAGCCGCCAATCGTAATCGGCCCGCCGAACACTTCCTGAAACCGCTTTACGTACTCCGGGATGGTCGTGAGCCGTGCGACTACCGATTCGTACGACGGATTGCCCATCTCATCAGGGTTCGTTAGCGGCAGTTTCGCCTGCGCTTCAAGCGTTTCAGCGCGGCCATCCCAGAACTGCCCGGTGCTGAACATGGCGTTGAGCAAGGTCGGCGAGTTGCGTATTCCACGCCGCCCGCCGATTCCTTCGGCGACCGTCCTGCCGTCTGTGAACGCCCGCTTCGGATCGTGGCAAGAAGCACAACTGACAGTGCCATCGGCGGATAGGCGCGCGTCAAAGAAAAGCGTTCTGCCGAGCTCGACCTTGGCGGCGGTCATCGGGTTGTCAGCGGGGATAAAGTACGACCAGAGTTCCTGCGGAATTGCACGCGGTATTTGGATCTGAAAGCCCGAGATGCTTTCAGGAGAGTCGGCCGCGCGGACCAGCTCAGGGAGCAAGACCGCGAACGTCAGAACCACCACAAGCTTGATTGCAGAGATTCGTTTCATCCTTAAAACCAAACTAGTGAGTTGTAACAACCGTTTCGCCAGCGATCAACCCGGGTACGTAATCCGCGCGAATCCGTCGAACCCGTGTCATCCGTGGTCGATGCGGCGCCGCCAATGCGCTTATTACGACGTATAGACCACGGATGACACGGGTTTGACGGATTTGCACGGATACCCGTCCTTCACATGCCCGCCTATACCGTTTACCGCCTACTACTGCTCGGCGTGGCCCTTCACGACAAACGAAATCGGCATTGCCGCGCCCGACTGATTCTTGATCGCCGCTGAAAACACCAGGTTGTTGTGCTCATCGGTTTCGAGCTTCGGAGCTGCGGGCGCGCTCGCCAACTGGATCAGACTCAGGATACCGGGGTGACTCGTTCCGCTCACCTTGGTGCTCATCTTCGTCAGCTCTTCAAACTTGAACTGCGCGTCCGGGCTGGGATCCGTCGCAAGGGGCAACATCACCAGGAAGTCACGAATCGGTGAGATCCCCATGTGATTACCATCGGCCGGGTGGACGGCGTAACGCAGCGTGTACGAGCCGGGTTTCAGCGATTGTCCCCGGAAATCGGTTGTCGCGCGTGCGAGGGTTATCACGCCTATCAGCGTAGAGTCGCCAATCCAGGTGTAAACCGCTCCTGCCGCGTCGGTCTTTCCGCCGGGTACGGCGGCTCGCAGCCAGATGTCGCAGTACGCGCCATCGGAAAGGGTGATGCGCCAGCCCTTTGCTTCCAGGGCCTTCTTCAACGCGTCCGAAGCGCCGGGATCGGCGTAAGCTCCAACGGCTTCAATTCTTCCTTCAGCCGCTAGCGCGGTCGCAAAAGGAATGACCGCGAACGCAATTGCCAGCACTGTCATTTGGGGTTTTCGTGACATTGTAGCTGCGATTTTCGCCATCCGATAATCACAAAGGCACAAAAGCCACTTTGTGGTCTTTGTGCCTTTGCACGTACAGAACATTGCTCGAGCGCTCTGCAATCTTTGACCGTTTCGCGCCCTTATGCGGAATCGCGGTTTCGCGCTAAGAACGCCAAGACTCGCAAAGAACGCAAAGAAAATCAGCGGGCGAAGCTGCCGACAAAGGCGCTCCGCTTGCCGTGAGTCGTCCAGGATACGCCAAGTCCCGACCCCTGGTACTGGTCGAGCTCGGCGACTGCCGGCATCGAATGAGTCATCTCCGCCAGCGGCTGATAGTAGACCTCCTCGTTGCCGCAGAGGTGGTCGTTGCCTCCAATTGATCGAGTCTGTATCCCGGCAAGTTTGCCGGCCTGCACCAGAGTCTTGCTGTAATGCCCATCGTGACCGGTCACTTCAATCTTGATCGGCGCGAGATCGATTCGCACGACGTTGTCGAGCAGCTTCCCGGCCATCGATTGCGCGAACTCCACCAGCGCTTTCTGTTGTTCCGGACACGCGCGCTCGTCGACGATAACAACGGCATTGGCCGGGTAAGGGTTGTTGTACTGATCGCCGAGCGTCGCATTGGCCTTGACGACTCCTACAACGCTCAGCCCTTCCAGCGAGACTCCCTTCCACTCACCCTTGGTGACGCGCCAGGCCAGGATTGCCTGGTCGCCGGCGAGGTTGACTTCGCCGTTGGCCACGCACGATCCAGTCCAAACGTCCGCGCTTCGGGTTTCAATGTAGTCGCCGGAAATGCTCTGAGCTTGGCCAGTCGAACCCAGGGTCACAGCCACAAGAGCTAGAGCCGCAATAAACATCATTCTTCGCATCGTTAAATTCTCCTTCAAAAACTTTGCGTTCTTTGCGGTCTTTGCATGGTTTTGCGAGAAATAAGTTTCGCGCAAAGGCCGCTGAGACTCGCAAAGAACGCTAAGAACTTTGAATCGATCTTATCACACGCGACCAGTCCCATAACAGGCCCGGTTTTCCGATGAGCAATCGCCCGGCTCCGCGAGTTGACCATCCGGTCCGATGCAAGTCTGCGTGTACACGCACCAGAAGTGTCCTGAGTTAGAAGGTGGCACTGACGGGTCGTGCGCGACGCCAATGAACATTCCCTTCCATCTCAGGCACTCGCACAGTCCCGGATGGTTGATGTTGAAGCGATCTGCTTCGTTGATCATCATTTTGCACCTCCTCCGGCGGCCGCCAGCAGCGCCCGCTTCACAGCTACGCGCGCGAGTTGAATCTTATAGGCGTTGCGGCCCAGACTCTTCGCGCCCGAAACTGCGGCGTCACCGGCAGCCTTTGCAGTCTCTTCGGTGATGGCTTTGCCAATAAGCGCCTCTTCAGCTTCCTTTGATCGCCACGGCACTGGAGCCACGTAGCCCATTACCACCTTTGCCGAGCGTACTTTATTGCCGTTGAGGCTGAGCGCAACCGACGCGAGCGCAAGCGGCCAATCCATTGCGTCTTTCTGGCGTACTTCATAGCTTGCGGCTTTGACCCCGGCCAGAGGCGGCAACACGATTTCAGTGACAATCTCATTAGGTCCGAGGTCGTGCTCGCGTTGGCTCTCGGTTTGTGGAATGACGAAAAACTTCTCCACGGGAATCTCACGTTTTCCCTTTGGCCCGAAGAGCCTCACCGTCCCTCCCAAAGCAATGAACAACGTGCCAAGCGTCGAAGGGCTAACAAAGTAAGCAGGCCCGGCATTGCCCAGGATTGCGTGATAGCGATTGTCACCCGATGGCACCAGCGGCTCCCCTGTTTTATCCATTGCCAGCAGACCGTAGCCTGCACGGTAGTACCAACACCGCGGACGCTGGCAAAGATTCCCCCCAACCGTGCCCATGTTCCTGATCTGAGGACCCGCTATTTCGCCTGCGGTGTGAGCAATGACAGGGAACGCCTGGCGCACCTGCGCGTGATCAACCAACTCCTGAATCGTAACGAGCGCTCCGATGCGTAAGCTTCGGTCCCTGCCTACGGTTATTCCGCGCAGCTCTTTGATATCTTTTATGTTCACGAGCCGTTTGGGTGAGACAACATCATCCTTCATCAGACCAAGCAGGTCCGTTCCACCGGCCAGAATGTCGGCATCGGCCCAGTTGCTGCCCAGCAGGCTAACTGCTTGTTCTTTGGTTGTAGGACTGGCGTATTCAAATCCTCGCATTGCTGCCTCCCTTCTTTTCAAGCGCTGCCAAAACTCGATCGGGTGTTAGCGGCAGGTTGGGCACGCGCACCCCGATTGCGTTGGCTACGGCGTTCGCGATCACCGCCCCCGGAGAAACGGCTGGAGGCTCGCCAAGCCCGATTACGCCGCGCTCGTCGTAGCCCTTGCCGGTCATCATGTGGACAACCATCTCGCCGATGTCGGCAATTCCCGCCAGCCTGTAGAACTCCATGTTCGGGTTAAGCATCCGGCCGGTCTTGGCATCCATGATCTTCTCTTCGTAGAGCGCCCAGCAAACGCCCATTATCAGTGCGCCGTAGACCTGACTCTCGGCCAACTTGAGGTCGATGATCAAGCCGCAGTCCTGCACAGCTACGATCTTGTTAATGCGCACGATGCCCGTCTCGATATCGACTGAGACATCAGCCATCTGCGCACCACCGACTCCCTGATCCATCAGCTTGCCGGGTCCGGGATTCTTGCCGCGAATAGTAAGCGGTGTAGCACCGAGCTTCGAACAAGCTTGCGCCCACGTGAGCGACTTGCTTGGATTGCTCTTGACTCGAATAGTCCCGCCGGCTGCCTCTAGGTCTTCGGGTGTCGCGCCCAGCGCCGGAGCAGCTTTCGCAAAAATCTGATCGAGCGCATCGAGTGAGGCGCGGCGACTCGAGGAGCTTATGCCTCCGATTGTAGTGCTGCCCCCGGAACCTCCCGACGCGGGGTATCGGCTGTCCCCGATGCTTATCTTGACCGCGTTCATCGGCAAGCCGAGCGTGTCGGCGACGATGATGTTCAGCGCCGTGCGTGTTCCCGTACCGAGATCCTGCGTACCCATTTTCAGTTCGACTGAGCCATCAGGCTGAATCGTGAGGTCGCAATCGCTCGGATGCCCCCCGCCGCCCCAGGTGTGAATAGATAGACCAAGGCCTCTCTTGATGGGGCCGGCGGCTTTATCGCCGCGCGGGTGCCAGTTCTTTTTCCATCCAATGAGGTCAGCCGCGATCTTCAGCTCGTCGGTGTAGATCGGCGCGCGCTGGCCGGTCAACGCGATGTTCTTGATGAAGAAATCGTACGGGTCCATTCCGATGGCAGCGGCGGCGTCTTCGAGCGCTGCCATTGTGATCGAACAACCTTGCGGATGGCCTGGAGCACGCCAGGCGCGAGCGCTGCCAATGTGGTTGACGAGAGCGGTGTGTTGTTTCCGCTGGTTCGGGATGACGAAGACATAAGGCAAAGGCGGCGAGCCTCCGCCGCCCTGTCCGCCGCTCGCCCAGGATTGAGAATCCCACGCTGTAATGGTGCCGTCCTTCTTAAGACCGATCTTGACCTTTGCGTAAGCCGAAGGCCGCGCGCCGGCGACCATCAGCTCGGCGTCGCGTTCGTTGAACATCTTGACGGGTTTTCCCGCCTTCTTAGAGAGCCGAGCGGCAGTGATGTCCCACTCGTCCGGTCCGAACTTGCTCCCGAATCCGCCACCGATGTGATCTTGCTTGACTCGAACGTTGGTTGCCGGAATCTCGAGCGGTCGCGCGATCTGAGCAACAGACCCGCTCACTGCCTGCGTTGAAAGATGCGCCAGAACGTTCTTGCCGTCGTCTTCCCACTCCATCACCGAGCCGTGAGGCTCGAGGCAACAGTGAGTGATGACCGCCATGCCGTAGTTACCTTCGACGGTGACTTCGGCCTCGCTGAAGCCCTTGTCGGGATCGCCAACTTTGGTCTCGTTAGCTGGCCGCGCGTACTCGCCTGCGTTCTTCACATCAGTGTCAATGACCAGGTGAGGAAGCACCTCGTATTCGACCTTGATCGCGCGCATTGCGTCTTCGGCTGTAGGCTCATCGACCGCCGCAAGAGAGACCACTGTAGCCCCGGCCCACAGAAGTTCGGTGCCGACCTGCGCCACGATGTGCACGGCCTTGACTCCGGGCATTTGCTCTGCCGCGCTGGTGTCGATGCTCTTGACCTTCGCGTGAGCGTGCGGTGAACGAACGATCTTGCCAAACAGCATACCGGGGCGGTTGATGTCCATCGAGTATTTCGCGCGCCCTGATACCTTTTGCGCCCCGTCTATTCTTGAAATGCGTTTGCCGATGAAGGTCCGCTTGTCGGCTTCCGGCCACTTATATTCAGCCATTGCGCTTCCCTCCTTTTTGCGCCGCTTGCGCAACCGCTGCTCTGACGCCCACATAGGTACCGCAGCGGCAGAGATTGCCGCCGAGGCCCTTCTGAATCTGGTCGGACGTCGGGTTCGGGTTCTTGTCCAGAAAGGCCTTGCAAGCAACTACGAAGCCCGGCGTGCAGAAGCCACATTGCTGAGCATCGTTGTCGATGAAGGCTTGCTGAACCGGATGCAAGGTGTCGCCTTGCATTAAGCCTTCGACGGTCGTAATTGATTTGCCCTGAGCGTCAATCGCGAGCATCGAGCACGAATAAACGGCCTTGCCGTCAACGATCATCGTGCAGGCCCCACAGGAGGCGCGGTCGCAGACGCGCTTTGCTCCCGTTATATCCAGTTCATTGCGCAGAGCTTCGAGCAGCGTCACTCGCGGCTCAACCTGGGCCGTGTAGCTCTTCCCATTTATCGCAAGCTGGAGTGGAACTTTGCCCGGGCCGTAGAGCTTGACCTCGGCCCCGGATACCTTGATCACTCGATAGCCCATCACGAGCGGCACCGACAGCGAGATGCCGGAGACCTTAAGGAAATTACGCCGCGATAGCCCCGAGCCTTTCTCGTTCAATTTGCCATCATCATCATCAGCTTCCATCCCTCGCCTCCTTCTATTTCGGATTGCGGATTTCGGATTGTGGATTTCTTGGAACACTGCTGCGGTCTGTCAATCCGCAATCCACAATCCGCAATCTCCTATGGGGGTGTTTCCCTAAATTCAAGTTCGTTGCGGCAGCACGGGCAGAGCCCCGGCGCATAAGCCTTGACGTTACAGACTTCGCAGAAGTAAACGATGTCGTACAGCTTACCCTCTTTGACCGATTGCACCTTGATCACTTCCAGTTGGTCGCCGGCGCGTAGGCGCGCAGAGACTTGAAGCTCGCGCTGGCGGACTCGAGCGTCGCTGAACATTGCTGTCATCGCATCGGTCGCCGAAAGCCTGTACAGCCTGCGATCCTTGCCCGCGAAGCCATGACGCGCTTCATTGCAACCAAACAGCGCGTCGACCTCGCGACCTGCGGCATCCAGACAAACGGCGCGGCCTCGAATAACGGTCAGTGTATAATCTTCGCCCTGGAGATTGATTGGATTCGCCGCGGCGGCCAACGATGAAAGCGGCGGCGAAAGCACTAACGTTACCAAGAGCGCGACTAGAAACCGACCCATCGCTGCGTTAATCCTGAAGTGACCCGCTCGCGGTCCAGTGATTGAGAATCAAGTTGGAGAACAGAAACGTCCACTGGAAGCCGATCACTGGTTCAAACTTTGTTTGCTTACCGCCTCGACTTGCTTCGGCCGCTACCTTACCATACTTGAGGTTAGTCGAGCAACGAAGCGATGGCCAGTGGTCAGAGTCAAGCTCAGGCTGATTCGGGACCAATTGAAGGAAGCGTAACGGGTGAGAAGCTCTACACGTAACGAGTGTCGTCGGTGTTGTTCTTAGTGTGGTGGTGCGGGATGCCGCAGCAGCCTAACTGAAGAAGGATCGAAGAAAGAGTTTGGAAAAACTTGAACCCAGCAGTGGCAACTTGAAACATGTGGACGTTGCGACGGCGGCGCAGTGTAAGTGGGATGTTGTTGTAGTCGGCGCCGGCCCGGCTGGATCGATGGCCGCGCTTCACCTTGCGAGGCGAGGGCACCGGACACTGCTGCTCGACAAAGATCCTTTCCCTCGAGACAAGGTCTGCGGTGACGCGCTTATCCCAGATACAATCCGCTCATTAAAACGCAGCGGTCTGCATGAGGAGGTCCGTGAACGAGGCCTTCAAGCCAGTATTAGCACGTTCTACAGTCCATCGAGAATAGAGTATGACGTACGAGGCGAGTTCCTCACCCTGAAGCGAATAGAACTGGACGCACTGATGGCTCGAGGAGCAGTTGCAGCCGGCGCGACGTTCTCCCGAGCGAAGGTGACAAACCTCTCGGTTCAACCCGACGGGACTCTCCGACTCGCCACCGAATCTATCCAGACGCGATTGGCGGCGCGGGTAGCACTTATTGCAACAGGAGCCAATGTCGAGATGCCATCGAGGCTTGGCTTAGTGACTCAGCACGGCCCAAGCGCTATTGCACTTCGCTGTTACGTTCGCTCGTCAGTTGACCTCGATCGGCTCGTCATCTCCTATGACCGCTCCATAACCCCTGGTTACGCTTGGATATTCCCTCTCGCCAATGGTGAGTTCAACATCGGGTGCGGCATCACGTACGGAAAGCAATCGAGCTCGCCTATTAACCTGCGAGAGACTTTCAGATCCTTCACGACCAGCTTTCCGTTAGCCGTCGAAATAATGCGTTCCGCTGAAGCGATGTCGCCGCTCCGGGGTGCCATGCTTCGGTGCGGACTCACTGGTACGCGCGCGCAAGGCCCGGGGAATGTCCTTGTGTTGGGGGAGAGCATTGGAGCAACTTTCCCACTTACGGGTGAAGGAATCGGAAAGGCGATGGAGACGGGCGAACTCGCAGCCGATGTTGTGCACGAGGCTCTGTCGTCTGATGACATGCGCCGCCTGGGCGATTTCCCACTCCGACTCGAGCACGAGTTGAAGCCGAAATTCCTTGGGTATAGAATCGCGGAGAATTGGTTCTCCCGACCATGGCTGAATGATTTCGTCTCGCGCCGCATCAGCCGAAGTAGGTTCTTGCAAGAACTGGTGGCTGGTATTCTAAATGAAACAGTTGACCCAAGAAAGGTTTTTTCGTTAAGGGGTATCTTGCGATCCTTTGTGAGCTAACCGCTAAATGCCTCGGCGTTTGTCGAGGGTAGATGAGCGGCATCGCCTGGACTCGGTTGCGGCCCTGCGCTTTGAAGCGTGTCTGCCTTGAAAAGAATGTCAAAGAGTTCTAAGTCTAGGGAATTTGTGAGATCTCACTATCTGGGTCGACTATTGTCCAGCATTCCCTTGCCTGCACCGTGACGCGCTCTGTTAGTCGCGCTGTGTTCATACATAGTTTTCTTGATAACAGCTGCCTTCGGCGACTGGCATTCTGCCATCGGTTCATTCCTACACGCGTGGCAACTCACTTTCTCCATCACCCTATTCTTCGCAACGTGGCTCGGGTATGAAATACTGGAAAGCGTGCAACCCTGGATCGAAAACGCCAAAGAATCCCTAATGCTGAGCGATGGGGATTCTTCGGATTTATCGCGTGCTGTCTTTAAGTCCCTCAGAAGTAAGTGGTCACTTGCTTTCGCGCTCCTGTTCATCGCCCCAGGTATAGCGGTTGGAGTGACGATTGCCACGTCACTACCAAACAACCTATTTCCGTTCTCAGGCACTATGCCAGCGTTTGTTTACGCGCTGTTAATTGAGTTCTGCCTCGGAATGCTTATGATCCTTGGAGCAGGTTGTTGGGTGATCATATTTGTTTTCGCGCGGGCCGCTAAGCAGCTCAGCCAAATGTCGTCAGTGAAGTACGACCTCGTTGATAATAATTCGCTGAGTTTCCTCTCACAAACAGCGCTGCGAATTGCATTTTTATGCTAGTGGCAATAGCGAGCGCGATGCCTGGTGTGGCCTATGTGGGGTTTTCGTTTGGGAATATCAAAATCAGGTTTATCGTTACGGTGTTCGGCATGTTGCTGCCAACTGTCGGCATCGCATCGTCCTTCTTTGCTCCAAACTATTACCTATCCGGAATTCTAAGGGAGGCCAAGAGAAAGGAGGGTGTGCCGTATAAAAGAACAAATCCAAATCTGTGACGGTGCACTTGAGGCGAAGGTAAGGGCTGTCCAATGCTCGAAAGCCGAGTTTGGATGTCGCGTACACACAACTGTCAGACCTATCGAAGCACCTTCATCAGCGGCTTCAGGAAGCCAAGGGAGAGTCAACTTGGCCGTTTCACATTTCGTCACTCTTGAGACTGGGCGGGTCGTCATTACTTCCAGCTTTAGCGTTCTTTCTGGAGCGGATTCTCAAGTCACTCATGCGGTAGGTCAGACGATTCGTCACCATAAATTGTTGTATATTTATTAACATCGTAGACCTGATCTAAAACCTGTGCTATTGTTACCACGATGCGAGATGCGCGAAGGTCGCAGCCCCCCGTTCATCTAAAGTTCGTGAACCGAAGTGAGTCGCTCTGGCGGGTTTCGGACCAGCCTATCGGAGAAGACGACGCAGCCGCTGAGGTCGTGGCGCAGCAACGTGGAAGCAGGACGCGCGCATCAGAAAGCACAGATCATGGGTAGGATGGTAGCTCAATGACGGTTGTGTCACTCCCCAGGCTGAAGGCCCTTTCAACGTTCCTCGCCTTGATTCTTACCTTCTCTGTACCCTTCGTAGAACCGACTAACGCGAGCCCGAAAGCCAAGAAGGCATCCGCTAGGTCCGTGCGAAAAGGAGCCAAGGGCAAAACCCGGTCGTTATCAGCGCGGACAAAGTCGCGCCGTGGCGGATCGCGGTCGGCACGTTTGCGCGCGCGATCTTCCAAACGCGGCGGACGCTTACACGCACGACGCGGCGGACGCTTACACGCTCGCGGCCGCGGCCGTAGAGGACGAGCGAGGTGGCGCACTCGAGTAGCCAGCAGTTCGCACAGCAGGGGCGTCCACAATTATCTAAGCCAGTCCTGGACTCAGCCGCTGGGCCCCGCCGAGCGAACCGCTAGCGAAGCGGTAACTACCAGTCAGGTGCCAGCGCTTACCGCATCCGGTCCCGATGCGAGGCCTGCAGTCGGGGCCATCGCACCAGCCGCCGGCGAAGCCACGCGACCGCGGATCGTCAATGGCGTGCCGGGCGAGGCCGAGCCGATGAATCCACTCGTTGCGGCCTACACCGACAGTCTTGCGGCTTTCGGTTTTAGCGCCGAGAACCAGGGATTCATAGTCACTACCTTGAAAGGCGAAGTACTGGCGGAGCACAATGCCGACCGTCTCTACAATCCGGCCTCGGTCACCAAGATCGCAACTTCGCTAACAGCAATATCGCGGCTAGGACCCGGCTTCAAGTTTCGAACTACACTGTACACTGATGGCAAGCTTGATCCGTCCACTGGGATTTTGCACGGTTCGCTATACGTGATAGGCAGCGGCGACCCGGCGTTTTTCTCAGAAAACGCGATGATGATCGTGGACAAAATGAATCGGAGCGGTATTCGCGAGGTCGAAGGTAACCTGGTGGTACTCGGCCAGTTCTTTTTCAACTTCTCCGCGTCCCGCGAGGCTTCCGCGAAAGCCTTTCGTTCCACGCTTACGCCCGAAACCTGGAACGCACAAACAAAGGCTTCATACTCGCGATTCCTTTCCATCCGCGCCGCAGAAGATCGCGTGAGCGAGGTCGGACGCTCGCAAGCGTCTGCCGCTCCTCCGCTCTTAGGGCCTCCTTCACTGAAGATCACCGGGCAAACAATCACCGATCCAGGCGTGAACACATCGAACCTGACGCCGCTCGCCGTGCACACCTCGCTTCCGTTGCTGCGCGTGCTGAAGGGACTGAACGATTTCTCAAACAACTGGATGGCTACGGTTATCGGCAATTTGGTTGGCGGGCCTGACGCGGTGGTGAGATTCCTACAGACCGAGGTGGGATTTAAGGAAGACGAGGTCCGTTTCGCGACTTCGTCCGGACTTGGCGCCAACGCGATCTCTCCGCGCGGCACAATTACAATGTTGCGCAAGCTGATCGCATATCTTGAAAGTAAGGGTCTCGGCGTTGAGGAACTTCTGCCGATCGCGGGGGTTGATGGCGGCACGCTCGAGAGGCGATTCAACGACGCGTTTCGTGGGTCGGTCGTCGGCAAAACCGGAACGTTGAACAGCGTAAGCGCGCTGGCGGGCGTTGCGTACACCCGGCAGCGAGGTGCGCTCCTGTTTGTGATCTACAATCAAGGCGGTTCGACCCACCGCTTCCGCGCAGCGCAGGACGAGACAATAAAGAAGATCATCACGCTTTATGGCGGACCGGTTTCGGTTCGGTACTCGACGGCGAGTGCCGCGCGGGTTCCCGACCGAGGTACGGGTCTCACGGCTCGTCCAATCAGAGGTGAACAGTGATTTCTGGAATGGATCTGTCGAAGGCACAAAAGGCTCTGCTGGCCTGGAGCGCTGGCTTCCTGCTTCTGGCTGAAGGCGTGAAGCGACTGCGCATCGAAGGCAGGGCCGCTACAATTATCGGGCTGATTGAACTCCTGCTTGCGATCGCAACCGGGGTCGCTTTTGGATGGGCGACGACCGCAAACAACGAGTAACCGGATCGCCGTCCTTAGAGTTCGATCTCATAGCCATCGGGGTCAGCCACATAGGCGAACGGCATCCCCGGCGAAAACTCCCCGCGCTTCTTCAAAATACCACCAGCAGCAACTACCTGGCTGATCGCACTATCGAGATCGGCCTTGTCTTCGAGTTCAAAACCGAAATGAGTTATGCCGCCGCTGGACCCCGTTGGCTCGCCTTCAGCCGATTGGTCAAGGGCAACCAGGTCGTTTGAGCCTGGTGTGTTAAGAAATACCAAGCCTGGACCCGCCCAGAATTTTTCTTTCAGACCGAACACTGACTTGTAGAACTCGATCGATCGCTGAATGTCTTTAACGACTAGATGGATGTGAGTTAGTCCGCGGGTCTTGATCATGACTGCTCTCCTCCTGTTGGCGGTTGCCCATGTATTAATCGTCTACTGAAGAACCAGCGCGGCCTCTGTTTTGGAGCGTGATTCCTGAGCGACTGACGATATTTGTAGCGGAACTCCCTCAACGTTTCAACTCAACGAGGAGCCGCAGCTTGCTTTTTGCCAATCACCAAAAGATAATCCGAGCCGAGGTTCGAGCCGTCATTTCGAGAGACGAATCAAACAACAATGATCAGGCAATGTGATCGGTTTTAGCCTGACCCGGACTACGCACCACCGATATGTCGGACATCTGGTACATTTGGCTAATACTCGGCGTGTTGTTTATCGTCGCCGAGATGTTCACCTCCGGGTTTGTCCTTCTCTGGTTCGGCATAGGCGCCCTGGTCGCCGCTCTGCTGGCAGTGACGGGGCTGGTTGGCCTCCCGCTTCAGATCCTGGCGTTCCTTGTTGTATCGATAGTGTTGACCGTCGCATCGCGGACTATCTTCGAGCGCTTCTTGATGCGAGGATCGCCCGGACGCGAGTTGAAGACCGGTATGGAAGCGCTGCCCGGCCGCATCGGCGTCGTAGTAGAACCTTCAAAAGGCGCAATGCAAGAAGGAGCGGTTCGCGTTTTTGCCTCAACGTGGCGCGCCTTTCCTGCGGAAGGCGAGGAGCCTTTGCTCGAGGGTGAGCAAGTTCAGATCGAACGCGTCGAAGGAGCGTCGGTCTATGTCAGGCGAGTTGATAGTGAGCCGTCATGGCGTCCGCAAAAACAACTAGCCAATGATGCGAAGCGGCGGTAGCGTCTTCATCCTGCATGGCTACGTGGGCTGGTCTAATAAGGGAAAGGAGCAACACTCATGGAGGCAGTTGGACTTTTGGTCTTCGCTTTCATAGCGCTAGCGGTGCTTATTACGGCGCTCAAATCGTTTCGCGTTGTCGGGCAGGCTTCGGTGATGCTCATCGAACGGCTCGGCAAGTTTCACAAAATGGCCGGCAGCGGGCTCAACATTATCCTGCCTTTTCTCGATAAGCCGCGCGCGGTTTACTGGAGCGGTATAAGGCCGGGCCTCTCGACGCTTGATCTCCGGGAACAGCTTCTCGAGTTTCCGCCGCAGCCTGTCATCACTCGCGATAACGTCACGGTGAACGTCGACTCGGTGCTCTATTATCAGATCACTGCTCCGATCAAAGCGATGTACGAAGTAGCCGACCTTACCGGCTCGATCATGCAGCTCACCATCACATCGATGCGTTCGATAATCGGCGATCTCGATTTGGACCATACCTTTTCTTCGCGAGACTTGATCAATAACAAGCTTCGAATCGTGCTGGACGAAGCGACCGAACGATGGGGTGTGAAGGTGACTCGCGTTGAAGTTCGAAACATCCATCCGCCGGAGGACGTCCGGGTGACGATGGAGAAGCAAATGACCGCTGAGCGCACGCGGCGAGCGCTGATACTTCAGGCAGATGGTGAGAAGCAAGCTGCTATCGCGCGCGCCGAAGGCGAAAAGCAGGCAGCGATTGCGCGTGCTGAAGGCGAGAAGGAGGCGGCCGTGCTTCGGGCTGACGGTCAGGCTCAGGCACGATTGCGTAACGCCGAAGCCGAGGCTCAAGCGATCAAGTTTATCTCCGAGGCAATCACTGCCGGACAGGGAAACCCGGCGCAGTATCTGCTGATGCAGCGTTACATCGAATCGCTGACCAACATGGCTACGAGCACCAATGCGAAGGTGGTCTTCATGCCAGTCGAGACGAGTTCTATGCTTTCGTCTGTAGGCGCGTTGAAAGAAGTATTCGGCGAGATAGGCGGGCAGCGAGAGTCTGTCGACTACCGCGGAGATCACGCGCTTCCAACAGGGCGCCCGCCGCGATAGGTCTCGGAGTTTTAGGCGGTTCAGAGTTCAAGCTTCAGCTTGCCGCAGTACGATACAAAGCAACCTGAAGGTTGAACTCTGAACATTCATTCCTCCTCGATGTAGTCAGTTCCCTCTTCACTCTCAAAATACGCTTTGTACAAAGCCTGCGCGTACTCGAGCTGGTCTCTTCTAACAAGCATTCGCAACTGCCCTCCAAAGGCGAGGTGTGGCATCACCGACAGCGAGTGCACCCCCTGGATCAGCACCGCGACATTATTCTGTTCGAGCGTCTCCTTGATGAACATCGCTTCAGGGTTGGTTTGAGGGCGGCACAACTCGACGAATTCAACGTCCCTCTTCTCGGCAGATTCAGCCATGCCAGTAGCCTCCTGGTTCAACGTGCTCGGCACAAGCACACAGCCGCAGCTCAGGCACAGGCCCGTGTGCGTTTCAAACTCTCCCGCGCAAATTGGACACAGCATCAGCATCGCGGTTGAATCCTAGCACAAGTGCTTTTCCATTAGCCCAGGCGTTCACGCCTGGGTCACGACCTAATGATCATCGCGCTGGTTCGCTCGATACCATCGGGCTTTAGCCGATGGAGCTTCAGTTTCGACCTAATCATCGCGCTGGTTCGCTGGATACCATCGGGCTTTAGCCGATGGAGCTTCAGTTTCGACCTAATGATCATCGGGCTGAATTCGCTGGATACCATCGGACTTTAGCGATGGATTTCCAAGGTCATGCCTTCCCGATAGGATGAAACTGAAACTCCATCGGCTAAAGCCCGATGGTATCCCTAGACTCATGCTTGCCCGTTAGGATGAAACTGAAGCTCCATCGGCTGAAGCCCGATGGTATCTCTAAACTCATGCTTACCCGCGAGGATGAAACTGAAGCTCAATCGGACCGATCAGATAGCCCGGTTCACCGGGCTTGGGTTTTGCCTTCGGGCAATTCTTCGTGTCAGGAATTCGATACTCCTAAGCTAAAGCTGCGTGAGAAGCCCCGTGAACGGGGCTAACCTAATCCATTCTCACACGCAACCCAGGCGTAAAACGCCTGCGCTAGTGGAAAACCCCAACCCCCTAATGGAAAACCGACCCCAGGGCGTGGCGCGTGTGGGTATGCGCAGAATCTGCGCCGACGCAACAGCGGCATCCTCGTGGTATTGCGGTCGATTTTGTTTTATATTCTCACTCTCGTTTACTCGCAGTGGAAAGCTCATGTTTGATTTTCGGAGGATTACTATGATCGCCTTTAAGCGAGTCCGTGTGGTTCTGTCTTTGTTCATCATTCTTCTTGTGTCTCTGCCCTTCGCGGCATTCGCGCAGGATCCGAAGAAAGACGATGAGAAGAAAGAAGACAAGAAGGAAAAGAAAGAAGAGGAGCTGCCGCTCAAGACAGAGAAGAAGATCGAGTTCACCACGGATGAAGGAACGTGGATGTCGCTCGATGTTTCGCCTGACGGAAAGACCATCGTCTTTGATCTGCTGGGTGACATCTACACGGTGCCGTCAACCGGCGGCGAGGCTAAACGCCTGATGGGCGGTTTGTCCTTTGAGAGTCAACCCAGGTTCGCTCCCGACGGCAAGAAGATAGTGTTCACAAGCGATCGTAGTGGCGCCGAGAATCTATGGCTCGCCGATGCGGACGGGTCGAACCCGAAACCACTGACCAAGGGCCGTAACACCCATTTCTTGTCGCCGTCCTGGACCCCGGACGGTAATTACGTCATCGCGTCCAAATCAACTGAAGGGCTCGGGACCTTCTCGCTATGGATGTATCACAAGGACGGCGGCTCGGGAGTACACCTGGGCCAACCTGAACCACCGCCTCAAGCTCCCGGATCAGGTCAACCTCAGCCACCCCGGCAAAATAAGTTCGGGGCAGTGGCGTCTTCCGATGGTCGATTCATCTACTACGCCCAGCGCAACGGGGCATTCAACTATAACGCTCAGTTTCCTATCTGGCAGATCGTTCGCTTCGATCGCGAGACCAGCGAGACTTCGACGTTAACGAACGCACAAGGCAGCGCGATGCGGCCCGTGTTGTCACCCGATGGCAAGAAGCTTGTTTACGCGACCCGCTATGAGTCAGGCACGGCGCTGCGTATGCGCGACCTCGAGACCAGCGAAGAGAGCTGGCTAATCAATCCGGTCACGCGCGACGATCAAGAATCCAGAGGGACGCGAGACACGATGCCCGGCTACGCTTTTATGCCCGACGGCAAATCGCTCATCGTTCCGATCAACGGGAAAATTCAGCGCGTCGATCTGGAGTCCTGCAAAGCCGCGGTCATTCCGTTCACCGCCAGGGTTGAAGCTGAAATCGGGCCGCGAGTTTATTTTCAGAATCGGGTTGATGACGGCCCGACCGTCCGCGCTCGGCTGATTCGCTGGCCCGCGCTCTCACCCGATGGAAAGCGAGTGGTCTTCAACTCCCTGAACAAGCTTTGGATAATGGACCTGCCATCGGGCTCGCCGCGCCGCCTAACCGATTCGCCGTTCGGCGAGTTCATGCCGGCGTGGTCTCCCGATGGGCGCTACGTAGCTTATGTGACATGGTCGCGCGAAGGTGGGCACATCTATCGAGCCTCATCCGGCGGCGGCTCAAGGCCTGAACAGCTCACTCGCCGGCCCGCGCACTATGCGAACCCTGTTTACTCGCCAGACTCGTCGAAGATCGTTTTCGGATCGGGTGCGACCGCGGATCAACTCTTCGCGGACCTTACGATACACGATCCCGACGTTCTGCCAGACGCAACGATGGACCCGGGCGAAATCACCGGTATCGGTCAGAGCACCGGCGTGGACCTCAGGTGGATTCCGGCTACGGGAGGTGATACAACGTTGATCGGCCCCGCCCAAGGCGGCCGCTCCCCGCATTTCACCAACGATCCAAACCGCGTCTATCTCACAACCCAGGCCGGGCTCACGTCGGTACGGATTGACGGCCTCGATCGAAGGACACACTTCAAAGTCACGGGCACCGGTACCGGGCCGAACCCACCGAATGCCGACGATATCAAGCTCGCGCCCGATGGCCAGCGTGCGTTCGTGAGCCTCCAGGGCAAGCACTACATGGTCAACGTTCCAAAGGCCGGCAAGGAGACGGTGACCATCAGCATCACCGCAAACGGACCGTCGTCAGTGCCAGTGAAGAAGATGTCACCTGAAGGCGGCGACTATCTGATGTGGTCACGCGATGGCAAGTCCGTGACGTGGGCGTGGGGCGCGAAGTTCCATCGGCAGGATGTCAGCGCCGACAAACCCGATGTAACCGATGTTATCGTAGAAGCTCCTCGCGCTCGTCCGAAAGGCACCGTTGTTTTGAGCGGGGCTCGCATCGCCACAATGAAAGCCGACGAGGTAATTGAGCGCGGCGACATTGTGATCACCGACAATCGGATCACCGCCGTGGGAGCGAAAGGAAAGGTCCAGATACCCGCTGGCGCAAAGGTCATCGACGTCTCCGGCAAGACGATTATCCCGGGGTTCATCGATGTTCACGCGCACATGTGGCCGCCGCGCGGGGTGCATCAAACTCAGGTGTGGCAGTACCTGGCGAACCTCGCTTACGGTGTGACCACCACTCGTGACCCGCAGAGCTCGACGACCGATGTGTTCGCCTATACCGACCTTGTCGAGACCGGCGACATTCTTGGACCGCGGGTCTACTCCACGGGGCCGGGAGTGTTTGCTCAGTCAGGAATCGACGATAAAGAAGCCGCTCGCAATTTCATCAAGCGTTACAAGGAGGCTTATCACACTACGACGCTCAAGCAGTACGTTGTCGGCGATCGCATCGTGCGCCAGTGGGTGGCGATGGCTTGCAAGGAGTTCGGCATCACGTCGACGACCGAAGGCGCGCTCGATATGAAGCTCGATCTCACACAGATGGCGGACGGCTTCTCTGGTCACGAGCACTCGCTGCCGATTCAACCGCTCTACAAAGACGTTGTCCAATTCGTTGCCCAGACCGGCACGTTCTACACACCGACGACGCTCGTAGCCTATGGCGCTCCGTGGTCGGAGAACTACTACTTCGAAACCACAGACATTCATGGCAATCAGAAGATCCGGCGGTTCATTCCGCACCAACTGATTGACACGATGGTCAAGCGCCGCGGGCAATGGTTTTTACCGACAGAATATGGGCACATCGGACTCGCTAAGGCGTGCGCCGACATCGTTCACGCGGGAGGCCGCGTCTGTTTAGGCGGTCACGGTCAGTTTCAGGGCTTGGGCTGTCACTGGGAAATCTGGAACCTGCAGTCGGGCGGTATGACTCCACACGAGGCTTTGCGGGCGGCGACGCTGTTCGGCGCTGAAGCGATAGGCTTGCAGCAAGACATCGGCTCGATCGAACCGGGCAAGCTCGCCGATCTCATCGTGCTCGATAAGAATGCGCTCGTCGATATTCATAATACGAACTCGATTCGTTACGTGATGAAGAATGGAGAAATGTTCGAAGGCGACACGTTGGATCAGGTATGGCCGGCACAGAAGAAGCTCGAGAAGCAGTATTGGTGGGACCGGGACCCCAGGTGACGAAGGGGAAATTGAAAATTGAGAATTGAAAAATGAAAATTGAGGGATGAGCGGGCGCATTGATCTTCAATTTGCAATTTTCATTTTTCAATTCTCAATTTTCAATCTCTTGGGATGCTCAAATCTTGGTGTCTGGGACGTAAGCCTGGCTTCTAAGCTGCTCCCGCGTGCTGCTGACCGAGGCCCTTGTGGTAGACCTCGCTTATTAACTCCCTCATTGCGCGGCCGTCTATGGGCTTCGACAGCAAATAGCCTTGCACGTACTCACAATTCAAACCGGTGAGCTGAATTATCTGGTCTCGAGTCTCAACGCCTTCAGCAACCACGTCCATCCCGAGGTTGCCGGCCAGCGTCAGGATAGTTTTGACAATCTCAGCGTTCTTCGGAAGGTTGATCCTCGACACGAATGAGCGATCGATCTTCAACGTGTCGATCGGAAAACGATGAAGGTAACTCAGCGAAGAGTATCCTGTGCCAAAGTCGTCCAGCGACAGCCGAATCCCGAGCGCTTTGATCCGCTTGAGCATCAGAGCAGCAGCGTCAATATTCTCGATGATGGCACTCTCGGTGATCTCCATCTTCAAGCTGCTCGCATCCAGGCCGGTCTCCTTCAAGATCTGAGAGATCCGATCGATCAGGTCAGGCTGCGAGAATTGTCTGCCCGAAAGATTGACGCTTATGCTCAGCGGCGGGTCCGAGGGGAATTGGTCCTGCCACACTCGCAGTTGCTCGCAGGCTTCTCGCAGCACCCATTGTCCAATTGGAATGATCAGCCCTGTCTCTTCCGCAACAGGAATAAACTTCAAAGGCGAGATGTAGCCGTGTTCCGGATGCTCCCATCTGATCAGCGCCTCGAAGCCGCTGATTCGCCAGGTCTCCAAAGATATGATTGGCTGATAATGAACGCGGAACTCACCGCGTGCCAGCGCGCCGCGCAGCCCGGTCTCCAATTGCGAGAGCGCCGCGTTGCGCACGTGCATGCCTTTATCGAATAGCTCGAAGCATCCGCGGCCCTGGTCTTTCGCGCGATACATCGCCGTGTCCGCGTTCCGAATGATCTCGTCAGGCTCCTCGGAAGCCGTCTGATTGAGCGCAATTCCGATACTGGCCGAGATGAAGACTTCGTGGCCGCTGAGGTTGAAAGGTGAAGCAAGATGTTCGCGTATGCGTTCGGCGGCCTGGATCGCGTCGCTCACGTGTCTGACGTGATCGACGATGATCGCAAACTCATCGCCCCCCAGCCGCGCAACAATATCGCCCGGCCTGATGCAGGACTCGAGCCTTCGCGCCGTCGCCACCAGCAACTGATCTCCGATCTGATGCCCAAGGCTATCGTTCACCACTTTGAAACGGTCCAGGTCCAGGAATAGCACACCGAACGAATAACCCTCGCCCTTCTTAACTTCAGCAAGGGAGTGTTTCAGCCGGTCCATGAATAACACGCGGTTAGGCAAGCCAGTCAGCGAATCGTGAAACGCGTTGTGCAGCAACTGCTTCTCGGCCTGCTTCTGGTCGGTCACATCAGTTAACGAACCCGTCATTCGATAGACGAACCGGTTCGAATCCAGCACCGCCAAACCGCGGCTTAACATCCACCGGTAGGTCCCGTCCTGTCTTCGCACACGATGTTCACTCTGGAACTGAGGTGTTAAGCCGAGCAGATGCGACATCAACTCAGACTGAACTCGTTCGATATCTTCAACGTGAACGCGATTGAACCACTCATCGGGGCGACTGTTCAACTCGTGCTCCTCGTAACCGAGCATCGCCTTCCAGCGCGAGCAGAATTCCATCTCGTTGGTTTCAAGGTCCCAATCCCACAGCCCGTCACTTGCGCCGCGCAATAGCATCGCACAACGCTCCTCGCTTGCGTTAAGCGACTCGAACGCCTTCTCGCGTTCTGCCATCGCCTGGTCCAGTTCAAGGCTCTTGCGCCTGACCTCAAGCCCGGCCATCGCGGCGTGCGCCAGTGAGCTGAGCGCACGAGCCTGAGCTTCGTTCAACGTCCGGGGCTTGTGATCGATTACCGACAACACACCAATTACGTGCACCTCGGGTGTTATCAAAGGCGCTCCGGCGAAGAAGCGAACTGCACCGTTAGAGACCGGCATATCTCGTTTCAACCCGTCGTCGTTCAGCGTATCCGATACTACGAACAAGCCTTCTGCAAGAATAGCCCGCGAAACAAGAGAGTCTTCCTCGGCAGTGTGCGCGAACAACGAGCCGAATCGGGAAACATGCTGAACCCGGTCAGACCTCACGACGCTCAATAGAGCACCTGGCGCCCCGCAGACTTCCGAGGCCAAACGGGTGAGATCATCCAGGAGTCCGTCTGCCTCAACGGAATGAACTTGATAAGGGCTAAGCGCTTCAAGTCTCGCCGCGCCTCTTTCAGGCAGCAGCGCTCCTGATGATGACTGTAGTTTGTGTAGTTCTGCGCTCAACTAGGTATTCCTTGTGTAAACCCTTCTAAGCTCGGCGAATTGAAGCTCGAGCACACAGGAATGGATTCCTCGCCGCCAGAATAGTTGGCAAGGACAGTGCCACGTTGGAGAGCGCTACAAGTTGGGCAGAATGGGCCAGCTCGGTGTCACGAGCCGCAGGAATGACTGATCGGATTGACGGAGAACTATCATTATGAATGAACGAGAATGAACGAAATGACGGACTCTAGCAGGCTGGTGAAAAACTCGGATCATGTTGCGAACATAAGGAAAAGAGGTTTCGGAAACCTGCTAGGGAGCCTCAGCGTTTCTTCACCTCGCCATCATCCGGCGACTCCCTCGAGCTTGTCTTCGAGGCTGGCAAAGATATCCTGGAGCCGCTCGAGCACCGATTGCTCCGCCGACCAGAATCCGCGGCCCGAAGCTTCGAGCAACCGCCCAACGAGCGTGCGCCGAGTGGGGATTGAGCGAGCGCAACCGGTCGAGCATCTGTTCGTCGAGCGCGAATGTCGCTGCGACCTCATCGTAGATCCAGCCGTCGACCCCGTCAGCGGTCGCGGACCAACCAAACGTGTTCGTTACGTGATGTTTGATCTCAGCCACCCCGCTGAACCCGTGGCGAAGCATGCCTTCAAACCATTTTGGATTGAGCGTCTTTGTTCGCGTCTCGAGCCTCACAGTCTCTTCAAGCGTTCTGACTCTACAGCCCGGCGAAAGCGAATCCGACAGATAGATGCTCGGCCGTGAGCCCGTTTGCTCCGCCAACTGCGTTGGTGGGATTCGGGATTCGGGGTCCCCGCCCAGTGTCCCGTGTAGGCTGAGTATGAACGCACCACCAACTGCGTTGGTGGGATTGCACCTGA
The DNA here is from genome assembly GCA_038040455.1 of Acidobacteriota bacterium. Classification (GTDB taxonomy): domain Bacteria; phylum Acidobacteriota; class Blastocatellia; order UBA7656; family UBA7656; genus Onstottus_A. Next base: position 213,624 of record JBBPIH010000002.1, read on the forward strand.
ATACTTGTCTGACATCGACTTTTTCAGCAGCCTGCTAGGACCGATTTTCATCCGGCGACACGCAATTCCCTTCCAGTTTCCGCAGTCAATCTAGTCCGAATCGACAGCCACACTGTGATAACCCGACGAGCCACTCGGCACCGGTGGGGCTTGCTGGGCAGTCTGCGTGGTGTTACGGCCGTCGGTCGCGCGGACAACCACCCTGTGCTTCCCTGCTTGGACAGGAGCCCACGACTTGTCCCAAAGCACCCATGAAAAAGCTGACAACGCTGGTTTGATCGACGCTTGTTCCCAGGTCTTACCGCCGTCCGTGGACACTTCAACCTTGCTGACTCCACGGTCGCCCGCAAACGCGATCCCGGCGATGGTAGCTTCTCCCTTCACCGAATGATCGGGCGCGTCAATGCGCGACATCGTCTTGTACTCCGCGCGGTCATTCCATCCTCGCCGCTGCCAGTACCCTTTGAAGTCGAAGTCGACCGCCTCCATTCGAGTGATCCATTTGACGTTCTTCATCCCGTAGATACCAGGTACAAGCAGACGCACAGGGAAGCCGTGCTCGGATGTGAGCGGTTCGCCATTCATCTCGTACACCAGCAAAGTTCCATCCGCCATCGCGCGGTCGAGCGGAATCGAATCGCTATAGTCGTCGCTCGCGCGTAGCACTATGTCGACAACTCCCTGCTTGAGCCCGGCTTCTGCCAGAACATCTTTCAGTCGCACACCCCGCCATAACGCGTTGCCGATCAAGTCACCGCCTACTTCATTGCTGATGCAAGCCAGCGTTGCATACTGGTCAACTGAAGGCAGCGCTTTCATCTCGTCATAACTCAGCGAGAGCGTGTTGTCGACGAGACCCATCACTTCAAGCTTCCATCTTCGAACATCAACCTCTGGGTCAAACGCGTTCTTGGACACCTGGTAGAAGTCGCGGGTGGGCGTTATCTCAAGAGCGAGATTATTGATGTTCGGGAACACGCCATCCCCACGCTTTACTCGGCCGGAACCGGACTGCAGCCACGTTCCAAGAAGCGACTTGCCAATGTCGTAAAGTCCGACCGCAAGCACTGCGTATCCAACGCCTCGGACAACGCGGCGTCTGCTGATGATCTTGCCCGGCGAGTTTGCAGAGATTGGGCGTTCGATGTATTGGGCGGTTGCTACGCGAAGAGCAATTCCGTATAACGCGTACACGACGAGAAGCCATGCGCTCGTGAACAGCGCTCCCTGCCGCAAGCGGCTTCCAAACATTCCGCCTCCCAGCAGCGGTATCAGCAGCACAACAGTAAAAGCCCACATCAAAAACGAGAAGGAGACCAGCCAGACATAGCACGAGAGAGTCGAGTCGCTTCTGGGTGCGTAGCGACGATAAGCGATCGCCGCCCCGATCAGCGCAATAAAATAAATCACTGTGCAGGCGAGAAACGCCAGATGCTTGGCGAACGGACCCAACATTCCGACCGCGAGCTCGACCATCCAGATCGGGGCGATCGCAAAGATAAACTGAGCAAGAAGCTCCGGTACGAGCGGCGCGTCGAACACGAATCGCGAGATGAAGCTCGCGATTAGCGCCGACACTCCTGCCATCAGCCCGACCTGGAATCGAATCTCGCTCTCTGTCGGCAAGTCAGGGGTGACCTTATTCAGATCGAGTCTCACGTAGTCCATACACGTCTCTCGTCTTTGTGCAGAATTATAGCTCTTTACTCACTAAATGACTGGGTTGCTACGGGCTATTCCCGCGTCGCCACCGGTGCGCCCTTTCGCCCTTTGCCCAGGACAAGGCAAAATAGTAGTCTGAGTTCTGCTATCTCAAGGGAGAGAAAGAAATCGATGGCTGAAGTTGAGCAAGCGTTGACGAGTGAGGCGGACGGCTTCGCTGCGGAGAAACCGAAAGCGCGCCCCCCCCGGAAGCTTATTGAGATCATCCCTTCTCAATTGGCCTCGCTGCGCGCTTACCATCGCGCCGTTCTCGAAACCGAAGCAGTCGACGCCGTGCACAAGATGCGTGTGACCACGCGGAGGCTTCAGGCCTCGCTCGACTTGCTTGAGCGCGAGATGAAGGTGCGCAAGCTGAAGAGACGGCTCCGCAATTGGCGTCGCAAGCTCTCCAGTGTCAGGAACTACGACGTGTTTCTGGAACTCATCGAGAAAGAAGCCACAAGCCGAGGCAAGGCGCGACGAGAGCAGCTTCAGTTGGTTAAGTCGATTCTGCAAGAACGGCGCGAGCGGCAGGCGACAAAGGTAAGGCAGTTTCTCGAGCGTATCGACATCGACAAGATCGCCATCCGGCTCGGTGTGAGCCTGGCCTCGACCAGTGAAACGTTTGACTCTTCTAGTGGTGACGACGAGCTACCGAGTGAACCAGTTGCTGTTGATAATACGACCGGAACGATGACTATCGATGAACCTGGGGTGGCCGGCTATGCGGCTGAGCGGCTTGACCAGAGGCTTGCGGAGTTTCAAGCGCTGGTTGCGCAGTCGCATCCGACAAATGATCCGGCGGAGCTGCATCAGCTTCGTATAGCTGCCAAGCGAGTGAGGTATTTATTGGAAATCGTATCGGCGATCGGTTACGGGGATGCGTCGCGCGCATTGGCCTGGTTAAGGACGCTACAGGATCGCATAGGCGACTGGCACGACCTGGAAGCCCTGGAGGAAGAGATAATCGCAATCGTCTCGAGCCCCGAGTTTATGAAGCAGCACCTCTCCGAGAGCAGCCAGATGCTTCAGGCCGCGGCGCACTTGCAAAAGAAGAAGCACGCGCTCATGGCCAGGCTGTTTCCCGTGCGCGTGCCCAAAACGCTTGAGATCTCTTCGCGGCGTATCGCTCGCGCCCTGCGTCGTCAGTCTCCGCGCAATCTTCCGCGTGAGGCAGCTACCAAGGCATGATGCAACTCGCGGTGGCGCCCTCCGCATCGAGGGAACCTACAGGGTTCAGAGACACGCCAGACTAGGGCTTCGGACACAGAGCGCAACTTGAAGTCCCGCTCACACTAGCGGGGTTAGCGCAAAAAGCATTGGCTCCTTGAGCGCAGCTCAGATTGCCGTTTACTTACGAAGTCTGTTCCTTCAACTCGTTGGTCAAATGGGCAACACAACTGACGAACTCGCCGTGATTACTCGCGTTTGCCGCGCATTGAGCGATCTTGTCGGCGATGGTGCAACCGCCCGACAGCACAGTGTTCGGAACCGCTGAATCGCAACCATCAATCACCACCGTCGCCGTCACAATCGAATTCGGACACGCATCTTGCCTATCAAGCACACCATCACCAGGAGGGTTGAAAGTGACGACAAGATCATCGTTCGTGTCCGAGCCGCCTTCGAAAGTGAAATTGCTCACCGACAGCGAATTGCTTGCGTTCCAGAACAGGCCGCCCGGTGCTATGTACAACAATTCTCCGTTCGGATTTGAAAACGTGATGCCCTGCCCCGCATAGAAACCGCCGTTGAACTGAGGGCGTCCAATCGTGCTGTTGTTGACGGGGAATATTATTTCCGCCCCTCATTTCAAAAGAGCTGTTTATGACCGCAACTCGATGATCGCTTGCCATCTTGCGCCCGCATTTGCGGCGCGAATGTAAAACTACTTGACTGGAAAATGTCGAACGAGCGATTTCACGCACTACGGTCAAGCTCTCGCGCCAACACAAACCGGCGTAAGAGCAGCTCGGAGATTCTCGTCACTGCCTCCGCTCGAAAGACACAAAATCGAGATAGATCGGGACGGTGCCGAAACTGCTAGACGAGCTGAAGTAAACATTCAGAGGTACAGTAGGAATACTGGTGGTGTGAGTCGCCACCAAAGCGCCGTTGATGAAGAACCTCACCTGGCCCGGCTTGGCAATGATCTGGTACACGTGTGGGTTATAAATCCAGGGCGTATCGGTCGGTCCGACAACCGGAATGGGCGCGATAGTCTGAGTAGCGACGCCGTTAGCGACGGTGCGGCAAGCTACAGAACTCCCGCTGGCGCTCACGAACTCGATGGCGTTGTTGCGGTCGGTTCCGGCCACAAGTCCCCTGGGCTGAAAGTTCCCGTAGATGTTGTTGCCGTTGGCGCCGCCATCCGCATACGCATACAGCCGTGCCTTGAAGATCAAGTCGCCGTCCAGAACGGAGAAACTATTGTTGTTTGTGAGCGTGGCCGATCCATTACCACCCGAATTGATATTCAAATATCCCGGGAAAAACGTGAACCTGCCGGTGCCTGACGGCGTCTCGGTCCAGATCGCCGGATCCAAATTCCCGGATTCGCCCGGCTCCGTGAGGGTATCAAAGTCATCCATCACGACCAGGACAAGATCTCCGCTGCTTCCCGCCGGGCCCGGCGGCCCGACTGCGCCCTCCGGTCCCGTAGGTCCCGTGTCTCCTTTCATCCCTTGCGGGCCGGCTGGACCCGTCGGACCTTGCGGACCTGCCGGACCTGCGATGCTCCAATGCAGCGGCGTTTCGGTACTCTTGCAAGACTCCGCAGGACCTACAATCCTCATACTGCCCGTTTTGTTGCTGACGCACGCATGAATAATGCTCGTGTCCCCACCATCGGCCGAGACAGTGGAGGCCGTCAGAAGGAGTACGCCGTTGGAAGCAAATCCCCACGCTGCTATTACCACAATCACGATGGATAATACTCTTTTCATGACTATCTCCTTTCATTCGCTCGTCTATTTCCAAATCCTTGCAGATCAGCATGTGCTTACTGGCAAGCCGGTGAACGTTCACGATTTACCGGGTGGAGAATCACCAACGCCAGCTACTTTCGCGACGCTGGCAACGGGCTCCAGATGAACACTGCACGGCTTACCAGCTTCACCGGCGATTACCGAACTCGCGAGAGCGTCTCTGACTTCGCTGGAACGCAGGGCAATCTAAGCGCCACGTTTCCTGGTCGCTTAGCATTCGCGCACAATTTATCGCGTTATTTATAGAGGAGAGGGAGAATAGGAAGGGATCGCGAACCGAGGAGACGACGAACCCATGTAGCCAGCACGGCTACGCCGCGGCGGAAACCACGCGTCTTGAAACTCGGGCACGCAACACTATGATTCTTACCCGATTGAGGGAATTCCGACGCGCCAAAATACCCGTTGATCCAATCGCGGCTGTGTAGTCACTACAGCGACAGTCTGTTCGCCTCAATGGCTCGGCGCCGGGTCAGCGGAGCTCGCGCTCTTCTTGGCAGTCCACACTTGTGACCGAGTCTGTCTCCGATGGCGGCCACGAATGTTACTATCAGCGAGTTGCCGAGCGACTTCCCGGCCTTTGCAGTATCTTGTGAAGCGTAACGCGATGAATGCCCAATCGTCTTGAAGCTTCGGTGAGGTTGCCGCCGGCTTCTTGCACAACTCGCTCGATCAAGTTCCGTTCTTGCTCGGCGAGCGCGTGCCTGATCTCGCGCTTTCGGCGGCGCAGGTCCTCGATGTCGGCCGGCGGAGTCTCCAGAATTCGATAAAGCGGATCTTTTTGGAGACTGACTCGGTGCGCGATCGTCTGCAATATCTCCGCAGGCAAGTCACCGATTCGTATAACGTCATCTGTAAGCGCGACTAAACGATGGATCAGGTTCTCGAGTTCGCGCACGTTGCCCGGAAAGCTATACTCCTTCAGCCACTCGCGCGCGTCGCTCTCGATCCGCACCGGCTTGCCGTAGACGGCAGAAAACTTGTCGAGAAAGAAATCGATGAGCAGAGGCATGTCGCCCTTGCGCTCGCGCAGCGCAGGCATGCGAACGGGGATCACATTCAATCGATAATAAAGCGCCTCTTGAAACTTTCTGCTCTCGGTCAGAGCTTTCAGGTCCTTGCTGGTTGCCGCAAGCACTCGCACGTCGACTCGAACGGTCTGGCTTCCACCCAGGCGATCAAATTCGTTCGATTGCAAAAAGCGCAGCAGCTTGGCTTGCAGCGGATAAGCCAACTCGCTTACTTCATCCAGAAAGATAGTTCCACCATCACCCTGCTCGATGCGCCCGATGTATCGCCCTGTCGCGCCGGTAAACGCTCCCTTCTCGTGGCCGAACAACTCCGACTCCAAGAGATTATCCGGGATGGCCGCGCAGTTGATCGCCACGAACGGTCGATCGCGGCGAGCGCTCTGGTAGTGGAGGGCGCGCGCAACGAGCTCTTTTCCTGTACCGCTTTCGCCTTCGATCAGCACCGTCGCAGGTGAGTCGGCGAGCCGGTCGATCGTTTCCAACAACGTGATGATCTTTGGATCGTTGCCGACGATTTCTTTGAATGCCTTGGTCTCGTCGAGGAAGACGCGGCTGTCGCGCTCCGGTGTCGCGGGCAGCAGATGCGCGTGCTGAAGATAGAAGACCGTGAACTCGGCAACGGTCTCCAAAAGCTGCGGGTCTCGTTCGCTGAACGCGCAAGGGCTCGTGTTGTTTTCAAGGTACAGAGCGCCGATCGTCCGGTCATCCTGTCTTAGCGGCGCCGCAATGATTGATTTGAGGTCGAACTTGATGACACTAGCTTCGCGTGAGTATGACTGATCGCTAGACGCGTCTTCCAGAAGCAACGGCCGCCCGCGCTGAAGAACTTCTCTGAGAAGCGTCCGGCTGAAATCGTATTCTTCGAGCGACAGGTTCTTCGTTTGAAAATTGCGCGCGGCAATCACGTCTGCTTCTGTTGATTCGGGAACGTAAAAGAGGATGAATCCGCGCTCTGCGCCTGTTACTGAAATCAACTGGTCAAGCAGCGCCTCGCAGAATGAATTCAACGTTAGCGATGGACTCTGCAGAAGCGGAATGATGACCTGAGCAGCCCGGCTATCGGCAATGTCGTGAGACAGATCATCGGCTTCGCCCGCGATCTTTGCAAGAAAGTCCTGGCGGGCCATCGCTACTAGCAGGTCGAGCTGCTCTTGAAGCCCTTTCACCTGGGCGAAGAGACGTTGCAAACGCCTGTCAGCAGTGTCGCCTTGCAGCGCGCGGATTGATTCGATGATATAAGAGACCGTCTCTCGATACGCTTGTTGCTCTTTCTCAAGCAACGCTGTGCATGACTCGGACAGCTTGCCGATTCGATCAGTCCTTGCCTTCATGAATCAATCCTCATTTCGGAAAGCTCTCTGGCTTGCGAATTCTAGCACAACTTGGATCGGCGGTTGGCCTTCAATCCGGGTGGCCCAGGCGGTATCCCCAGAGCTTGCGGTGGCGCGTGTAAATGCGGACTGACCTGTCATGCTCGCCGGAAGCCAATCGCTTACCGTCAGGCGAAAAGGCAACTGAAAGCACAGGCGAAGTGCGCAGGCCGATGCGCGTAATGAGACTGCGCCGTTTTACGTCCCACAGAGCGATCATTTGATCGTCGCCCGCCGATGCTACCTCGCTGCCATCGGGTGAAAAAGCAACCGACTTTATGCGCGCTGCGTGCCGACCAATCACGGCAACCTGCCGGATAGGACTCATCTCCCAGAGCCGTACTACTCCATCATCGTCTCCCGTGACAAACTGTTTGCCATCAGGCGAGAAGCTGACGCTGATGATCGGCGTGATGCTCAATTTCGCCCCTTCTACTGCCTGCCATGTTTCTGCGTCGCATAGAAATATTGCACTCTGATCCGTCACGCCGATCATCCACCGTCCATCTGGGGAAAACGCAACCCCATAGACGTTGCCTTCATAGGTCTTCGTAAGCTCCGAGGGAACTTTATAGTCTAAGACCTGGCGGCCATCGGTGCTGTCGTACACCGCACTCGAGTTCACCACCCAGCGCCCGTCCGGCGAAAACGCCAGACAATAAGATGGCCGCGAGTCTTTTCCCTCGTCTAGATATCTGTTAGTCCACCGCGGCTTGCGCTCAGCCAGATCCCAGACAGCCAGGTTGGAATCCATATCTGTGGATGCGACCCACTTGGCATCAGGAGAAAATGCAACGGCAGTTACCCGGCTCGCGTGCCCATTCAAAACCGCTTCCTTCTCTCCCAGCTCCGTATCCCATACGATTACCGAACGGTCTTCGCCGGCCGAAGCGAGCTGCTTCCCATCTGGCGAAAAGGCGACTGCATGCACCGAACCCGCATGCTCATTGAGGCTGGCGACCTGCTTGCGCTCAGCCACGTCCCATACCAGGATCGCCCCATCATCATGGCTGGAGACAAGCCATCGCCCGTCCGGCGAAAAGGCGAGACGCCATACCTGGGCCGAGTAGTTGAAGCGCGATAGCATTGTCTGCGTCGCCGCATCCCACAAAACGATATCGTCCGCCCCGGAAGCAGCCAATCGCCCGTCTGGTGAGAAGGCTACCGTGCGCCCATGATAGCTGTGGACGCTGCGACCACTTATGACTTTCGCCTCGGCCTGATCCCAGAGCCGCGTCGAGTCGTAAAACTTTACGGTTCCCAGACTATCTACCACCACCAATCGCCTGCCGTCCGGCGAAGTCGCACCATAACGCCAACCGGGGTCAACAACTTTTATCAAGCTTGCTGAAGCCAGATCCCATATCTCGTTTGATATTAGAGCGCGGCGACCGTCTGGCGAAAATATGATATCACCCCAGACGACATCCCTTGGTAGCTCATAAACCTTCTCCCACCGCGCTGTGTCCCAGACAATCACTCGCCCGCCGCCGCGACCTGACGCGGAAGCAAGCCATCGGCCATCTGGTGAAAAAGCCAAGGTGTTGACCGGAGCCTGATGTTCGCTGAGGACCACTGCTTTCTTTAGTTGCGCCGCATCCCAAACGATCACCTTTTGATCGTCGCCTCCGGTTGCAAACCACTTCCCGTCAGGCGAGAAAGCAAGCGCGGTGACCCAGCTCGTGTGATCTGTCAGGGTGGCGATTCGCTCGCGGCGGGCAAAGTCCCATACAATTACTTTCCCATCCTCCCCGCACGAAACCAAAAGCCGGCCATCTGACGAAAAGAGCGCTTTACGCACCGCCGCCGTGTGCCCATCCTTCAGGCGAACCTCTTGCCATTCTTCTCTGACCGACAAAGCCGCTGCTGCCAGCGCCGTTCCTCCTGCAAGCAGCAAAACAAGCGCGGCTGTTTTGAATAGTCCCCGGCGCAGGCTCTTTCTAAAAAGCTCTCGCTCTCGCTCCCCGCGCTGAAGATCTGAATAGCGGCGAATGAACCACAGCTTGCTTATCGGAATTCGCGTGCGCTTGTCTACTGAATAGTTCGATACATATTGCCGAAACAGCCGGTTCGCGCGCTGCGTTGCGTCCATCACTCGGCCCGTGACCTGGTTGATCTTTTCGATCAGGTACTCGTGCATTAACTCGTATCGCCACGGGGTATCGTCTTGAATCTCGCGAATCAGCCGTGAATTCACGAACGATCTCAGGAGCTGCTCTACGCCAGCCGCGCTGCGCTGCGTTCGCCTGGCGATGTCGTCAGCGGTAAGCGTGAGCCTGGTGTTCTCTTCGGAGATGATACTTCGCAATAGCAGCCGCGCGCCGTCGGCGTCACCCGATGCCTGGATAACATCCTCGAGGAAGCTGTGCACCAAAGGTTCCTTACCGCCGGCTCGCCGATAAGCTTGAAGCGTGTAGATGCGCTTGCTCTGCAATTGCTCACCCACTATTTGCATTTCAGAGGGCGAGACAACATCTCCGCTCGCCAGATCGCGAGCGACGTGACGGCTCAGCCCTGCTTCGAAGGGCAGTCCCCCCCGGTGGGCTGATTTCTCGATGATCTCGATTGCTTGTTCTTCGTCGAAGTTGCGAAGGTGAAAGAGTCGTGAACTGATCAGAGGCTCGGCAATTCGTCCACCAAGTTCCAGGCTGATGAGGTAGAGAAAGTCGCTCCGCATCGAGACAAGAAACTTCACCGGAAGGTCGCTATCGTCGTGACTGGTCGCGATGAACGAAAGGAACGGCTCTCGCTCCTCTTTTGATTTATGACTGACGAAGAACTCTTCGAATTGATCGCACACGATGACGAGCGTCGCGCCGATCTCCCGGGCCACTCTTCCCAGATACTCAGTGGGACTTTCATTTTCGAGAACCTTTAACTGACTGCGCTTCCGGCATTCTTCAAGCGCAGCCGCGAGCGGGTCTTTGTACGAGCGGCAGAAGATGGGCAGGTAGCCTTCTTCCCATAGCTTCGGCAGCAATCCCGCTCTAAGCAAAGAAGTCTTGCCGCAACCTGATTCCCCGAACAGCACGCCGAATCGACAGTCACTGTGGCGAATCATTTCAAAGAGCGCCGTCGTGTCCGTCTCTCTTCCGTAGAATCGATCGCGATCGGCGTCTTGAAAGGGCAGCAACCCTCGAAACGCCGCTCCACTCGGAATCGCCTGCAAAGGGCGTGGTGCTTTCTGTCGCGCTGCAGCATAACCCAGCGCGAACAGAACAGCGCAAGCGAGCAGCGCCGCCGGTTGCGCCCATTTCGCTCCGTGCGGTTCAAGACTGATAATGTCCAGGACCGCCATCGAGGCAGCAAACACGCTTCCGGCCAACAACCATCTCCGATAGCGCCACGCGACCCTTCGTAGTGACCTGGCTCGATCGCGCTCCAAAGACGTCGCATCCGACGGCGTGCTCGCTGATCCTGCGCCCTCAATGAACGAGGCTGCCGCGGCCTCCCTGTTCTCAAGCTGGTGTTTCAACGCGCGCAGGTCGGACAGCAAGTCTGCGGCAGCCGCGTATCGCTCGTCGCGCCCCTTAGCGAGTGCTCTTCTAACTATGCTCTCCAGTTCAAGAGGCGCATCGTCGCAAACAGCGCTTAATGATGGTGGCTCATCATTCAAAACTGAGTGAAGAACCTCAACCGGCCTGCCGCCGTGGAACGGCGATCTGGCGGTCAACATTTCATACAACACTACGCCCAATGAGAAGATGTCCGTCCGTCCATCGAGCGTCTCGCCTCGAACCTGCTCGGGCGACATATAACCGGGCGTGCCGGAGATCACTGTGCTTCCCTGGACGCTCTCGCGCTCGCTCAAGATTCCGATCCCCTCACTCCGCTTTCGTGTCCGAACGACTTCGCGCGACGGGCCTGTCTTGGTTGCGGCGACAATCCTGGCTAATCCGAAATCCAAAACCTTCGCCTGTCCTCCAGCCGTGAGCATTATGTTCGAGCTCTTGATATCGCAATGAACCAGCCCGCGGGCGTGCGCGGCCTTCAACGCGTCAGCAACTTGTATGGCAACTTCGAGCGACGCGTTCACACCTAGCGGCCCGCGCCCGACTCTCGACTTCAGAGTTTCACCTTCGACGCACTCCATAACCATGTAGAACTGCTCACCGGCCTCGATGACTTCGTACACTGTGGCGATGTTCGGATGCGTGAGGGCCGCAGCCATTTGAGCTTCGCGCTCCAACCGCTTTTTCGCTTCTTCGTCCCTGTCGAGATCGGCCGCAAGGAACTTGATCGCAACTGTGCGTTTGAGTTTGAGGTCTTCGGCTTTCCAAACGTGTCCCGCCCCTCCAGAACCGAGAGGCTCTATGACCCGATAGTGAGAGATAGTTTGATACATCTCCGACCCCTGGAAGCCTTGATAAGCCGCTCGGCCCTGAGCAGTCCGAGCGCATCAAACAAACGGCGTGTCTATCCGCGCTAGGCTATCCTCACTTAACCTACCGGTCAAGGCGGATCGCCGCTTCGGGTTGCGAAACAGAAGCGGCAGCTCGTACGCAATTGTGACCGCCCTGGGAGCGCAGGCATCCCTGCCTGCATGGTGTTGCCTGAGAAAGAAGCAGGCAGGGATGCCTGCGCTCCCAGGGCGCGGTTACTCTTTGTTAATAGGACACCGAATCGCCGCGTTTGTGAGTATGAGATCAGTGCACCTCCAGGCAAACGCGCGTACGTATGGACTTATATCGACTATCAATGTGAGAAGGCCTGAACTTATGACCAGAATGCTCGTTCTAGTAACTTGGCAACAATCAGTCGCAAAAGCGGTAGCGGGATTATCGTATGAAATTCTTTGAATCCGTTTCATTGGCACTCAGCGCGATTCTCGCGCACAAACTTCGTTCATTCCTAACGCTGCTCGGGATCATCTTCGGCGTTGCGACGGTCATTGTCGTGGTCTCACTCATCGAAGGCTTTAATAAATATTTCAACGACAAGATCGCCGACATGGGGTCGAATGCCTTCGTAGTTAACAAAATGGGGATCGTCACCAGCATGCAAGAATGGATGGACAGAAGCAAAAAGAATAAAGACATCAAGCTGGATGATCTCCGTGCAATCAAGGAACATCCGACATACGTCAAAGATGCTGCTGCGACGATGCGCAGGCGCGGAAACATCAAGCGCGACACTCAGCTTCTTGAAGACGTGGAGCTCCTTGGGGTGAGCGCTAACATGGTCGATATCGATTCGATCAAGGTCGATCAAGGCCGATACATAACTGCGACCGAGGAAGAGCACTCGCGATATGCCTGCTTCATCGGCTACGGCGTTGGCAACCAGCTCTTTCCTGGCGTCGATCCTCTCGAAAAGGAAATCAAGATTGAAGGCTTGCCGTTCCGTATCGTAGGCGTCGCCCAAGAGATCGGGACCGTCTTCGGAAATCCACGAGACAACTTCGTCATCATGCCCATCTCGACTTATCAGAACATCTACGGCTCACGCGGCTCAATCGGAATCAGAGTGCAAGCAATCGGACCGGAAGCGATCGAGAAAGCGCAGGACGAGGTAAGGGTCGTGCTGCGCGCGCGAAGGCACTTGAGCTACAACGACCCGGACAACTTCGGCATCGTTAGTTCGGATGCACTGAACAATCTGCGCGAGCAGATTTTCGGCACTATTTCTATCGTCGCGATAGGAGTGACTTCTATATCGCTGCTCGTCGGTGGCATCGTCATCATGAACATCATGCTGGTGTCTGTAACCGAGCGAACCCGTGAGATCGGAATCCGCAAATCGCTCGGCGCCAGACGAACTGACATAGTTCGTCAGTTTCTGTCTGAGTCAACAGTGCTTTCGTTGCTTGGGGGCTGTATCGGCGTCGCCATCGCTTACGGCCTAGGCAAGCTTGCGACAGTTCTATTTGATCTCCCGACCGCCTTGCCGATCTTGTGGACGTTCATTGCGCTGAGCGTCTCGGCGAGCATCGGTTTGTTCTTCGGGATCTATCCCGCGTGGCAAGCCGCGAAGCTCGATCCGATTGAGGCGCTTCGAGCGGACTAACCAAGGTCCAAAGTCCAAAGTCCAAAGTCCAAAGTCCAAAGTCCAAGGCAGCAAGTTAGGAATTGAGAATGAAAGAGTGGAAATTGGAGATTTCAAATTGCGGGCTCGCCGGATTAGTTCTCAAATCTGAGATCTGCAATTTGCAATTTGAGATTCCTGGCGTGTTGTAGGTGGAAGCATGAGCAAACAAGACACAAGTGAAAGCTTTTGGATGGCGTTTGCAACCTTGCGAGCGCATAAGTTCCGTTCCTTCCTCACGGTGCTGGGTGTTGTTATCGGCACCGTCACCGTGATGGTGATCGCGGCATTCATCTCGGGACTTGACCAGAAGTTCAAGCAGGACATCGAGGCCTTCGGCACCAATACTGTTTTCATCTACAAATTCGATCCAGGCATTCGCACCGGGCGGCTCACCCCCGAAGAGCGCATGCGCAAACCAATAAGCTACGAAGATGCGATCGCCATTAAAGAACAGTGTCCGTCGGTCAAGTATGTAGCCCCGTTCCTGAGCCCGGACGATGTGCTGAAGGTCCGCTATCAGGACCAGGAGCTGTACATCACACAGGTGCAGGGAACGACTACCGACTACGAGCGCATGTCCTCGGTGCACATCGCCGAGGGCCGCTACTTCACCGAAAGCGAAAACCAACACCGAGAGGACGTGTGTGTGATCGGAGCGGATATCGCCGACAAGTTTTTCCCGAACCTGCGGGCGCTCGATAAGCAGATCCTCGTCAACGACAAGCCTTTCACGGTGATCGGCGTCATTCAGAAGCGAGACAGCTTTTTCATGGACGACAACGACGGGGGAAATCAGAATCGCGCCGTATATGTTCCTTATGAGTCGATGAGAAAGATGTTTCCCGCCGAAAAAGATCACTTCGTGATGGCGCAAGCCGAAGAAGGAAAGTTAGTCCAGGCCGAAGACGAGATACGATCGCTGCTGCGCCGCCGCCGCGGGGTTGCCTACGATGCGAAGGACAATTTCGGCCTCTCGACCCCCGACGCCATCACCGAGCAGTTCCATCAGATCACCGGCGGCATCGCGATTCTGATGTTCGCGATCTCGAGCGTCGGCTTGTTGATCGGCGGCATAGGCGTGATGAACATCATGCTGGTTTCGGTGACTGAGCGAACCAAAGAGATCGGTGTTAGAAAAGCGATTGGTGCTCGGCGCCGCGACATCATGCGCCAGTTCTTAATCGAGGCGATGTCCTTGACCGGCTCAGGCGGGTTGCTTGGAATAGCGATCGGCTGGGGACTGAGTTTGCTGGTGAATTTGATCCTGCCGGTGAATGTTCCCGCGTGGGCGCCGATTGCCGGAATAAGCGTGTCCGTCGGCATTGGATTGGTCTTCGGAATGTGGCCCGCAATGAAGGCCTCGCGATTGGACCCGATCGAAGCGCTCAGGTATGAATAGAAGCATTCTTTTGTGACATTGCTATCTCCATCAACTTTTAGATTGGTTAACTTACGATATCAATATAGTTCACCGCCTAACTGCAATTCAACCAGTCAAATGCAGATGTCCAGTCGGACTCCATCAATGACAACTGGAAACTGTTCGCCGGTCTTGCGGCACGGCCACTTCGGTTGCTTCATCCCCGCTTCCCAGCTCGCAAGGTCTTTCTTCAACTGTTCGACAAGAAGTGGATGTTTCTCAGCCAGATTCGTCCGCTCGGCTATGTCGTTTGAGAGATCGAACAGCCAGTAATGATCGCCCCCTCTGAATAGCTTCCATTTACCCTTCCGAATTGCCGCGTTTTCGCCGTTACGCCAGCACAACATTTCGTGTGGGCTCGTCTTCTTCTTGCCGGTTAGAAAAGGCAGCAGATCAACGCCGTCGTATGCGCGGTCGCTTGGTAACTTGCCGCCGGCCACCGCGACCGCTGTGGGAAACAGATCGAGCGAACTGATGGGATCGTGATAAACGGTCCCGGCTTTGATTGCTCTCGGAAGCCGCATCGCAAACGGAACACGAAAGCCGCCTTCAAAATGCGTGAGTTTGCCCAACCGCAGCGGATCGTTGATGCAAACTCCGGTGTAGGTCGCACAGCCGTTATCGCTGAGGAAGACGACCAGCGTATCTTGTTCAAGGTTGGCGTCGCGCAGTTTCTTCAGAATCGCCCCGACGGCATCGTCCAGCGCGCTAACCATCGCCGCATAGATCTGACGCCTCTCGTCCTTGATCTGCGGGAAACGCTCGAGATATTTCTTTGTCGCCTGCAACGGCGTGTGCGGCGCGTTGAACGGCGCATAGAGAAAAAACGGCTCGTTGCGATGCCGATCGATGAAGGCGACGGCTTCTCGCGCGAACGCTTCGGTCAGGTACTCGCGCTCTTCGACAGGTGTCTGATTGCGGATGATCGGATTGCGCGGGCTGCGAATCCGCACCCCCACAGCCTCGGGGTCGGCCGATTTCACGCCCGGCTGATCCGGGTCAATGTACATATTCGCGCCGAAGAGAAACCCAAAGTACTCATCGAAGCCGCGCTGCGTCGGATGAAACTTCGGGTGCATTCCTAGATGCCATTTCCCGACCATGCCTGTTCTATAACCGTCCTTCTTCATCAGCTCGGCCAGGGTGATTTCTGAGGTTGGCAACCCCATCTCCGGATCGCTTAGCGCTCGTTGTAACGGGCCGGCATTGAATTCAAACCCGTAGCGCTGTTGATATCGGCCGGTCATCAGTCCGGCGCGCGACGGGCTGCACACCGGTGCCGACACATAACCATTCGTGAACTTGACGCCGCCGGCTGCAATGGAATCGATGTTAGGCGTCGGAATATCCCGGCACCCGTACATGCTGACGTCGCAATAGCCAAGATCATCGGCGAGGATGAAGACGATGTTCGGCTTGCGCGCAATTGCTGCTGCTGGCCGGCGCTGAGTCAGCGACACAGCGTTGCCGATCAACACAATCAGCACGAGACAGATGGTCAAGAGATTCAGGGTTAGCTCACGCATAATAGTCCTTCACGCGCCGCGTTCAGAGTACAGGCTTCAGCCTGCGGTTATATCAAAGCAGCAGCCTAAAGGCTGTACTCTGAACTCACTTCGCCGAAGTCTGCTTGGGATCTTCCTTCAGTTCCATCACCACCTTCTTGATCTTGCCCGTGAACTCGAATGGCGATTGATAGCTTTCTGTAACCGGGGTCGAAGGATCGCGGCCTACGGTCAGCCCTTCACTCAGCCCGAAGGTCACCGGAACGAGCCGCGCGATCTTGCCTTCGCCCGCTTGTTTGCCATTGATGAACAGCGCCGCCGTCCCACTTCCCGGACCGTTACTTGTGAACTCAAGGCGCAACTTCACCGCTCCCGCAGGCACTGCTTCTGTCGAAGTCACCGTGTAGCGCTCGAGGCCCACCCAGTTGTAAACGTAGCTCAGCCGATTCTTTTGCATAAACAAGCTGAACCCGCCAAAGCGCCCTCCGAACGCGAGCAGCACGCCGTCGGCGCCACTCTGCGGAATCTCGACCTCAGCGCTTATGCCGTACGAACGGTTGCGGAAGTTCAACATGTTGCCTCTGGGCACCGCTGACATCCCCGGGTAGTAAGTCACGATCGTGCTCGGACGATTGGTCGCCGGCTGTTCCTGCGAGCGAATTACTCCGCGATCGTCCAGCGGCAAGACGTTGTACCTTCCCGCCTCGCTCCACCATCGCTCGACCATCTCGCGCAGCTTGCCCGGATTCTGCGCCGCCAGATCGTTGTTCTCCGAGAAGTCTTCGTTGACGTTGTAGAGCTCCCATCGGTCTTTGTCGAAGTCATCACCACGAGCATGCACGGTCACGGCGTGCCATCCTTTGTAGTAAATCGCACGGTGGCCAAGCATTTCGTAATACTGCGTCTCGCGCCGGCTCGGGGTCTTCGCGTCGCTGAAGGTGTAGGCCATGCTCAGTCCGTCCATCGGCCGCTGATCGACGCCATTCATCGCTCGCGGCTGCTGAAGCCCGATCATATCGAGCACCGTCGGCGTGATATCGATCATGTGATGATACTGGCTGCGAATGCCTCCCTTGTCCTTGATAGTCTTCGGCCAGTGAATGATCATCGGGTCAGTTATTCCGCCCGCGTGGGTCTCTTGCTTGTAGCGCTTGAAGGGAGTGTTGCCAGCCATCGACCAGCCGAGCGGATAATGAGGATAAGTCATCGGCCCGCCCAGCTCATCAATCAGCTTCAGATTCATCTCGACGTTTTCGGGAATCTGGTTGAAGTACAGACTCTCGTTGAACGAGCCGGTCGCGCGGCCCTCCTGACTCGCGCCATTGTCGGAGACGACTATCAGGAGAGTGTTCTGCATCAGGCTTCTCTCTTCGAGAAACCTCAGCAGCCGTCCGATGTTTTCATCACAGTGCGTCAGGAACCCGGCGAAGACCTCTTCCATCCTCGCGTACAAGCGCCGCTCATCGTCGGACAGTTCAGTCCAGGCCTTAACATCAGAGTTACGAGGCGCAAGCTCGGTACTGGCCGGCACGATGCCCATTTGCTTCTGCTTTGCGAGCGTTTCTTCACGTGTCTTGTCCCATCCCTTGGCGAACTTGCCCTTGTACATCTCGATATACTTCTTCGCGACGTGATGAGGAGCGTGGCCAGCGCCATACGCAAGATTGAGAAAGAACGGTTTGTCGGGTGTGACCTGCTTCTGTTCGGCGATGAACTGAATCGCTTGATCGGTCAGGTCCTCGGTCAAGTGATAGCCGGACCGGTTGGGACGTTCGACGCGATGATTGTCGTAGACCAGATCGGGAAACCACTGGTTCGTTTCGCCACCGAGGAAGCCGTAGAACCGCTCGAAGCCCATTCCGAGCGGCCAACGGTCGAAGGGTCCCGCGTCGCTCGTTTCGCCGGGCGGCGCTTGGTGCCACTTGCCAATGTAGAATGTGCTGTAGCCCGTCTGCTTCAGTATCTCGGCAATGGTCGCCTGGCTTCGCGGCATTCGGCCGTCGTAGCCGGGATACCCGGTGGCGGCCTCGGTTATCACTCCCAGATGATTGCTGTGGTGGTTATGGCCGGTCAGCAAAGCCGCACGCGACGGCGAGCAAAGCGAGGTAGTGTGAAAGTTACTGTAGCGCAACCCTCCCGCTGCCAACCGATCAATGTTGGGCGTCTTGATCTCCGAGCCGTAGCAACCGAGCTGCGCATAGCCTACGTCGTCAAGCACGAGATAGATGACGTTCGGCGCGTCCTTTGGCGCTTGAGGCGGCAACTCCCACGAAGGTTTCGAGTCTTTGTACGAACGACCTATGCGGCCCCGCTGCGACTCTGATTGCTGCTCGGTTGCTGTGGTCGAGGCGCCACTGACCACAAAGACGGCCGCCAGTGCGATCCCCAGTGCCGCGAGTTTTAGCGGCACCCGCATTCTCACCTTGGGTCGATTCATATCGAGGGCTCCTGGTTTCGTATTCGCCCAATCGGAGTGAGATTGTAACAACTGCGCGACGAGCCGCAAAACGCAAAAGGACCAGTCTTCCCATGCCCTAAGGTCGGTCGAATCCGCTGACGCACACGATGGTTTTGGCCGCGTCCTCAACTTTAGGAAAATGCGAGAAGCCGAGATTGGCCGTGCAGAGCATGCCCTTGTGCCAAATCAAACTCGTGTTGTTGTCGAGCGGCGCGGTGCGCTTGTTGGCGACCAGCATACGCTGCGAGCCGTCAGGCGACAGCACCCAGATCTCGTTGCGCAGGATCTCAGAAACGTAGATGTTGCCTCGGTCATCGAGCTCTATTCCGTCGAACGGCGAATGCCCGCGCGATATCACAATCGGTTCGCCCGCAGAACCATCCAGCTTGATCGGTATCTTCAAGATCATGGGATCGCCATCCGTCGCGGCGTAGATGTTTTTCTCCTCCTTGTCCATGACCAACACGTTGACCCCGAGTGGGAAACCCGAATAGGGCGTTGGCGACCAGTTCAACAGCGGATGCGACGACCACATCTCGACCCGCTTGCCGTCAGGTGAAATCTTCCAAATGCCGGCATAGGTCAGGTCGCTAAGATAGACGTTGCCCCTCGAGTCGATTTCAACGTCGTCAGGAAAGCAGAAGGCCCATCCGTCGGCTCGGGTCGCCAGGGGCGTGACACGTCGCGTTCTGGCGTCGATCTTGTACACGCCGCTCAGGGTGACTGTGGCATCGCGGCAAGCGGCGTGCAGCGGGTCGCTCATGTTGGTAGTCTCATATTTCGGCGAGTTCTGCTTATAAGCGACGTAGATGTTGCCGTCTTTGTCCAGGTCGATCCCGACAGTTTCACCCTTACGAGCGTCCTTCTCAGACGGCACGACGGCGACGAGTTCCTTCTTGCCGTCGGGCGTCACCTTCATGATCTTCCCGCTGTGGAACAGTGCTGTGTAGATGTTGCCTGTGGCATCGACGGCCAGGCCTTCCGGAGTATCGTCGAAAGTCGCGAACACCCAGGCACGATAGTCCGCGGGGGAAGCAGGGGCGACGACCACCACGTACATAACGATTATGGCCACAATCGATCCGCAGCGCGCCTTCAAAAGAGACATATTGTCACCTCCTTCGCGAGTGATTACGATCGAAAAGTTGGGCCTTAACTTCGGCCGAACCATGCGGTCGCGTTGCGTACTTTGCTTCAGGAACCGTCTTTCACGCAACGAAACCCGGTATTCGATCCGCCGGTGTCGGCAGCGCCCCGGCCTCGGCTCCCGACCAGATAACGCGAGCAGTATCGGTCACTACACAAAAAGGACCCGCCCTTCTGCACGCGCTTTGGGATGCCGGGCTCCTGAGGATCGTAGCTATCCAGCGGACCTTGTGGATTGTGCGCCACTCCGCTCGCCGCGAGACTCGCGAAATAGTCGGGGCGATACCAATCGGCGCACCACTGCCAGACATTGCCGCCCACGTCGTACAGCCCGAAGCCGTTTGCCGGAAAAGCTGTGACCGGCGACGTGCGCTGGTAGCCGTCTTCGGCCAGGTTGTTCGAGGGAAAGCGGCCTTGCCATATGTTAGCTGGCCACTTGCCGCCCGGCTTCAACTCGTTGCCCCAGGCGTACTGATTGCGATCCATTCCGGCGCGCGCGGCGAACTCGAACTCAGCCTCGGTGGGCAAGCGCTTCCCTGCCCACTTCGCAAAAGCGGCCGCGTCCTCCCACGCGATCTGCACTACCGGATGATCCTCACGGCCTTCTATCGTGCTCCCCGGACCTTCAGGATGCTTCCAACTCGCTCCCGGCACGTAACGCCACCAACGTGTGTAGTCGTCGAGCGGCACATCTTGCGAAGGGGCAGTGAACACCGCCGAGCCGGCTACGACGCTTTCCGGATCTGCTCCGGGATAGTCCTTCGGATCCGGCCGGCGATCGGCGATTGTGACGTAACCGGTCGCTTTCACAAACTGCGCGAACTGACTATTTGTCACCGGCGTTCTGTCGATCCAGTAGCCCTCCACGGTAACCAGATGCACAGGCTGCGTGTCGGGCATGTCGCAGTCATCACATCCCATCCAGAAAGTACCGCCTGGAATCCAGACCATACCATCAGGAGCCGTGCCCGGCGGAGATGTGCTGTTTGTGCCGACAAGCGCCGATGTGGCCGGGTCCGGTTTCGTTCCGCCAGAACCGGGCTCACCGGGGCGATGCGCTGCGTGAGGATCAGCACCTGGCTTCGAGAACCACCCCCCACTGCCAGCCAGAATCGCAACCGCCGCGCTCAAAACGAGGACCCCAGCGATGCCATACACCAACCTCCGCTTTGAGCGCGTCGTTGACGAGCCGGTTCTTTCACTCGCTGATCGTTTCGGTTCCTTCATGCCCTTGTTGACTCTTCGACAAGCAGCCTCTTGAGCTGATCAACTGAAGCGTCGGCCGCGAATTCCCAGGCGCGCGTTACGAACCCGGCCATATTCGCTACCGCGAAGCTCATGCCGTTGAGGTTTCGCTCGCGCGGAACGCCGGGAATCTCTCTTGGATAGGCAGACGCGACGAAGACGGGATCATCGTCCGCACAATGCACTCGGTAGCTATCGCGCGGACACTCCCAATCTGCTGCTACGCCGATCACGGATGGCAGACAGCCGGGCAAAGAAGGCTGACCAGACATCTCCCGCGCGGCAACAAGAACAGCTCCGTTCTCTGCCGCGCGCGCAACTGCCCTCTCTATAACATCGCGATGCTCGACGTTGACCGTGCCGAGGCTGAGGTTGATTACCTCGATCTGATTCTCTATGCACCAGTCGATCGATTTGATGATAGCTTCGATGTTTGTGGTAAGCGCGCGATCGAAGACCTTAACGGCATAGAGCAGCGCGTCGGGCGCTTTCTCGCGAATTGCGCCCGCGACCGCTGTGCCGTGACCGATGTAATCCAGGTAGTCGTTCGGGGAGTCCGCTTCGCTCGAGGCTATTCTCGTGCCGCCTGCCACGCCGCGAACGTGCGGGTGAGCCGGGTTGACTCCGCTATCGATGATGGCGACCTTAACGCCCCGCCCGGTGTAGTGAGCGAAGGGCTCGCGCGGTGATGTGAGTTTCTCGATCGTGTCCACGAAATTTAGATCCCGATGAAGAATCCGTGTGAATCCGTCAAATCAGTGTCATCCGTGGTCTATTTACGTTTTGTTCCTTCGATAGACCACGGATGACACTGATTTGACGGATTCACGCGGATTCTTTTTTTCCTGCGGCACGTATGAGAAAAGCAAAGCCAGCGCCTTGCCGCTCGCGAGTAGCTCATCAGGCCGCCCCATCTCGATCACCTTTCCGTTGTCAATCACTATCACCCAATCTGCTCGTTCGATCAACGAGAGCCGATGCGATATGACCACCGTCGTGCGCCCTCGCATCACGGTCGCAAGCTCGGCGGCGATCAACTGCTCGGTAATCGGATCTACCGATGCCGTTGGCTCGTCCAAGACGAGCACTGCGGGATCTCTCAGCAGTGCTCGCGCAAGGGCTATGCGCTGGCGCTCGCCCGCCGAAAGCGCCTGCCCTCTTTCCCCAACTTGTGTGTCGTAGCCCTCCGGCAATGATCGAATGAAGGCATCTATGGAAGCCGCCTTCGCAGCTCGAATGATTTCCTCGCGAGTCGCTTCAGGCCGGCCGTACCTTATGTTTTCGGCTATGGTTGCGTTGAACAAAAACGCGGTCTGTTCGACCAGAACAACTTCTCTGCGCAGATCGGCGAGCCGCACCTCGCGCAGATCGTACCCGTCCAGTCGAATCGTCCCAGCTTGCGGGTCGTAGAATCGAAGCAAGAGGTCGGCGATCGTTGATTTGCCGACTCCGCTTGGGCCGGCAACCGCGCATAGTGAACCAGCAGGGATCTTGAAGCTCACTGAATCAAGCACCACAGTGTCGCGATCATACTTGAGCGTGACGTTCTCGAATTCAATATCGCCTCGTATACTGCGAAGCTCGACGGCATCTGGCGCTTCATTCACTTCGACGGGCGTGTCAAGTATCTCGAATACACGATTCAACGACACGCGCGCGGTGGCTACGCTGGTGTAGAGCCCCATAAGATTCTGCACCGGTGCAAGCAGCCGCATGTGATAAGCCATGAACGCCACCAGCTCACCGACCGTCATCACGTCGTCGATGACAAGATTACCGCCATAAAGAAACACGAGCGCCGTGCTGAGGGTGAGCACGGTTCCGGGCAGCGCACCTGCAAAGTATGACACCAGTTGCATCGAAAGCAGCGCGTCGACGAAGCTTTGGTTCTTATCCCGAAATCGAGCCACTTCCGCGTCCTGGGTGTTTGAAGTGACGACCAGACGCATGCCCATCAAACTCTCTATCAGAAAACTTCCAATGTCGGCGCTACGTTCGCGCATCTCTCGCACTCGGTCGGTGAGCTTCTGGCGGTAGTGCTTGAGCGCCATCACTGAGACAGGGATCAACAGTATGCTCAAGAAGAAAAGCTTCCAATTAAGCAGGGTCATTATCGTCACGCTGCCAACCAGAAAAATGAAATTACTTATGGCCGCAAGCAACGTGTCGGCCGCAACGCGCTGAACTTCGCTGATGTCGTTGTTCAAGCGTGAAACGATTTCTCCGAGCCTGGTGCGTGTGTAAAACCGCGGCGACAACCTTTGCAGATGCTTGTAGACCGCAAGCCGCATATCAAACAACACAGTGGCTGATACAGCGACATAGCGATAGCTGCTGACGATGTTCAACGCGAACCCCAGCACGGTCACCACAACCATCAACGCCGCGACCGTCATCAATGCTTTCATGTTCTTGCCCAGGAGCGCTTCGTCGATTAGCAGTTTGGTTATGTATGGTTGAGCTAAGCCGAGAAGAGTTGAGACGAGGCTTAAGGCAAGCACAAGCGCCAGTCTGCGCCAGTAGGGAAAGATGTAGTCGAAGATTCGTCGATAGTCGTTATTCATTTGAACTTTGCGGCTTCGAGCCTTTGCGTAGGTTCTGTTTCGCGCAAAGACGCAAAGGGCGCGGCAAAGGCCGCCAGGAGCGCGGTTATGTGTAGGGTTCAACCTTGTAGTAGCACATATACCCGGAGTCGCAGTGCTCGCGCTCACCGCGCAGGGATTTCGCTCGTTCGATAACGACCAGCTTCTCCGAGCCGGTTCGAACTTGATCGACTATGGCGCGCACCATTCGAACGCTGGCGAGCTTCTTAAACGGCGAAGCCTCCCGCCCGACGATCTTCAGCGACTCGACTCCGATGCGTTGGAAGTCGTGAATCGCGCACAGTCCGCACGGCCCATAAGGCAAACCATTCGCCGTTGAGCCGCACCCGTTGCCGTTGACGTACCAGATCCATTCGCGATAGTCGGTCAGGTTTCTGCGTAGGCGTGAGTTCTGCCTGCGCGTAAGCTCACGCCCGCCGCTGCGCTCGAACTCGGTATCCATCTCGGAGAGATTCGTGCAAAAAGCGCCGACCGTGTGATGGTGAGTCGTTGAGCAAAAGCCTTCCTCGAACGCGCAGCCATCGTTGAGCATGAAGCACTCGATTTCAACCTCGTCGCGCGTGGCATTCACGATTCTCTCAATCTCGGGAATCGTCAAGCTTCGCGGGAGAATGATCCTGCTCGGCCCAAACTGAAGCAGAAACCGAATGGCTTCCGTGTTCAAGGTAGCCGCTACCGAACTGACGTGCAGCGCAGCGTTCAGCTTCGCCTTCGATAGCTGCATCAGCAGATTGATGTCGGTCACGATCAACGCGTCGATTCCGACCTCGCCATCAAGCGCTCGCGCGAGCTCCATCACCCACGACATCTGCTCAGCCGTGTAATAAGGCGCGTTGAGCGTGAGAAAAACAGGAATGCCCAGGCGGTGCGCGCCTTCTACAAGCTGTTTCAACTCCGAGAAGGTTTCAAGGCTGCCGCCCTTCGGACTGCGACGATTCAGCCACACCGCTCCCGTGTAGCGATCAAGCCACTCGCGCGGGACGATGCCGCAATAGAACTCCTCGGCGCCGCTCGACGCGAGCATCTCGAGTTCATCATAGGAACTGATCGGAGCTAGTACCTTCATCGTTCTTCCTCAGCGGAATCCGCCAGAGCGTTCCCACATCATAGGCAACCGTGGTTGAAAAACTATCCGGTCTATAAGGCCCGAACGAGCTTGCTCAAACAGACCACGCAGCATTGCTTCGGTGTGATGATAGAAATAGGTGTTGCCCTTCAAGTAAAACTTCTGATCGCGATTGTCGAACGGCGTGTTTGTATAAGCGTATTCGAGCAGATGTGTCTGACATTCGTGATGGCAAGGCGCTCCCGGCTGAAATTTGTCGCGCTTATCGTAATGAATTCCCGCGGCCATGCAGATGCGGCTCGTGCTGATGAAACCAAACGGCACGTACGCGCTCGCACCCATCCCATTCTCCGCGAAACTCAAATCTACACCTTGCGGCAAGTTATCGACTTCCACTGAGGCGACGCCTAAGCCAGACAAGAATTCTGTGTAGCTCGAACAGTCCAGATTAGATCGCCGCAGCGAAACCAGAGCCGGCGCCGGTGCTTCGCTTGCGGCATACACCCCGGTTACGCGTGGGTCGCGCAAGGACTTATTCATCAAGCGCCCTTGAACCGGCTTTAAGCCGGGAAACTCGCGCCGAAGTAGATTGAGCACGCCCCAATCGTTAAACACCACCTCGTTCTCGCCATTCATACTTAGCAGCTCGAACAGAGGTCGCAGTAACTCGATTCCGCCGTCGGTCACATAAGGCGTCAGGAAAGTGAGGCTCATTTCGCGGCGGCGTGTCGCGGTAACAAGCGATTCGAGTTGCTGAGGTGACGGGATCAAGTGCTCGCAGAACTCGTTCCCGTACGCGCAGCGCGTGAAGCTAACCGCACCGAAGTACTCTTCGATCAGTCGCCAGGTGAGCTCGACGACAGGCGCGAGTTTCGATCCGCTATCAAGACGCAATGTATCGAGCGCGCTCAGGCCGCTCGTGACTTCGTTTGCGTTGCCGACGTGTATGCTCCAGTCCATCAAAGTCCCGGGATCCCCTGGGAGCGCATCCCCTGGGAGCGCAGGCATCCCTGCCTGCTCTTTCTCGCCCAACGCCAGGCAGGCAGAGGATGCCTGCGCTCCCAGGGGATGCGCTCCCAGGACTACTAAGACTGAGGGCGAAGAACCAGCAATTGGGTGATCGCGTCGCCTTCGAGAGTTATGGTCTTCTCCAACGTCAAGGTGTCCGCGTCGTAAATCTCGATCGTCGGACCCGCGCCGTAGATGTAGAGCTTGCGACCGTCACTGCTGACTGCAAACGCAAATCGAGATCGGCTCTCGAACTCGAGCTTCTTGATCACCTTTCGCGCGATGACGTCGAACACCCAGAACTCGGTTCGCCGGTTTCCGCCCTGGCCGCTGGACGACACCGTATATCCCTTCTTCCGATCCGGCGTGAGAAAGAATCGGTTCATAGGCGCGGCAGGACCAATCGGAGTGAAGTCCACATTCTTAGTTAACAGGTTTATCCTTGCGATCCCGAATATCGAGCGCCGAACGACTGGATCGGTGGCGTTGAACACCGATGTGACGTAGCCCGGCTCCTCGTTAGGATCGTCGTCACCCCGGACGTTTATCGGGAAGAGGCCGGGGTAGAGGGGCTTTGAAAGCTCGATCTTGTCGACCTGCTTGAAATTGGTCAGATCGAAGATCAGGATGTCTTCCTTGAACACGTACAACAGCTTTCCGTCGGGCGAGACTTTGTAGCCGGCTAAGAACCCGAAGCCCTGATCGAACTCCTTGGGAAAATCGAAAGTCTTTGTGATCTTCTTTTGCTCCAGATCGATCACCGCGAACTTGGCCTTTTCGATCTTGTAGCGGTCGATCTCCTTTGTGGATGTGCGCAACGTGGCGTAGATATATTTACCCAGAGGGTCGGGCGCCGCGCCCAGTGGATACACCCGCCGATTGCCATCGTTGAGGCCGAAATGGCTGGTGACTTTTCGCGTGGCGAGATCAACCGTTTCGACTCCCATCCTGGTCGTCAGGATGAACAGCTTCTTCTTGTCTTGCGCAAGCACGATCTGCAGCGGCGCCCCGGACTCGAGCTTGATCTCGTCGATCACCTGCTGGCGCGCTTCATCGATGACCAGAATCTTGTCCGGCCACGTGCCGATATACATCAGCGCGCCGGTGGTTTGGCTAGCTTGCTGCGCGTAGGCTGGAGCGACAACAAGAAGTAAGACCGTTATGAGAGAGAGTTTGATTCGCATTCGGGACCTCACAGAAACCTGTTCCCCTGGGAGCGCAGGCATCCCTGCCTGCTTGGCGTTGCGCAAAAAGGGGCAGGCAGGGATGCCTGCGCTCCCAGGGATGCCTGCGCTCCCAAGTTGTTCACGGAAACACCAGATCGATGTTGCGCCAGTCCTTCGTCGCGCTTGCGCACTTGCTGGTCCAATCAGGATAGTTGTTGAAATGGTCCGGGACCTGCGCCGGCCAGAAGCAAGTGATGTAGCAATCGTATAAATCGCGCTCAACAGGCTGGCACAATCCCGCGGTTCCTCCCGCCGAGTCCGTTTCCCATCCCGGCGAAAACACCAGCGAGCAACCGAGCGGATAATGAGGCCGCTGCGGAGGAGGCCCCTGTTGAAGCGCGTGAACGTCGCCGTACTCCGATGCAATGAACTCCTCCACGCGTCGCGCCTTCCTGTTGATGGCTTTCAGGTGTTTCATATCGCTTTCCTTTCATCAAACCGCTCGAGATACGTCGGATTGCGCGCGGCAATCTCTCCGTAGATCCGTAAACAAACATCAGTCCATCCGCGAATCCAATCGCAATAGTGCAGGTTAGCGTGCGACGTATCGCCGTAGCGCACATAAGCTTCGTGATAACAGCCGCCCGAACAGACCGGCCTCGCCCAGCAAGTGTGACAGTCGTACTTGGTGTTTATGTGAGCACGGTTGAGGTGTTCGGCCTGCGCCTCGCGATCGATCCCCGTCTCGATATGGCCAAGCTTGCCCACGGGCGAATCGACAAACCGATGGCACAGCCCAATGTCGCCCGACGGCGCGACCCCCAGCAGCCCGAGACCCGCCCCGCACGGATAAGCCTTGCTCACACCCTGGTGCAGCTCCTGAAGCGTATCTTTGACGTTAGAGAATCCGTGATGCTTGTTTTCGAGCGCGTACTCCAGGTATTCCCCGGCAAGCTCTGTGAACTGATCCAACACGTGGTCGAGTCCTCTGTTGCCGATTGCATAGAGCCTGACCGGCGACGTGGTCACCGGAGCGAAGCCTACTTCGTCGAATCCCATCTCTTCGGTGAGATGACGAAAGATCTTTTTCACATCGACCACTTGAGCCGTTAGTGTCACGCGCGCTCCAATGGGGCGAGAGCGGTGAACCTTGACCAGTTCCTTGATCTTAGGAGCGATAACGTCATAGCTTCCCTTCCCGTTATGAAAAACGCGGAAGCGGTCATTCGATTCTTTCGGGCCGTCGATGCTGACCGTAACGCCGACGTTGTTCTCCGCGAGAAAGCTGATGATCTCCGAAGTCAGCATCGTCGCGTTGGTGGTCATGCTGAAGTCGATGTACTTACCCATCTCAGCGGCTTTGGTGCGCGCGTACTCTATTGTGGATTTCACGACTTTGAAGTTGAGCAAAGTCTCGCCGCCGAAAAACGTGAGGTGGACGGCGCGACGTCCGGGCGATTGATTCAACAAGAAGTCCGCCGTGCTGCGCGCAGTCTCTTCGCTCATGAACTTCGTCTTGCCTTCGGGTGTTGCGATGCGGTCTTCGCCGTACTCGTAGCAATACGAACAACTCAAATTGCACTGATTGGTCACGTTCATGACAATCGTTTGAAGCGGGAACGGTTGAGGCGGCGCTTCGAGGCGCGGCTCGACGAACCCTTCGCCCAGCGCAATCGCGTGCGCCTGATGAAGCTCTTCCAGAGTCTCTTCGATACTCGAGCGCGAATATCCCCTGGCCACAAGCTCGCCAATGATCTGATCTCTTGTTAGCTCACGGCCTTTGAGCAGATCGAGCACCGCGCCCGACAGGTCTTCAAGGGCAAAAATCGCAGCGCTCGGGACCAGGTAAAGATAGTTCTGTCCCCCGCCTTCAAACGCGTGAAACTCGCCGTGTCGATAAGCGCTCATCGAGAAACCTCCGGCTGGTCCCACTTCACGTAGAGCGGGACGGTTACGACAAGATAAGACCGCGCCTTCAAGGGCTGCCCATCCTTGGCGGCATCTTTCGGTTTGTAGGTCGCGACGACCCACACGTCTCCGTAGTTGTTTACGCTCTTCTTCCGCTTGGGATTTGGCCCGTCGACCGCAGGCGTGAACAAACCGTTGCCGGCAAGCACGCCTACGAAATCCTTGTCATCATCATCGAATGTCGCGGGGAACTCATCGATTGACCACTCGACATCGGCCATACCCAGGCTAACGTCGTCGGCGGTCTGAGGCTTTCCGTCGGGGCCGCGATTGTAAGCGAGGGCGCCGAATTGCTGAAACTGCTTCGGGAAGCTTACACCGCCGATCCGGGCCATTCCCGCGTCAGGGTTGACCTTGATGTAGTCGACCTTATCGAAAACGGCAACCGCGCGTGGGGCGAAGTATCTGCGAAGAGAAATATCGCGATAGCCGTTTGCAGCGCCTTCGACAACGTCAACTTCAATCGTCACGTCGTCGCTCTTCGCGCTGACGACTCGCTTGATCTTCACGCCGGGGCCGAAGTCGATTTCGTCTGCTTTGATGTCGCTTGGGAGGTTGGCTCCATAGACGTGTACCTGAACACCGGTCGAGGGCGCCTTGAGTCCCACGCGATCAACTCCGGCGATCAGCGGTTCCGCGGTGATTCTTCGTAGAGTAATGTCGATGCCGAACTCATCGTACGCGCCCCAGAACCAGCGCCCTTCCATCGTCGTCCAGTCGCGCGACACGAGCATCGCTTCGCGATTCTCGCCCGGCTCCTTGCCGTCGCTCGAGGTCGAGCGCCCCCGCCAGCTATAGCCCGAGTACACGATCCCGCGACCGGTCCTGGTCACGGTCGAACCGTCTTTGACATAGCGCAGCTTGAGCTTGGTAGTGAACTCGTCTTCAACCTGAGTCGGCTCAACTATCATCTCGCCGTAGATCTGACCGCTGCCGATTTGGTAGGCACTGACCAGCCAGCGTCCCTGAAGTCTGGGCGCTCGCATATTTGCGCGCCACGCACCCCACTCCGGAGTTGTCAGCGGATAGTTCTTCGCCAGATAGTCGATCGACTTATCGAGGGGATGTCGCTGGTCCGGATCAGTCGGAGGTGGCGCGCCCGGAGGCTGCGGGAAACGATAGAAACCCTGAAACTGCACAACCGGAAAGAGCCCAACATGCATGTTCCCCAACAGCTCCCACTCTTCTTTCGTGCGCCGCTGTGACAGGACCCTACCAAGACTGTGACATATCACACACGTTGCGCGCAGGCTCTCGTCAGGCAACTTCTCGTCGATGACCCGTTTTTCCGCTTCGTAGAAGGCAGGCTTGGCTTCTTCAGGCGCAAGCCCGTGATTGTTGCTCAAGTACTTGACGATCTGCCTGGCCTCGTCCGGAGTGAGGGTGAGTCCGTTCAGCCGAATCATCCGCTTGATGACCTGTTGCCATCCCTCAGGTGTGGTGCGCTCAAAGGAAATGCGCGTGAGGTTACCCTTCTCGTCCTTCTTATGACACGCCGAGCAGCGGTCGATGACGAGTTGGTTCTTTACAGGAATGCCTTCTTCGGCGGTCTCTTTCGATTTGTCTTCGGCCGCGGGGGCCTGAGGCTGAGGGGGCTTAGATTGCGAACGCGCAGAGAACGTGAGCACGAGCGGCGAGAGTAGAAACGCCGCCAGAACCATTCGCTTTAGTGCATTCATCGGCGACCTCGACAAAACGCTTAGGTCAAAGGCCCTACGCCTTCGGTTTAGACAAACCCTACTGGGAAAGATGTTCGTCAATAGTGATGGGCACACAGTGAGTGAGGAGTCTATCGAGCCTAAACCCGTTGGACTCGCTCGGCAGCATGATCTTTATGAGAGCGCTCGAAGTCAAACTGATTCTGGTGCTTTCGGGTGTCCTAACCCAGTCTCTGCGTCGTCTCTGCGTGCTCGGCGTCTCCGCGGTGGTGTTTTTCCGGATCTGGTTCACCGCAGAGGCGCAGAGGACGCAAAGGTGGCGCGGAGAAAACCGAGCCTAAAGCTGCCGGCGTAACTCCTCAAGCGCGCGCTGCACAAAAGGACGAGCCATCTGCTTTCGCCAACCCATTACGAAGTCGGTATTGTCGAGCGGTCGGGCTTTTAAGTAACAAGCTTCGGCGGCGGCGTTGATTCTCTCCTGATCGAACCGCTCTCCTATGAGTGCTTGCTGGGCTTCGCTCACTTCAATCGGAGCCGGCGCGACGCCTCCCAGGATCAGCTTCGCATCGCGCACCGTTCCATCGTCCGCAATGTCAAGCGAGGCTGCCACCCCGAGTACCGGAAAGTCAAAAGCGCCCCGCCGGCGAAGCTTCTTGTAGACGACCCGCATTCCGTTGCGAGGGGGCAGATGAATCTCGGTGAGAAGCTCGTCGGGACGCTTGTGCAGATATTGAATGCCATCGTCATTGTAGAGATCTCTCGCATCAAGCATTCGCTCGCCCGTCGAGGACACGAGCCTTACCTTCGCTCCGATCGCTACCATCACCGGCGCGAGATCGGATGACTGAACGGCCCAGCACTTCGGGCTCGAGGGCGCGACCCAGCAAATCTCGCCGTCCTTCTTCATGCAGAAGTTGATGCCTTTGCGCCACTCGTAGTTCTGGTCATAGTAGTTACAACGGGTGTCCAGAAGCAGGTTGCCGCCGATCGTCCCCATGTTGCGAAGAATCGGCGTCGATATCAGCCGCGCGGCACCCGCGACAAATCCATAATCACGATTGATAATCGGGTGCTCGCATATCTCAGTCAATGAAACCGAGGAGCCGATCACCATTCCGCTGATTGCGTCGCCCCGAATCTGATGAAGCTCACGCAGACGAGTTACTGAGATGACCGTCCTGGGCGTCTGCTGCCGCCGTTTCATGTTTGGATAGAGGTCGGTGCCCCCGGCGACAAACATGGCTTCGGCTCCAGCATCGCCAACCATTTTCACCGCCTCCGAAATCTTCTTCGGCACACGGTAGGTGAATTTGGGAAGTCGCATCATAAAGCCATCCCCCCCGTCACCAGCTAAGAGAATCGTCTTGCTTTACCGGTATCAAGTCTCACAGATAGCGACCTTGTCATAGATCACGGAAAGCTTTAGATGGCAGTCTATCGAAGACAGATGGATTTCGTCCCCCAGCGCCGTCGATTCTGACAATAGCCAGCCGTCATTCGCTTGACGTACATAATGCTCGACGTGAGACTTATCTTGCGCAATAAGGACGTATTCCAATAGCGATTCGATTCTCCTATACTTCATGAATTTCTTGCCCCGATCGTAAGCTTCGGTCGACTTGGATAGGACCTCGATAATAACAGAAGGGTTGCGGAGGTTGTCTTGCTCATCGTCCATTAGAATTGGTTCGCCGCAGAGAGCAACAACGTCAGGATACGCGTATAAGCCACTTTCTCTGACATCAACTCGCATATCGCTTGCATAGACCCTGCACGGGCGGCCCCTAAGCTGCACGCTCAACTCGCCGACTATGTTAGTGACTATGAGATTGTGTGGCTCGCTAGCCCCTACCATCGCTACGATTTCGCCATCGATGTATTCACTCTTGTATTGAGCGGCGCGTTCCATTGCTAGATACTCCTCGACCGTGAATCGATCAATAGGTTTCGATACCATCGCGCACCTCCTAGTCTTTCGAATGCACCGCTACGCGGGGCAATTCTGTTCCATATCCGCCTTCGGCAGGGGTCGGAACTCTGATCGGCTCGGGCCACTCGACCTCAGGAACCGACTTCGGACCGAAGCGACCCTCCTTACCTTGCGCCTTCGCGCGAATCGCAGCTAACACTTTTTCAGGCGTAGCCGGAACTTCGTCGATGCGCACACCTACCGCGTCGTAGATCGCATTCACAACCGCAGGGGGAACAGGGAGCAGCGGGCCTTGCCCAACTTCCTTCGCACCGAATGGACCGTTTGGATCGGGGTCTTCAATCAAGATAGTCTTCACGTCGCACATCTCGAGCGTCGTCGGGCTCTTGTACTCGAGCATCGAAGGAAACTTGTGCACAACGTTTCGATTCCCTCGATAAGTCATCTCTTCCATCAGCGCTTCGCCCAGGCCCATGTAGACGCTGCCCTCGACCTGACCGATCACGAGGGCCGGGTTGATTGACTGGCCGACGTCGTGAGCGATCCAGACTCGGTCGACGACGACGATTCCAGTTTCTGGATCGACGTCCACTTCAGCCACCGCAGCCGAATAGCTGTACGCGGGCGACGGCCCAACTCCCGCGCCCTTGTACTTGCCCGGCGAGCGCGGCGGTGTGTAAGACCCTACGGTGCCAATCACACCGAACTTCGATTCCGCGAGCTGCACTGCTTCGGCAAAGGTCACCCCTCGCTCGGCGTCTTCAACATCGAAGACGCGGCGATCCGCGAAGGAGATGTATTCGGTCGGAACGTCCAGCTTTTCGGCAACGGCCTTAGCCAGCAACTCGCGCGCGCGTTCGGCTGCCTGCAAGGCTGCGTGGCCGGTCATAAGTGTCACGCGGCTTGAATAGCTTCCCAGATCGACAGGTGTCAGGTCAGTGTCCGCGGTGATGACGCGAATGTCGAACGGGTCGATGCCCAGGACTTCGGCGACAATGTAAGCGAGAATCGAATCGGAACCCTGGCCGATATCGATCGAGCCGCACATCACGCACACGCCTCCTTGGCGATCCAATCGAAGCTGCACGCCCGAATGAGGCATGTTGTTCCAGTAGATCGGCAGCCCGGCTCCGCAGATGTAAGAGCTGCAGGCGAACCCGATGCCTTTGCCATAAGGCAGCTTCTTGAACCTGGTCTGCCACTCAGATGCCTCGACCACTTTGTCGATACAGAGGCCAAGCCCGATGCTGCCGACCCGAAGATAATTCGCGGTGACCGTGTTGGGCTGGACCAGGTGCCGCCTGCGCATCTCCACCGGATCTATCTCAAGCTCTTCAGCAATCTTGTCCATCTGAGCTTCGAGCGCAAACCTTGGTTGAGGCGTGCCGTGGCCGCGCTTCGGGCCGCACGGCGGTTTGTTAGTGAAAACGCGTGCGCCTTCGAACTTGTAGCGCGGTACGTCGTAGGTCACAGTTTGAAGCGCGCCGGTGTAAAAGGTGCTCGCGACGCCGTAACTCCCGTAGGCGCCGCCATCGAGTAACGACCGGAAGTGCATTGCGGTGATCGCACCGTCGCGTTTCACACCGGTCTTGATCCACATCAACACCGGATGCCGGCCGCGATGGCAATAGAAAACCTCTTCGCGGGTCAGCGTGATCTTGACCGGGCGGCCGGTGATCATCGCGAGCTTAGCGACGACGATCTCGTGATTGAAGGGATCGCTCTTGCCGCCGAAGGCTCCGCCGTTGGGCGTAGCGATCACGCGAATGTGACTGGCCGGGATATCGAGCACCTTGGCGAGCGCTCGATGCACATAGTGCGGCGTCTGAGTCGCGCTCCACAGCGTCAACTTTTCGTCGGGATCTAAAAGGGCGACTGCCGCGTGCTGCTCCAAGGGTAGGTGTGTGTTGCCTTCGTAAAAGAAAACGTCTTCTCGAACGAGATCGGCTTCGGCAAATCCTTCGTCAACGTTGCCGAATTCCAGGGAGACTTTCTTATGCACGTTGCCGCCGTCGCCGTACTCGTGAATGCGCGGCTCATCCGTAGCCAACGCATCGTCGATCGACGCGATCGACTTGAGCGGTTCGTACTCGACTTCGATCAGATCCATCGCATCAAACGCAGTGTCTTCGTCGAGGGCGGCGATCGCAGCGACCGGGTCTCCGATGAAACGGACCTTATCGATGCACAGTGCGTGCTCGTCCTCGCTGACTGGCAGGATGCCGTAAGGGATTGGCAGTTCTTTGCCGGTGAGGACTGCGACTACTCCGGGAAGCTTGAGGGCTTTTGAAACGTCTATGTGCTTGATCAAAGCGTGAGGGACGGGCGAGCGCAGCAGCTTGGCGAACAGCATTCGCGGAAGAATGATGTCATCGGCGAATCGAGTTTGCCCCGTGCACTTCGCACGGGCGTCGACTTTGCGGAGAGGTTTCCCGACTACCTTCGTTGGCTTTCCATTCTTGCCGTTGTGGTTTTTCATATTGAACTGTTCACACATCGAACCCGTAGATGCTCTCTCGCGGAGGTTCGAACTGTTCGCCTCGCATCCGCGCAGCGGCCCACTCAATCGCTTCGTAGATCTTTATGTACCCAGTACACCGGCACAGGTTCCCGGCCAGCGCTTCTTGAATCTCGCCTCGCGTCGGAGCCGAATTCTTTTCAAGCAGTTCTTTGGCAACCAGCAGAAACCCCGGCGTGCAGTAGCCGCACTGGGCGCCGCCAAGATCGGCGAATGTCTCTTGCAACGGGTGAAGCTGCCCGCCCTCGGCCATGCCCTCGATTGTCATCACTTCCCTTCCTTCGGTGTCGAGACCCAGGAACAGGCAAGAAAGAATTGGCTGGCCGTCTATCAACACGGTGCACGTGCCGCACTCGCCAAGCTCGCATCCGTGTTTCGTTCCGGTTAGGGCGAGGTCTTCACGCAAGACTTCCAGTAGCGTCTTGTGTGGCGCGAAGGCGACTTCGATCCGTTCGCCGTTCAGCGAGAATTGAATGATTGACTTTTGCTTCTTCACTGTTGCTGGCGCGCCGCGAGGTGCTCTACGCTGAATCCCGTCTCAAGATTAAGACAACCAATAAATCTACTGCGGCGGTAGTCGCGCAAAATTATCAAAGCGGTGATTGGTGCAAAGAGAGCTTAGCCGCGAGACCAGAAAGAATTTGGCTGACCTCTATCAACACAGTGCACACACCACACTCGCCCAGCTCGCAACCGTGTTTTGTTCCGGTCAAACCAAGGTCTTCACGCAGGACTTCGAGCAGCGTCTTGTGAGGCGCAAACGCCACCTCGACGCGCTCGCCGTTAAGATTGAATTGTAGATGGGCCTTCTGTTTCTTTCGCGCAGCCATATTCTTGAGTTAGTAGATGAGCCTGCCGGTGGAGCGTTTCACATCTGAACAGAAAGAGTACATTAAAGTTGGGGCAATCTCCATTCAAGCCGCGTGTTGGTGTGTCCTCACTTCACTCGACAAAATGCTAAGGGCCGGAACCGTGAAGTCCCAGCCCTTTGTCATCGAAGCAAAGCCGACTCCGAGCAGACCGTTAGTTGTCCGCAAACTCGTCCCGAGTACGCATCATCGGCGGCCGCGGTTGTTCGGCGACCAAAAGTTGAGTTTACCGTCCGGTGGCGCCTTTCAGTTCGTTGATCTTCCGGCGGAGTTGTACGGTGAAGCCCTCGGTTTCAGCCTGGGTTGCGCCGGCGGCCTTGAATGCCTGGCGAAGTTGATCGTCCGTGAGCTCGCCGATGATGCCCGCAAACCAACGCGCGTGTTCGAGCGGCACGCTGCTGCTTGCTGACATCTTGCCGGAATAATTCAGCTTTACAGACTTGCCGCTCACGCCGTCAATGAACGATTGTTTGGCGAACTTGTCGAGGTCCCATTTCGAATGGGACAGGACTCCGCCCATCTTTCCAAACGATCCGCCCCAGTCGGCGACGATATACCACTCTTTGACAGAGCCGTCATCATCGTACATTCCGAGAACCGAGTTGTTGGTCTCCTTCGCGTCCCAGTTACTGAGCAGAACGTTGACCAGAATCAGCCCGGACATCTCTTTCGTGCCGCTAAACGGAGTCGAACTCCATGACCACGGATTCTTACGCCGGGCGACATTATCGGGCCGCTTCTCGAACAAGCCTTTGGTAAAAGAGCCGTCCTGCTTGACAAACTTCCTGGCGCGGGTCAGCCCCCTCACGCCTCTCACCTGCCCGGACGGGAGAAAGTAACTCTCCTCGACCATGTAGCCGCAGGCCCAGACGATTCGGCTGGCCGCGATTTCGGCATGCACCTCTTCATCGAATTTGATGTTCCACTTCACCCCGTCGGCGTCGATCACTTTGATCTTCGGGTTGGTGCCGGTCGTGTCCTCTTCTTTGAACTGAAAAGGCGGTTTCGGCATTCCTTCCTCGCTGCCGATGCCGAAGAATAAATCAAGCTCCGAGGTATCTTTGCGATCTTCCCAGAGCGCAGGCTTGCCGATAGTGGTGGGCGCGGCGCTCGGCGCCTTCGCGCTCTTCTTATCCTTCTTACTCTTTTTGTTTTTCTTGCCCTTATCTTTGTCTTTGTCGTCTTTGTCCTTTTGTTCCGGCGTTGAAGCTCGCGAGGCGGCTACGGAAGACGTGGTCAAGCTCGCTGCGGTGAAGATCAGGGTCAGCGCAAAGACGAGCAGTAAAACGGTGCGGGGCGGCGAAGACGGCGCGTGTGTCATGAAACCTCCTTGTTTTGACGGGCGTCCAGTTGATGGCCGCGCGAACGCCGGGCCAGGTTGGCCCGAGGGCGGCAGTTTTAGCGATGGCAAAGGCGAGGGGTTCCTCCAGCCTAGTCGAGTTGAGACTGGGCGCGCCGGCGCCGCTGAAAAAGAAAACCGGCGTCCGTAAGATCCCTCAGCCTACTTGCAGCCACGTTACCATTAAGATCGACGCGGCGGCCGGGGCATTAGCACATCCGCTCGCACCAGTTGCCACCTGCTCCCCGGCACCGCAGGCTTTACGCTCAATTCTGTTTCTTCACCTCTGGTAGCTTTCGCGGCTCATAGTACGGCTTGCCGCTAAGCTTCTGCACTTCCTTCATGAAACTCGTGCCGTAGTCGCGCTCGGCGTCCGACAGCGCCCACGCCTGACGTTTGTAGTTCCAGTTGTCAGGCGCCAGCCGCTGAGCCTCCTTGAAGTGCGGAATCGCATCCGGGCCCTTGCCGTTCTTGTAGAGATACTCGGCAAGCGCGAACTCAACGTCAGCCATCGCACGATCTGGACTTGGTGGCTTCATTCGCTCTTTCAGCTCGGCTTCGCTCATTAAGAACGGGCTGCGCTCTCCATTCGCCGCCCAATCGCGTATTGCCTCCAGGTACGGACCGGCGTCGACTCCGTGCATGGCTTTGTACCGATTATCGACATAGCCCACTTCGTTGGGTCGCACAATTCGCCCTCGCTCGTTGATCCATACGGCGGTTGGAACGTTCACCATGTTGTAGAGCTGAGTTACGATGTGCTTGTCGTCGATCAACGCTGTGAATTCGGCCTTCGCCGCGGTGATCCACGGGCCCGCATCCTTCACGCCACCGGTGTCTTGAGCAATAGAGATGATCTCAAAGTTCTTGCCTTTCAAATCGTGATAGAGCGCTTGCCATCCTGGCAGATCAAAGCGGCACCCTCACCACGAAGCCCACGTTACCAGCAGCACCTTTTTGCCGCGATAGTCCGACAACGAGTGCGTGCGCCCGGACATATCTGGCAGTGTGAAGTTCGGCGCCTCAAGCG
Organism: Acidobacteriota bacterium; assembly: GCA_038040455.1. Lineage (GTDB taxonomy): Bacteria > Acidobacteriota > Blastocatellia > UBA7656 > UBA7656 > Onstottus_A. Next base: position 251,669 of record JBBPIH010000002.1, read on the forward strand.
ACGCGAGGTGGGTTCCCCGCTCATCCTCACGCTTGCCGAAATACCACACCCTATTCTTCTCGTCCGGCGCGACGGGCTGTTTAACCAGCCGCGCGAACTCGCTCAAGTTAAACCAGGTGACTGATCCCTTCTTTGATAGGAACTCGGTCTTCTTGCCTTTTGGAATTGGAAAGCAAAGTTCATCGCGGCAGATGCCCTGCGGCTTTACAACGAACCTCGTAGCACGTTTCAAGTCTTTTAGGGTGACCCAAAAGTCATTCGACGGCTCGGATGAAGCAGTAACTTCAGTCGCGACACCGTCGTAGATTACAACCTTGCGGCCTTGCTCTGCGGCATAAGACGTTGCCGCCGTCAAAAGACTCGCGATCGCGATGCAGACTAAACTTTTCAACATAGAGTCAACTCCTCGAAATCGATAAGAGAGCTAGCGAATCAGTTTGTGCCACCCGCCTGATGGCTTGTCCGTGAAGTCGGGAGGATAGCAAGGTTCGCGCTAAGACGGCAAGGTTACGAAAGAAAGACAAATCGGATTATTCGAGCGCGTCGCCAGCGGCGGCGCTTGCGGCTTGCAGTCTATAGCTGATCTACTGAGCGATCGTGAGCCAGCCTCGAGTCATGTAATCGCTCAAGGTCAGCGCGACCATGATCGCCAGCCAGAAGAAACCAGCGCACACAAAGACCCACGTCAGTCGGGAGCTGTAACGCACGTGCATGAAGTAGAGCACTACCAGGGTGGCTTTGAGGACGGCGATAGTGAGCGCGACGACCGCGTTCCAGCGGCCGAGGTCATAGATAGCGACGATAACCGTCGCGACGGTTAACACGATGAGCGCGCCGAATATGATGAAGTAGATTCGCTTTGGAACGATGTGCTCTGCCATGAATCCGTCCTTCAATGACCCTGATGCGCCCCGAGCAGATAGAGCAACGGGAAAAGGAAAATCCACACGATATCCACGAAGTGCCAATAGAGACCCGACAGCTCAACCGGCGAATGATATTCGGGAGTGAAGCGGCCTCGGCGAGCCATCAGGACCAGGACTGTCATTATGCCGATTCCGATTATCATGTGCAGCGCATGCACACCGGTCATCGCGAAATAGAGCCAGTAGAACATCTCGACGTTTGCAGGGTTGCCACGCCCGATCCACTCAAACGGTCGTAGCCCCGGCACCAGGTGATGCACCCACTTGTCGTGATACTCATAAGCTTTCACAACAAGAAACGCTAAACCGAGAATCTCAGTGAGAATCAGAAAACCGATCAACTTCTTGCGGCTTCCGATCTGTGAGTAATAAACCGCCAGCGCCATCGTGAGACTGCTGCAAATCAGAACGATAGTGTTAAGACCACCAAGCTTCCAATCCAGATGAGCGCTCGCGGCTTCAAACGATTCCGAGTACTTCGATCGGTAAAGGATGTATGCCAGGAATAAGCCACCGAAGAACATGACCTCCGTCACAAGGAAAGCCCACATCCCGAGCGTCCCAGCTTCGCGCTGCTGCTCGATATCATCGAAGTGATGGGCCAGCCCGGTGTGTGTTGCGATATGAGTATCTGCCAAGTCAATTCTCCGTTTGAGAATGGAGGATGAAAGATCGAACATCGAGGAGAGAAGATAGAAACTCGGAACAGATCTACAAATTGCAAATCTCAGATTGCAAATCTCAAATCTCAGATTGCAAATCTCAAATCTCAAATTTAGTTTTCAATTCGACATCTGAGATCTGAAATCTGAGATCTGAAATCTGAGATCTGAAATCTGAGATCTGAAATTTGCAATTTGTCATTTGCAATTCCACTTCTCTCCCAAGCTTCTATCTTCAATCCTCTACCTTCAATCCTCTCACCCTCACTATTCCCCACTCACGCCGCCCGGTCGAAGCGTCTGGTCCAGTACATCTCTTACGCTGACAACGTCCATCTCCTCACGAGGTCTGAATTCGTAGGCCTCCCACGTCACCACTGGAGTCTTCTCGAAATTCTGCGTGGGAGGCGGCGAGCTGGTTGTCCACTCAAGGCCGAACGCGCCCCACGGGTTCGGCGGCGCGTGCGGTCCGTACCTCATCGACCATATGAAATAGATCATCGGGATCAAGTAACCCATACCGAGAATCGAAGCGCCCGCTGAAGACATCACATTCAGCACCTGAAACTCCGGCGGGTACGCGTAGTACCTTCGCGGCATGCCCATGTAGCCGAGCAGGAACTGAGGGAAAAAAGTCAGGTTGAACCCGACGAAGATCACCAGCGCCGCGAAACGCGCCCACGCTTCCGGGTACATGCGGCCGGTGATCTTCGGCCACCAGTAATGCAACCCGCCCATGTAACCCATGATAGTTCCGCCGACCATAATGTAATGAAAGTGCGCGACGACGAAATAGGTGTCGTGCACGTGAATATCGACGCCCAGCGCTGCCAGAAAAAGACCCGTCATCCCGCCAATGATGAAAAAGCCGATAAAGCCGAACGCATAAAGCATCGGCGTATTGTAAGAGATCGATCCCTTGTACAGCGTCGCCGTCCAGTTGAACACCTTAACCGCAGAAGGTATCGCGACTGCGTAGCTCAAAAATGAAAATACCATTCCCGCGTAGACAGACTGAGTGCTGACAAACAGATGGTGACCCCAAACCAGAAATCCGAACACCGCGATGGCAAGACTTGCAAAGGCGACGAACTTATAGCCGAAGATGTTCTTCCTGCTCATGTTCGCTATAAGCTCGCTGACCACGCCCATCGCCGGCAGCACCATGATGTAAACCGCCGGGTGTGAGTAGAACCAGAACAGATGCTGGAACAACACCGGGTCACCGCCCAGCGCCGGATCGAAGATCCCGATGTGCACCAGGCGCTCAAGGGCCAGCAGCAAGATCGTTATTGCGATGACCGGAGTTCCCAGAATAAAGATCAGGCTCGTCGCATAGTGCGACCAGATGAACAGTGGCAAACGGAACCAGGTCAGTCCCGGGGCACGCATCGTATGAATCGTGACAATAAAGTTCAGCCCGGTCAGAATCGACGAGAACCCGGTTATGAAGACCCCGATGCCGGTCAGTATCACGTTGCCGTTCGAATAGGTCGAGCTGTACGGCGTGTAAAACGTCCAGCCCGTGTCGACTCCGCCCATCAGGATTGCGAGCACCGTGAACAGGGCGCCGGCATTGTAGATGTACCAGCTCAGAAGGTTGAGCTTGGGGAACGCGAGGTCCCTTGCGCCTATCATCAGCGGAACTAAGAAATTTCCCAGGACTGCCGGTATCGCGGGTATCAGAAAGAAGAACACCATCACCACGCCGTGCATGGTGAACAGGCGGTTGTAGGTTTCGGCCTGAACCAGATCGCCTTGCGGCGTAAGCAACTCGAGACGAATCAGCACCGCAAACAAACCGCCCAGAAAGAAGAAGAAGGTGACCGACGCAAGATAGAGCAGCGCGATGCGCTTGTGATCGGTCGTGAGCAGCCACGACTTAACGCCGTATGTCGCGTTCACGTAATGAGTGCGAGGCGGAACAACTTCAGCTACGGTTTGCATAGTTCCCTTGCCTATTGCTGAGGGGGCTTCACTCCGGCGGCACCGGATGGCTGAGCGGCGCCCGCCTCCCTGCCCGGTGACTTTGCTCCGATTGACTTGATATAGGCGATGAGCTGTAACAACTGCTCTTCGCTGACCTGCCCCTGGAAAGTCGGCATGATCGGCTGAAATCCTGCGGCGACTTTCGCCCGCGGATTCAGGATCGATTCGCGAACGTAAGATTCGTCGACAGTCACCTTACCGCCCTCTTGCAACTGAACTTCTTTGCCAAACAATCCTTCAAGTACTGGGCCTCGTCCCTGCGCATCGCTGCGGTGACACGTAATGCAAGCGAGTTGCTGAAACAGCTTTTCTCCCGACGACGCCAGGGACCCTTCGGCAGCGCCCCCAGCGAGCCACGCTTGATACTCGGACGGTTCCATCACGTCAATCCATCCGATCATTCCAGAGTGGCTGGTGCCGCAGTACTCGGCACAGAACAAGTGATAACGGCCGGGCTTTGTCGCTTCGAACCAGATCGTGCTGTATTTGCCGGGCACGACGTCCAGCTTGATGCGAAACGCGGGAATGAAGAAGCTGTGGATGACGTCCTCAGTGGTCAGTGTGATTTTGACCTTGCGTCCAACCGGCACGTGCAGCTCATTGATCTCGCGCTGGCCGTCCAGGTGTTGAAACTTCCACATCCACTGCTTGGCTACGACGTAGATTTCCAGCGCTTCCCTGGGAGCGCGGTACATCGTGTAGTAGAGGCTCGCGCCCCAAACGAATATCCCCATCGAGATGATAAAAGGGATCACCATCCAAACTGTTTCCAGCTTGATCGACCCTTCGACGGGCCGCGGTATCTCGTCCTCTTTTCTCCGGCGGTACTTGACCGCGAAGTAGACGATCACCAGCGAGATGAGTCCGCCCACCAGGATCGTGAGCACGCAGAGAAACGCATAAAGCGAATCCACTCGCCCCGCGTAGCTCGAAGCCTGCTCCGGTGAAAACGGCACGCTCACCTGCATGACCTAGATCATTCCTCCTGCGTTGACCTGCTCTGCGGACGGGCGCCTTCGTCTCAGCAGCCAAAGCATCGCGACGACACCGGCTAATGTAGCAACCCCCGCGAGTCTGAGAATGTTCATAACCACGGCGCCGTATTTGCCCGCCGCGGGATCGTAGTGATAGCAGTACAACAGCAGTCGATCGACAGCGTTCCCGATCCTGTTGTCGGACGCTTCAATCAAGCCGAGGCGCAGGTCTTTAGGCGCGTATTCGACGCCGTAGAAGTAGCGCGCAAGTTTACCCTGGGGTGTCGCGATCATGATTCCGCTCGCGTGAATGAACTGATCTGTCGACTGGTCAAACTTGTAATGAAACCCTACCGCGTCCGTGAGCCTCTCGATGGACGCCCTATGGCCCGTCAAGAAGTGCCAGCCTTCAGCGGCCCCGGCGCGCTTGTACCATTGAATGTAGGTTTCCTTTTTGTTCCTCGCCAGCTCTGATGTGTCGCTCGGATCAAAGCTCACTGTGACGACCTCGAACTCTTTGCCAATATCGAAAGAGACGACATCGAGCGCGCTTGTGAGGCCGTTCAGAACTTGATTGCAGAGCATCGGACAGTTGTAGTAGACGAGCGAAAGCACTACGGGCTTCTTGCCGAAATAGTCACTGAGCCGCACTGGAGATCCGCTCTCATCTCGAAACTCAAGGTCGAGCGGAAGCTGCTCGCCGAGCCGCTGGTCTATGCCTACGTTTTCGAGCAGACGCACTTTGCCCGCCGAAGGGTCTTCGCTGCTCAGAGGAGGCGGCTTCGTAGCCCAGCCCTGGGCGAGGACCGGAAGGCAAAAGAAAAAAGGCAAAAGGGAAAAGGTGAGAGCTGCGATGACCGATAGGAAACGAGAGGCGTTCATCGGAACCCGAGCCAGTTTCGGCAGAGCCAAGCGAGCAGATCTTCCGCCCTCCGTTGGAGTGGGATGTTTATAGTCATCGCGCACGGCCGACACTAACTCCAAAGGAGTTAAATGTGGTCTATCGCAAGCTCCCGTTTCCCGTTTTCCTTTTGCCTTTTTCATTTCCTCGCCGGAAGGCCGTTCTTCAGCAGCAGCCTCTTCGCTTCTTCAATGGGAATCCTGACGACTCCCGCCTTCTCGTCGACCCAGCCGTAACTCTTCAGCTTGTCGTCTTCTTCCGCGCGCACCCGCATCATTTCTTGAAGCGGGTGGTCCTGCTTGATGTTCGGCGGCTGCCTGGCCTCTAACTGTTCGGGCGTTGCAGGAGCGAGCTGAAGCCGCGGCTCAGGCGGAAGCTTCTGGCGCTCACTCGCGAGCGGCGAAGGCTTCCCTTCTACATCCTTCTCGTTCTTTTCAAAAGCATCGAACAGGCCAGCCATCAACAAGCAGACGACAACAGTCGCGAAACCCAGCCCAAGCAAAAACCACACGATCGGGCCAATTTTGAGCTCGCTGATCTCGTGGCCAACGCCTACGCCGTGTCCGTTCTGGCCATGAGAGGTCTTGTCTGTGTGATCTTCCAGCATTCGCTTTCCCATTTGATTGACCAGCTTCTCTTCAAGTTCAGAGTTCAAGCTTTGGCTTGCCGGACTCGTCGCAAGCAACCTGAAGGTTGAACTCTGAACTTCTCTCAACTCTGAACTTATCTGCTCTGCACTAATGCCCTCCGCTGTGCGCGAGAACTTGTTCAAACTCAGGGTCCCCAATCGGTAGCAGCGGTCTCGCCTTTAGTTGATGAGCGAAGAACGCCAGCCACAATCCCCCCAGCCCGATCGGCATCACTACGTCCATCCAGTGAATCCGGAAAGCGCCTTCGTGAAATTCTGGGCCGGTCATCCAGATCAAATCGACAAACCTCAAAACGATTATTGCTATCGCAACCGCGACAAGCGTTTTAGCGTTCCGCTTCAAGTCTCGCGACAGAAGCAACACAAATGGCAGCGCGAACTGAAGCACCACCAGCGAGAGCCCAACCCACTTCCACGACGACTGAAGCCTTCGCACATACCACGGAATCTCTTCAGGCAGGTTGCCAGACCAGATGATCAAGAACTGCGAGAAACTGAAATAAGCCCAGAGCATCAGGAACGCCAACATCAGTTTTCCGAGGTCGTGCAAGTGCGAGGGCTTAATCACCTCTGACAGCGGCTTGTATCGAGCGAGCAAGACCACCACTGCAATGATGAACGCCATCGCCGACAAGCCCTGCCCGCCCATCACCAGTATTCCGTAGATCGTCGAGAACCACTGCGGGTCAAGCGACATCAACCAATCGATTGAAGCAAACGTCGCCGTCAAGCCGTATAGCACCAGCCCGGTTGCGCTCAGCCCCTGGAGCTTAGTCGTGAGCGGACGGTGCCCTGTGCGATCCTGTTCAAGCGACCACTTGTTCAGGAAGTAAGCCATCAGGTGCCATACCGCAAAGTAGAAAACCGCTCTCGCTAAAAAGAACGGTACGTTCAGGTACGCAGCCTTGTGAGCCAGCGCATGTTTCAGTGCTTCGCTCGCGCCGGCATGATCGGGTTGTGCCCAGGTGTAAATGGAGCCCACTCCGAAGGCGACCGGCAAAAACAGCAGCGCAAGCAGCGGGAAAGTTCGCGTCGCCGCTTCAAGCAAGCGCCTTATCACAAGTCCCCACGCTCCGCCTGACATATGTTGAAGCATCAAGATCGCCAGACACCCAAGCGCTATGCCCGCCCAAAACACATAACCCAGAAGGTATGAGCGAAAGAACTGGTCCACGTTAAAGAACGCACCCAACGCACACACTGCGACGCCGATCACGCCGACGATCAACGCTCGTCGCTGAAACTGATCTATCTCTGGAGGAGTCTTGTCCACCATCTCGATCATCACCGATGTTCCCCCTGTTTTTCCCCTCCCTGTTGTTGCTCCCCGGCGCCGAGCTTGTCGCGATCACTCGGGGGCACATCGGCTATTGTTGCTCGCTGACTCAGTTGCAGCGCTCGAATGTAGGCGATGATCCGCCACCGATCTTCGGGCGGTATCTGCGACGCGTAATCGAACATCGCTCCAAAGCCATTGGTCTGCACATCGAAGAAGTATCCAATAGGTGCGTTGCGCAACCGTTCGTCGTGAAAAGAAGGTGGCTTTCGGAAGCCTCGCTTCACAATCATTCCCAACCCGTCTCCCAGTCTGCCGTGACAGACCGAGCAAAATATGTTGAAGCGCTCTTGCCCGCGGTCGAGATCTGCTTCGGTAATTGGCATCGGAAACTCGGTGACAAATCCTTGATAAACCTGCGGCGATGGTTGCCCCACTTGTGGGCTCGCAACACCCGGCTGTGTCGCAGGGCTTGACGAGCCAGACTGCGCGGCTTGTCGAAGCTTGCCGGTGTAGAACTCGACGTCGTCTTTCAACTGGCCGCGCGCGACTGTTCCCTCGACCAACGGCCGAGCTGAACGTCCGTCGTTTATGGATCCGATTTGATCAATAGGTCTCAGCGGCCGGTACTTCGGTTGATCGTGCATATCCTGGCGACAAGCGCTGAAGCCCAACGCCGCGAGGACGAGGATCGAGGATCGAAGATTGACGATGGACGATTGCATCATTTCTGTCCATTACCTCCCGAGGACCTAACGAGCCGCTGATCGACAAAAGGTGTCGGCTTTTTGAATCATTCTGTTGAGCATCGCTCCGACTCGCTGCCAGACTTTGTCCAACTCAGCGTGCTGCTTTGCATCTATGTAATCGCATGCGAGAGCATGATCGAGCCAAGCCTGGGTTTCCATTGCTTCGCCCAGCGATTCATTTACCTTGTTCACAAACGCGGCCATATATCTGCGCCGCGCCCACGCTTCGGCCAACAATGCGTTAACCGCGCGCGAGGATCGCCGAATTTGATCCGTAAGAGAGTACCTTTCTTCCCTCGGAAACTCCTTCGTGATCACGAAGACTCGCTTCGCCTCCCGTAGTCCTAATTGATAGACATCAAGATCTCTGAAGCTCTCTATCCGTGGCATGTTCAATCCTCCATCGTCGATCCTCGATCCTCAATCCTCGATCCTCGATCAGTATTCAACGTCGCTCACCTCCCTCGCGTCGAGACTCTCGAGAAACTCACGCGTAGTCTTCTGATCAAACTTCGGATCAGCCGACTCGATGCACAGAAAGAACCGGTTGCGAGTCGCCTGCTCGAAGCTCGGCACGTTGAACACCGGATGATAGGGCTCGGGCAGCCCATTGAGCGCCAGCATCCCAAAAACCGCCGCCAGCGCCGCCAGCAAAATCGTGCATTCGAACGTCACCGGTATGAACGAGGGCCAACTGTTGAGCGGTCTCCCGCCGATGTTCAGCGGATAAGTGACCGTCGACACCCAGTAACACAGCGTGAAGCCACCCAGACACCCGAGTATTCCTCCAATCAGCACGATTATCGGCAGCTTCGTGTGACGTATCCCGATCGCCTCGGTCAGCTCTTCGATCGGGAAGGGCGTGTACGCATCCATCTTGCGATAGCCTTCCTCGTGCGCGCGCCGGGCCGCGACCACTACGCTGGTCGGTTCTTCAAACTCGGCCATCAAGCCGTAAATGCGACGTGTTTGGTTCATTGCCAATCCCGTTGAGGATCGCAGATTGAAGATCGAGAATTGAAAAATGAGAATTGAAAAATGAAAATTTGAAATTTTCAATTCGTAATTTTCAATTTTCAATTCGATTCCAGACTTCTATCCTCAATCTTCCCTCCTCAGTCCGCCGCCTCGTTAACTTCGGCCTGCGGCAAGATCGTCCTTATCTCGAAGATTGAAATCACCGGCAAGAAGCGGATGAACAAGAACAACAAGCTCAAGAAGAGCCCTATCGTCCCGAGAAACATCGAGAAGTCCCAAATCGTCGGGCTATACATCGCCCACGACGAAGGCAGGAAATCGCGATGCAAGCTGGTCACGATGATGACGAATCGCTCGAGCCACATGCCTACGTTGACGATGAGCGAAATCACAAACAGCAGCGGCACGTTCCAACGTACCTTTCTGGACCACAGAAGCTGCGGGATAACGATATTACAAACGATCAGCGCCCAATACAGCGGCGCATAAGGCCCGGTCATTCGGTTCCTGATCATGAATTCTTCATACGAGTTGGCGCTGTACCACGCCATGAACGTCTCCATCATGTAGCCGTAGCCTACGATCAATCCGGTTGCGAGCATTATCTTGGCCATGTTGCGCAGATGCCGCATCGTGATGAAATCCTCGAGCCCGTAGAACTTTCTGAGCGGGATCGCCAACGTCATCACCATCGCGAAGCCCGAATAGATTGCGCCCGCCACGAAGTAAGGTGGAAAAATCGTCGCGTGCCAACCTGGAATGATTCCCACAGCAAAGTCAAGGCTAACTACCGTGTGCACCGACACGACCAAAGGCGTCGCCAATCCCGCCAGCAACAGATACGCCGTCTCATACCTGTGCCAGTGCCGAGCCGAGCCTCGCCAACCCATCGCCAGAATGCCGTAGATGACTTTCGCCGCTCGCCTCTTAGCCCGGTCGCGGAGTGTTGCAAGGTCGGGTATCAATCCGATAAACCAGAAGAGCGCAGAGACAGTAGCGTAAGTCGAAACCGCGAACACGTCCCAGATCAACGGGCTTCGGAACTGCGGCCACACGCCCATCGTGTTGGGTAAGGGAAACAGCCAGTGAGCTAGCCAGGGCCGACCGGTGTGAAGCAGCGGAAAGAGTCCCGCGGATGCGACCGCGAACAGCGTCATCGCTTCAGCGAAGCGATTGATCGAAGTCCGCCACTGCTGCCGCAACAGCAAAAGAATCGCCGAGATCAAAGTTCCAGCGTGGCCGATGCCTATCCACCAGACGAAGTTTATGATGTCGAAAGCCCAGCCGACCGGAACGTTGTTCCCCCAAATCCCGATGCCCGTGAGCACCAGATAGCCGATCGTGTAGAACAGCAACATTGCGAGCAGGAACGATAGCCCCGCGCCGATGAACCAGCCGAGCGGAGTGCGCCGTCGCAACGCGATGGAGCTGATCTTGTCGGTAACCGACGCGAAGGTCTGCCCCGGTCCGATCACCGCCGGAGTTGTCGTCGAGTCGCTCACTGGATCCCGTGTGTGATCCTGCATTGGTTATTCGCTCCCCAACTCCGGGTTCGGGTTTCGCACCGCCGCCAGATAAGTCGTGCGCGGCTTTACGTTCAGTTCGCCGAGCAAGCTGTAGTTGCGCTGTTCGCCTTTCAGCTTCGCGACGCGGCTTTCGTGATCATTGATGTTTCCGAACACGATGGCTTCGGTCGGGCAAGCCTGCGCGCAAGCCGGGACTATCTCGCCATCGCGAACTTTTCGGTCTTCCTTCTGCGAGTCGATCTTCGCTTTCTGAATTCGCTGCACGCAGTAAGTGCACTTCTCCATCACCCCTCGGCTGCGCACGGTTACGTCGGGGTTGCGCATCATCTTGAGGCTTGCGGTGTAGAAATCTTGATAAAGCAGGAAATTGAAACGCCGGACTTTATACGGGCAGTTGTTCGAGCAATAGCGAGTCCCGACGCACCGGTTGTACGTCATTTCGTTTAGGCCCTCTGCGCTGTGAGCCGTGGCCGCAACCGGGCATACCACTTCGCAGGGAGCGTTTTCGCAATGCTGGCACGCGACCGGTTGGAAGTAAGTGTCGGGGTTGGTCTGGCCCCCCTTGTAATAAGTGTCCACGCGAAGCCAATGCATCTCGCGGCTGCGCGCCACCTGCTCTTTGCCCACGACGGGGATGTTGTTTTCAGCTACACAAGCAACAACGCAGGCGCTGCAGCCGACGCACGAGCTTAAGTCAATCGCCATCCCCCACGCGTAGTCTTTGTATTCGAAGGCCGGGTACAGCGAGGCTTGCTCACCCGGCTCATGTTGGCCTTCGGGCCCGAGTGTCGGATGCTTCTTGTATTCTTCAAGCGAGCCCGAGCGAACGATGTCTCGCTCGCCTATTTCCTCCGCGTCAAGCAAGTGATGCGACTGCGTGGTAGCAAGCGAGTATGTGCCGCCTGTCTTTGCAACTTGAAGACCTGCTCCGAACCACGGCGCATCGGATGTTCGAATCGCGTAAGCACTGAAGCCCGCGTTGGAGCCGACTCTACCGGCGATTGTTCTGCCGTAGCCCAGGTGCACCGTGACCACGCCGTCGGGATGGCCCGGTTGAATCAAGACCGGCGCGATGACTTTGCGGCCGCGATACTGAAGCTCGATCTGATCGGCGAGGATCTCACGGCCAATGCTGCTCATTCGATTCGTTGAGAACCCATTCACTCTCTTTCCAAGAGCGAGCGCGCCGGCGGTTGCCGGGCTGACAATCGCCGCGTTGTCCCACGTGAGCTTGCTGAGCGGTTTGGGCAATTCCTGGAGCCAACCGTTGTTGGCAAAGCGCCCGTCATGAATCGTCGGGTCAGGCCTGAACACGATCTCGAACGGGGCATCCGCAGTTGGGCGTTCCGGGTTCGAAGTCTGGCTCGACCAGTCCGATTTCAATGCCACGGTTTTCGGTTGCAGCGCCGTGTTTGCGACTACGCCATCGTGAAGCGATTTGCGCCAGAACTGTTCGAAACCGGTTGATGCCGCTTGCGATGGTGCGCTAGTCGCCGCTGGCTGTGTAGCGGCGGGCGCGCCTGGACTCCCCATCGCGACCTGCGGAGCGCCTACCTTGATCGGAGGCTCCTGACCCCCAGCCGCGAATCGGCGTCTCCAATAATCGCGAACGGTGTCGTAGCTCGAACGCTCCGGCTCATTCAAGAAAGCCGCAAGCGCCTCGTGTGCAGTCCTGCCCGAATACAGCGGCGCGATCAACGGTTGAATGATTGAGACCGTTCCATCGAACGCGCGCGCATCGCTCCACGATTCGAGATAGTGAGCTTCGGGTATGTGCCACTGACACAACTCTGAGGTCTCGTCTTTGTAGAGGTTGAGGTGAACTCGAAGCGGCACTTTTCGCATCGCTCCTGCGAAGTCCAGATCAGCGGGCGCGTCGTACACAGGATTGCCGCCGAGTATCAACAGCAGGTCGACCTGACCCGAGTCCATGTCTGTTACCAGCTCACGCAGCGACGCCATTCCATCGACCGGGTTCGCTTCAACGGGATCGGTGTAGATCACCGTGCTGCCCACATTGCCGAGGGTTTGATTCATCGCGTGAGCCAGCGCGTGAACAATCGGCGGCTGCGAGTCACCGGCGATCACGATGCTCGCGCCGCGATGTTCGCGGAGGTCCTTCCCGATCGCGGTCAGCCACTTTGAGCGCCTCTCATCCATCAAGAATGCGGATTGTCCCGTCTGAACGCCTGCCGAGGTAGCCAGTGCGCGCGCAAACCTTTCAATCTCGCTCGGTCGAAGTGGCAAGCGGTGATCGGCAACCGAGCCGGTGTTGGTTACGGTGCTCTCGACGACGTACAGCCGGTTCATCTCGCGCTTGCCTGAAATCAGTTGCCGCTTAGCCGCGAAGTCCCGGGCGTATCGCAAGCTCGCGGGACCGCAAGCGAGAAAATCTGAATCAAGCGACAGGACTACGTCGGCCTTGTCGAAGCGATAAACAGTGTTCGCGTACTGACCGAACGCTAAACGCGAGCCTTCGCGTGCGTTGTCGCGACCTGCCGGGTCGTATTGATGCCACTTCGCCGTCGGCAACGTTGCGAGCAGGGTTTTTATCTGATGAGCCAGCGTTGGAGATGTAATCGTTCCGCTGAGTATTCGCAGGCCGCCCTTTGCCGGTTTCAGCGCGGCAACCGCGCGCTGTGCATCGACCGCCGGACGCACGGCTCCAAGAAAAGCCGGCCACGTCACGATGTCTCCGAGGTGGGTCAACGTCTGGGAGCGGTCGGGATCGTATAGACCCAACACTGAAGCTTGTGAGAAGGCATCGGTGGCGCCAAGACTCGCCGGATGATCCTTGTTGCCTTCGATCTTAGTAGGCCGTCCCTCGTGACTTTCGACAATCAGTCCAGTCGCCAACCCGTCGAGCGGCATCGCCGTAGCGAAGAACGCCGGCTGGCCAGGAACCAGCTCTTCCGGCTGACGAACGTATGGAGCGATGTACTCGGTGGGTTGGCGAGTGCATGCAGTGAGACCGGCGAGGGCGAACGACGCGCCCATCAGCTTGAGAAACTTGCGGCGGCCAACGGGATCGTTCCACTCGGTCGCATTCTCGGGGAATTCGCGATGAAGCAGTTCCTGAAACTCTTCGGTCCCGGCCAGCTCTTCGAGGCTGCGCCAGTACTGCTTGCCTGAAGATCGAGGATCGAGGATCGAGGATCGAAGATCGAGAATCGAAGATGGAGGATCGAGGATGGAGGATCGAAGATTGAGGATCGAAGATGGAGGATCGAGGATCGAGGATTGAGCATCGACCGCGGAAGAATCAGGATCGACAAGCTCCCTGCTCGAATCGGAATCCTCTTCTCGAGGGCTTATCGCACGTTTTAACTGAACTAACTCAGCCATAGCTACCTTCGATCTTCTATCCTCGATCCTCGATCCTCTATCCTCTTTCCTCTGTTCTCGATCCCTCTATCGGTGACATGTGCTGCAACTGGTCAGCACCCCTGTGCTCTGAATGTTGTACTCCTTTGATAGCCGCGGGCCTTCGACATCCTGATGCCACTGCTTATCAGGACTCGGGTCCCACTGCTGCGGCGGCCAGTCCATCGTGAACACTTCTTTCTTTGGCCTGATGAATTGTTCCGGATTGCGATGACACTCGAGGCACCATTCCATATTGAGAGACGCTACTTGATAAGTCAGCGGCATCAGGTCAACGCGCCCGTGACAGGTCGAGCAGCCCACGCCCTTGTTCACGTGAATGCTGTGATTGAAATAGGTGAAGTCGGGCAGGTCGTGCACCCTGGTCCACTTGATCGGCTTACCGGTGCGCCAGCTTTCGCGGACAGGCTCGAGGTACGGGCTGTCCCGCCAGATCTGAGAGTGGCAATTCATGCAGGTCTTCGTCGGCGGTATACCGGCGAAAGCGAGCTTCTCAACGGTTGTGTGACAGTAGCGGCAATCGACGCCATCATCGCCGACGTGATGTTTGTGGCTGAACTGTACCGGCTGCTCGCGTGGGAAGTAAGCTTGAGTGTAGTAGGAGGACCTGTTGAACTCGAGCAGCAACCAGATGATTATTCCAATGAAGAAGAACGCGCCGAAGATAGTGACCTTCGAGATGAAGTTCGTGCTTCGATTAAAGATTTGCCCCATCGTCCGCTAAGCTCCGATCGGAGTTAGAAACTGCCTCCTACGATGCACCGAAACTGAAGCGATCATCGTGCTGTTCAATTCTGTCCTGATCGGATTACGGGTTATGTGAAGCGACGCAGATGAGCGAGTCCTGCCGTGTGCGGGCGCTACCTGGATTTGTCCGTCTGCTTTGACCACGGTTGCTCGACCGCACGCGCAAATTCCGGAAGCTACCGAATCCCTCCTTAACGCAGATTTATGTTGTAGCGAGCTTCAGTCCTTCTTGCAAATCCGCGCCAAGGAAACTGGTGAATACCAAAGGCTGATATTCAAGCACCCATCTCGCGAAAGGTCAAATTCGATTCGAGATACTCTCACCAATCGAGCCTGCCGAACCGTGCCAAATCCATATGACACCTCAGCTATCCGGCCGGTTTTGCGCGAATGTGCTCCACCAGCCTCCCACTCATGTTGAGTTCGTCGCGAAGCTGTGAGAGCAATAGCGGCTCTCGTGTGGACCACCAGCGGATGTTCCAACCAACCCGCTCTATCAATATGACAGTTGCGGCCCAGGATCTAATTCAGCGTTATCATCGTTCTCTGCTGACGCTCTTTACTGGTAGATGTCGGCGACATCGCGCTACAAAGAGTTAGTCCTAGGAGAACAGTATGAATATCTACTATTTCACCAAGTCCGAGAACAGTGCCAGGATCTTAATAGCGTCCCTGACAGTAGCCATCGTGTGCATGCTTGTGCCGGGGACCGGCAGTCGCGCCTCATCAATCGCTGATGAATGGGATGAGGTTTTTGACACTGCTCGAGCGGTGCTCGCACACATGCCGGAAGTTGATCGGATAGAGACGATTAAAGATGTGGGGCTGCGCGAGGCTATGCTGCGCGCCTACCGCGCGCTTAAAGCCTGCGCGAAGGTGAACAAGGATCAGTCGCGCGCGGTCAAGCAAGCGGCGGTCGCCGAGTTCGAGCGCGCTTTCAAGTCCGTTCAGACAGAGGCCGAGCGAGGCGAGTACCGAGACTGCGCATCCAAGTGCAAGACTGACCGCTCAAAGTGCGAGAAAGATTGTGCGACCGCCCGAAAGAAGTTATGCGCCTGCAAGATGTCCGAGTTTGGCTGCTTCGCAACGCAATGCCTGTTCGCCTAACACTGGCGTTCTTGCGCGGATTCGTGATCAGTTTGGCGTTCCGTTGCGACGGCGAAGTTCGCTATGTATACTAAGGCTCGAAGGTTGATCTTTGCCGCTATGGTGTAAGTGGTTAACACGCCGCCCTCTCAAGGCGGAGACTACGGGTTCGAGTCCCGTTAGCGGTATTCTCAATCGCAAGCAGTTAGAGCCGGGCCGGAGGATAACACCTTCGGCCGGTGAACGTCCCGGTGACGAACTTCCACGCTCAAAGGGAAAACCTCCGTACAACTTTCCAATCTTTGTCGATGTATGCGCGACGGCGTACTTCAGGCGGACGTGCACCGGAACAGAGTTTGGGTGGGGCGTATCTTTATTGTGAATTGAAACGGTCCGAATAAGGAGAGTTGAATGCGCAGACTTTCGTGTGCCGTTGCACTGCTAGCTCTCATTGGAGTCTCTTCCGGGTGCTATCATCACCATCTAAGAGCAAAAGGCGACCGGGTCAACTCGTCGTATTTCAGGAAAACTCTGAACTCTTCCAGCCAGGGGAAACGATCCGACTTTGTCGTGCCTCCCTCTCTCAATAACGCACAAAGTAATGCCGGTCTGGCATCCTCGGCTGACTGTCAGGGCAATGGCCTGTACGAGGTCGGAATCACATCTTACTGGAAGTATGCTGCCGGCACAGTGTTTAGCTTGGGACAGTGGTCGCGTGTAAAGGTTGAGTGGTTATGCGCAAAGCAGCCGCCGGTGATCGGACCGAGAGGATTGGGTCAACAACCGCCCGCTCCGGTCGAAGCCACCGCTCCCGCGGTACCGACTGCGAGCGTTGCCCCGCAGCCACGGAAGATCAAGCTAGACGATTTCACGAAAAGAACCGTGCATGCCTTCTTCTGGGGAGCGCTGCAACAAAATCTCTTGGCTCCCGTTCCTTCTGCCACTTCTAAGAGCCCGGCAACCTGTAGAAGCATGCGTCAGGTCAAGCTTCCCGTGAACTACGGCTTCTCCCTTATCACGGTGGTAACCGCGGGGATATGGTCTCCCATGCGGGTGGCGTGGCAATGCACCGAGGATCCCGCTGGAGGATCGAACGCACAGAGCCCCACACTGCCTGGAGCGATCCTGCCGTTCTCTCCCCACCAGGTAGCACTCAGGCCGCCAGCCCTGAGCCCGGGACCGAGTATTCTCTCCTCGAAGGAGGAGAAGCATGTCCCGAGATAATCCCCGCAGCGCATCGGTCACCGAAGGGCCTCCAAGTCCCTGGGTCAACAAGCATCAGAATGTAAAACAGGATTTCGAGTTGCTCTACAGCGTATCGAATCCACCGAACCCCGTGACGAACTTCTTCGGCGATTTACGCCTCACCGTCGCGGCGCTTCAGGGACTGATCGGCGATGCGATCCGCGATAACGTGACGCTGCGAGCAATTGGCGGCGGCTGGTCGCTCTCTCGGGCGGCCGTAACCAACGGTCGCCTTATCGACACGCTCGCGTTGAACTGGGCCTTTCCTGCCGACGCGACCAGCGTAGCAACCGCCTACCAGAGTGACCCGGCGCTTCTGATGTATCTACAATGCGGCGTCAGTGTGAGAGAGGCGAACGACATTCTGTTTGAACAGCCGGCGAAGCTGGCCCTGAAAACCTCGGGCGCCAGCAATGGCCAGACCATTGCTGGCGCAGTGGCCACTGGAACGCATGGATCCAGGTTTCGATTTGGGTCAATGTCCGACTATGTGGTGGGAATGCATATCATCACCGGGCCAGATCGGGCGATCTGGATCGAGCGCGCCTCCTATCCCGTGCTGTCTGACGATCTCATCGCCGCTTTGGGGGCCGAGTTAGTCCGCGACGACACGCTCTTTAACGCGGCCCTCGTCAGTTTTGGCAGCTTTGGCATCATTCACGGTGTTCTGATTGAGGCCGACCCGCTCTATCTGTTGGAGGTTTCGCGCTCGCGGTTGCCGCTTGATCAGCGATTGAGACGCGTGATGCAGACTCTCGACTTCACCGGGATTGACATGCCCGACACCAGTAAGGAGCCGTTTCATTTTGAAGTGGTAATCAATCCACACGATACCCGCCGCGGCGCTTATGTCACGGCAATGTACGATCGCAAATACCATAGCGACTACCCTCCACCGCCTGTATCGCCTGGCGGTCTCGGTCCAGGTGACGATGTATTGGGAGTGATGGGCAAACTGGGCGACCGTCTGCCTGCGCTGGTCGGCAATCTAATGAATCTGATTGTTCCCGCAGAGTATCCACTTTTCAAGAAGGTATTGGGCACGCCCGGGGAGGTCTTCTATTCCAACACCGACTTCCAGAAAGCGATGAGCGCGGAGATCGGCATAGCGCTGGAAGATACACCGCGCGTTCTGGATTTGATGCTCGCCGCTCCGGAGGCTAAGGACTACCCCGGCCTCCTTGCTTTTCGCTGGGTGAAGGGGTCGAAGGCGTTGCTGGCGTTTACAAGATTCGACACTACCTGCACGATCGAGCTTCCCGCCGCATATGGTGATCGCACGATGGCCTTCTACGATGCCGTCTGGCAGGCCCTGGAGAACGCGGGAATTCCCTACACGCTTCATTGGGGACAGATCAACAACTTTACGCCCGAGAGAGTCCGGAATATGTACGGTGCAGCCGCCGAGGACTGGATCACCAGCAGAAAAAGATTATTGGACCCCCAGACCAGGGCTGTTTTCACGAGTCCGTTTCTCCAGCAATGCGGCCTCGGCTAGCACCCTTCCAAGAATAGCGCTACGGCTCACCAGGGGAATTGAAAGTAGTGGTGGGAAACGAAGAACCCGGTCGCGCCCGCGATGATCGTGAAACATACGGCTAGTGAAAGCCAGAGATGCGTGCCTTTTCGCAGCGCGCTCACGGCGATCACGCTAACGACGAAGCCCCAGCCGTAGCAGAGAGGGCTTGCGCCCAGACGATCGATCCACCAGGCGTTACCAAAGTTGTAACAAACGCAGTGCGGGACGAGCGGCACGAACGACATCGCAGCAATCGCTGCAAGCCAACCTTGTTTGCCGACGAAAAAGTACACCACACAGACCGCAGCGATCAGGGGAATCCAAGTCAGCTTTACGAAGGTGCAAAAGGGCGAACAACCTTGCAGGCTCAGTCCCATGCAGTCGAGCGATGATGCTAGAAAGCCAAGAGGCATCGCCGCTAGCAACAGCACTCGCTTTGTATCGCGAAGAGGCCGATGGGCAGTCACGCTCTCTGATCTCGCGCTGAAGACATTTGCGATGCCCACTCCGAGCGCAACGATGACCAGCAGACAGAACGGCGCGGCTAGCCACCATTTCGCTCCTTCGGAGAAGTCGACCGCGAACCGAATGAGGAGTATCGCTGAGATGACCAACCCCGCTCTCAGCAACCATTGTTGAAGTCTGTCAGACCAGCCCACTATAATCTCCACGCAAGATGGTTCAGGGTTCAGAGTTCCGGGTTTCGGGTTTCTCGTTCCCCTCGCTAGTGTACATTCAACCAAAGACCACAAACCAGAAACCAGAAACCCTGAACCCGGAACCCTGAACCCTGAACCCGAAACTAATCTGGAGGAATCGATGAAGCGACTGGTGATCGCACTCGTGCCCGTTCTTGTGGCGGTACTCCTGACGCCACCACTCGCAGCTCAAACCGAAGCCTACGACATCATCATAATGAACGGGCGAATTGTCGATGGCACCGGCAACCCGTGGTTCTACGGCGACGTCGCAATTCGGGGCGACCGCATAGTCAAAGTCGGGCGGGTTGGTGCCTCTCGAGCGAAACGACGCATCGATGCTCGCGGCATGATCGTAGCGCCGGGCTTCATCGATATGCTCGGCCACTCGGAGATGAATCTGCTAATCGACCCGCGCGCCGAATCGAAGGTTTTTCAAGGCATCACAACCGAGGTAACCGGTGAAGGAGGGTCGGCTGCTCCGTTGAACGATTACATTCTCAAAGAGAGCGAGCCTTTTCTTAAGCATTACAATCTCACGGCAGACTGGCACACGCTCGGCGAATACTTCGCGCGGCTCGAACGCAGCGGCACGGCGATCAACCTGGCGACCTACGTTGGAGCCACGCAGGTGCGCCAGTATGTTCTTCGCGACGAAAACCGCTCGCCGACCGCTGCTGAACTCGACCAGATGCGAAAGCTCGTAGCTCAGGCGATGGAAGACGGAGCGGTCGGCATCAGCACCTCGCTCGTGTACGCGCCGGCGTTCTACGCGAAGACCGAAGAGCTGATCGAGCTGGCTAAGGTGGCCTCGCGTTACGGTGGCGTGTACGCAACGCACATGCGTAACGAAAGCAACTCGATTATGTCAGCGCTCGATGAAGCGATTCGAATAGGAACGGAAGCGAACATTCCAGTCGAGATCTTTCACTTGAAGATGGCAGGCAAGCCGAACTGGGGAAAAATACGCGACGTGATCACCAGGGTCGAAGTAGCTCGGGCGCGTGGACTGGACATCACCGCCGATCAGTATCCCTACGTCGCGGGCGCAACCTCGCTTGGCGCGGCGGTGCCGCCCTGGGCTCACGAAGGAGGCACAGCGAAGTTCGTCGAGAGACTGAGAGACCCGGCTACGCGCGAGAAACTAAAGCAAGAGATGCGCGCGCCGTCCGACAAATGGGAGAACTTCTATTTGGGCGCTGGCGGCGGCGAAGGCATTCTGGTCGCCAGCGTCTTGAACCGCGAGCTTGCAAAATATGAAGGCAAACGCATCAATGAAATCGCTCGGATTATGAACAAGACAGATGAAATCGATGCATTGTTTGACTTGTTGACCGCCGACAATGGGCAGACAGGCATGATCGTTTTCTTGATGAGCGAAGACGATGTTAAGCTGGCGCTCAAGCAGCCCTGGGTGAGCGTGGGAGTCGATTACGGCGCGGTCGCCAGCACCGGTCCCCTGGCGGAAGGCAAAGCCCATCCGCGAGCCTATGGGTCTTTCCCACGAATACTAGGACGGTACGTTCGCGACGAGCACGTGCTCTCTATGGAAGAGGCGATTCGGAAAATGACTTCGCTTGCAGCCAATCGCGTTCACCTGGTTGACCGTGGTTTGCTCAAGCCGGGCTTCTTCGCCGATATTGTTGTATTCGACCCGCAGCAGATTCGCGACGTGGCGACCTTTGAAGACCCGAACCGGTTGTCAGTCGGAATGCGATACGTGCTTGTGAACGGCGAGCCGGTAATCTTCGCGGGTAAACAAACCACAGCGCGACCGGGACGCCCGTTGCGAGGACCGGGATACAAGGGGAGCGGGCAGAAGGCTGAAGGCAGAAAGCAGTGAGGAATGAAAGAGGAGAGTGGGCAGAAGGCTGAAGGCAGAAGGAGGGCAGAAGGCTGAAGGCAGAAGGCGGAAGGCAGCATTTGTCATTTTCCATTTTCCATTTTCCATTTGTCATTTTGTTTGGTGTCGTTAGGTCGTCAGTCTGTGACCATCGCACGACAATTCAATGACCAATGACAAGTGACAAATGACGAATGAAAAATGACAAATGGAAAATGGAAACTGCCGCCTTCCGCCTTCTGCCTTCCGCCTTCTGCCTTCTCCCTTCTGGCTGTGAATTATGAGTCCAATCCATTGCCATGAATGCGGGCGTGCGAATGGCGCTGCGGCAAAGAAGTGCATGTGGTGTGGCTTGCCTATTATCGATGAGACTGGGACCGCCAGGATTGAAACCACCCGGGTAGAGATCGGTTACCTCGACGGGATCGATCGATTCGAAGATGCCGGGCCCGTTCGACTGATCGTTGGCCCCGACGGGATTGAGGTAGCGGAGCTGATCCCTGGAAGCAGATCGGTCAAGATCCCGGCATCGGCAATCCTTGAAGCCAACGTGGTGGACGCAAGCACGATGGTTGAAGGCAAGCCGGTGCGTCCCACCTGGTGGTGGCTGGCGCTCGGGCCAGGGGCTCTTTTGCTCCGTGGAAGAAAAACGCCGGATGTAAAAGAGCACGACTACATTCTCTCGATCAAGTACAAGGCTGCGAATGAGGTACGTAACGCTGTGTTTCAGCGCGAGGATCGGGCGGGTCTTGCGGTCGTTGAAGGGCTAGCACGCATTCTGACGATGCTAGCCCGGAAGAAGTAGCATGGACTTTAGTCTGTATCGGCCACCTCCGCTAAAGAGCACTCACCAGACACAGACGTGCCTTGATTTTGGACATTCGGAATACTTAGGCGTGAACTCCGTTAGGAGTTCCATGTTTATAGTAGCGAAATCGAGACGGCGTGAACTCCGTTAGGAGTTCCATGTTTATAGTAGCGAGATCGAGACGGCGCGAACTCCGTTAGGAGTTCCATGTACACCGTTATTCGCCAACACATTTCACTCCTAAAGGAGTGAGGATCGCCGCGGACGACCGTTACTATAAACATTGGACTCCTAACGGAGTTCCGCGCCGCCGATAATTAGCGCAACGTCCAAACTTCACGCAACGACTACGTGGTTGTAACACAGACTGAATTCTGTGCTACTTCTGCGCGACCCTGATCTCTTCTGAGCGCCGCGACCAACCTTCAACAATTTCGCCCCGGCTGATATTATTCGAGGTCCCAAGCAATTAGCCAAGACGTGTATTGGGATCGAACGACCTATGACGATTCAAGAGACAATGCGCGATCAGGTGCGCTCGGCGATCAAGAAGGTCTTCGACATCGACCTGGCCGAGATTCCAGTCGAAGTCCCGCCTCGGACTGAGCTTGGCGATCTCGCGTTTCCTGTCGCCTTCGAACTTGCAAAACGATTGAAAGCCGCAACAGGTCGGAAGCAGAACCCCAGAGACATAGCTACGCGGCTCGCCGATGAAATGCGCAGTGCCCAGGGAGTCGTGCGCGTTGAAGTCGCCGGCGCGGGATACTTGAATCTTTATCTGGATAGAGCTGACTTCGTACTGCGCTCGCTTGGCCCCGCCCAACCGGTCACGCCGCAGTCGAGCGGGAAGATCATCGTTGAGCATACCGCTGTCAATCCGAACAAGGCCGCGCACATTGGTCACGTGCGCAATGCTGTGCTGGGAGATACGACAGTCAGAATGCTTCGCGCGGCTGGCGAAACCGTCGAAGTGCAAAACTACATCGACAACACCGGCGTGCAGGTTGCCGATGTCGTCGTCGGCTTCAAGCACATCGAGCACCTGGCGCTCGAGCAGATCAAAGCCATCGAGGATAAGTTCGATTACTACTGCTGGGACCTCTACGCGCGAGTTGGGAGTTTTTACGAGGAGAATGCTTCGCGGCTGGCGCTTCGAACCGAAGCTCTGCACGGTCTTGAAGCCGGTGAAGGCGAGATCTACGAGATGGCGGAATACATCTCGATGCGCATACTCGAATGTCACCTTAACACGATGGCGCGAGTTGGAATCGAATACGATCTGCTGCCGCGCGAGTCGGACGTGCTGCACATGAACCTGTGGCGCCGGACCTTTGAGCTGCTCAAAGAACGCGGCGCCGTCGAGTACGCGACCGAAGGGAAGCTCGCCGGATGTTGGGTGATGAGGTCAACTGATGAATCGGACGAAGCGAATGAGACCGAGCACGAACTGGATAAGGTGATCGTGCGCTCGAACGGCACAGTAACCTACACGGGCAAGGACATCAGTTTTCACCTTTGGAAGCTCGGACAGCTCGACATTGATTTCTACTACAGGAAGTTTCATACGTATCCGGACCGGCACGTCGCGTGGATCACCAGTTCTGACCCGAACGAGAATGACCCGGCGCATCCTCATTTCGGAAACGCCGCGGCTTACTTTAATGTGATCGACATCGGCCAGTCGTACCCTCAACACTACGTTAAACTCGGGGTGATGGCGGTGGATCACGACGAGCGAGTCGAACGCAGCGCGCACCTCGGCTACGAAAAGGTCGTGTTGACCACGGCGACAGCGGAGCAGCTCGGGCAACAGGTCTCAGAGGAAGACCGCAAGCGCGGCGTGGTTAGCATGTCTGGACGCAAGGGACTCGGAGTGAAGACAGATGATTTCATAGATCAACTCGAGGCGAACGCTCTGGCTGAAGTCGCCAATCGTCACCCCGAGCTGACCGCTGAAGAACAACGCGAGGCAGCGCACAAGATCGCGGTGGGAGCGCTGCGCTATTTTCTGCTCAAGTTCACGCGCAATTCGATAATCTCTTTCGACTTCAAAGAAGCGCTGGCCTTCGACGGCGAAACGGGTCCGTACCTCCAGTACTCGGTTGTGCGAGCGAACTCGATATTCCGCAAGCTCGCGGACGCGGGCATAGACGTGAGCGCCTCGGAGCTTCAGGAAGTGCCGCGCGAGCGGTTGGGCGAATTGCTCAGAGGCGAAGCGGGCGATGATCTGTGGTCGGTTCTTTATTTGGCGGAACGTCTAGCTGATGTTGTGCGCGGGGCAGTCGCCGCGCTGGAGCCGGCGGTTGTAGCGAAGTGGGCGTTCCAGCTCGCACAGCGGTTCAACATCTTTTATCACAATCATCACATCCTGTCGGAACAGAATCATTCGCGTCGCGCATTGCTGGTTGCGATTACGAGCGTGGTGCGCAGGCAGTTGATCCGCGCGTTGGATGTGCTTGGCATTGAAGCTCCGGAGAGGATGTGAAGGCCGGGTTTGCGCAAGACGCTCCAGAAGGCTATACATCCCTACGGGATTGGGCCGCTATCTCAAGAGCGCTTGAACTAGAAGTTAGACGCTTGCGATGTAGACGCGGAAAAACATCATGCTCATCGTAATGAAACCCGACGCCACCGAAGCTCAGGTGGAAGAAGTACTCAAGGTCATACGCGACCTGGGCTTCAAGGCGCATCCCATGCCCGGAGCTACTCGCACGGCGATTGGCGTCACCGGCAATCCGGGCGCGATCGATCCAACTCACTTCGAGATGCTTTCCGGCGTCGCCGAAGCGATTAGAGTCTCAAAGCCCTATAAGCTCGTCGGCCGCGATCTGAAACACGACGACACGATTGTGCGAGTCGGAGAAGCAGAGATCGGCGGGCCCGAGCCGGCAATCATCGCAGGACCGTGCGCGGTTGAGTCTTACGAACAAACGATGGCGATCGCTGAAATAGTCGCATCGACCGGGGTGAAGCTCTTTAGAGGCGGCGCCTTCAAGCCTCGCACTTCGCCCTACTCATTTCAGGGCCTGGGTGAAGAAGGATTGAAAATCCTGGCAGCGGTGCGCGAGCGATTCGGGCTTAGCATCGTGACCGAGGTTTTGGACACCGAGACGGCTGATCTTGTCGAAAATTATGCGGATATTGTGCAGGTCGGCGCGCGAAACATGCAGAACTTCTCGCTGTTGCGCCGTGTGGGCCAGGCGAACAAGCCGGTGATGCTCAAGCGCGGAATGTCGGCGACGCTCGATGAGCTGTTGCTTGCAGCGGAGTATATAATGGCTGAGGGGAACTACAACGTGATTCTGTGCGAGCGAGGCGTGCGCACGTTCGCCGATCACACGCGCAACACCCTGGACCTGTCGATCGTGCCTGCCGTGCAAACCCGTTCTCATCTTCCCATCATCGTCGATCCCTCTCACGGAACGGGCAAGCGCCACAAAGTCATTCCTCTCGCACGCGCCGCCATCGCTGCCGGCGCCGACGGCATTATGGTCGAAGTCCACAATCATCCCGAGCAAGCTTTGTCGGACGGCCCGCAAGCGCTGTTACCCGACATGTTCAGACAGCTCGTCGCCGAGGTCCATGCAATACACAAGGTGATCGCTCAAGCAGAGGCGAGCCTCGTGTGAAAATGCAAAATAAATGACAAATGGAAGATCACAAATGGAAAATGGAAAATGAACTGAGCTGCTCATTGCTGATTCGGTCCATTTTCCATTTTCCATTTTCCATTTGTAATTTATCATCTGTCCATCAGGGTAAGGTTCTTCGCGAACGGACCCTGACCTCAAAAATCAGTCCAGTTGTTCTTGTAGCAATCATCGCAGCGATCCTATCCATCTCTTCATTCCTGTACTTCTTCGCCAACGGCATGACTAACGTTTATGGCGATGGAGTCGCGCACGTCAACATCGCTCGGAAGGTCGTGGACTCACCTGATGACTCGGCGTGGCGGCGATATATTCAAATCGGGTCCCCCTGGCTTCCGCTTCAGACTGTAGTGATGCTGCCGCTGGTAACCAACGACTGGATGTGGCGAACGGGCGCGGCGGGCAGCATAGTTTCGATGATCACATTCGTCATCGCCGCGCTGTCGCTCTACCAGCTCGCGACGACCTTCTATCGCAAAGAGGATACGAGATGGAGAAACGCGCTGCCGGCGCTGACGGCCGTTATCTTCTTGTTCAATCCCAGCGTGCTGTATATGCAGTCGACGCCGATGGGCGAGCTCGTTTTTATGGCAGCGCTAGTTGCTTCCGTTTACCTGCTGCAGCGTTGGGTCGATGAGCAGACCGCGAAACGGCTGGCCGTTGCGGCAGTGGCAATGACCGTGGCTACTCTTGCCCGGTACGAAGCGTGGCCGGTCGCCGCGGTTTCCGTTCTCGTCGTCGTTCTGGCCTCACGCGGTGACTGGAGGCGGAAGATCAAGAACAGCGCTCTCTTCTCAGCGCTTGTTGCGATCGGTCCGTGTTATTGGTTGTGGCACAACTGGGCGATCTATGGAAACGCGCTCGAGTTCCTAACCGGACCTAACTCGGCACGCGGGATCTATCTCCAGAATCGAGTCAACTTTGGCTGGTCGACGATGTTCATCGGGCACGCCGGACTAGATGTCCTGGTCATGGCGGCGGCCACCGCAGTGTGCGCTGGTCCGTTTGTTCTATTGCTCAGCGCGGCAGGCTTCACCATATCGCTCATCGCAAGACGGAAGTCATTGGTAGAACACTTGCCATTAATCTTGCTTATTCTGCCTTTCTTTTTTCACGTCTTCAGCCTGTACCGGGGAGAAATTCAGGTGTTTCCGTTGAGCGCTTTCGGGCTGCTCAATATCAGATATGGCTTGCCTCACGTGCTTGGCGTTGCGTTGTTTGCGCCAGCGGCCGTTCTGGCGTTCAAAGGCTCGGCGCGCCGATGGGCCAGCGCCGTCGTGTGCCTGGTTGTCGCGGCCCAGTACTGGTATTTGATTTCGGAGGGACCCGCGCAGCTTGCGGTCTATCAAGAAGGCTATCGCAATGGAGTGAACGCGCGGCCCGTACGAGAACGCGCACGAGTGGCTTCGTTTTTGACGGCGAATCCGCCTGATCGATTGATACTCATGCACACTGGCGCGCTCGGGCCGCTCGTGTCGGAGGGAGGCTTGCGATTCGCGGAAGTGATTCACGAGGGCTCGCTGCGGTGGCATCAACTCGATAGTGGGATTCCCAAGGATGTCGCGACGGTAATGATACAGAAGGGCGACCCGCTCGATCTGCGAATTCGTGCCAATCCGGCGCTCGGGCGCGATCTGGAGACGGAGTTTCAGGAAAAGCTGTCGGTTGTGAACATCAAGGTGTTTCAACGGAGAGTCAAATTGAAAATTGAAGAAAATTGAAGATTTGAGAGCCTCTTGCAAAACCCATTCAATCTGATGGTTTTTGTAAAAGGGAAAAGACA
>JBBPIH010000105.1:0-7855 GCA_038040455.1 Acidobacteriota bacterium
CTCTGATCAAATCAGAGAGCGCAATGCTGGGCTTCAGGCCGATCAACAGATGAGCATGATCCGCCATGCAGTTTATCTCGATGAGCTTCTGCCCCTCTTTCCGGATGATGCCGGTGATGTATTTCTGGAGCTCCTCTTTGAAGTCCGGCTTGATCAGACATTGCCTCACGGCGACGGCAAAGACTGCTTGAATGTAGATCTGCGAGAATGTGTTGGCCATTCTTCTTGCCTCCGGGATGTTTATACTACAACGTGGCGTGAGTATAATCTACAACCCGTGGGCCGGTGCAATCGTCTTCACCGGTTCTATAAACATGACCCTTCTACGTAGGGCACCGGGTCCTGTGATGGCGGCTATAAACCTATAAACATTGCCCTCCTAACGGAGGGCGTGGCCCTCCTAACGGAGGGCGGCCCGCGTCCGTCTTGCGTCTATAAACATGGCCCTCCTAGCGGAGGGCGGCCTTGAGCACCCTAGGTCCATAAACATGGCCTCATAGCGGAGGGCGACCACCAAATGCGTTGGTGGGGGAATAGTCGCGTGTCATGGACTTTCTCAGAAGCTAGGATTGCCTCGTCCGAGGTGATATGCTTCACTCGCTACGGATGTCAATGATAACCCGAATTAGACCGACAGGCTAAAGCCTGTGCTACCACCTGGAGAATCCCAATGCGCAGTCTCACACGCATAGCGATATTTCTCGCGCTTCTTTTCGGCATACAATCGTTGAGCCTTGCTCAAGACCCAAAGGAAACGAGCACAATCACCGGCCGGGTCTTACTCGATGGCAAGCCAGCGCAGGGGGTGCTCGTGATGGCTAGCCCATCGGTGACGGATCCCGAAAAGATAGTCGAGCAAATGCTCAAACCGCCCGCGTCGCTCAAGGCGGCGACCGATTCCGACGGTCGTTACCGTTTCGAAGCCTTGCCTGCCGGGAAGTACAACATAATGCCGTCCGCACCAACACTAGTGAGCGCTGACCCAGGCGCGTTCGCGAAAGAATTGAATATCACCGAAGGCGCTGCCATCGAGGGCATCGACTTCTCATTGTCACGCGGCGGCGTCATAACCGGAAAGATCACCGATAGCGAGGAGCGACCGGTTATTGCTGAAGCGATCTCCTTGAAGTTGGTTGATGGCACAAAGCCGGCCGGCTCGTACTCCAGGCCCGAAGGCCGGATGTACCACACAGACGACCGCGGCGTCTATCGAATCTATGCTCTAGCGCCCGGCCGGTACATTGTCAGCGCCGGCAGTTCTCGCGACCCGATGAGCAGTTTGCTAGCCAAACGGCCGAAGAGAGTTCAGACCTACTATCCGGGAGTCACGGATGAAGCGCGGTCAAAACCCGTTGAGGTGATCGCCGGGGCGGAAGCCTCAGGTGTGGACATTAAGCTTGGCGTGGCGGACAAGGGATTTAGCGTGAACGGTCGCGTCCTTATCGCGGAGACAGGCACACCGATCGCCAATGCGATGGTTGCCTACAGGACTAGACCGCGCGAGGGCAGTCTGGAACAGAGCAACCGCGAAGACTCTTTCTCTGTTCCCGGCGGGATGACGACTACGAACGCCAAGGGTGAGTTTCGCCTCGACTCCGTCGAGCCAGGCAACTACAAATTGGAAGTCCATTCCATGACTGGCGTCGGTGAGTTCTACGCCGACCCGTTCAACTTCGAAGTTCAATCGGGCAATATCGATAAGCTTGAGATCAAGGTTCATCTTGGCGCAAGCATCAGCGGCGTCGTGGGGTTCGACAGCGCAGACGCCGCGAACGCTTTCGATACCTCGACTCCATTTGTGCTGATTGCCATCCCGGATGCGCGGATGGGGTCAACGGCAGCAGGCCGAGTTGCGGCCGACCGCAGCTTTAAGATCGGCGGGCTAAAAGCCGGCAAGATAAAGATCCAGTCGCTTCCACATGGCTCCCAGAAGTTTTCAGTCGTTCGGATCGAACGCAACGGCGTAGAGCAATTCGACGGAATAGATATTCAGACGAACGAGCAGATCACCGAAGTGAGAGTAGTCGTGGTTGAGGCCAATTGCGTCATACGCGGCCGGGTTACCATTCAAGGTGGCGCTCTCTCGCCGGACTCAGAGGTCTCAGTGTGGGCGCGTCCGCTGAACAGCACCATCAGGAGTTCGCATCGAACCGTTGACGTAGACGCGAAGGGAAATTTCGTCATCGAAGGTCTGGCGCCGGGTGACTATGAGGTCGAGGCAAGCGTGTCCTCGCAAGGCCCGGGAACCAGGCGCAGGGTCTCGGCCAAGCAGCAGGTGACAGTGACGCCTGATACCCCGGCACAAACGAGCCTCATTCTCGATCTAGGAGCGAAGGGTTCCGACAAATGAACGCTTTGTCACAGAAGCCACCCAAGACGAATTGCCGAAACGTTACAATGCATGAGATTGCTATAGGAATCATTCTATCGACCTTATTCGTATCGGCGATCGCGAACGCCCAGCAACCGCAATCCGAGAAGCCTGCCGCAGGTGATCGCCGGGAGGTGCAGCAACCGACGGCCGCGCAGGAGAAAAAACCCCAAGCAGGCGGGTCGATCAAGGGCCGCGTGATCGGAGAAGGAAACCGGCCGGTTGCTGATGCTTCGATCATGGCTATTCCTACAAACATCGCTTCCAACCCGCAATCGATGGTGACCTCGTTCTTCCGGCCGGTCAGCTCCGATGCCGATGGAAAGTTCGAGTTGAGCGGTCTCCAATGGGGCGCCTACAGAATCTCTGCGAGCGCGGCCGGATACGTTCTGTCCGACTCCGACTCGAAGCCGTACTATCGACCCGGCGAGAGTGTCACGCTCACTCTGGCAAAAGGCGGCGTGATTACCGGCCGGGTGACCAACTTATCGGGCGACCCCGTAGTCGGAGCCGTCGTGCGTGCGATCAAAGTGCGAGAAGCTGATAACAAACCGGTGCGTCTGCGCAGAGACCTGGCCTCCGAATTCACCGACTCGATCGGTTCCCTGCTTGGACCGTACAAGACCGACGACCGGGGCATCTACCGCATCTACGGTCTCGAGGCTGGTTATTATCAGGTTGCCGCGGGCGGGCGGCGCGGGCAAGGCACCGGGGTGAACTATTCAGAGGCTCTGTCCTCACCGCGCAGCGGAGCCTACGACAGCGACGCGCCGACTTACTTTCCCTCGAGCACGATCGACACTGCGGCCGAGGTCACGGTGCGAGCCGGGGACGAAGCCACCAACATTGACATCCGGTATCGCGATAACCGAGGTCACTCGGTGAGCGGCACCGTATCGGGTTCCAAGGCATCGGGTCAGGACGGAATCTCCGTAATGCTGACTCGCGCTGGCAACGGACTAGTTGAAGCGACAACCTACGTGCTTCCGCCGCAGAAAGAAAAAGGTTTTGCTTTCGAGGCTCTCCTCGACGGGGAATATTTCGTAACTGCGATGGCCGGATCGGGCTCTATGACGGACGGGGCTGACGGGCTGAATATATCGGTGTCACCGTCACGACCCGTGACGGTGAGCGGCGCCGACGTCACTGGCGTTGAGCTTGCGCTCGAGCCTCTCGCTTCAATGGCCGGCCGCGCCTTGATCGAGCCGATCAGCGCCGCGCAGAAAGCGGAATGCAAAGCTACCCGGCCCGCCCGGCTCGAAGAAGTCGTCATCAGCGCGCGAGGCGAAGGCAACAAGAAGCCCGAGGATCAATCTCTATCATTGCTCTCCATGCTGAAAGACACTTCTCCCAACGAGAAGGGCGAGTTCACCGTTGGCTTTCTCCGCCCGGGTGTTCATCGATTGGAT
The DNA here is from genome assembly GCA_038040455.1 of Acidobacteriota bacterium. Lineage (GTDB taxonomy): Bacteria > Acidobacteriota > Blastocatellia > UBA7656 > UBA7656 > Onstottus_A. The sequence continues at coordinate 3,781 of JBBPIH010000105.1, forward strand.
CTGCAGCTTCCCGGAGACAGTCTTTACATAAGCACCGTCACGCTTCCTCCGTTAACTCCCGATGGCAAGCCCATCGATGGGACGAAAAGCGGTGTGAAGTTGAATTCGGGCGATAAGGTGAAAGGACTCGTTGTCACAATCAGCGAAGGGGCTGCCGGCTTGCGGGGAAAGGTAGTCACCGGCAAGGACACCAACCCTCCGTCGGAGAAGATGAGAGTGTACCTGGTGCCCGCCGAACCCGAAGCGGGCGAAGACGTGCTGCGCTACTTTGAAAGCGAGCTTGCGGCTGACGGCGGTTTCTCGCTCACAAGTCTGGCGCCGGGAAAGTACTGGCTCGTCGCGCGAGTGGTCTCCGATCAGGACCAAGCCGAAGCCGACCACAAGCCGCTGGCCTGGGATGCAGGCGGTCGAATGTCCCTCAGGTTTGAAGGCGAGGCATCGAAGAAGATTGTCGAGCTCAGCCGATGCCAACGCGTGACCGGCTTCGTTGTGAGCTACACACCACTTGTAAGACCGTCAAAGCCCGGAAGGAAACCAACCCAGTAGTCGAAACCGCGATCCCCCGTGGGCAAACGGGCCTTTCCCCGAAACGAGGATAACTAAGTATTATTGCTCGCAATCCGCAACTGTCCTTGACACTCGAGCGCCACTCGAACTAATGAATACCGGGAAGCTAATTCTTTGGTGGAGGAAAAACGATGGCTGTTGAAGTGGGCGATATTGCCCCTGACTTCGAACTCGCCTCTCACGTCGAGGAGGGCAAAAAGGTCAAGCTGTCTGATTTTCGCGGAATGAAAAACGTATTCATCGCGTTCTACCCGCTGGCCTGGACACCGGTTTGAACGTTGCAGTTGCCCTCGTATGAGGCTGATCTCAGCCGCTTCCAGGGCTACGATACCCAGGTCCTGGGTATATCAGTCGATTCGGTTCCCTGCAACACTGCCTGGGCCAAGAGCCTTGGCGGACTCACCTTCGATCTCCTTTCAGATTTCGAGCCAAAGGGTGAGGTCGCGCGAAAGTTCGGCGCGTATCGCCCTGAAGGCTATGCAGAACGCGCCCTGTTCGTGATCGATAAAAAAGGCAAGATCGTCTACAAGAACATACACGAGATAGTCAAGCAGCCTGACAACGAAGAGATCTTTGAAGTGCTGCGCAACCTTGACTTGAGTAAAGCAAGGTTAGCCAAATGACGATCTTGGTTCGCTTGCGCGTTACTTTTGAAGCTTCTTCAGAACGCCAGCAATCTTCTCTGAAAGCTCCTCGCCTTTAAGGCCTGTCGCTTGGATCACACCGTCTTGATCGATCAGCACCGTGTGTGGGATCGCGTACACGCCGTACAACTGGGAAACCTTGTTACCCCATCCACGCCCGTCGTAATACTGCGGCCAGGTGATCGCTTCCTCTTTCATGTAAGCCTCGAACGCCGGGCGATTGGAATCGAGATTGATCCCAACAATGACGAACTGATCTCCACCGTACTTCTTCCAGATCTTTCTCACTTCGGGGATGTCGATGCGACAAGGGATACACCAGCTTGCCCAGAAATCCAGAAGCACGATTTTGCCTCTCAGCTTTTCTAGTGAGAGATCCTCGCCGGTGTGAGACTTCACCGCAAAGAAAGGGGCAACTCTGGCATCCACCATCTTAGTGTTGGCTATGACCGCGCGCGCCTGGCTTGCTTCGCTCGCTCCGGGGAAAAGCTCGAGAAACTTTTTCAGCGCGTCGATTCCCTCCTGCTCCTTACCCGCCCTTATCAGAGCGTACCCGAGATTGTAATAAGCCTTCGGCAGCTTCCCTTTGCTCAGCTCGATTGCCCGTTTCAAAGCCGTCGCCGCTTCGTCGTACGACGCTTTTTCCTTCTGCATGTAGAGCGCGACGCCAAGGATATTATAGATCTCGGCTTCGTTGGACGGTTTCAGCTCGACGCACTGGCGGAAGGCGGCGGCAGCTTCCTTCAACTTCCCGAACTGAAGGTATATTTGCCCGATTATCTGAAAGCACTCGGCGCATTTGTCGTCGCGCAACTTCGCGGCTCGCCGGAACTCGTTGATCGCATCGTCGATGCGTCCCTGCCGCGCGAACGCTCGCCCGCCTTCCATGGCTTGTTGAAACTCATCCTTCTTTTCAACAGCAGGAGACTTTGGTGCTTCTTGGGCCGAGACGCGGTGGGCTTCGAGCGCACAGGTCAGCACGACTATGAAGATCAAAAATCTTACACGAATAAACCTGGTCAAAACTTACTCCTCAATTCATCTCATCAGTTCAATTTGAGCTCGACCGCCGTTTGATTCACAGACTGTTTAGAACCGAGTCTGCTGACCAACAACACCAGACCAGCCCCGCGCGCTACTTCACTCGGCATCAAGAAGAACAAGAATCCCTGACGCGACTCCGCGGCAGCAAGCGCTGTTTTAGTGTCCAGCGCATACTCGGCAAAGTCGTTCTTGGACTCTTTGTACCCGGCCTTGTTGTAAACCGAAATTCCATAGTAGGAAATCAATCTCTTGAACGCTTGATCAGCCTTCGACGCTCTGAAGCTGCGTCCGGCCTGCGATCGCACTTCGAACCGGGCATCCTTCAGATCCACACTCTCTGCGGCGGAGTTTGCAAGCATCACGCGAACGGGCAGAATCCCGGCACTAATCAGATTTGCATCGAAGGTGTCGTATAGGAAATCCTCGTCCGTTAACACCTGCGCTTGAACGCCGACGCTGTCTGCCGCTGCACTTGCCGTGTAGTTTGCAGGAGGCAGATCGACTCACGGCTTGACGTTGAACGGCTTTCCGCCGCAACCGTAAGACGCCGCCGCCATCAACAAAACAGTCGCGCTCGCAAGCAAGCGACAGAGAACGTGCCGTGATGAACGGGATTCTCTGAGCGCAAGTGACGGCATCACGTTGATGCTAAGCCGGGCGCGAACAGGGTGTCAACTTGCGGCTCGCGCGAGGCCCATGCTAACGTCAACTCTTTCCGTAAACAGCTGGTTTCTTGTCCTGGATGATCTGTCTCGCAGCCGCACTCTTATGGAACACACGCACGCAGGCGCAGGCTTTCGCCCGGTGCGCGCTTGAATCATGAACATGATCACTTCCTACAAAGGCATTAGCCCGACGATAGCTGAGAGCGCCTTCGTCGGCGCAGGCGCGCACATAATCGGCGACGTTCACATTGGCGCGCACTCGAGCGTTTGGTTCAACTGTGTGCTGCGCGGCGATTGCTATTACATCAGAATCGGTGAGAGCACAAACATCCAGGACAACACGGTGATTCACGTGACGCAGGCAAGGTTTCCGACGCTTATCGGCAGCTACGTAACCGTAGGACACTCGGCGGTGCTTCACGGGTGTACGGTCAAGGATCGTTGTCTGATTGGAATCGGAGCAATAGTTCTCGACGACGTGACGATCGGTGAGGAGTCGTTCATCGCTGCCGGCTCGCTGGTCACGCCGGGCACTGTAATACCGCCGCGCTCGATGGTAATGGGAGCGCCCGCGAAGGTTCGCCGGCAAGTGACGGAAGAAGAAGTTGCACGGATCGATGAACACTGGCAGCACTATGTCGAGTATAAGAACCAGTATTTGGCCGAACGAAAAACATTGAAAATTGAGAATTGAAAAATGAAAATTGCAAATTGAAGTGAGCGGAGATCATGACGCCGGACGAATTATCTGAACGACTGATCAACTTCGCGGCGCGCGTTGGCAAGGTCGTCGATGCGCTCCCAGACACGCGAATGGCGTCACATTGCCGGGCAGTTCGTGCGGTGCGGTACCTCGCCAGCGCCGAACTATGAAGAGGCTTGCGCCGCCGAGAGTCGCGCCGACTTTATTCACAAGCTCGGAATCTGTCTCAAGGAGTTGCGGGAATCACGTAGCTGGATTCGCCTGATTATCAAGATAGAGCTGCTTCCCGAACACAGGATGAGCGAGCTGCTGGATGAATGTGACCAGCTCTGCAACATCATTGGACAGTCGATCGTCACGGCGAAAGACAACAAAGAGAAGAAACGCTAGTCCCATGAATTTTCAATTTTCAGAGCCTCTTGCAAAACCCATTCAACCTGATGGTTTTTGTA
>JBBPIH010000030.1:0-86878 GCA_038040455.1 Acidobacteriota bacterium
GTAAGGTTCTTCGCGTTGCGTCGAATTAAACCACATGCTCCACCGCTTGTGCGGGTCCCCGTCAATTCCTTTGAGTTTCAGCCTTGCGACCGTACTCCCCAGGCGGGACACTTAACGCGTTAGCTCCGGCACATCGGGACTGGAATACCCGACACACCAAGTGTCCATCGTTTAGGGCCAGGACTACCGGGGTATCTAATCCCGTTCGCTCCCCTGGCTTTCGCGCCTCAGCGTCAGTATCGGCCCAGTAGCCCGCCTTCGCCTCAGGTGTTCCTCCCGATATCTACGCATTTCACCGCTACACCGGGAATTCCAGCTACCTCTTCCGTACTCTAGCCTGCCAGTATCGGCTGACCCTCCGGGGTTGAGCCCCGGGCTTTCACAGCCGACTTAACAAGCCGCCTACGCGCCCTTTACGCCCAATAATTCCGAACAACGCTTGCCACCTACGTATTACCGCGGCTGCTGGCACGTAGTTAGCCGTGGCTTACGCAAGGTACCGTCGCACTGCAGGATTATTCAGCCCGCAGCTCTCTTCCCTTGCTTGTGAGGTTTACATCCCGAAGGATTTCCTCCCTCACGCGGCGTTGCTGGGTCAGGCTTTCGCCCATTGCCCAAAATTCCCCACTGCTGCCTCCCGTAGGAGTCTGGCCCGTGTGTCAGTGCCAGTGTGGCTGGCCGTCCTCTCAGACCAGCTACAGATCGAAGCCTTGGTGAGCCATTACCTCACCAACTAGCTAATCTGCCGCAGGCTCCTCTTCAGGCGCGAGGTCTTGCGATCCCCCGCTTTAACAACTAATCACCATTAGGTGCCGCTGCATTATGCGGTATTAGCCCAAGTTTCCCTGGGTTATTCCCCACCCGAAGGCAGATTACCCACGTGTTACTCACCCGGACGCCACTCTACTAACCCCCGAAGGGGCTTTCGCGTTCGACTTGCATGTGTTAGGCACGCCGCCAGCGTTGATTCTGAGCCAGGATCAAACTCTCAGTTAAAATCCTGGCCATCTTTAAGCCTTAGCCGAAAGATGACCGTTCTACTCTTGGTCACTTCCGCTAAACTCTCGAAACGTCTGGTTCGTTTTACGCACTATCTAGTTTTCAAAGATCGCTTGTTTGCTTTCGTCTCTTGCGAGCAAACGTTGATTATACCTAATTAGGCGGTCGTGTCAACTGCCATTCATCTCTTTTTATCAATCATCGGCTCACGGGACTCCAGCGAGAAGGTATAGACAAGGTGCAAATCAAAACCAGCCGCGCGCAAACCTCAGCACCGGAAAAGTCTTTTAGGACGAATCGCCGTTGATCGACTTTGCGACGATCAACGGCGATTGAGACTCCGCTGGTTCTAATTACGCAGCGTTAGAAAAGCGATTCTTTATCCTCTCTTGACGGCTCAACGTTAGGCTAAGACGCGGGACAAATTGTCGGGCTCCGATTAATGTCCCCCAGCGAGCTTTCCGATGAGTGTAAACAGCGGTAAGTACATAGCGATTACGATCGTGCCTATTGTGACCCCGAGAAACAGGATCATTGCTGGCTCCATCAAGCTGAGCAGATTCGCTATTGCGGCATCGACTTCTTGCTCGTAGAAGTCAGCTATCTTTGACAGCATCGCATCGAGCGCGCCCGTCTGCTCGCCGACCCCGATCATCTGCGAGACCATTATGGGAAACACGCCGCTGGCTTTGAGCGGTTCTACAAACGTTTGACCTTGCTCGATGCCGGAACGTACCTTGTTAATAGCTCCCGACACGATCACGTTTCCGGCGGTGCGTGCCGTTATTTCAAGCGACTCAAGTATCGGCACACCTGAACTCAGCAGTGTCGAGAGTGTCCTGCTGAAGCGTGCAACGGCTATCTTACGCATGATAGGTCCTAAGACCGGCAGCTTCAAAATCAAGCTGTCAATGAAGTGCTGTCCTTTCTCAGTCTTGTACCAGGCCTTCGCCGCGAAGACCGCAATGCCAACGACAAGCGCGATCAACCACCAGTAGCTCGCCATGAACAGCGAAATCGAAACTACCAGTTCAGTCAACCACGGTAGACCTTCGCCCGGACCGAGCAACCCTTCAAAGATATTTTTGAAGGCAGGGATAACGACGATCATTATTATTGATATTACGATGATCGAGATGACGATGACTGCTATCGGATAAATCAGCGCGCTCTTAACGTCACTCTTCAACTTGACCATCTTTTCGAGGTAAGTTGAAAGGCGTTGCAGAATGACATCGAGGATACCCCCGGTCTCGCCGGCCGCAACCATATTGGTGTACAGCGGCTCGAAGACGCGCGGGTGTTTTGCCATCGCATCCGCCAGGGTCATCCCTGATTCGACGTCTCCCCGGGTTTGAAAGATTACCTTTTGAAAAGACTTATTGTCCTGCTGCTGACCGAGTATCTCCAGGCACTGGACTAGCGGTAAACCCGCGTCGAGCATCACTGAAAACTGTCTGGTGAACAGAGACAAGTCCTTGTGCTTAACCTTCTCTCGGCCAATCTTGGGTAAACTGATCTCGCGGCCTTTTTCTCGCGCATTGGTCAGAATAACCTGCTCCCGCCGGAGCATTGCTTCAAGCGAGGCTCGATCGGCTGCTACTCGCTCACCGACGACGATCTCGTTCAGGCGATTTCGGCCCTTAAAAACATAAGTCGGCATCTCTGTATTCCACCTTCCAAATTTGATCTTCGATGGCTCGGGGACAAATCATACCTATAGACGGTTTTCGACGCGCTATCCGGCTATCCTCGCTACTTTATCTTCCCACCCTTCCGAGTGGTGACTGAGGTTTCGCTCCCTGTGCACCGTGCCCTGGCGCTCGAGATTGCGGAGTTTGAAGCGCAGCAACTCCGCGATTGATCAAGTCCTGGAGCTCGTCTGCATTCGACGAACGGGCCATCGCCATTTCCAGAGTGATTTGCTTCTTAAGATAGAGGCTCGCCAAAGACTGATTGAACGTCTGCATTCCAAACTTGTCCTGACCGGTCTGCATCATCGAATAGACTTGATGGATTTTGTCTTCGCGAATCAGGTTCCGAATAGCCGCATTCGGCACCAGTACCTCCATCGCCATCGCGCGACCCTGGCCATTTGCCTTGGGAAGCAGGGCCTGGGTAACAATTCCTTCAAGCACCATCGAAAGCTGGGTGCGAATCTGTGCCTGCTGGCCCGCAGGAAAGATGTCGATGATGCGATTGATCGAAGACGCCGCCGAGTTGGTGTGAAGAGTGGCGAACGTCAAGTGACCGGTCTCAGCGATTCTGAGAGCGGTCTCTGTCGTTTCGAGGTCGCGCATCTCACCTATGAGTACGACGTCAGGATCTTGGCGCAACGCGGCACGCAGTGCGTTAGCAAAATTATGAGTGTCTGCATGCACCTCGCGCTGATTGACGATGCAGCTCTTGTGAGCATGCAGGTATTCGATTGGATCCTCGACAGTAATAATGTGTTCGTGACGATCTCGGTTGACCTTGTCGACCATAGCCGCTAGCGTTGTCGACTTGCCAGAACCCGTGGGTCCTGTAACGAGGATTAGACCGCGCGGTTTTTCACACAGCTTATCGATTACAGCCGGAAGACCAAGTTCTTCGAATGATCTTATTTCATAAGGAATAGATCGAAAGACGGCCCCGACCGCCCCTCGCTGGTTGAATATGTTGGCGCGAAACCTAGAGAGTCCCTTTATTCCGAAGGAGAAATCCAGCTCGAGAGTCTCCTCAAACCGGTGCTTCTGTGCATCGGTCAATACGGAGTACGCAAGCTGCTTGGTCTCAGCTGGCGTAAGTTCAGCGTACTCGAGCGGCCTAAGCACACCATGTACTCGGACCATCGGAGCAGAGTTCGTCGTAATATGCAAATCCGACCCACCCTGCTCAATCATTTTTCGTAGCAACTCGCTCAACGCAATTTCTGGCATAACTCCTCCGAGGTCTTATTTCACCGTCTCTCGCACGACTTCTTCCAGGGTCGTCATCCCCTGCCTTATCTTTTCCAGGCCACTCCGTCTCAGCGTAAGCATTCCGTCTTCTATTGCCTTCCTTCGCAGTTCCAGCCCCGACGCTCCGACCAGAATCAGCTCGCGAAGCTCTTCGGTTATCTCCATGACCTCGTAAAGCCCCACCCGGCCTTTGTAACCCGTACCATTGCAGTTGGTGCAGCCCGCTCCTTTAAACGTCTTTATCTCCTTCACCTCGCTCGCGGGAAACCCAACGTCAACCATCGCCTCGTCTAAGTTCCGCACTTCCACCTTGCACTCCTTGCAGATGCGTCGCACCAGGCGCTGGGCCTGGATAAGGTTCACTGAAGTTGCCACCAGAAACGGTTCGATACCCATGTTCATCAAGCGGCTGATGGTCGATGGCGCGTCATTCGTGTGTAAAGTTGAAAGCACCAGATGGCCGGTCAGCGCAGCTTTGACCGCGATCTCTGCGGTCTCAAAGTCGCGGATCTCGCCTACCAGGATAATGTTCGGATCTTGCCGAAGAAATGATCGGAGCGCTGCGGCGAAGTTGAGCCCGATAGCTTCCTTCATCTGCACCTGATTGATGCCCGGCAGATTGAACTCAACCGGATCTTCGGCAGTCATTATGTTTGTTTCTGGCGTGTTCAAGCTTTGAAGCGCAGAGTAGAGCGTCGACGTCTTTCCGGATCCGGTGGGCCCGGTCACCAGCACCATCCCATAAGGCCTGGATATGTTCCGCTTGAATTTATCGAGACTCTCGGGTTCAAATCCGAGCTGCGTCATGTCGAGCCGCAAGTTCTCCTTGTCGAGCAAGCGCAGCACCATCTTCTCGCCGAAGATCGTCGGCAATGTCGACACCCGGAAATCGAGCTCACGCGAACGGTTCTCAAGCCGCACTCTTATCTTGATTCGCCCGTCTTGGGGGAGTCTCTTCTCGGCGATGTCAAGCCTCGCCATGATCTTTAGTCTCGATGTAAGCGCATCGCGCATCTTCATTGGCGGCGTCATTATGTTGTAGAGTATGCCGTCCATTCGGAAGCGGACGCGAAACTCTTTCTCATACGGCTCGATGTGAATATCAGAAGCTCCCCGCCTTAACGCGTCGACCAGGACCACATTCACGAGCTTTACCACGGGAGCGTCTTCCGACATTCGCTCAAGGTTTTCCAGGTCTATCTCTTCTTCGACGTTCTCAAGCTCGAGCTGATCCTCGACGTCGCCGAAGTCAGGCATGCTCGTGGACTCTGCGACAAGGTCTTCCATGACCTTGGCGAGTTCCATTTCGCGCGAGCTCCCGTAGTACTTCCTGACCGCTGAGTTCAGCGCTGTCTCGCTGACCACCACGGGTTCGACCGATAGGCCTGTCATGAACTTTATGTCGTCGACAGCGAACACATTGGTTGGATCTACCATCGCCAGCGTGAGCGTCGCACCCACGCGAGAGAGAGGTAATACGGAATATCGTTCTGCAGTTTCTTGAGGGACCAGCGCTACGGCAGCCGGATCCACTTCGAAGAGTTCGAGATTGACTGACGGAACTCCGTACTGCCGGCTGAGAACGGCCGTTACTTCCTCATCAGAAAGCATGCAAAGCTTCACAAGCGTGGACGCCAGCCGCCCACCGTTCACCCTCTGATAGTCAAGTGCTTCCTTGAGCTGCTGAGGAGTTATGAGGTTGTCTTTGAGTAGCGATTCACCGAGTTTCGCCGACATAGTTCACAACACGATCTTCCGCTCCCACTCGCAGAGCTGTTGTTTGTGCCAAGTGAGCGTCGCTCAAACCGACAAGAGTAGTCGCCGGCGCCGCTTCGAACTTGGTAGTTTAGCGTATCAAACGGACCTGGAGTTCAAGCGCACCGCAGCCAATCGCTATTAAGGGCACGCAGGCTCGTTTGAGAGAAGGCAGAATCTGGAGAGCGTAAAAACGACAGAATGAATCTTAAAACTGGAGGGGCAACCTCTGCGTGGGACTCTAGCTTAGCACTCAACTGGAGGCAAACTTTCAACAAACTTACGAACAACAACCTTTTATCATTCACCAGAAGTCATGTCAATAATAATGTCTGCCGTCAAAACTTTTGCGCCAACTGAACGAGAAGAAGGACAACCGCAGCTATAGCAGCGGAAAGCGGAATTTTCAAAAACCAGGCCATACAACCGTTCGGGCTACTTCCCATCGCACTGCTGAGCGCCTTCGCGTCGCGCCCACACCGCCGATTGCTACGGTAATTGTATGGGTTGCGCTCAAGGAATGCCCCCATAAGGCGCCATCGCCAGCGTGATTGCGCGCACAGTTTCGCCGGCGCCCCCCCCAACCGGTATGTTTGGCTGGAAACTTTCTTGCTTGACAGCCTATGACAACTGTAGTAGATTCAGCCTCACTTGTAGTAAATGGTTCGTTAAGGGGCGGGTGCGTGCGTCGAGAGAGGGCTATAAGGCTGACGAAGTTCGAGCTTGAGGTCATGCACACGTTGTGGGAAACCGGCCGCGCGTCGGTGCGGGAGATTCAGGAGCAACTACCGGAGAATCGACGGCCGGCCTATACCACGGTTCAAACGATAGTGCGAAGGCTCGAGGAAAAGGGTGCTGTTCGCCGCCTAAAGAAAATCGGCAATGCTCTGATATTCGAGCCGGTCGTCACCCGACAGTCAGCTCATCATAGACTGATAAACGAGCTGCTTGAATCATTCGGCGGGTCCGCCCGCCCCTTGATGGCTCACCTTGCCGAAACTGGGAAGTTGAGTCTAGCCGATCTGAAAGAGCTGGAGGGCATGTTAGCTCGGCGGTCGGACGATCCAACCCGCAAGGGTGGAGCAAAATAAAAACTATTCCGCGCGTCCGTCGCGGAAAATCGAGAGCGCTGTAGAGAGGCACAACGACCATGACCGTTCATCAGTGGCTGGCTGAGTGGTCAAGCTGGGGTTGGCCCTTACTCGCAAATCATCTCTGGCAGGCGACGCTCCTTTCGATGGCCGTGTTCGCAGCGGCCGCCTTCCTGAAGAACGCGCCCGGTCGGGCGCGCTACGCCGTTTGGCTGATTGCCTCGGTCAAATTTGCGCTACCTTCCGCGCTTATTGTTTCAACGGCCAGCCGGTTCGGTGTTGATTTCGCCTCTATATTGACTTCGACGCCTGAGACTGGCGAGGGCTTCACCGTTATTTATCAGCTCACCGCGCCTCTCATTCAGTTCGACAAATCAACAAGCGCGCGCGCCATCGCTCCCGTTCACAGTGAATTGTTCTGCGTGCTGACCGTGGCATGGTTCACCGGCTGCATTCTTTTGCTGGCGTTGTGGTGGATGAGGCGCCAGCGATTCCGCTCCGCAATGCGAGTTGGAACTGTGACCGGTTCTGCAAGAGAAAGACTGGCGCTCAGTCGCGTCAGATCCTGGCTACGCATCCCGCGACGTGGGTCTGTTGGTGCTGCCGGGAACAATTGAGCCCGGAGTCTGGGGAATGTGGAGGCCAGTCGTATTGCTGCCAGCAAGCATGGCCGAGGAGCTTAGCGATGCGGAGCTTGAGGCAGTAGTTATGCACGAACTCATTCACGTCGCGCGATGGGATAACCTGACAGCAAACCTGCATAGACTTCTCTGTTGTGTGCTCTGGTTCCATCCGATCGTATGGATGTTGGATCGCCTGCTGCTTGCCGAACGCGAGCGAGCCTGCGATGAAGAAGTAATACGACTCGGTGGAGCGGCCAACGTTTACGCCTCGAGCCTGGTAAAGGTCTTACGGTTTTGTCTGGGTTGGAGTGTAGTCGGAGCGTCTAACGCTACTGGCTCAAATCTAGGAAGGAGGGTTGAGCGAATCATGTCAGGAGACGTCAAGGTCAACCTCTCGGTATGGCACCGCGCGGCCGTTGGTTCAATCGCCGCGCTAGTAATAACCCTATCGATCGCGGCCGGGCTTCTTACGCGCGAAGGAGTTGTAGCTCAGAGCCGGAAACCCCGCGACGGAGTCATTGGTGGTGTCCCGGGTGGAGTTCCACGTGGGGTTCCAGGTGGAGTTCCCGGCGGGGTCCCGGGTGGAGTTAGCGAATTCACGCTCAGCGACGGACAGGACAAGCTTATCGAAAGGCTCGAGCAAGCCCCGGAGACGGCGGTTGAGTTCAAGAACTCTGCCAAAGCCCCCCTCGTGATAACTGACGCGAGAGTGAGAGCCGTTCCGCGCGTGCAAGATGTCCCCGGAGACGAGTACGCGGTACTTCCACTAGTCACTGTGGCCAACAATACCGACCGGCGGATAAGCGGCTTCACTTTGGAGTTCAGGAATGGACTCGAACGCAGGGCCTACTACGAACGCGTCCCCGCGTCTGTCGAGGCGGACGGCTCACATACCTCCGGCGCGCAGAGGCGTTTTATCTTTCTGCCAGGTGGACCCAAAGCATGGTCTGTGAGAGTCGCTGGAGTCTTGTTCGAAGACGGCGATGTATGGGGAGTTGTGCCTCCGCCACCGCCTCCGCCTCCTTCACCGCCACCACCCCCGCCGTCGGCTGAAATATTGAAGCAGCTTGAGCAGGCTCCAGAGACGCGCCTCCACTCCGACAACACCGATGGAGCCCCTCTCTCAATCACGAGCGCAACTGCTAAGGCAGCAAGGCTCGAAGCAGGGTCGATTCGGCGCGCCGGCGGCGATTCAGGGCCAATAGAGAGGTGGCTGCTGAGGGTAGATGTCCGACTGGCGAACAATACCAGCCGGCGCATTACCGGCATCGCAATGCGGTTCCTGAACAAGGAGTCCAAAGCAAGCTACAGTGGGACGTACATGGAGAAGTTCAAGCTTGCCATCGAACCTTATGCCTCTTACGAACTCAGCGGATTCGGAAAGGAAGGAGAGGATTCGTCGTTCACGCTCCTAGTCGTGTGGGGAAATCCCGCTCGAATGGACGTCAAGGTCGTTGGAGTCAAGTTTGAGGATGGGGACATTTGGGGAACCTTTTTTACTCCGGCGCCACCGCCGCCGCCGCCGCCTTCCCAAGAAATTCCAGCGCCCGACTCTCCGAAGTTAATTCGCAAGTCCGGTGGAGTGATGATGACTTCCGCTACGCATCGAGTTGAAGCGCCGTACCCCGCGCTTGCGAGGGCCGCCAGAATAAGCGGTACGGTTGTTGTCGAAGTGACAGTTGACGAAGACGGCGCGGTAATCTCCGCTAGAGCAATCTCGGGTCACCCGCTCCTGAAGGACGCTGCAGTTGACGCCGCACGTCAGTGGCAGTTCTCACCGACTACGCTTGCAGGAGCCGCGGTGAGAGTCATCGGCACGCTGACCTTCAACTTCGAGCCATAGTTTGCTGAGATTCAAAGTCGACGGTCAGTTCTTTGGCTTCGATCTGCTGAGGCTCGAGCGCAGAAAGATCATCGCGCGACGCAACTTGCCGCGCGATGATCTCCAACCTCAAAGCAGTATTCGTCGAGGCACGATCACAACATTGATCGGAGCAATCTTGATCTGCGGCCTTTCGACTTTCATGGGTGAAAGATCGAACTTCAGTGCGGGCAGCGCGAGCGGAGCTATCGTTATCTTCGGAACTTGAACATGCATGGGCGAAAGAGCGATCCTCGGCATCGCGAGCGGAGCTATTCTTATCTTCGGAACTTGAACATGCATGGGCGAAAGAGCGATCCTCGGCATCGCGATCGCCGCCGGAGCTATCTTCATCATCGGCAGTTGAATCTTGAGGGGCGCTATGGCCAGTCTAGGCGCTGCCTCGTCGAAGTCGTCAGGCTCTAGTAGCCACAAACCAGTGCTCTTCTCGATCTGAACAGTCAGAGTCCGCTCCTGCTTGTCGCGAACAACCTTAAACTCAACCGACCCTTGCGGCTTCTCGGTTAGCACCCGGCGAAGGTCCATCGGGTTATTAACCGCCTCGCCGCCGGCGGAAAGGATTACATCGCCCGCCTTGAGGCCAGCCTTGGCCGCCGGTGAATCGGCGAACACGAAGACCACCAAAGCTCCCGTTCTCTTCGACAGGCCGAAGTACTCGGCAAGCTGCGGGGTCATGCTTTGAAGCTGCACACCCAGGTGACCGCGTTCGCTCACGCGCGGCCGAAGCACTTGCGCGTCGGGTCTGACTCTTACCCTGGCGACTGGTGTTGGCCGTTCAACTCTCACTCTGTTTAGCAGAGATGACCGCTCTCCCATCTTGACGTTTATCTCGATCTCGCGCCCATCACGCATAACACCCAGCCGAACTCCACGCCCTGCGGGCGTCTCGTGAATGTGACGCGACAATTCGCGCGCGCTTTCGATCGGCTCCCCGTCCCATTTGACGATCACATCGTCCTTTTGAAGCCCAGCCTGAGCGGCATTGCTGCCGGTGGTGACTCCCTCGATGAGCGCGCCCCGCTCCTCCCGCAGCTTCAAGCGCTGGACTGTTTCCCTATTTACCTCTCCCATCTCAACGCCCAGAAAGCTCCTAGCCGGGAGTTGCACTCGGCGGGGGCGCTCGGGTGTTTGTTGTTCATAGTCGGGACCGAAACTGGCCATCGCTGCGGAGCCGCAAGCCAGTTGCGCTACTAAGCACATTACAAATCTACGGTTCATTCGATTGGTCCTCCCTCTCCGAGAAGTGCCTGTTGCCCAATTCATCGCCCAGACGCGCGGTATGTTCCAAATCTTTCGCCGCGCCGCGTGAGTACCCGCTTTGAACCTCTAGAACTGCTGACTGATGCTGAACCAATGCTGACCTGGATTGCTAACGCATAGTCAGTGGCATACTGAGGCGAAAAGTTTCAAGACCTGCACAAATATCTAAAGCCTGCCCGGGAATGCAGGCATCCCTGCCTGCATGGCGTTTCGCCGCGTAGGAAAGTAGCCGTTAACGCAAAGAGGCAGGCAGGGATGCCTGCGCTCCCAGGTTGGCGACCTCAAATGCTGCGCCGGAACAGGTACGAAGTCTTGATAAAAAACGTGCGACCATTGCGGCGAAAGCCAGGCTCAAGCTGACTGGTGAATGGACTGAATCCGTCGTAGTTCAAGTCGTCGTTGTAGCCGATGTAAAACGACGTTCCAGGACTCGGCGTCCACCCAAGTAGATATTGTCCCCGGACGCTGGACGCCAGCGAATCATAATCGAGTCTCGCGCGAACAGACACGAAGCGAGTGAATTGATATGTCGCTTTGAACGAGTAGATATTATCGATGAAGACCAGGCGTCCTGTATCGTTGCGCCTGAATCGATTCCTGTTGTAGTCAAGCGAAGCCCGGAACGCCGCAGTGGGCTTGTATTCAACGCTCACTCCGAGGTCGAAGGTATTCGCCGCACCAGGATCGAGCGGAGCGTCGGGACCGGCGAGCGCGGCCGGGCTGACTCGCGGAAAGCGCGGCCCCGCGCCGAAGTCAAAGTCAAACACGCTCCACCTGTGGCCAGCGAAAAAGAAACCAGAAAACTTCTTAGAGAAGTTTGTGCCAAAGAAACCGTGCACTGCTTTGCCGCGCGTCGAGCGCTCCGAATCGTCACCAAAGAACGCGCCTGGTTGAGTTGAAGTTCGCTTCGCGCCAAACTCTTCCTCAAATAACCTCTCGTAGAAGTCGTTGTAACCGATGTTGAAAAACGTCTGTTTCGTAAGATCAAAGCCAATATTCGTGAACCCGCCGAAGTTCTGCATCCGTCCTTGCCAGTCAAAGTTCATGTCCGCGCCGCCGATGATTCTCCACGAGATCAGCTTCGCTTTGGGCTTTGGGTCGGTGCTGTAACGAAAGAAACTGCCCTGAGAATTGGTATTCGTGCGCCTGACGAAACCAACGTCAGAGCGATAGTAGCGGGTGCGGCCCTGTCCCTGAAGCGTGTATCCAAAGTTCCGGCCAGACTTATCATAATTCCAGGAATAACCCGCGGCGTTCCCCGTCCGATAAACGCTGTCATTGATCTCGGGAGCGAAGAAGAAACCTCGAGAGGTTGTGCCGAGTATCTGGAAGGTGAACGTGGTCTTTTCATCGAGCCGAAATCGCCCATCAACTCCCGCGAGCTTGTTGTGCTTTTCGATGAAGTCATAGCTGGTCGCGATCAGGCCCAGAGTATTCTCTTTCCCGACGTCTCGCTTGTAGCGGACCACTCCCACATACGCGTTCTTGTCGATGAACCGTGATATGTCAGCAATGCTATCGGGATCGTTTCTCTCTTCTTCGGTGAAGTCGCCAGGCGCGTTGTCAGAGGCAAGCAGGATACCGAATGAGTTGCGTCCCTGTTTACCGCTCAGCTTCACCGCGTAGTCCGGGTCGATGATCGCGCGCGTGTGAACGGCTTGAAGCGGCGTCTGAAAAATGTCCGCGCCTTCCAGAAAGAACGGCCGCTTCTCAGAAAAGAAAATCGGGAATCGCTGATTGGCCACGACGACGGGCTGATCGGCCTCAACCTGGGCGAAGTCGGGGTTCATTGTGAAGTCCAGCGTTACCGTGGGTGTGATACCGAGCTTCACGTTCAAACCTGGATCAGCCTTGATCGGTTTGTTGATAAATCGTCCCGGGTCCCGAAGATTAGGATCGGCACCTACTGCCGCGACAGAGAGGGTTCGCACTCGCCTCCCGCTCTCCGACAAGGTCAACGTCGGAATGATCTCGAGGGTCCTCTCGGTCGAGATGCCATCGAGCCCGGTCACATAACCCTGCTGATTGAGTACTCCGGACTTATCCCTGGAAATTGGCATCCAGGAATCAGATTCGTTGTCGAGCCGTTTTATTCGCCGAACAGCATTAAAACCCCACAGCTTCCCCTTGCCCGCTTCGTACCGCAGAGACTTGAACGGAATCGCCACCTCGACGACGTAGCCGTCTTCTGTCAATAAGCCCTTGGACTCCATGACTATATCCAGGCTCAAATCATTGCCTTTGCCTTCGGTGAAGACCCCGTCTGCTTGAATCCCAAGCGGATTAAAACCGAGGATATAGGCCTTGCGCTTATCGTTGAACGTGTCAAGAACCACGTACACGGTGTCTCCGTCCCATATCTCGTCACGCTTGGAGACGGTCGCCCGCACCTTGTCTGGCTCGTCTTTTACCCGAAACGCAATGTAGAAAGTCTTGCTGTCGTAGCCGAGCAGAACGTGAGTCGGGTAAGACGGAGCGATGTTGTCGCCAGGCTGGGTTTGATAGAAGTCCCCGAGTACAGCGGCAGACTTCCAGACATCGTCATCGAGTTTGCCATCGATAACCGGGGGCTTCTCGAATCGCGGCACGTTGATCGGGCTGGCTTTTTCAGCGGGGGTTGAAACAGTTTTTGACACCGCGGCCGGTTTCGATGAGTCTTTGCCGACGTCAGTTGCCCTTAGCGCGGGCTGAGGACTTTGTCCGCCCACAGGAAAAGGGCTCAAAAATAGAGCGAAAACCAGCGCTCCGAGCTTCATTCGCAGTACAGTCTCCTGAATCTGAGCAACCGAATTCGATTCTTGCTATGGCAGCCGCCTTAAGCTGTCGTCCTGTAAGACGTAGGTGGGGCCGGGTTTGTTCCACTTCCTGCTGATGATTTCGTGGGTGGGGACAGGCAGGCTTTGAGGCTGCGCGTTCGTGGATGGACGCGCAGCCTCACTGCAAGTACTACACTAACCGGGGGAGCCGGCGCGCGCAAGCTTAACGTGACCGTTTACTCCGTTGACCTTGATCGGAGACCCGCCCGAGCCGATCTTCGCGTGGAAATTGTGCCGGTCGATTTTGCCGAACACCGTAACGTTCGCGACCGCTGGATTCACGCTGCCGTTGATGCCGGTCACATCCAGATCAGCATTCAGGTCCTCTGCAAAGAGTAGCTCGACACCGCCATTCACTCCGCTAACATGAATACCTTTCTGGCCGAGTTGAGAGATCGTAATCTTCACGCGGCCGTTGATTCCGGAGATGTCGGAGTAACCCATGGCCTGAGCAACCTCTACTCTTCCGTTGATCCCGCTCAATCGCACTGGGCCGTCAATCTCGCCAACTCCCACCCGTCCATTGACCCCACTGACCCCGAGATCAACCTGACGCGGCAGCCTCAGCATGACGCGTTGACGAACATCGCGATTGCGCCCCATTCCCGATCGCTCGCGATCATTCTCGCTACGCACGACCAGACTGGTTGCCGTCTGTTCGACAATGACCTTTCGATACTCCAAGTCTTCACGGTTCCGTGCCGAGCGGATGATATTGACCTCAGCCGTGCTGCCGGGGGAGGTTTCGATGTCAACCACACCGTTAATGCCTCGCACCTCGACTCGAGCTCCAGGCGAAAGTTGATAGCTTTGGCGAAACTCGTCCTTCTCCTGAAAATCGTCGCCATCATCGGTGTTAGGTCTCGTGGTCGTGGCGCGACGACGTTCACGTTCTTGCGCCGGCGAGCTGAATGACTGAGGCGCAAGAGCAAAGACGACCGTTGCGACAAGCAGTAAAGCAAACAAATTCCTTTTCATTTTCTTATCTCCTCCAAATGTGTTCAGTGACCCGCTTCGAGGGTATGTGTCCGGTGACAACATTAAGTTTCAGAATCGCCGGAGAAATATCAGCTTATCCGTTGTATTTGAGTGCCACATCGTCTACGTTTGGCAAAACAGCAGAGAAGCTTGTTCTTATTTGCATTCCTTCAACGCTGCAGCCGTAGCCTTGACGATCTTTACACTGCCGCTGAATGAATCGAGCGAAAGCTTCGCCTGCCCGTTTCCAAATACCCCGGTTAGGCGGCGGTTGATCGGGCCGCCTTGCACTGGTGATTCGACTTTGAGGGGAAACTCCGTCTCGATGTCTCCACTGTAAGTCGTAAGCGTGGCCGTGAAGCCTGGCGTATCGTCTTGTATCGTCATCCAAACCACACCCGAGAGCGACTTGAGCCGATAGTTACCGCCCACGCGAATCGCACCCCTGAAGATCACTTCGCCGCTTGCTGTAGAAGCGTCCGCGTCGCCACCGATTCCAGTCAACGTTATCGAACCGCTGGCGCTGCTCACTTCGGCGCGTCCTTTCGCGCAGCGAACGTCAATGTCGCCGGTGAGTGAGTTAGCTCGCACATCGCCACCAGCGTTGCGGACCCTGAGGTCGCCATTATGAGCGGCAACGTCAGCCAGACCCGAGACGTTTTCTGCGACCACGTCGCCGTTGAAGCTACGTGCGGTAAGGTCACCCTTTACGTCCCTCACGGTGACGTCTCCGCTACGCCTGCTCACCTTCAGCGAGCCGACCCGCGAAATCGTGACATCGCCGTTGCCTGCACCGATCAGCGTGGTTCCGTCAACGTCCGAGACTTCTATATCACCGCGGTAGCCCTCGAGCGTTTCCAGGTCCGCATAACGCGGGACCTTTACATCAAGCTTAGCGTCTCTGAGAAAACGTCGAGTTGAAGCAGACGGCACAACTAACAACAATCGAGGACGAGACGGATCGCCCGTCGTCTGCGTCTCGATGGGTACGGGACCGTTTTCACCGATCGCGGTCGCTTGGACTATGTCGCGGTCCCAACCGGTGACGGCGATGCGGCCCGACCTGCTACTAATGGCAACCTTCCCGCCGCGCGCAAGCTTGACGCTGACGGGTTCGACCTGGATCTGCTCGATAACTTCGGCGTGTGGCGCAGGAGTGGCTGCAGGAGCCTTTCCAGGCTTGGGCGCCACCTGCGGTTTGGCAGGCTTGGGAGTCTGCTCGGCGCGGGTCGCTGCCGCAGGCGTTTCTTGCCCAAGCGTTGCCGTCGCACCCATGCTGAGAAGCAATAATATGAAAGACGTTAGCGTTCTCTTGTACATAAACTTTAGTCGGTCGTCATGCCTCTCAACATCTCAACCTTCTTCGAGTAAGCTGCCAGCAAATACTGGAGGGCGATCGGGTCTCCGGGATTCTCGCGAACGACACGCCGAGTCTCTTTTATCGTTCGATCGATATCCGAGAGCGAGGCATCGAATCGCGCAAGCAAATTCGGATCAAGCTGCGAGCGCTGGCGATTCACGTCGCGGGAGAGCATTGAGATCGCCGTGAGGTACTTCTGTTCCGCATCGCGAACGAGTTGAGAAGGGGTCAATACCGCTGTCGTCGCGAGATGCTTTTGAGCAATACGAGCCTTGGTTGCTTTGTGCGGAGTTGCCGGTTGATCAGACCGGGAGCCGTCATTAGTCGCATATGTTCCCGGTGCCTTGGGCGACTCAGGCGCTGGCGGCTCGGGAATCGGAGCACTCTTAGGCTCATCCGTTGGAATCGAGGTGTTCCGGTTGCCGCCGGCTACTGTTGTCTCGCCGCCGCGCGGATTCAAGTAGGTCATCACAGCGACAGTGATTCCAATCGCGATAATCACAAGCGCGGCTGCGAGCGCGGGACTCAAGCGCGGGCCAGCGAACACACCAGCAATCTGTTCACGTAATCGCGAAAACAATCCAAGCGGCCGCGCGGCCCGCTCTTGCTTGATACGGGTCTCGATCGACGCCCACAACGCAGGCGTCACTTCGACGTCACGCTCATAGCGCGCGTAAATCTCCTGCTCGCGGCTCAGTTGTTGATAGAACCTCGCACACGCCGCGCAACTACCCATATGCGACTTAACAAGTGCCGCGGCTTTCTGATCGAGCGTCCTATCGACGTAATCTTCGATCAGCATCTGAACGTCTTCACACTTCATAGCCAACTCCCAGGTAAGGCCGAATGCGGCGGCGCATCTCGGTCCTCGCACGGTGCAGATCGGTCTTAAGCTTTGGAATCGAAAATCCTGTAATCTCCGCTATCTCTTCGTAGCTTCGCTGCTGAAATATTTTCAAGGTAAAGACCAGCCGTTTATCTTCGTCCAACGCTCCCAGCGCATCCTGGATGACGCCGTTCAATTCTTTGTCCAACAACTGGCGGTCGGGCGGTTGCTTTCCATCGCTGAGCTCGATCACTCGATCGTCATCAATTCCTACCCTGTCGGTCTCTCTGTGCTTGTAGCGCAGGGACTCGCGCGCGACGTTCTTAGCAATCCCAAACAGCCAGGTCGAGAGTTTGGTGTCGTCCCTCAACGCCTTGAGATTCTTGTACGCGCGCACGAAAGTTTCCTGTGTCAGCTCTTCTGCCAAGTCGCGGCGGCCGACCATATCATAAATGAAGCTGATGATGGGTCTTCCATAGCGACCGAAGATCAGACGAAAGGCTTCGTCGTCGCCGCCGCGGGCGCGCGAGATGAGTTCTTCTGAACTGTTCATCAGAGCCCCGGCGCGTCCGCTCAACTGGCCTACCAGGCTGATCGCCTCCATCATAGCTGCTTCATCCTAAGTTCAACCAGTTAGTGGCGCGCCTGACGAAAAGGTTTCCGGTAGCATAAACTTTTAGTTTGTGTTCCCGTAACTCCACAACAAGATCGGTCACCGCACACAGACTAAAGTCTATGCTACCTGCAACCTTTCTCCTTTATTCACCACTCACCGTTGTGCCCAGGGTCTGTTCAGCGTCTCCAACGCACGGCTCAACATGACTGCACCCGGCTTGATTCCGGGAACGTTATCCCATCGAAGGCTGTATATCTTGGCAACGCGACAGAGTAAATCACCGGGTCCAAAACGCAGGATCAGTGGAATGCTTTGCCCCTAAACAAACTCGGAGGAAAGAGAAAGATGAGTTCATCCGATCAACCGCTGCTTCGGCTCCAGGGAGTGACCAAAGTGTTTTTGACCGACGAGGTCGAGACTCACGCACTTTCGGGCGTACACCTCGATATCAACAGGGGCGAGTACATTTCGATTGAAGGGCCCTCAGGCTGCGGCAAATCGACGCTGCTCTCAATCCTCGGTTTGCTGGACACTCCATCGGACGGCAACTACTGGCTCGGTGGTAAGCCGGTCGCCGACCTGGCGCTCTCTGAACGCGCGCGCATTCGCAACCGCGAGGTCGGATTCATCTTTCAGAGCTTCAATTTGATAGGCGACCTATCGGTGTTTGAAAACGTCGAGCTGCCGCTGACCTATCGCGGCTTGAAGGCGGCCGAGCGCAAGAAGCGCGTAGTCGACGCCCTCGCGCGAGTCGGCATGGCTCACCGAGGAAAGCATCTTCCCAGCCAGCTCTCAGGCGGGCAGCAGCAACGCGTCGCAGTAGCGCGCGCAGTGGCTGGCGATCCGCTCATACTGCTCGCCGATGAGCCGACAGGTAACCTCGATTCTACTAACGGCGAAGCAGTGATGGACCTCCTGCGCGAGTTGCACCAGCAGGGCGCAACGATATGTATGGTCACTCACGATCAGCGATATGCCAAACATGCGGATCGAAGTGTTCACCTCTTCGACGGCCGCGTCATTGAAGAAGGCGAGTCGAAAGAGAGAGCGCTCGCGATGCACTAGAAAAGTTCAGGGTTCCGAGTTCAGGGTTCAGGGTTCAGAGTTCGGAGTTTCTGGTTCGTGGTTCGAAGTCCGCAGTCGGGCCGAGCACACAGATGCTTCCCTGAACTCGGAACCCTGAACTCGGAACTCTGAACCCTGAACAGTGGAGTTGCTATGGAAAACTTGTTGCACGATGCGCGCTACAGCATCCGCATGCTGCGCAAGAGTCCGGGGTTCACAGTAGTAGCAGTCATTGCGCTTGCCCTGGGCATCGGCGCCAACTGCGCGATCTTCAGCGTCGTCAACGCGGTGCTGCTTCGGCCGCTTCCCTTCAAAGAGCCCGAAGGCCTCGTCAGAATATGGGGCAAGTTCGACAAGGCGGGCATTCCGAAGAACTGGATCTCGGAGCCCGAACTCGTCGACCTGCAAGAGCAGAATCAGTCCTTCGAGAATATCGCGGCTTACCAGTCAGGGGGCGTCAACCTCACAACTAACGCGGAGCCTGTGCGTGTCAATAGCGCGTCCGTCAATGCGAGCCTTTTTTCAGTGCTTGGCGTACAACCCACTAACGGCCGGCCTTTTCTCGAGGAAGAGGACCAACCGGGCCGCGATAAGGTAGTCCTGGTCGGCGACGGTCTTTGGCGTAACCGCTTTGGCTCAGATCCCGCGCTGCTCGGCAAAACCATCGGGCTCAGCGGCGACAGCTACACGGTCGTCGGCATAATGCCTGCAGGCTTTCAGTTCCCGGACCAGGCTGAATTGTGGGTGCCGTTAGCGATAGACCGCGCACATCTCGAGAATCGGGGCAACCACGGGCTCGAAGTAGTCGCGCGATTGAAGCCGGGGGTCACGCTGCCACAAGCCCAAGCAGACTTGACCAACATCGCTGCGACCCTAGAACAGCAATACCCTAACAATTACTCCGACAGCGGCTGGGGTCTGTACCCGGTCTCGATGTTAGAGGAGTTTGTAGGTAACATACGTCCCGCGCTTCGTATTTTGCTGGGCGCGGTTGCGTTCGTGCTGCTGATTGCTTGCGCCAACGTCGCCAACCTTTTGCTCGCCCGGGCAACTGTGCGCGAGAAGGAAGTCGCCATTCGCGCGGCGCTCGGCGCGGGCCGCCGCCGGCTGATTCAGCAGTTGCTCACCGAGAGCGTGCTGTTGTCTGTGATGGGGGGCTTGTTCGGCCTCCTGCTAGCCTACTTTGGCGTTAGGCTGTTCGTGGCCTTTGGTCCCAAAGACATTCCGCGGCTCGACGAGATCGGGCTGGACGGTCGCGTCTTTGTCTTCAGCTTGCTCATCGCGGTCGTCACAGGCCTGGTGTTCGGTCTTGCTCCCGCGTTACAGATCTCGAAGCCCGACTTACAGGATTCACTGAAAGAAGGCGGAAGAGGCTCGAGCAAAGGCCGCCACCGCTTACGTAACGCGCTGGTGGTTTCCGAGGTAGCCGTAGCGCTCGTGTTGTTGGTCGGCGCAGGATTGATGATCAAGAGCTTTCAGCGATTGCTGCAACTGAACATGGGTTTCCGAACTGAGAACGTTCTCACGATGCGGTTGTCGGTTCCTTCAACCAAGTACAAGGAGGATGCGAAGGTCGCCGCGTTCTACCGCCAACTGCTGGACAAGATCAAAGCGTTGCCCGGTGTTGAGTCGGCCGGCGCTATCTCGCATCTTCCCCTAAGCGGCTCATACGCCTCAGGCACCACGGCAGTCGAAAACGCGGACGCCGAGGCAGGGTTGAAGACCTTTCAAGGCATTCCGTTCATTGAAGCTGATCGTCGTAGCATCTCCCCAGATTACTTCCGGGCGTTGGGCATCGATTTGAAAGCGGGACGTTTATTTACGGAAGCAGACAACGAGACGGCACCGCCCGTCGCGGTAGTCGACGAGACCTTCGAGCGGCGCTTCTGGCCGAACGGAAGCGCGGTGGGCAAGCGCTTCATAGCCCGCTTCAACGACGGAAAAGGCATCCAGTGGGGTCAGATTGTCGGAGTAGTCGCGCACGTCAGGCACTACGGAATAGACCAGGTGAAGCAATATGGACTCGGACAGGAAGGCCGCGAGCAAGCCTACTTTCCGTATCTTCAACGGCCTTCGAACCGGATGTATCTGGCGATCAAGACGACAACCGATCCGCTCAGCTTAACCAGCGCGGTGCGCAACCAGGTGCTTTCTCTCGACCCAGAGCAACCAGTATACGATGTGAAGAGCATGGATCAACTCGTTACGACTTCTTTGGCCCAGCGCCAGCTCAATATGGTGCTGTTCGTGGCCTTCTCGGCGATAGCGTTGATACTGGCCTCAGTCGGGATCTACGGTGTGATGTCCTACTCAGTCACCCAGCGCACTCATGAAATTGGAATTCGCATGGCTCTGGGCGCCGGGCAGCGCAACGTGCTTGGTCTTGTGGTCAGACAGGGAATGACTCTCGCGCTGGCAGGCGTAGGTTTGGGCCTGGCTGGAGCGGTCGCGATGACGCGATTGATGTCGAGCCTGTTGTTCGGCGTGAGTGCCACCGACCCGGTCACCTTCGTAGCCATTGCGGCGCTGCTGACGGGAGTGGCTCTGGCGGCCTGTCTCGTGCCGGCTCGCCGGGCGACGCGGGTTGACCCAATGGTCGCGCTGAGATACGAATAGAGTTCAGGGTTCAGGGTTCAGGGTTCCGGGTTCGGGATTCAGGGTTCGTGGTTCCGGGTTCAATAGCCTCAACGTTCGAAAACCCGAAGAGTCTGAACCCTGAACTCTGAGCCCTAACCTGGAATACACAATGGACACTCTGCCTCACGATCTGCGATACGGAATCCGCACAAGGCTCAAGACTTCACTAGAGTCGCAGTAATTGCGCTGGCGTTGGGCATTGGAGCCAATGCGGCAATCCTCAGCGTCGTCAATGCGCTGCTGCCCTGGGAAGGATCACAGGTTGGGAAGGGCGGTTTACCCCCGCTGTTTTCTTTCAACTCTGCGAAAGGAGCCTGAGCAGGAGCGGGGGTAAACCACCCTTCCCAACCTGTGATCCTGCGCACGGGACCTTGACCTTTGAGCTTCATGCATCACACATCACGTTTTACGCATCACTTCCGGTTCATCATTCCCGCTCGCTTCATCTATAATCCTCCTCATGACGACTGCCCTGGTCTATGACCCCGCATTCATGCATCACCAGACCGGCGGTCACCATCCAGAGAGCCCCGACAGACTCAGGGTGATAATGGAAGCGCTTCAGCAAGACGAGGAGCTGTGGAAAAAGCTCCAACATCTCTCGCCGAGATCAGTGTCCGATGAAGACCTCACGCGGTGTCACAGCTCACGGTTGATCGAGCAAATCAGAAGCTTGTGCGAGCAAGGTGTGCCCTCGATCGATCTCGACACCCCCATCTGCGCCCGGTCCTTCGACATCGCGCGGCTCGCAGCAGGCGCGGCAACGCTTGCGGTCGATCAGGTCTTCACCGGCGACATCAGTAACGCCATCGCGCTTGTCAGACCGCCCGGGCATCACGCGACTTCCATTCGCGCGATGGGTTTCTGTCTGTTCAACAACGCCGCGATAGCCGCGCGTTACGCCCAGGCTCACTACGGGGCAGAGCGCGTGTTGATAGTCGATTGGGACGTTCATCACGGGAATGGCACTCAAGACATTTTCTATCGCGACCCGTCGGTCTTCTATTTCTCGACGCATCAGTATCCTTTTTATCCGGGAACGGGCTCGGCCGGTGAGCGAGGTTTGGAAAAGGGCGAGGGAACGACTCTCAACATTCCGCTCTCAGAAGGAACATCGGGCGGCTCGCATCGCGAAGCCTTCTTCGATGCGCTTAACTCAATCGAAAAGATTTTTCCGCCCGATCTAATCATCATTTCGGCGGGCTTCGATTCGCGGCGAGGCGATCCCTTGGGCGGGCTGATGCTCGAAGACAGCGACTTTGAAGAAATGACAAAGCGGGTGATAGATATGGCCGATCGTCACGCCTCGGGCCGCATCGTTTCGGTGCTCGAGGGCGGGTACAATTTGAACACGTTGGGAGAAACTGTCAGGACTCACGTTTTCACCTTGTCGTCCTAAGTGCTCACGTCACTCGGCGCTAGAAAAGAAATCGCCTGCCTTATCATTTGGGACGGTTTCTATTCGTACTATTCTCGTTGATAACCTGATGCTGTTGCCTTATCCTGTAAAGGGTTTTAAGCAAACTTGGCTTCCGTTTCTGGGATCTACTCTGACGCGCATTTCGGTCGGTGATAATTCTCGTTACCTGTAAGGAGGTAGAATGACCGAACTTTACTATGGCACAGATCAATTCGAGGTTCCGGAGTTCAAAAACCGGAAAGTTATCGATGAGATCAAGATGGTGATGTCGGCGTTCGATTGTATGCTGCCCGATGATGCGGGAATCTACTGCAGCAGCGACATCACAACTGGCAAGCGGTTTTATTATGAGGTACTGAAGACCTACGGTGTTAGGTCCGAGGATGAACTGAAAGAGACACTTGGTGGAGAGCTATTCAAACAGGTACAGACAGCCTTGATAGAGAGAAACGTAGAGCGCGGCGTGGAGTTCACTGAGAAACTTAGAGAACGGGGAATGATCAACGTAGTTTCGCCTGGACCGTTCTTTGCACGCGGCTTCGATCAGCAGCATTATCTCTATCTTTGGGAGTGGTTCATCATTAAGAAGATCTACGAAACCCGCTTCAATGATGATTGGCAGTACAGTAACGGGTGCACGTTGGAGTATGCCATTTCGACCAAGAAAGGGATTCCCCGATTGGATCACGAAGGGAGTCCTATAGAACTTGACCAGGCAATCCTGAAAGTCGAAGCAGCCGTAGTGGATCTCAAGAGGGAGGGTTTCTTAACAAGCAAACTTGAGAGTAACCTCGAATTAATGAAGTCGCTCCGACCTCCGGTGACCGCCCGCACGAATACTTCCGATTGAGGGCAACAAACGAATGGCAAAAGCTGAGTATCGGCACATACCCAAGTCGGAAGACATCATCGATGCGTTTCAAAAGAATCTCGGCCTTACTGGTACAGGAGGCTTCTTGCTCGGTTTTGTGTCGGCTGTCCTCGTGTCAAAAACAGTCTCGATTCCTAGGACAGTGACCGGAGTCTTCCTATGGAGTTTGGTCATCGTAATCGTGCTCTGGTTTTTTGGCATGATGCTCAAGAGGGAAAAGTTCGGTCAATCTCGCTGGGGGCCGCTAAGCCTTTTGGTGCTCGGGTATGGGTTGGGCGCACTCATCTATGAATACAGGGCGTGGGCAGCATGGATTTGGGAACGACTGGTCACAATTGATTCAACTCCCAAGCTACTCCTCGCCGCTCTATTCCTATTTGGCGTCATAATGGGTTTCTTTATTGTTCGTAACTGGTCTAAGGCGCAAGAGGACTTCACCAAGAGCGTGTTTACTATAGCGGCGGGGGCACTAATAACACCACTTCTAGCAAGAACAACCGACAAAGTAGACACGTTCCAGGCCTTTGTATTTTACTTCTTCGGTTTTGCCGTGTCAGGCTCGATGAACCTACTTGCCGCCGCCCTATTGACGGCGAACTACAGTAATAAACAGACTATTGTCAGTCGCTCGATGCTTAGCTTCTTGTACGGAAGCGACAAAGCTGAGGCGGTTGATAGACAGTTCCTGAAAAACTTCGAGGACGACCCCGTCTACGCGCGTAGGCTGCTGATTAACGCTGTGCTGCAATTCAAGAAGAAAGTTTTACGTGAGTTCGCCAGGAAAAGAGAAGAGAAGAGGAAGAACCAAGTTTCAGAAAACTTTCGTTATTACCAGCTTCTTTCTATCAAGTGTGACGAGGAACCTGAATCTCAAGATGATAAAGCGGAACCTCGAGACCAAAAAGATGACTCTCAGGTTAAGAAGCTGTACACCACAATCTTTCGCGAAATTACTGAGAAGACACCAATCAATGAGGAGATGTTTCGCATTGCGGTCTCGCTAAAGTTTGAAGACAATCTTGAATACATCGGAGCACCCGGCGCCTATAGAAAGCCATTTTCCTATTATTCAAGCGTCGCGGGACTTGCTTTGTTCGTCCGACAAACCATTGTCATGGATAGGGACAAATACAAGAGGTATCGAAACAGCGACTTCCCTGAAGGGCTTTGTCCGAATGATAAGGAAATGTCGCGTGGCCTCGACGAGATTGACTTTCTCTCCTACATCGCTGTCCCGGTTGCAAGCTCCGTAGGTCAGCACGAAGAAACGCCGCTCGGAGTTCTGCATGTTGATACTAGATTGTTTGCCGCTCCTCCTGAAGACTTTGCTGCCAGTATTGTTGATTCCGAGCAAGGAATTTACACTGCTAAGCTCTCAAGAGAGAATCTAACAGACTACGCAAACAATCTATATGATAACGATGATGCCGGCGTACGATATCTCGAGGAAATGAGAGCGGTGCTTGTACCAGTGTTACAGCTTTATTTGAAGTGTCGTCAAGGATCAACATAAGTTAACGCGATGCGGTGCGAACTGACACAAAACGCGCTGCGAGTCCTGGAGAAACGCATCCTCGCGCGCGATCACGAAGGCC
Organism: Acidobacteriota bacterium; assembly: GCA_038040455.1. GTDB lineage: Bacteria > Acidobacteriota > Blastocatellia > UBA7656 > UBA7656 > Onstottus_A. The sequence goes on from JBBPIH010000030.1 coordinate 24,737, forward strand.
ACATCAGCGAGACTCCAGAAGACATGTTTCGACGCGTGGCGCGCAGCGTTGCATCCGCCGATCTGCAACACGCCGCGCCCACCGATGCCGCAGCGACCGAGGAAGCTTTCTTTGAGATCTTGAGCCGCCTCGAGTTTTTGCCCAACTCACCCACGCTGATGAACGCAGGCCGCAACCTGGCTCAGCTTTCCGCTTGTTTCGTGCTTCCTGTCGAAGACTCGATGGAAGGCATCTTCGGCACGCTGCGCGACACCGCGCTTATTCAAAAGAGCGGCGGCGGGACAGGCTTTTCCTTTTCTCGACTGCGTCCAAGGGAAGACCCGATCAAATCAACTCACGGGGTCTCCAGCGGTCCCGTCTCGTTCATGCGCCTGTACAACTTTGCCACTGAAGTAACCAAGCTCGGCGGCAAACGCGCCGGCGCCAACATGGCAATTCTTCGCATCGATCATCCCGATATCGAAGAGTTCATCGACGCCAAGAAGAATCCTCTCGAGCTGAACACCTTTAACATCTCAGTCGCCGTCACCGACGAATTCATGGAGAAGGTCAAGAGGGGCGAGAGGTACGACGTGATTAATCCGCGCTCTCGTCAAGCCGTCAGGCAGTTGGACGCGCGCGAGGTGTTAGATCGAATTGTCGAGTCAGCGTGGCGCAACGGCGAGCCGGGTGTGATATTTATCGATCGAATCAACCGCGATAACCCGACTCCCGAGCTTGGAGAGATCGAGAGCACCAACCCCTGCGGCGAACAACCGTTGCTGCCCTATGAATCCTGTGTGCTCGGTTCGATCAACCTGTCGAAGTTCCATCGCGAGGGCGCGGTCGACTATGATCGCCTCAAGAGAGTTGTAAAGCTCGGAGTTCACTTCCTCGACAACATCATCGACGTTAGCGAGTACCCGATACCGGATATCGGCGAGATCACCAAACTTAATCGAAAGATTGGGCTCGGCGTGATGGGATGGGCCGACTTGCTGATCTTGCTCGGCATTCCGTATGACTCCGAAGACGCAATCAAGCTCGGCGAAGTATTGATGAGTTTTATCTCGCGTGAGGCGCTCGAAGCTTCGGTCGAACTGGCGAAGCAAAGGGGCCCGTTTCCGCGCTGGTTTCAAGAGAGCCTCTACAAACAAACTGGTCTATCGCCGCGCCGAAACGCTACCGTGACCACGGTTGCGCCAACCGGCACGATCAGCTTGATTGCGAATTGCTCGAGCGGCATCGAACCGATCTACTCGATTGTTTACCGGCGGCTGTCGTTCGGATCCGAGCGCTTGACTTTTGTTCATCCGCTATTCGAGCAGTACGCGCGCGAGCATGGTTTCTACAGCGAAGAGTTAATGAACAGGGTTGCCAAGAGGGGCTCGCTGTACGACATTCACGAAGTCCCTGCCGAAGCCAGGCGAGCGTTCGTGACAGCGCGGGAGATCGCTCCCGACTGGCACGTGCGCACTCAGGCGGCATTTCAAAAACACATCGACGCGGCAGTGTCCAAGACGATCAACTTCCCTGCCGACGCGACTGTTGATGCCGTGAAGCGCGCTTATCTGTTAGCTCACGAGCTTGGCTGCAAAGGCATCACGGTCTATCGAGACGGCTCGCGCGAGAAACAGGTTTTGAGTACTGAAATGGAAGATATGACTGAGCCTTTGACCCTGGCGTCGGCGGGTCATGCGGAGATGGAGCGTCCCGAGAATCAGCTTCTAGCGAAGAACATATGTCCCGATTGCGGCGAGACGTTGCGTCAAAACGGCGGGTGTCTCTATTGCACGTGCGGGTACTCCGTCTGCATTCAGACTTGAGCGTTTGCCTGCTTAGCGTCGATGGCTTTGCCGGGAATCAGACGGTAACCCAGCATATCTACAGCCGCCTGACATTGTTCCAGAACTATATATCCAAGTAGCGGTTCATAGGTGCCGTCAATCGGCTTCGTATCCAAAAACAAGACCTCACTGTAGATTGGTCTGAAGCCTTCGACCTCGATTCTTACTGGCCCACAGATCTCACCCTCGACGGTCTCCTGGTTGGCGGTCTCGACTTTGACCTTCCCTCCCGTTTCCAGCTTCCCAAGTCGATCTCGCCACGCGCTGGGAAGCACCAAGAAAGCCGAACCTGTGTCGACGAGCGCGTCGCAGCGAATGCCCATCGACCCATTCGAGACACTGTTGATCTTAACTGAGGCTACTATTCTTCCCACGCCCCTAGTATACATTCTTATGACTCGAGCGCCCATCTCATTCTCTTATTTGTTCCGATACCAATCCACCGTCCGGAGAAGCCCTTCCTCAAAACCTACCGACACTTGATAACCGAGCGTGCGCCGAGCTGCTTCGATCGACGCTTGCGAGTCACGCACATCGCCCGCACGAGCGGCTTCGTGAGTCGCTTCGATCTCGGTGCCGATCAACTCTCGAAGCTTAGCGAGCAGGTCGACCAGTGTGTAGCGACCGCCGCACGCGACATTGAAAGCCTGGCCCGCGGCGCCGTCGGCTTCAGAGGCTAACAAATTCGCGTCGACTACGTTGTCGACATAAGTGAAGTCCCGCGATTGAAGACCATCGCCGTAAACGATAGGAGATTTGCCGCTGAGCAAGGCTGTAATGAACCGCGGTATCACTGCCGCGTATTGTGACTCGAGATCCTGGCGCGGACCGAAGATGTTGAAGTACCGAAGGCACACGACTTCAAAATCGTAGACGTGTTTGAAAACGTTCGCGTAGTGCTCGCCAACCAGCTTTGATAGCGCATAAGGCGAAAGCGGCTGTACCGTCATATCTTCTCGTTTTGGCAGTACCGGAGTTTCGCCGTACACCGACGAGCTTGAAGCGTATACGACTCGCTTGACGCCCGCCTCTCGCGCCGCGAGCAACACGTTGAGCGTGCCCGTGATGTTCACTTCGTGAGTCGTGAGGGGGTCAGCGACCGAGCGAGGGACTGACCCGAGAGCAGCTTCGTGAAAGACTATGTCTACGCCCGTCGCGGCGTCATTGACCAGTCGCGGGTCGCGGATGTCGCCTCGAACGACTTCAACGCCGTCGCGAAAGGCTTCGAGGTTCGTCTCTTTCCCGGAACTGAAGTCATCCAGCACCCGAACGCGGTGCCCCTCGCGCACGAGCCGTTCTGAGATGTGGCTCCCGATGAAGCCCGCTCCACCGGTAACTAGATAAGTTCGCTTTGCCATTCTTGTCTTTGTTTAGAAATTCCCTCCGGCTATTCCGTTCTTTGCGCTCTTCGCAAAAGACTCATTTCTTGATTAAGAAATTACCGATAGCCAGACAATCGATCCCCGAACAATAAAATCCTCGCACCGCTTCGCGTGGAGTTGATACGACTGGTTCGCCGAAAAGATTAAACGATGTGTTCAGGAGCACAGGCACTCCGCTCGCCTCGCCAAACTTTGACAAAAGTTTCCAAAACGAGGTGTTAGTTTTGCGGTTCACGCTATGGACTCGCACCAGACCGTTCCCGAACACAGCGGCAGGGATCAACCCCTCCTTCCCTTCCTTGATTCGACTCACGCCTTGCAGGAAGTCATTCAGAGCGCTGGCCTCGAAAAACTCCTCTGTGCGTTCTTCGGGCACGGACGCACAAAAAGGCCGGAACTCTTCGCGGTGCTTGATGAACGTGTTCAGGTTGTCTCGCATCATCTCAGTAGTCGGCGAGGCCAGAATGCTGCGACCGCCGAGACTGCGCGGACCAAACTCCATCGCGCCACGAAACCAGCCTACGATCTTTCCCTGAGCGAGCAACTGCGCGACTTCAGCAACCAACTTATCTTCAGTCAGAGAGTACTCGTATGAAAGCTTGCAATTGTCGAGCACCCCCTTGATGGCCTCGTCGTTAAATTGCGGACCCAGAAAGGCGTGGCGCATTTCATAAACCCGCTCGCGATTGCCAAACACCTGGTGCCAGACATAGAGCGCCGCTCCGATCGAGCAGCCTGCGTTACCGGCAGCCGGTTGCACAAATAGTCTCTTGAAACCGGCTCGCCGCTCGACGGCCGAGTTCGCGAGACTGTTGAGCGCAACGCCCCCGGCCAAACAAAGATCTTCTTCCCCAGTTCGGTCGCGGTGGCCGAAAGCCATCTCGCAAAGGACGTCTTCGATTCGCGCCTGTACGCTCGCTGCAAGGTTGCGATGCTTCTGGGCTATCGGCTCATCCTTAGCGCGCGGCTTCAAGCCTGCGCGCTCGAAGAAGTGATCCGAAAGCGTGAGGGTTCCTCCTGAAGAAGGATCGAAGTAGTCGAGGTTCACGACTGGCAATCCGTCCCCATCCACACGCAGCAGGTCACCGAAGATCTCTTGCAACTCTCCCTTCCCAGTCGGCGCGAGCCACATCGTTTTGTGCCAGTCACCATCGGCGCTAAAGCCCAAAGCCGCAGTCACGGCGCTGTAAACCAATCCGATCGAGTGCGGGAACTGGGCCTCAGCATGAATACGAAGCTGTTCGCCGCTGCCAGTCATCAGCGCGGCCGCGGTCATATCGCCTTTGTTGTCTACAGAGATCACCGCCGCTCGCTCGAAGCCCGAAGAGTAAAAGGCGCTCGCCCCATGTGCCAGATGGTGTGGGACTTCGATAAACGTCGCGCCTGCGGAAAGCCGCGATTCAACAAGCCGTCGGGTCCTCAGCATCTGCTTTAGACCGTTGAGGCTTTCTACAAAGTAAGGCGGAAACTCTTCGATCGAGCCGTGGTCGGCCGAATTGATTGCTCGGGCAGAGTTGAAAGCAATCTCTCGGTGAAAACGCTTGTGAGGCTCGAGGTAATAAGCTACGCAGTCGATCTTTTCGAAGCCAATTCCGCCGCGCTCGAGACAAAAGTCAATCGCGTGAAAGGGCAGCCCGCCCGCGTAGTTCATCCCGATGTGGCGGATGCGCGAGAGTTTCTCTTCTTCAATTGCGGCTATGACTCGCCCGTCTCGAACGAGTGCCGCCGCCGCGTCTCGCTCTTGTCCTGAGATGCCAAGGATGTTCATCGATAGGTACCGTTCTGACAATGCATGATTGGGATGAATACCATTAACATTCGAGGGAAGGCTTTTCAAGCTGGCGATTCATCGGCTACGCGGAAACGTACTACGTTCTCATAGGCTCGCGCATAAGGCTCGGCGGGCTCTCATACCCCCGGTAGAGTTGGGGGATTGTGTCGCGTGCTTGCCCCTGGATTCACACTCCGCGTTGCGGGGGGAGACGGTGATGTACGGCGCTTGATTCATCGCGAGAACAAGCATAGGCTCGCAGCGGCAAGTAGTGAGCTTGCGCCGATAGGAACTCTCTGAGGAGGAGGAGACTATTGTCAAAGGTTGCTGAAGCCGGAGGAATAGTCGTCAGATTCGACGACGCAACGCCGCGTTTTCTCATTGTCAAAGCCAAACAGAATCCGAATCACTGGATTTTTCCCAAAGGACACATTGAGGCAGGCGAATGCGCGAAGGAGGCGGCGATTCGCGAAGTGCGAGAGGAAGCGGGAATCGAAGCGACGGTGCTGGCTCGCGCGGGTGCCTTTGAGTTTGACTATGAGGGCAAGACTATTGAAGTCGAGTTCTACCTGCTCGAGTACACTCGGACGGTTGGAGGAGGCGAGCAACGCGAGTCGCGCTGGTGTACGCCTGAAGAAGCGTACAATCTGCTTGCCTTTGACGACGCGAAGGATCTGCTTCGCTCCTCGCTGAAGATTCTCGAAAAGCACCATAACCACTGATTAGAGTTGAGAATGAGCGCGACATTGGAGACTTAGCAGATGAAGACCACCGAAGTCTTTGTTGAGCAAGTTCTGATCGGGCTACTTGTCATTCTGAATCTGGGACTGATCTTGTCTCCGGAAATTACCTCTCAAGTAAAAAAGCTCGACAGCCCCTCCGGTACTGCCGTGATCACAAGCGTTGTAGTGATAGCGAGCGCTGCCGTGATCGCGACGGCCTATCTAGTCGGAATCGTTTTTGATAGATGCGCTGACACGTTGCTGGAGGACATAGAGCGACATTGCCGCTTGCAAACGGCTCTTCAGTGGAAGAAAGCGCCGCTAGAGTCGGACCCTTTTCCTGAGGACCAATACCGGATGAAAATCCTCCAGAACGCCGAAGCAGTCACTTACGCGAACTACATTCGGACTCGCATTCGACTCTCCAGGGCGATGGCGATATTGATTCCGGGTTTGTCCGTTTCGTTCTTGCTTAGTGAAACGAGGGGACGAATCGCCCAGTCGACATGGATCGCAGCAGCGGTGTCACTAGGCGTGATTTATAGCGGCGCTCTTGTGGCCCAACTTATTCGCGGTAAGAAGATCGAGGCTTCAGGTGGATCGAAAGAGACAGCGTCGAACGATGAATCGCGAACAACAGTGGCGGGAAGTGAATCGCGAACAACAGTTTGGTACAAACCACCGAGGACGAACGATCGCGCTGCGGTTAATGAGTACCTCGAAAGAAAGACCTCTCAAAAAAAGACGCTTCTATGGTGGTTCGCAGTTCGCGAGCCTTCGCTCTGGGGATTCACACTCCTGACAGCTTTAGGGCTCGCGCTTGCGTTGCAGGCGGATCGGCGCGCCTTTCTCGCAGTACCGTTTGTGACTATCGTGCTCACGTTGCTGACGGGTTGGACGTGGTGGAGGATCACGAGGACTTTCCTGGCATTTCTGAGAGACTACTCAGCGCACACAACTTAAAGCCTCACGGTCGAAAGCGCGCGGACCGGCCGCCAGCGTTCCTTTTGCGTAACTGCAAGAGATTGAAAGTCTCTCCTCGAAGGCTACTTGTCGGAAGCGATCTCTGTCTGACCTTGCAACTCATTCGGTCGAAGTATGATCCGGCTAAGGCCGAGAAGACGTCTGCTTCGGCCGCAACATAGCAGCGCATTTCAGTAGCTCGCAGGAACCACAATGGAAACCGAAAAACGGATCATCGACGCATGGATGCAGCACCCTTCGCCCAGCTTTAGCCAACACCCTATGTTTGACTCCGTGCGTCGGTGGACCCGCGGTGAAACTCTAAGCTCGGACATCCCTCTTGAAAGCACGATCGCAGCTATGGACGATGCAGGCATCCGCATCGGGCTCATCTCAGCGTGGTGGGGACCTCAAGGCCCGCTTATCAAGAACGATGAGGTCGCCAGCTTCATCGAATCGTATCCGGAACGGCTCATAGGTATTGCCTCCGTAGATCTATATCGGCCGATGGACGCTGTCCGCGAATTGAGACGCTGCGTTCGCGAGCTCGGCTTTCGAGGGTTGAGGATAGTGCCCTGGCTTTGGAATTTGCCGCCGGATGATCGTCGGTATTATCCGCTGTACACCGAGTGTGTCGAGCTGGGAATTCCGTTTTGTCTGCAAGTGGGACACACAGGTCCTCTGTGTCCATCGGAGCCCGGCCGTCCAATTCCTTATCTTGATCATGTGGCTCTCGAGTTTCCAGAGCTCCAGATTGTCGCAGGTCACATTGGTTACCCATGGACGGCGGAGATGATATCTCTGGCCACCAAGTATCCCAATGTCTATATCGACACGTCTGCGTATAAGAGCAGTCGATATCCGGGAGAGCTCGTGGACTACCTGCGAGGCCACGGACGCAAGAAGGTGTTGTTTGGATCTAACTATCCGATGTTGAGGCCTGCGGAGTGCTTAAGAGACCTGGCTATTCTCCAGCTAGACGATGAGACGAAGCGAATGTTCCTGCATGAAAACGCCGAACGTGTGTTTTCGTTGATCTGATGTAGCATAGACTTTAGTCTGTGTCCGCTTGTATAGAGCCGAATTGATCTCGTCACACAGACTAAAGTCTATGCTATGAGGTAGCGAGGAGGATGCGATGCATCGCAGAAAGTTCATGCGTCTGGCTGGGATGGGCATTACAACTGGAGCGCTGGCCAACTCTCTCCCCCCATCTCAACTCGCTATTGCAGCGGAGCGGGCTCACGGAAAGCAAGCTGCTATACCGCGGAAAGCGCTGATGAAGGTGGGTACTCAGCATGTCTCTTCGGATGAGATCCTACGGCTGCTGGCAGCCTTCGGCGTGAACCACATCTGCAGCGCTCTTCCCTCAGCATGGATGGACGAACGATGGTCGGTGGAGGGCTTGTTGAAGCTGAGAGAACGTGTCGAGTCTTTTGGCATCAAGCTGGAAATGGTCCCCTTGCCCCTCAGCGCCAGCTACATCACTCAGGCGGAGAACCCGCATATTCTGCTCGGCCAAAGCCCGCAGCGGGATCGAGAGATCGACAGTATCTGCCAGATGATCCGCAACTCGGCGAGAGCCGGGATTCGCGCTTTGAAATACAACTTGAGTATTCTTGGAGTTGTACGCACTGAGCCCACTCCGGGCAGGGGCGGAGCTACCTACAGCACCTTCGTTTATGACCGAGCCAGGCAGGAGCCGGCTCTGACTGAGGCCGGCTTGGTCAATGCTGATCAATACTGGGAGCGCATCACTTACTTCCTACAACGCGTGATCCCGGTGGCCGAAGAGTACAAGGTGAGGATGGCCTGCCACCCTCATGACCCGGGCATGCCTCGCGATAAAGGCTACCGTGGCGTGCACACCGTGCTCGGCAGTGTCGAAGGGCTGAAACGCTTCGTCGACATCGTGCCCAGCAAGTATCACGGACTAAACTTCTGCCAGGGCACGGTCTCGGAGATGTTGCAGAAACCGGAGAAAGAGATCTTTGACGTGATCCGCTACTTCGGCAGCCGGGGCAAAATCTTCAACGTCCACTTCCGCAACATCCGGGGCGGCTTTCTCAACTTCCGCGAGACATTCATCGATGATGGCGATGTTGATATGTTGAAGGCGATGAGAGTTTACAAAGAAGTGGGCTATGACGGGATGATGATGCCTGATCACGTGCCCCAGATATCAGGAGACCCGCACGGCTCTCAGGCCTTTGCTTACGCGTTCGGTTATATCAAAGCCCTCATCGCGGCAGCCGAGGCCGAGCTTTAGGGGAGGTTAGTACCCGGACAAAATGCCCTTGCGCACAGCTCCCTGAGTTAAGGATCTGGTCAATGTGTCTTGAACATGACGGCCTCCGCCACCTTCGGGGTTAGCCCGTTGGTTCGCCTTATCCACGGTTCATAAATTCACTGGTGACTCTATGTCTTCACCCTTTTCAGGGTTTAGTATCGTAACCCACACCGACCCGTCGAAATCTGCCGAGTCGCCGAAGTCGTCTGTGGCGTGCTGTTGAGTCGCTCTTAGACAAGGGTTAGAATGCGGCTGAGGTGAACAACATGGATAATCCAATAACCCTCGAGCCAGACACCGAATCCGCCGAGATCAAGGCAGCGGTTCACGAGTGCATCGAAGAAATCGATCGCGTTAGGGAACAAATGGAACGTGATCAAGACGAGATCGACGAGCTCAAAGCTGAAACGCGCGAAATCTTGGCGCGGCTGAAAGCTGCATAACCTCATGTGGAAGCAAATTCTCGACATGGCGAAGCGATTGTTGGTGTTGGCACAGGACACGCAGCGAAATCGCGACGAGATCAAGGAGTTACGTCAAGAGGTACGGGACTTAACGAGGGCAGTTGAACGTTTGGAAACGAGTTGAGCGACGCCTGCCATCAGGAAAGCAAGACGTACAGCGAAACGACCAGTAGTAGGTCCCCTTTCGGTTGCTGAAAGGCAGTCCAAAAATGTGCTGCAGCCGGCGCGCGATAAGCGTGCGTCTAAGATGTTAATCACTGGTTCCTCTTAGACAGAAAAGGTGGTGAAGTTTATAGGTACCCTCTCAGAGAAGGCTCCCAACTCTTGACCAGGCTCGATCCGACGCAAACACGTCAATTCGTAAAGAGAGGCTTCGCAGCACTCTTAAACCTGATGAGCGGGAAGACTGCCGGAAACAAGCTGAAAGAAAGAATGCTCAGGGCACTACATTTCTTTTCTAAAGGTTTCAACGAACGAGATTCCCTGTCGCGTTTTCTATTCTATGTAATCTCGGCCGAAGCACTATTCTCTAGAGATAGAGATACACCCATATCGACAACCATTGCTGACTACACTTCGCTGATGTCGGCTACGAGACAGGAGCGATTGGCAACTCATCAACGTCTAAGAAAAATCTACGCGCTTCGATCCAGCATCGTGCACAGCGGCGCGACGTATGTCACCGCACAAGACGTGGCTGAAACCGAGCTAATTGTCGCGCACACTCTTCTGAGAGCGCTGAGGAGCCTTCTGGCACCCGTAAGTCTAAAGTCAGAAGATGAGTTCTTTGAGGAATTGAAGAAACTGAAGCTTCAGTTGAAATCGCGACTTCGCACAAGAAGCGATGAGTCTGTTAACTAGATGACGGACAGCAACAACGCAAACCCAAGCCGCCGATTGATGTGTGAAACTAGCGGCGTTGCAGCACGAGGCAAGTCTTCACGAAACAACTCCACCTCTTTGCCCTCGCGCTCGCCCAAATCCTGTTCGTCATAGGGCTCCGGTGGATCAACACGATCGCGGCCTCCTAGCGATGCCTGATCAGAATCCACGGTCCGCGGATTCACCCGTTCCTTTGTGCCTTCACGATTCCAGGTGAAATATCATTACGCGCACCGACGCGTGGAAGTCGTCGACAAGTCGTCGAAGCCACCTGTCGAAGCGACCTTGCTGCCGATTCCCTTCTTCGATAGAATCCCGCCAATCTTGTAGCTTTCGAACCGATGGAGCCCAATTTCAGGAGGTAAATACACGCCATGTACGCCAAACGACTATCTCAGATTCTGGTGTTATTGCTTGCTGTCACGAACGTCGTCGCCGCGCAGCAGCCTGCAAGACGGCCGCTTAAGCTCGACGACATCCCACGTGTTCGCGACGTGCGCGATCCGCAGGTCTCGCCCGACGGGCAATGGGTGGCCTACGTCGTCTCGACCATCGATGTGAAAGAAGACAAGAGCAACGCACATATTTGGATGGTCAGCTTCGACGGTAAGAAAGACCGCCAGATCACCTGGAGCCTGGATAGCGAAGGGTCGCCGCGGTGGAGTCCGGACGGCAAGTACCTGTCGTTCACCTCATCGCGGCCGGGCAAGACAAAGGGCAACCAGGTGTGGCTGCTCGATCGCAGCGGCGGAGAGGCCATGCAGCTCACCGAGTTGAAAGGACGGTTGCAGGGCTACGAATGGTCGCCGGACTCGAGGCGTTTGGCGCTGGTCGTCGGCGATCCCGATCCTGACGCTGATCTGAACACCCCTGCGACGCCAGAAGGCGGCGCTGCTGGCGGGCCGGGCGCGGCAAGGCCGAAAGCGCCGAAGCCGATAGTGATCGATCGCTACAAGTTCAAGCAGGACGGCCAAGGTTATCTGCTCTCAGGACGCCACAGCTACATCTACTTGTTCGACATCGAATCGAAGAAGCTGGACCGGTTGACCGCAAGCAAAGCCGACGAGTCCACGCCTTCGTGGTCGCCAGACGGAAGCCGCATAGCTTTCATGAGCAATCGCGCAGAAGACCCGGATCGCGAGCCATCAGCCCAGATTTTCGTGACTGATTCGAAACCCGGCGCTTCACAAAAGCAGTTGACTCCGGCGACCAGCCGCGGCGGGCGTTCGCGCCTGGAATGGAGCCCGGACGGAAAATGGATCGCGTTCCTTGAAGGCGACGAGAAAAAATACAGCGCCTACGGCATGAGCCATTTGACGATTGTGGCCTCCGACGGGAGCGGTGAGCCCACACGCGTCAAAGCTGTTGAAGCTCTCGACCGCGGCGTCTCCTCGCAGACCTTCAGTGCGGATGGCAAATCAATTCGCTTTCTGGTCACCGATGACCGCTCCGTCTATCCGGCTCAGGTGAACCTTGCCGGCGGCGCCGTCGAGCGATTGATGTCGCCCCCCATCGTGGTGTCCAGTTGGGACTCGGCGGGGGGACGCTCCGTCGTGCTCTCGGGCAGCAACACGAGGCACACGGAAGTCAATGCCGTGGACGGCGGCGCTCTAAGGCAGATCACGCATCAGAACGACGCGCTGTTCGCCGAGCTTGAGATCGCATCCACCGAAGAAGTCAATTTCAAGAGCAAAGACGGCACTGAAGTGAATGGCTTGCTAACCTACCCGGTCGGTTATGTGAAAGGTGCCAAGGTTCCGTTGTTGCTGCGCATCCACGGCGGTCCGAATGGGCAGGATCAGCATTCTTTCAGCCTCGAGCGGCAGTTCTTCGCTGCAAACGGCTACGCGGTGTTGGCAGTAAATTATCGAGGCAGCTCCGGTCGTGGCATGAAATACTCACGCTCCATTTTCGCCGACTGGGGGCATTACGAAGTCGAGGATCTGCAGGCGGGAGTCGATCACGTGATCAAGATGGGAGTGGCCGATCCCGATCGCTTGGGCGTCGGCGGCTGGAGCTATGGCGGAATCTTGACCGACTACATGATCGCCAGCGATACGCGGTTCAAGGCGGCGACCAGCGGCGCCGGCACGGCGTTCACGGTTGCGTTCTACGGGACCGATCAATACATCCTTCAGTACGACTACGAGATCGGTCCGCCGTGGGACCCGAAAGCGTGGGAGACTTACCAGAAGATTTCCTATCCATTCTTGCACGCTGATCGCATCAAGACGCCGACGCTGTTTCTCGGCGGCGAGCGCGACTTCAACGTGCCGATCCAGGGCGGCCAGCAGATGTACCAGGCGCTCAGGAGCCTTGGCGTCGATACGCAGATGGTGATTTATCCAAACGAGAATCACGGCATCAGCCGCCCGAGCTACGTGCGCGATCGATATGAGCGATATCTTGCGTGGTACGACAAGTACTTGAAGAGGGCGCCGGAGGCGACGACGGCCGCTCCGGGCGTACGGTAGCGGTATCGTAACACGGTCCAGCGTCTCGCTCAGTTGATCAACTAAGGGAACAGGTCGGGCGGCGAGACAATGCAAACACGTTGAGTTAGTAGGAGAGTTCGATAGAGACTTGTCGATGCCTAAAGTCTTTGAGTGGAGTCGCTATCAGGTATCTGAAGTTCGCGCTGTCAAAGTTTGGTTTGATGACGATAATATTTGGCTCGGCCTTGACGACGGACGTCAATTGTCGGCGCCGCGAGCCTTCTACCCACGGCTTCTGAATGCGACGAAAGAACAGCGAGAGAACTACGAATTCATCGGTCCTGGCATTGGCATTCATTGGGAAGACCTGGACGAAGATCTGAGTGTCGAAGGGATTGTTCTGGGCAGAAAAGATCGGACGTCCAAGCGGACGAATTAGCTTTGCCTGGAGGAGAAGCTCAAAGTCGAGTTGGAGTAGTGCAGTGCAATCGCCCTAACAGGCTGCTGAAAAACTAACCTATCGCCACTAAGGCACGAGGGCACAAAGGAGCACAAAGCCCACAACATACTGCATTCACTGACTTGGTGCAGCTTCGTGTCTTTGTGTCTTAGTGGCGAGCGCCCTTTTTCAGCAGCCAGCTAAGGCTTACGGACAGCTCACGCCTCGATGTTGATTTGAGTTATTGCCGAGCTAAGTTCGCGAATGATTGCAGCGCTCGTGCAAATTTCTTTTCACGCAAGCTCTGTCGCCTTGAGCCCCGACTTGAAGGCGATCGCTAGAAGCAACAACACCGCCGCTGTCAGTATCAAGGATAGCGCGGAGCCGAAAGGTTGATTGAGCTGCGCGAATTGATTCTGAATCAGGTTGCCGATCATCACCGACTTCGCGCCGCCCAGGAGATCCGGCGTTATGAACGCCCCAAGCGACGGGATAAATACGAGCACTATCCCCGCAATCAAGCCGGGACGTGATAGGGGCAGCGTCACCTTCACAAAAGTCCAAAACCTGTTTGCGCCGAGGTCCTGCGCAGCTTCCAACAACCGAACATCGAGCCGATCCAAGGCAACATAGATCGGCAAGATCATAAACGGCAACTCGCCGTAGACCTGGCCCACCAGAACAGCAAAATCGGAATAGAGCAACTTGAGTGGCGCGGCGATCAAACCGGTGCTCATCAATCCCGAATTGATGACACCTTCGCTTCTGAGCAGCAGAATCCAGGCATAGGTCCGAATCAAAAAGCTGGTCCAAAACGGAATGACCGTCAGGACCAGCAACGGGCGTTTCCACCGCTCCGGTGCGCGCACTGCCAGGTAGTATGCGACCGGATAGCTCACTACCGCACACAACACGGTCGTGGTAGTTGCAATCCAAGTCGTCCTCCAGTAAGCGCGCAGGTACAGCGGGTCGAACGCGCGAAGGAAGTTTGCAGGCGTGAACTCGTAGATAGTCTTCCCATACAGGCCACGACTCGCCAGGCTGACCACCATCACAATCAACAGCGGAGCAATGATGAACAGTGTAAGCCACACGACGGCGGGCGTTAGTAGCAAACGGGCGCGGCTGCTTTTTCTCATCAGATCTCCAAGCTACCGATTTGTCTTCACCAACGTGCTATCGGCGTTTCCACACGGGGAAAATCATGGCTCTCTGGCCAGCGGTTGCCGATTCAACGGTTTCACCGACCTTGTATCCGCGTTCGCGCAGCGTACTCTGAGGGAGGGGCTCAACCTCGTTCGGGTACCGGATGAACGCCACCCAGTAGTGATCGTCCTCCTGCAAGTTCAAGCTGCCGACGAACGATACTTGAAATCTACTTCCGTTCGCCTGATCAAGATAGAACTGAATCGTGTTGCCGATGTTGGCGTCGGTAACATATACCCTGACGGGGGTCTGCTCGGGTTCAGCTTGCATCATTTTTCGAACCAGCGGCTCCCATGTGATCTTGCCCCGGTTGACGATCTCCGTAAACCCGCTCAGACCCGACCAGCAAAGTAAGAGAACAACCGCGCCGATCCGAACTCGCTGCCCTTTTAATCTGCACGCCGCCGCGGCAACCAACAACAGATATGCCGGCGCGGCGATAATTAGATAACGGAATGCCCATACCGGGTGGGGCAGAAGGTGGCTGGCGACGAAAGCCAGAGCGACTGGCCCCAACGCGAATAACCCGAGCCACCAAAAGGCCATCGACTCGGGCCTATTCTCACGCCACCGTCTTGGAATTCGCCAGCCCCACACGACTACCGGCGCCAGGAACACGAGCATCAACAGCGCCGTCCCAAAAACTTTCCAGCGGTAGCTCAACGGGCCGTTGAGATTCCCGTAGTATCCGACAAGTTCCGACGCGGCGGGTGGCCGGTTCCAGACGAAGTTCACCCGGCTGGGATTAACTCGCGTGGCCTTCGCAACGAACCAGACCCATGGGCTGAAGCAAAGAGCGAGAAAGGCAGCACCGATCGCGAATGAGCGCAGACGTTCGCGTTTCCAGATCAACAAGAACACCAACTCGATCGCTACGACGACCCACCCGTAGTAATGCGTGAACACCAGGAACAGGTTCACCGCGCACAGCATAGCTTGAGTCCTGGTTATGTAAACGTCTTGATTGACGAGCTTCGCAAAGAGCCACATAGAAGTGAGCGTCAGCAAAAGCAAGAGGCTGTACATTCTCAGTTCCTGACTATGGTTTATCAAAAACCCGTTGACCGCCATCAGCCACAACGCCAGGTTCATTGCGGCCGGCGCCACCTTAAGCTCCCGGCACAAAAAGACGAAAGGTAAAACCGAAGCGATGGACAACAGTATGGGCAGCAGCTTCAACCAGAAGAGTGACTGCCCGCCGGTCGCGATCCAAACCTTGAGCAGCACGTAAAACAACGGCGGGTGCACGACGTCTCCCACGACAGATGCGAACAGGCTTCTCCAATCCTGCGCCGCAGTCCACAGTGTGAAGACTTCATCACCGAACAGGCCATAAGAGGTAAGATGCCACAATCTTGCTGCGACAAATATCACCGCAACGACAACGAAAGCTGAAAGCGAGAGCCTTTCAGGTTGTGTGTTGTGCCGCTCTTCGAGGCTTAGCCGCGCACCGCTGGATTCCACAGTCCCTAGTTTGGACATACCACCGGGTCATCTCCCAACTCCGTTTGAGCAACTCCGCTAGGAGTTGAATGTTCTATAGAAGCGGGTCGTTCGGCGTGGCGCATCCCAGCGGGGTGCTATGTCGGTCACTCGCTCACTTTACGAGAGTTGATCCGGCACATTGCCCCCCGCTGGGGTGCGGCTCTCGCACGGACCACGTTTCTATAAACATTCCACACCTACGGGGTGCCATTCCACTGTCTGCGAGGTTATGGTTGAGGTCCTGTCTGCGGAAACGCTCACGAGCTGGTCTTGCCGAATTATCCGTTCAGTATCACCGCGCTCTCAGGGTCCCAACTAACGTATACAGTCTGCCCGACTCGAGTCTGTGCCGATTGAAAAGGCTGCCGGTTCTGCTCGAGCACCGTGATCGCTTGCCCGCCCTCAATCGATATCTTCCACTGCGTGCTCTCGCCCAGATAGACCGCCGACTCAATCTTGCCCGCGAGCGCATGCGGTGAAGCGTCTGACGAGATGCTAATCTTCTCGGGCCTGACTAACACGCGAACGCGCTCGCCTGGCTTCACTCCGTTAGCTCGCGCGCTGACCCTTGTGTTGCCGATGCTGATGATGGAAAGCCCGTCCACTGCCTCAACAATACCCTCGATGGTATTCGAGGCGCCGATAAAGCCAGCGACGAACTCAGTTAGTGGGCGCTCGTAGATCTCTTCCGCGCGGCCTATCTGTTCGATACGGCCAGCGTTCATTACAACGATCGTGTCGCTCATCGTCAGCGCCTCTTCCTGATCGTGAGTGACGTAAATGAAGCTTATGCCTAGACGCCGCTGCAAGCCTTTCAGCTCAAGCTGCATCTGCTTTCTGAGTTTCAAATCAAGCGCGGCCAGCGGCTCGTCGAGCAGCAAGACTTTCGGCTCGACCACCAAAGCCCGAGCTAGCGCGACTCTCTGCTGCTGGCCGCCGGACAATTCTCCCGGCTTACGTTCATCGAGCCCGTCCAGACGCACCATCTCGAGGGCAGCCGCGACCCGACGTTTTATCTCATCGCGCCGGGCGCGTCTGCGCTCGAGCCCAAACGACACGTTGTCAAACACGTTCAAATGAGGAAAGAGCGCGTAGTGCTGGAACACGGTGGTGACGTCGCGCTGATGAGGTGAAAGTTCAGTTACATCGCTTCCGGTGAGAATCACGCGGCCCGCGTCCGGCGATTCGAACCCGGCTATCATTCGGAGCAGCGTCGTCTTGCCGCAACCTGACGGACCCAGCAGAGTCAAGAACTCGCCTCGCGCTACAGCCAGCGAAACCGAGTCGACGGCGGTAACTTCGCCGAAGCGCTTTGTGACGTCTTGTAGTTCTACTTCATACACGTCGTCCATTGCTTACCAAGAGTTATGAATAACGTTGCGGCGTGATTATATCATGGTTGAAAACGCCGACCTTATTCAAAGACCCATCGTCGTCAAGGGCAACAAAGCTGTGCTAGGCCGTCCGCCGGAAAACGTCGACGAGCTCTTGTGAAACCGGAAGCCGTTTTATTCAAGCATCAAGGAACAGGCCGGTGATTCGCAATTTAAGTCCGTATCAAGCGTGAAATGGACTCCGGCGAGCGTACCGTATGTCTTAACAAGGCGTACGGGATTGCGAAGGCAATCGTCTGTAATACGGACGCAGTGTCCCGATTAGAGTCTTGACGCAGCAGTTAGCCAACGATCTACTCGCGGAATATTTTTTGCAGCAAACAGCGACGAGATTGCGTCTTATGAATTGACTCAATAAGAAACTGTTAGTTGGCTTGATTAGTTGAGGGGGTACGACGATGACGATGAAGATACTAGCTTTTCTTAGGAACCACGCGCATTACTGGGGTATCCCGCATTCTCGCAGCACGGACAATCGTCTGGTGCAGACTTGTTACGAATGTGGCGCGGATCGTCAGTTAAAGATTGAATTGCGCCCGTCGCTTGACGTAGCCAACCCAATCTACAGCGACCATTTTGTTGCTTGAACATCGTCGCCTGGCTACGGGCGGTTCGTTGTTTCGGCCAGTGAGCCGCCCTGCGTTAAATAGCTTGCTCCGCACGCCGAACAAGTGGCGCGCTCGCTCGCACGCGCATCACGCGACAAATCGAGCTTCACGCCGCACTGACACATCCATCCAACTACTCGCCCCGGATTACCAACAACCATTGCGTAGTCGGGCACGTCGCGAGTCACCACTGCGCCCGCTCCGATGAAGGCGTAGCGTCCGATCGTATGACCGCAAACGACCGTCGCGTTCGCGCCGATTGACGCGCCTCGCTTTACAAGCGTCTTGCGATACTCGTCCTTGCGCGGGACGTGACTACGAGGGTTGTTCACATTGGTGAACACCATTGAGGGGCCGCAAAAGACGTCATCTTCGAGCTCTACCCCGGTGTAAATCGAGACGTTGTTTTGAACCTTAACGTTGTCGCCGATGCGCACATCAGGCGAGACCACGACGTTCTGGCCTATGTTGCACCGCCGGCCGATCTTGGAGCCCGCCATGACGTGCGAGAAGTGCCATATCTTCGTGCCCTCGCCGATCTCGCACGGCTCGTCGACGTAGCTTGACTGGTGAACGAAGTAGTTTTTTTCCATAAGGACGTAGCATAGACTTTAGTCTGTGTGCGTGCCAATGGACTCACTGGTTGAAGCACACAGACTAAAGTCTATGCTACGGCTCGATCGGGGTTCCGCCCGCCGCCAGCGAGCGCTCTGCCGCATCGAGCACGCGCAACACACGCAGCCCACTTTCGCCGTCGGTGAGCGGCTGCCGCCGTGTCTCGATGCACTCCAGGAATTGCAGGCACTGGAGGCGGAGCGGCTCGGTGAAGTCGAGCACCTCAGCGATGCCCTCGTTCTTTCTCGTCACTGGCTGGCCATCCACAAACTCGACCCCTTGATCGTACACCACCAACTTGCCGTCTTTTCGCACATCGTCAAAGACCGCCATTCGTTTTGATCCGACCACGACCAGGCGCTGCTCCTTGTACGGGTGCAGCCAGCTCACGAATATGTGCGCGCGAACGCTGGTCGGAAACTCGATGCTCGTGACGGTCACGTCGGCTATGCTCGGTTGAAGATAGGCCCCACCGGTGACCGTGACGCGGCTCGGCCACGCCCCTACGAGCCTCAAAATAATTGCGATGTCGTGCGGCGCGAAACTCCACAGGATGTTCTCTTCCCTTCTCACCTTTCCCAGATTGAGCCGATTAGAATAGATGTATCGGAGCTCGCCGATTTCGCCTGATTCGATCAACTCGCGAAGTCTCAAAACAGCAGGGTGATACTCGAGCAGATGGCCTACCATCAGTATCGCGCCGCGCTCGCCGGCAAGATTCACCAGACGCTCTCCTTCGGCCACATCAAGCGTCAGCGGTTTCTCTACGAGCACGTCCTTGCCTGCTTCGAGTGCTGCCCGGGCGATCTGGTAATGAGTTTCAGCAGGCGTCGCTATCACCACGCCGCGAACGTTCGCGGAGGCAAGCGCGCTTGTGAAATCATTCTCAATCCTAACATCAAGAAACTTCTCTGCGATTCCCTCGAGCGAGGACCGGCTCGTATCGCAAACCATGCTGAGCGCGCCAAGCTCGTGAAAACTCCTTACGTGGTTGATGCCCCAGTAGCCAGCACCTATGACGGCTATTTGCTCGTTTCCTTCGTTCTTGAATTCAGTCTTCATTTACTTGCTATTAGTTACATGACACTAGCTCCGCAGCGAGGGCAGAACTGCGCCGTCGCAGGTACAGCGGTTTGGCAGTTGGGGCATGCTAGCGACTGCTCTGCAGGCGACGGCGTGTAGATAGCAGGCGGCGCCTCATAGCCAGCCTGCGGAGGTGAACCAACTGGCAGGAAACTCCGCGCGCCTGACACGCCAAAGCAATCGCGATATGCGACCGCAGTAATCGTGAACATCAGAGGCCAGCTAGCGAGCAGTCCAACATAACAAGCGTAGCTTCCGGCAGATGCGATCAACTGAACTACGAAGGCGAGAAGCGTGAACATTAGAAGATTGGGTTGCGTAACATCGCGGCTGGCGCGCATAGCTTCAAAGACTCCGAGATTGCGCTCGACTATCAGCGGCAGCGTGAAGAAAAAAAGCCCGGAAACAATAAAAGCAGGTATCACGCACAGCATCGCGCCGATGGCGACGAACAAGAAATGTATGAGCGTCGCTCCAAGCAAGCGCCAGTAACAGTCTCGCGCCGAGAACAGATCACGAAATTCTACGCGCCCTCCGCGAAGCTGCTTGAACGCCGCACGGTAGGCTCCCCCCATCACAAAAACTGAGAGTGGCATCAAGACGATGATCAGCGCGAACAGTCCAAGATAGAAAAAAAGCATTGTCATCAGGGGTATTTGCGGGGGAGCGCCGCGCGAGCCCTGGGTCGTCATCGTCGCAAACATCATCACATACATCAGGAGGATGAACGCGCCTATCGGCACAACCACGGCCAGGAAGAAGCTAAGTGAGAGGGTCACCCATCCCTTCCATTGTTCGGTGAACATCTTCCAGCCCTCACTTATCCAATCGCCAAACCGAACTTGTGGTGCAGGTTTATTGTTCATCGTCGAAGCTTTGCCTTAGCCTCCTTTCTGGATTTGCCGACTGAATCTTTGCGCGACTGTTCGAATCACAGCTTGGGCGATCAATGATTTGTGCGGTTTGGATCGTCCATCCCGAAAACATCTCGATAAGCGACCGCCGTCGCCGATATCATCCACGGCAGCGTCACCAGCACTCCTATGCCACAGGCTATCGTGCCGCCCACAGAGATTGCAGCAAACACCAACCCAACGACCCACCACATGAACGCATCCCGCGAGAAGACGAGCCTCGCAACCTGGTTAATCGCTTTCGCCACGTCCAACTCGCGCTCAATGATCAGCGATGTCGTAAACCCCATCATTAAGTAGAGGAAGGGCGTCGCAGCCGCGCTCAGTAGCCCGAAGAAGGCGCTGTTATTACCAATCCCGCCAAGTACAAAATAAATCACCCCGAAAATCAGCGCAGTCAAGAACGCCTGAAGAAAGCGGCCTCGCCAGTTGAACAGGTCACCGATCTCGGGCCGCTCGCCGCGCATCGTCTTGAACGCCATTCGGAACATTCCCATCAACAGCGGGCCTGCGAGTATCCCCCCAGTCACCATGCTCAACAATCCGCCCAACAGCGTGGCGAGCGACATCAAAGCCCAGTTCTCCTTGTAGACTTGCCACCCGCCCGATAGCCATTCGCCAAGCGAGATGTGAGGCTGACCCGCCGGAGCCGGCGTCTGATACTGAGTTGGATAAGGTGGCGGATAATAAAGCGCCGGCGTCGGAGGAACGTATGCGGCCCCAGTCGGTGGCGAGGTCGGCGAGGTAGGACTGGGCTGAACTGGCGTCGTCCCGCGGGTTGATTCCGGCGCGGGTTGCGGAGTCAGAATCCACGCTGTCGCCTCTTCACCGGCGAGGTGCTGAGGCATGCCGCATTGGCGGCAAAACTTTTCGTCTTCGTCAACGTTTCTTCCGCAGTTCGGACACCACTCTGCCATCCTTCGCTCCGTGACTCCTAACGATGAATGCCATGCCATTGTTGCGAGATGCTTCAACCGGGGGAGTAGCATAGACTTTAGTCTGTGTCCGCGTGGATAGACCGTAATTCATCGTTGGGACACAGACCAAAGTCTGTGCCTCTAGTTTCGACATACCACCGGTTCATCTCCCAACTCCGTTTGAGCAACTCCGCTAGGAGTTGAATATTTATAGAAGCGGGTCGTTCGGCGCGGCGCACCCCAGCGGGGTGCTATGTCGGTCACTCGCTCATTTTACGAGAGTGAATCCGGCACATTGCACCCCGCTGGGGTGCGGCTCTCGCACGGATCACGTTTCTATAAACATTGCACCCCCACGGGGTGCCAAATACAGACTAATAAAGTCTGTGCTACTTCATCGAGACCGACCGCGAGCCACCAACAATCCGCCCGATGTCGTAGTGCGCGTCGCCTCGCTGATCGAAATGTGCACGCACGGGGCTGGCATCGTCAGGACTTGCGATCACGACCATTCCGATTCCCATGTTGAAAGTCCGGTACATCTCCCGCTCGGGCACGTTGCCGATTCGGCGCAGCAGATCAAACACCGGCAGCACGGGCCAGGACCCGGTCCTGATGTCAGCCGCCGTGCCTTCAGGCAAGATGCGCGGGATGTTCTCGAGCAAGCCGCCGCCGGTGATGTGCGCGAGTCCCTTTATCACACCCGATTCCAATAAGCCTTCGAGAGCTCCGAGATAGCTGCGGTGTGGCTTCAGCAGCTCCTCAGGGGCTGTGCAACCCAGTTCATCGATGCTTGTATCGGGCGCATATCCCGCGACTTCGAAGAGCAGCTTACGAGCGAGGCTGTAGCCATTCGTGTGCAATCCCTCTGACGGCAAGCCTATCAGGATGTCCCCGGGCGTGATGCGCGAGCCGTCGATGATTTTGGCGCGATCGACCACACCGACGATGAAGCCTGCCACATCGTATTCTCCATCGGCGTAGAAGCCTGGCATCTCGGCGGTCTCGCCCCCGATCAGCGCGCATCCCGCCTCTTTGCATCCGCGGGCAAGACCTTCGATTACGGAAGCAATCGTTTCGGGAACAAGTCTTCCCGCGGCGATGTAGTCGAGAAAGAAAAGCGGCCGCGCGCCTTGAACCAGAATGTCGTTGACGCAGTGGCAAACCAGATCGTACCCGACGGTGTTGTGAACGCCGGTCATGAACGCGACGCGGAGCTTTGTACCGACGCCGTCGGCCGACGACACGAGCACAGGCTCTTTCATCTTTGAGAAGTCAGCGCGAAACATCCCGCCGAACGAACCGATCTCGGTCATCACGTTCGGCGTGAAAGTTTCTCGAGCTAAACGCTTGATGCGATCCTTGGCTTCGTTGGCGGCGTCTATGTCAACGCCCGCGTCGCGGTAGCTGAATTGCTCTTTCATAGCTTATACGGTCGATGACTACCTTTGTTGAAGCTTGTGGCTTCATCGCGATCTCCTTCCGTTACGCCTGCTGTGCTGCGAGCCTTCGCCGCGCCCGTCGCTGGCAACCGTACCCGCCACTTCATCACCAGTCAAGTAGAGCCGCTCCCTGGCGATCTGTTTGTCTGTGTTGATTTCGATGTTGGCGCCGTCGCACACAGCGGTAATCGTGCCTTCGATGTCTGTACGGTAGAGTGTTATCTGGTTTCGAGATTTTTCGAGGAGTCGCATTACCTTCGGATGCGGGTGATGATGATCATTTGCCACCAGTGCGACGGTGACTATCGGTCTGAGTCTTCTATTCATCCGAGAAGGCGGGATTATGTTCGGGGCCAAACTGAATCGTGCAGAAGCGCGCCCTCTTCCCTTTCAGTTTTGGTTCGCGCCGCTGAAGTGACAGGTATCGGATAGTCGTTGGTGTAGCACGCCGTGCAGTGACGATTGCCGAACGGATCGCCACACGCGCGCAACAATCCTTCAAGGCTCAAGTAGCCCAGGCTGTCGGCGTCAATGTGCCGCGCGATGTCTTCGACGCTCAAGTTCGCACCGATCAACTCGTCGCGGGTCGGAGTATCGACGCCATAGAAACACGGCGCGACCGTCGGCGGGCAGCTTATGCGGACGTGGACTTCCCGCGCGCCGGCCTGCCTGACCATCTGCACAATCTTCTTTGAAGTCGTCCCGCGCACTATTGAATCGTCGATCAAAACAACGCGCAAGCCTTCGATCAAGTCGCGCACCGGATTCAGTTTCACCTTCACGCCAAAGTGGCGGATCGACTGTTTTGGCTCGATGAACGTGCGGCCGACGTAATGATTGCGCACTAATCCGAATCGAAACTTCAAGCCAGACTCCGCCGCATAGCCAATCGCAGCGGCCACGCCTGAGTCCGGCACCGGCACGACTATGTCGGCAGCCGCGGGATGCTCGCGAGCGAGCTGCTGTCCCATCTTGTGACGGCTCTTGTTCACCGAGCGGCCGAACACAATGGAATCGGGCCGCGAGAAGTAGACGTGCTCGAAGATGCAGTGAGCGGGCTTGAGCTTTGCAAGCGGGAACGAGGAGTGCAGTCCATCGCGATCGATGACCAGGATTTCGCCGGGCTGCACGTCGCGCAGATAAGTCGCATCTATCAAGTCAAACGCGCAGGTTTCGGAGGCGACGACGTAAGCGTCGCCTAGTTGTCCCAGACACAGCGGTCGAAACCCCCGCGGGTCGCGCACGGCAATCAAGTTGTCTTTTGTGAGGAACACCATCGAGTACGCGCCTTCTATTTCGGTAAACGTATCCACGATGGCGCCGACCAGATCGGCGGCTCGCGAGCGGGCGATCTTGTGGAGCACGACTTCGGTGTCCGAGGTCGAGGAGAATATCGCTCCGTTGAGCTCGAGTTCTTTGCGGACCTGATTCGCATAGGGGAGGTTGCCGTTGTGACACAGCGCAAGCTGCCCGCGATAACCGTCGACTAGAAACGGTTGAGCTTCACGAAGCGAAACGCTTCCGGCAGTCGAGTAGCGCACGTGACCTATGCAGGCGCGGCCAGGCAGGTGAGATACTTCTTCCTGGCGGAAGATCTCGCTGACGTAGCCCATACCGCGATACGCGTGCAGGCGTTCTCCGTCTGACGAAACCATCCCGGCTGATTCCTGCCCGCGATGCTGCAGCGCGTAGAGTCCGAGATAGGTCAACCGCGCGGCGTCTTCATGGTTGAAGATACCAAATACGCCGCATTCATCCTTAAACTTATCCAGCATCTTGGGGTCGCCTCGTGTAACGAGTTGATTCTAACTTTACTCCCTACTGCTCGACAATCTCAAACCCGTACAGTAAACAGTCTCGAACATGGGGCAGCCCCCCGGACTCAGCCAATTGGTTTGTGTTCGTAGCCACATTGTTGTTGACAACCAGAGAAAAGGTTGATAGATTACCGCCGCCTCAAACGTCAGTTCGGTTTCTCGTTGGCTTGTGCGCATCCAGGTCTGGTCCCTTCTGGGCGCCATGACAGGCCATTTTCCTGTTCCCTCACCGTGAGGTGACTCTCCAGGTGCTTTGCTCTCTGATGGCGCCTGAGAGATCAAAACCAGCAGTTTCACAGGCACTGATGGTTTTATGAATCAGAGGGTTCACACTCAATCCGTAACTTTCGCGGTCTCGATTCTTTCGCCTATCGGCGATGCAGCAGACCTCGGAGTTCACAAGTAGTCTCCGACTTAGTAATGTCCGAAGCTGCCTCGCGTTGCCGGCAAACTAACTCTAGAGGAGGAAACATGAAGAGCAAACTCGCGTTGGTTACTTTGATTATCGTTTGTATGGCTGCGCTGACATTGATGCCGGCGCTGGCCCAACCACAGAACCCCAACCCAACTGGCCCGGCAGGAGACAGGAAAAAGTTTCACCGCGCCAACAAGGATGCCATCCCGGGACATTACATTGTAGTCCTGGATTTCGATGCCGCTGGTGCGAGCGGCGACCTTTTCTCCACCGCCGAGAAGGCTGCTGATCTGACACGTGCCTACGGTGGGGCGCACACCAGGATCTTCGCATATGCGATCAACGGCTTCTCGGCTCAGATGTCCGAAGAACAAGCCTTGAAACTAAGTGATGACCCGAGCGTCAAGTTCGTCGAAGAAGATTCGGTTATGGAAGCGACCGTGACGCAGAACAATCCTCCGTGGGGGCTCGATCGCACTGGACAGCGCGACCTACCGCTCAACCAGACCTACTCGTACACAACGACTGGCTCTGGCGTCAACGTCTACATTATAGACACAGGAATTCGCCGGACGCATACGCAGTTCGGAGGCCGCGCCGTGGTCGGCTTTGACGCGATCGGCGACGGGCAGAATACAAATGATTGTAACGGTCATGGCACGCACGTCGCCGGAACGGTCGGCGGATCAACCTACGGAGTCGCCAAGAGCGTCCGCCTGTTCGCCGTGCGCGTGCTAAATTGCAGCGGCTCAGGTTCCACCTCAGGGGTCATTGCCGGCGTCGATTGGGTGACGGCCAATCGCATAAGTCCTGCTGTGGCTAACATGAGCCTGGGCGGAGGAATTTCCACTGCGCTTGATAGCGCGGTGCGAAATTCGATCGCCTCCGGTGTCACCTACGCTATCGCCGCGGGCAACTCGAATCAGAATGCGTCTAACTCCTCGCCAGCGCGCGTCAGCGAGGCGATCACCGTGGGGTCGTCGACAATCTCCGACGCCCGCTCGTCGTTCTCCAACTTCGGCAGTGTAGTTGATATCTTTGCTCCCGGTTCAAGCATCTTGTCGGCTTGGAGGACCAGCGACACGGCGACCGCCACGTTGAGCGGGACTTCGATGGCATCGCCACACGTAGCGGGCGTCGCCGCCAGGTTCTTGCAAAGCAATCCGAGTGCGTCCCCGGCTACGGTAAGAAATGAGATCGTCAACCAAGCCACTCTTAATCATCTAAGCGGCATCCCTTCAGGGACGGCGAACCGGCTGCTGTTCTGGTCGAGTTCCAGGTAGCACAACTGTCGCGGCCGCCCGCTACGCTCGAGAGGTGGTAGCGGGCGGCGCGAAGCATCGAAGACGAGCACGAACTTACTTCGATCAACACGCCGGTGGGCACGATTAATCTAAACTATCAGACGGTATTGCCCTGTCTGCTTTTAGCTCTAAAGAAAACTGGATTGCCGTCGATTTAAGGAAGTAAATTCGTTAACCCGCGCAGGCCGAAAGGCTACGCTACCGTTTTCGGATTCGCTCGATCGCTTGCCTGAAGCTCTCGCGCATCTGATCGAGTTGTTCGGCCAGTTCGTTGATCTCGTCACGCAGGAATTCCGGCGGAATCCATCTGGCAAGGAAAGGGTCGCGACCCTTCGCGGAAGTGCTAAGCTCGCCCAGGCTCCAATGACTCGCAGTTTGTGTCAGATCATCGAGCCTGGCTCCAAGTCCGCGGCCGAACATGAATCCAGCTCCGCACGCCGCAAGCGTAGCAATCGCTCCGACCAAAATGGCCGTCGCCCGCACAGTCTCGACGGGACCTTCAAGCTCTCCAGCCGGACGGGCTATGCCGATCGCTCCAATCGCCGTCCCGTCGAGCGACTTCAACGGCTGCCATGCGACGTTGTAATTTCGAGCCCCGTTCCGAAATGCCTCTTCAGTTTTCGCGTTATCGTGGAACGCCCCGATCAGCGTGGGTCCGCTTGCCGACTCGCGAGTGCTGTCGGGCGGCACGCTCGAAGCCACGATCGCCGAGCCTAACGCGATGACCGCTCCGGCATCTTCTTCCTCGTCGCGATAAAGCGTCTGCCTTGCTTCAGCCACAAGCGGAGTCTGAAGCGGGCTAGAACCTGCGCGAGGCTTGTAATAAGTGTTCAGCATCTGCCCGATGAGCACGACACCGACGAACCGGCCGCCGCTGAAGATGGGCGCGCCCGCCTCGATCATGAGAGCTTCGTCGATCGTTGACCCATCCGACAGCCGAATCTGCGCGATGCGGTCCAATCCCAATCGCGTGTAGCGCTCGCCGCGCTCGATCACGCACGAAGCGACTGGCATGTTTCCGCCGGCGATTACTCTTTCCGCTATCGGATTCTTGTCGTCCGCTCCAAGCAGCGTTTCCCCTTGAGCGGGCCTGTCGTTTTGGCGAGCAATCACGCGGCCGAGCGGATCGGTGACGATTACGAAGTCAAGTGAAGCCTCGCTCTGGGCGCGGGGTAGCAAGTCTTGCAGCCTGGCCCACGCGGCAGGGTTGTTGCGGTCGAGATTATCGCTGCTGACGAGCGCGCGGTTTGCGATCTCATCCGCGAGCGCCTGAGCCGTAGCGCGCATCTCGATCAGCCGCTTCTCAGAAAGCGAAGCAGCCGCGCGGGCATCGCTGCGCAACTGCTCCAGCGCCTGCTGACGAGCGTGTGCTGAAACCTCAGACAGAATAAGAAGTGAAGTGATGAACAGCGGAATGAACGCGGCGGCGGCGCAGAACGCTCCAAGCTTCAGGCTCAATCGCATAAAGAGTCCGTAGTCCGTAGTCCCTGGTCCGTAGCCCCGGACGACTACGGACTACGGACTACGGACTACGGACTGTTTCTATTTCGCATCCTTCGCGCAGCGGAATCCAACCTTGGGGTACGCCTCGCTCGCATCGAGATAGCCGCGATAGGTCGCATCGTGAACCTTATTGCCGTCATAAGCGCCGCCGCGAATCACTCGGTACGTTACGCCAGTTTTGAGAGTGAGCTTGGCCTCGGTGTTGCCCGGGTAAAGACTCATTTCATCCGACACCCACTCCCACGCGTTACCGATCATGTCGAGTGTGCCGGCCGGGCTTGCGCCAAGCGGGTATCGGGCGACTTCTTTTATTCCCGACGGGTACAGATCGGCGGTGATGTCGTCTGGCTTAGCACCGATGTTAGCGGCACCCGCGCGGTAATCATTTCCCCATGGATAGATTCGTCCGTCAGCGCCGCGCGCCGCAGCCTCCCATTCCGTTTCAGTCGGCAAGCGCTTGCCAGCCCAGGCCGCATAGTCAGCGGCGTCTTGCCAGGTAACGCCCGTTACGGGACAGTTATCCCGACCGTTGGGAAAGTTTTTACTGGTCCAGTTAGTTGGTGCCTCGTGACCGGTCGCGTCCAGGAACTTCTTGTAAGCGGCATTGGTGACTTCAGTGCGATCGATGAAGAACGCCGCGAGATCCACCTTGTGCTGCGGCTGTTCCAGCGGATCGGCGTTGTCTCTGCCGACCGTGAATGTTCCGGCGGCGACCGCGACCATTCCCTCGGGCAAGACAGGAGCGGGCGGCTTTTCGGGAGGCGCGGGAATCACCGGCGGCTGTACTGGCGGAGGCTCAACCGCGACGGGTGGCGCAGGTCTTACACGCGCAAAAATGAACCACCACGCAGCATACCCTGCTCCGCCGATGACTATGAGCGCGACTACCACTGAAGCGATTGCCATTCCGGTTCGCTTCTGGGGAAGAGGCTGTGACGGAACCTGTGTGAGGGGCGGAGTGGTGACTTCGGGTTGTGAGAGATCGGGTACCGCGCTGGACTCCATTGGGGCAGCGCTGTTCCATTCAGGCACGATCGCCCTTTGCTCTGTTGTCTTGAACAGATCTGGAGTCCTCGCCGTGCCAGGCGGCTGAAACTCTCGAGTGCCCTGCAGATCTCGAGGCGATTGCTGCGGTACGAACTGCCTGGTTCCGACTCCGTCCTGTGAAACTGGTGGGGCGAGAGGGGGCGGGGACGGCTGCAAAGGGGAAACAAAGACCTCGGTTTTGCTCTCCGAACCCGCAGGTGAGTTCCCTTCAGAACCAAAGTCCGACGTCGTAGGCTTCCGCAGTCCCGGTATCGACCCAACCCTCGGATCTGCTGGTTCGGCTTGCTCATTGGGAATGGCGGGCGAGGCTTGGTCGCCGATGCCGGCAGATTTGGGCCTCAGCTCACCCGATGGAGTCAACGGCTGCTCTGCTTCATTGTCCCGTTCCTCGACCGGGCCGGTGATCCGGCCCATATCGATGACCGAGGTTGGAGCCTGCTGCTCGGACCTGGAGCCCGCGGTTCCTGGTAAAAGATTCGTCTCTACGTTTCCCCTGGTACGCGAACTTGCGGCCCGGTCCTCGTGCTCAGTTCCGGTGAATACCCAGGTCTTTGCGCCCGAGTCGACCTCCGGCTGTTCGAGCTTCCTCGCGGCCTCCTGCGCCTGCATTTGTTCGTTGAGATCGGGTAGCGTCGGCGCCTTCTGCTGAACTGTGGGGGCAGCGCCAAAATCGACGGCACGTGAACCCTGACCGAAAGCCGCTCCGCACATCCGGCACACCTGTGAGCCTACCGGGCTATAGCTGTTACACGCTCCGCACAGAAGCGCTGATACGCCAAACGCAGTCTGCTCTGTGTAGGAAGCCGCGCCGCATGCTTTGCAATACAGTGAGCCCGTATCCAGCCGCTCGCTGCAGGATGAGCACTTCGCTATAAGCGAGGTGCCCCCCAAATCCTTCACAATCTGCGTCCGGCGTTGGCTGTCTAAGTCATCACCGCAGCGCACACAATTCTGCGCGTCAGGATCGTTGGCAGCCCCGCACTTGAGACAGGCGGGCCCGGATTCGCGACGGGCGGCATGGAGGCGCTCGCCGCAGGCTTTGCAAAACGTCCAGCCCGGTTGAATCGCCGCCGAGCAATTCGGACAGGCATGCAGCTCGCTTGTAATACGTGGGCGGTCGACCAGGGGCCCTCCGCACCACTTGCAGTAGCGCAGCCCTTCAGGAAAGTCTGTGTTGCATTTATCGCAGTGCATAGTGGCAGTTGGGTCGGGGGATAGGGGTTGAGGATCGGCCGGAAAGCAGAACCTTGTAGCTTGGCTAACTGCTTTCGGACCAACCCCCAACACCCAGACCCGACCCCTACAAAATATCACATCTCGCGCTCGACGATGAAGCGAGGCACGCTCAACAGGGCCTGGCGATACTGGGATGGCGGAAAGATGCTCAAGGACTCGATTGCTTCGCCGGCGTAGCGCTCTGCCTCAGCGCGCGCGCGCTCTAGCGTTCCTTTCTCGTGGATCAACTGAAGCACTTCTTCGCGCCGCACCGATTCGAACCCACGCTCCTGCATAACGGTTTCAATCATGCGTCTGTGCTCGTCGTTGCCTTCTTCCATCAGGTAGATCAGCGGAAGCGTCAGCTTCCCCTCGCGGATGTCGTTGGCGACTGGCTTCCCAAGCTTAGCCTCAGTGGATACGAAATCAAGCACGTCGTCGATCAACTGGAACGCCACGCCTACCGACGAACCGTACCGGGCAAGCGCGCGACGTTCTTCGCGAGTAGCGCCCGCCACGATTCCGCCCACCTCCGCGCAAGCGCTGAACATGTGAGCCGTCTTGCGGCGGACTACATCAAGGTGCTCGTCCTGGGTGATGTGGCTGTTTCCGACGAGCGAAAGCTGAATGATCTCGCCTTCGACCATTATGCGAGTCATCGTGGTCAGGGCGTCGAGGATGTCGAAACTGCGCTCGCGAAGGCTCATGTCAAACGCAGTCATGTAGAGCCAGTCGCCGATCAACACTGTGCGATCGTTTCCCCACTGCGCATTGGCCGATGCGCGGCCGCGCCGCACTCGCGCTTCATCTATGATGTCGTCGTGAACCAGCGTCGCCGTGTGGAGCATCTCCATAACCGCGGCCATGCGAACGGCCGATGGAGAAGCTTCTCCGCTGACAAGCCTGGAAGCTAGCAGAACCAGCGCGGGCCGAACCCGCTTCCCGCCGCCATCGTGTAAGTAACGCGCAATGGAGGACACGAGCGTAGAAACATCGGAGACGTTACGGTCGAATTCCTGTTCTACGAGCGCAAGGTCGCGGTGCACCAGAAAGAAGATCTCTTCCGGCGTCATAATCGAGTACTCGGCTTCGGGTACTTGCAACCGGCCGTGCATCAGGTTTGAGGCTCCAATCTCGCGTTAATCAGCTTATTGGTTTGGCCGTTCATCGTAACGCTCAACGCGACGGCAATCATAGCAAACAATCCTTGCGAGGCAAATGTGGAATAGCCTTCAGTCTGTTCCTACCTCTTTGGTTATAGCGACCGGCCATCGGCGGTGCAACCTGAGGCGCAACTTGCTATTGTCAGAACGGCAAGTCCCAAAGCGACGTATGTCGAGATGCTGTTCCATTGGCATTCGCCACCAGGGCATTTGCCCCTGGCATGTAAAGGCGGTCCTCCGTGGCCGCTCCTCGATCTTTTAGAAGCTCCGTCTCTGCCATCGAGGGGCGGTCACGGAGAGCCGCCCCTACAACGGGGGCAGTTTAAATTTTTCGCTCGTGTTTTGTTATGGTAGACTAGTGACGAATTTCAATATGCCTCGCCCCGCGCACCTTGTTTTAGCGAAGTCGAATGCCCCCTTGACCATCAAGCGGGCCGCAAGCGTGGAACCGAGGCCGCCCGTTTAGGAGGGGAAATGTGGGCTAGACTCAAGAGGCTATTCCGTTCAATCTTTGGGGGACTTCTCGAGAGTGCCGAAGACCCCGAGCTGATCCTGCAACAGACCATCCGCGATATGCGCGAGAAGGTCCCTCAGATGCAGAACAACGTCGTGCAGGTGATGGCTACCGAGAAGCTCTTGCAGAAGGAAGTCGTCATTCTCGAGCGCGAGATCAAAGATTACGACGCCAAGGTGAAGGCCGCCATCACTACGAACCGCGACGACATCGCGCGTACATACATCACAGCGCTTCAGGAGAAGCAGACGGCGCTCGAACGCTCCCGACAGCAGCTTGATAGCTCTCACGCGGCGTCCGAACAAGCAAAGAAGTTTCTGGACAACTACATTCTTCAAGTCAAGAAGCGGACTGCCGAGGCTCAACAACTGGTCAACGAGGCGCGCGGCGCTAAGATGCAGGAGCAGCTCTCGCAGGCGATGGCTTCCTTCAAGATTGGCGATGACGCGGGCACGTTCCAGGAGATGCGTGAGCGAATTCAGAGGCGCTCTGCTGCCGCCGAAGCGCGGATGGACCTGGCGACCGGAGGAGTCGAGTCGCAGATTCAGGACATCGAGCGCGAGTCGTTGAACATTCAGGTGGAGGACACCCTGACGGCTTACAAGCGGCAAATGGGACTGGTCCCTGACAGCCCTGCGTCAACACCCGCGCCGCCATCGGTTCGAAGCGATTCCGCGGCGGAGAAGTCGCTAGGGCCCTCTGAGAGGGGGAAGGCGCTCGAATAGTGGATACTGAAGTTTGATGTGTTATGCGTGATGCGTGAAAAGAAAAGTTTGAAGATCAACGTTCACTAATCCGTTTGGCGGGATCACAGGTCGGGAAGGGTGGTTTACCCCCGCTCTTCTCTTCAGTCTTGGCATCCGAGACCAACAGGGAGCGGGGGTAAACCACCCTTCCCGACCTGTGATCCCGCCAACAGACCTTTTATTAACAGCTTCGCATTAGAAGAACTATATGCCTGAACAGGTCAGCTACGTCAAAGAAGCAATCAAGGAACCGCTCAACATCTGGGCGATAGTGATATTTGTAGCGCTCGCGGTCTTCGCTGCGACTGCGGCAAACGACTTCGGATTTCTAGCGTGGCTTGCCCCGTGGATTCCGTTAGCGGCTGGTGCTACGGCCGAGGCTCTCTATCTTTCTACCCTGCCCAACACACCCGGTTATCGCAGAATAGTAGACCAGCGAACTCGCCGTCGATCGTTGGCGGAGCGCAATCGCAGACGCGAAGACCTCGTGAAGATGTTCGACCCGCGCGAGCGCGAAGCCGTCGAATATCTTCGCTGGATGAAGAATCAGATTTATCAGAACTACAAAAAATTCACCGGCGTCACCGAAGTGCCAGAGCGGATAGAAACCCTCGACGTTTACTGGGAGTCGTACGTCGATCTGCTCGACACCTACCGGCGGCGCAAGAACCATATGCGCTCGGTCAACCGTCAGTCTATCCAGAACCAGATTCAGCAAGCGGAGCGCGCCATATCGACGGCTCCCGATGATGACACGCGGCGGCTTTATCACACCAATCTCGAGTTCCTCCAGAAGAGGATGAAGACCTACGACGATATGGAGCGCTCAATGAAGCGAGTGGAGGCACAGCTTCAATCGATCGAGAGCTTCTTCGGGCTGGTGAACGACCAGGTGATAACTATGCCGACGCCGGAGCAAATCTCGTCACTCGATTTCGAGTCGTTGCTGTCTTCGATCGAGCTGACCAAGGAGATACTCGACGAGACGGCTCCGATAATGAACCAGTTGGATGCCGCCGACCGCTCGTCACAGTCCGGGCGTCCCCCGCTTGAGCAAAGACAATAGTTCCGGGTTCCCGGTTCAGGGTTCCGAGTTCTCAAAGGTCACGTGTTCGGAATTTCAGTTATGTAAGTGAGATCCGACAGCACGTTCGGAGCAACTCAACCCAAACTCCGGAACCCTGAACCCGGAACCATGAACCCGGAACCCTGAACTCGGAACCGGGAACCCTAAACCGCTATGTCATCATCACGAACTAGACTTTTACTAGACGAGATCGACCAGCTTCCTTCCTGGGCGGCGCGGATGGCGCGCAAGTACTACGCGGGCGAGGCCAGTCATTTTCTTCTCTACAACAACATCTACGATCTGGTGCGGTCCGGCACGGAGTACATCAGCCTGCTCAATTATCTTCAGCGAGAGCTGGTTGGGACTAAGCATCTACTGACTTACAACCGCAGCGAAGGCATCAAGTTCGGGTCCCCGGAAGCGGAGCGGCACTTCGCAGCTTTGCTTCGCGTGTCCGATCCGTTGATGAACCGTGACGCGCTTCGGCAGCTTCCCAAAGAGCCCGCTCGCGCGCTGCCTTTGATCGAGCATTTCTTGCTCTACGGCGATCAGGTCGCCGTCATCATCAACTTCCTCGACACGATCATCCCCGCCGGCGACGTGAGCTACATGTCGGGCGACGACCGCACGAACCTGGTGGCATTTCAGCGTTGGATCACAAGCTCCCGCCTGCTTAAGAAGGACAACATCGTGGTACTCGTGGCAGAGAGCGTCGCCGAAATTCATCCGCGCATTCGGCAGAACTCGCGGCTGTCGGCGATTGATATTCCCTACCCCGACGATGCAGAGCGGCTGGAGTTCATCGGTCATATGCGCTCTCAGTTGCCGCAGCTCAAGAGTGAAGTCACCGACGAGCAGTTGGCGCTCACGACATCCGGGCTCAATCGAGTCCATTTGAATTCTTTGCTGCGAAGCGCCGCGTCTGAGAGCAACCCGCTCTCACTCGACAAGATCCGTCAGAAGAAGAAAGAGCTGATCGAAGCCGAATGCGTCGGGCTCGTGGAATTCGTTCAGCCGCGCTTCGGGTTGGACTCGGTGGGCGGCATGGCCAAAGCGAAAACCTATATGCGCTCTATCGCCGACACGATTCGCGCGGGCAATACTGAAGAGGCCCCGATGGGGATCCTGATCTCCGGCCCGATAGGAACGGGCAAGACTTTTCTGGCGGAATGCTTCGCGCACGATTGCGGGTTGAACGTAGTCGCTTTCAAGAACTTTCGCGAACGCTGGGTCGGCTCCAGCGAGGCGAACCTCGAGAAAATACTAAACCTGCTACAGACGCTTGCGCCGATTGTTGTGCTAGTGGACGAAGCCGATGCGACGCTCGGCTCGCGTGAGAGCGGTGGCGATTCGGGCGTTGACGCGCGGATCTTTTCAAAGCTAGCGGCGGCGATGGGCGACACCCGAAACCGCGGGCGCATACTTTGGATACTGATGACCAGCCGCCCTGACTTATTGCCGATTGACCTTAAGCGTCAAGGCCGTGCAGAGGAGCACATATCGCTGTTCTATCCAGACTCGGAAGAAGACCGCCTTGCCGTCGTCGAAGCGATGGTTCACAAGCACAAGATTGCGCACGAAGTGACCGACTGGACGCCGATCACGAAGAACACGCTGACGCTGTCCGGCGCTGACATCGAGTCGATGCTGATCCGCGCGCGACGCACGGGCCGCATAGCCGGGCGCGATAAGACCGGCCAGCAAGACATCCAGCAAGTAGCCAACGAGTTCAGCCCGGCTCGCGACGAGATGGCGGTCGAGTATCAGATACTGGTTGCTGCTCGCGAAGCTACGTCGCGTGAGATGGTGCCGGAGCAATACCGCCACCTATCGCCACTTGAATTGAGCCAGCGCATCGAAGCCCTGCGCGCGTTCATAAGGTAGTAGATTGTTACCGCGGGACAACTAGGTTGAAATACGAGGTATCAAGGAGTCAATTGTGGCTCTAACGATTTGTCCACGATGTGGCCACAACAACCCCGATGCTCCGCTGTACTGTAGCAAGTGCGGAGTTGATATCGAAGAAGCGTCGCTTCACAGCGCGAGGTCTCAGGTAACCTGCCCGAATCATCCTTTCGAAATGAAGCCGCAGAAATTCAGTATTATTGCTGATACTCCGAATGGAATGGCAGTCTATGTCGGGGGATGGAACTGAGTCTTTATATGAAAGGAGCAAGGTCGAGAACGAGAACCTAATAGAAGAACCAGCCAACGGCATCACGCAGAGGATCGAGGTTGCACGTCCAACCGGTCATTTGATTAGCTAGAATGCCAGTCGGTTCAGTGAGGTAACACTATGGATAAGGTACTAACTATCGCGGAAATCGAATCGCAATTCGAGTCTGAATGGGTGTTAGTAAGCGATCCCCAGACAAACGAATTGCTAGAAGTGCAAAGCGGCAGAGTCCTGTGCCATAGCAAGGATCGAGATGAGGTCTACCGAAAGGCTGTTGAGGTGCGACCGAAGCGCTTCGCCATGCTATATACAGGGACTATCCCTCAGGGTACGGAAATCGTGCTATGAGTTTTCCGTTCGATCCGGAACGTAGGTTGATCATTGCCCGGACGGAGTTGGAAGGACCTTCCGGAAACGCCGTGTTGCGGCTTGCGCTCGACACTGGGGCTACCCGCACACTCATCAATGTTGGTCTGCTGGTGTCCATAGGTTACGATCCCGCTCTCGCTGCCGACCGCTCACAGATCACGACAGGGAGCGGCGTAGAGTTTGTGCCGCACCTTGCTCTTAGCAAGATTTCAGCGTTGGGGCAGGAGCGCACGGGTTCTCTGTTCTATGTCACACGCTGCCACCGAGCGCGGGGTTGACGGACTTCTTGGCCTGGACTTCTTTCGCGGCCTGACTCTGACTGTTGATTTCCGCACCGGGCGGATAACGCTCAATTGACGAAGCTCCGTCCTGACCAAAGGAAAAGGCGTTCTACCCTTATTCAATCTCGACATTTGCGGGCCCAAGAAATCGAGCTGCAGACTCCGTGCTCTTTGGGATGACGCAGAATCTGCACCGCTGAGCCTGTCTCACTCTCTGGACTGCGCTTACGGGAAAATCCCGCGAATCCTCGTAGCATCCGCCACTCGGCTCACCGCCAGGCAATAAGCTCCCGTTCGCAGGTGCACCTTGTACTGCTTGGCCTTCTCGTAGACTTCGCGGAAAGCCTTCACCATTATCTTCTCCAGGTAGCGGTTCACTTCCTCATCCGTCCAGAAGAACACGTACTGGTCTTGCACCCACTCGAAGTAGGACACCGTTACGCCGCCCGCGTTCGCGAGGATGTCCGGTATGTCGAAGATGCCTTTGTCAAACAGCACGCGATCCGCTCCGGGCGTGACCGGTCCGTTGGCCGCTTCGGCGACGATGCGAGCTTTGATCTGGTGAGCATTGTCGAGATTGATCTGATTCTCTAGCGCCGCCGGCACGAGTATCTCGCACTCGAGGATCAGCAAGTCGGCGTTAGTGATCGGGTCGGTGTCTTTGAACCCGACCACCGAGCCCGTCTTCTCTTTGTACTTCAGGACGGCGACTGGATCGATCCCATTCGGGTTGAAGATTCCGCCCTTGGTATCGCTGACTGCGATGATCTTCGCTCCGTCCTCGTGCAGCAGCCGCGCGGCGATTGAGCCCGCATTGCCGAAGCCCTGGACCGCCACTCGCACGCCTTGCAGATTGATCCCCAGCAGCTTGCAGGCCTCACGAATCGTGAACAGGCAGCCTCGCGCGGTCGCTTCAGCGCGGCCCAGCGAGCCGCCCAGCGAGATCGGCTTGCCGGTGACGATCCCAAGCTGCGTTCCGCCGGTCATCATCGAAATCGTGTCCATGATCCACGCCATCGTTTGCTCGTTGGTATAGACATCGGGCGCGGGTATGTCGATGTGGGCGCCGATGATCGGAGAGATCTCCACCGCATAGCGCCGGGTCATTCGTTCGAGCTCGCCTTGCGAGAGCTTGTGCGGGTCAACTCGAATGCCGCCTTTGCCGCCGCCGTAAGGGATGCCGACCGTTGCGCACTTCCAGGTCATCCACGCGGCGAGCGCGCGAACTTCGTCAAGCGTCACGTCGGGATGGTACCGGATGCCGCCTTTCGCTGGGCCGCGAGCAACGTTGTACTGGACGCGAAAGCCTTCAAACACCTTGATCGTTCCATCATCCATCTTAACGGGAACGGACACGAGCAACTGGCGTTTGGGTACGCTGAGCACAGCGCGCATGTTCTCATCGAGCTGAAGCAGATCAGCCGCTATGTTGAACTGCTCTCTTGCAATGTCGGAAGGATTCAGGTTCTCCTGTGGTCTCGCACTTGTCATAGATTACCCTCCATCGCGCGGGTGCGCGGTTGTGAGATTTCGTTCAATTCAGTTTCAATGCACTCAAATCTACTCAGACCCCAGCGTGAAGCTTTAACGCGGAGACGGACCTTCTGCCTTTGCCGACCGAGATTGTACCCTAAAAAAAGGCAGAATGCAGTAACAGTAAGCACGGCATGACGTGACTGCGGTCACAACCACGCCGCTGGGACAACGAGTCTAAAAAGGAGAAGGACCCACACCGGCGATATCTGGCGCACTTTCCTTCTCTTACAAGCCTCGGGTATATTTTGAAGCGACCGGACCGTTGGAACGTGGCACTATGAGCAAGATCAAGGACGAGAGCCTCGTCGAGGAACTGGCAAATGGCATCACGCACG
This sequence comes from Acidobacteriota bacterium, assembly GCA_038040455.1. Taxonomy (GTDB): domain Bacteria; phylum Acidobacteriota; class Blastocatellia; order UBA7656; family UBA7656; genus Onstottus_A. The sequence goes on from JBBPIH010000030.1 coordinate 63,065, forward strand.
GGATCGGATTAGCGTTGAGCGTGGTTGGCCTCATAGTGTTGGTGGTCCTTGCTATTCTTCGCGGAAACGCCTGGCACATCGCCGGCTGCGCGACCTTCGGCGTCACACTCGTTCTTCTGTATACCGCCTCGACGATGTATCACAGTTTTCACGCGCCGCGTTGGAATCGCATACTAAAGATTCTCGATCACACAGCGATCTACTTGCTAATAGCTGGAACGTACACGCCTTTCACGCTGGTCAACCTCCGAGGCTTTTGGGGCTGGACCTTGTTTGGGCTGGTCTGGGGTCTGTCTGTCTTCGGAATTCTGTGGAAGCTGTTCCATGTCGAGAGATTTCAAATCGTGTCCACGTTGGTTTACGTCGCGATGGGCTGGCTCGTGCTGATTGCGATCAAGCCGGTGATGTCCGCGGTGCCGTTGCCGGGCATGGTCTGGTTATTCGCGGGCGGATTGTTCTACACCGTGGGTGTCTTGTTCTTCGCGATGAAGAGAGTGCCTTACAATCACGCCATTTGGCACGTTTTTGTTATGGCCGGAAGCATTTGCCACTACTTCGCAGTGATGTTCTACGTTCTCCCTGAAAGCTCATGACCAGCCGGTGAGTCAGTACCGCGAGTGGTAGCGAGCGCGATTCCACTCCGGGATCGCGAAAGCCGCGCCCGCTACCGCTCGCGGTACTGACTCAACCGCCCGAGCCCGACCTCAATCTAGGCCGTTTCCGCAGAGTCAATAAGCCCACTCTACTTTTAGTAACCGTTCAAGTCGCCCCATCGTCTTATACACTGTTGACCTGGGCTTGGCGCCTGGGTCATCAATAGTTCTTTGCATAACCTGGCGGAGGCGGCGGGTAACGGGTTGTTGAAAAAGGCGAACAAAGCTAGCGTTACTACGTTAGTCAGGTTTAGCCAACTGATCAACCTCGATTGCGCCAGCGGGTGTGGCGCGAGAAAGAATGAGACCGAACTGAAGTCGTTCGCAGCACCATCCGGGACCCAGATCCCGCGATTCAGTGGAGCGTGGATTGAAGCAGGCCGATAACCGCAATGGGCAGAGCACGGCTCGTCAGGCGCTTGCTGGCGAAGCTTCCGAAATAGGTCGCGCCGAGTTAGATCGGCGGCCCAACGAACGGAAGAGCCACAGCGCTGAGGCGGACGTTGGGACGGACATGGCCTCTGTCCCTGAAGAGTCAGTGAGCACTCACGATGCGGGCCGCGCGCGCGATGAAGACGAGTTAATCACACGCAGCCTTGCCGGTAACGAAGACAGTTTTGAAACGCTCGTTCGCCGTCACAGCTCGCGAGTCTTCAGCATTATCGGCAGCTTTTTCCGCCGCCGCGACATGATCGAAGACATCGCGCAAGAGGTATTCGCCAAGGCGTACTTCTCGCTGGGCACGTTCACGCTGGGCCGGTCGTTCGAGGCGTGGGTTGCGAAGATCGCCGTCAACGCTTGCTATGATCACCTGCGAGCGCAACGGCGACGCATCGAGCAGCAGTTGCCCCACGAGACTCAGCAGGACGACGAGTGGTTTGAGCTTCAGATGTTGGAAGTCGCCCGCGACCGCCACGCCAGCGCCGAACGCCAGCGGGATGCGGCCGAGATAGCGGACCGGTTATTGAGTAAGCTTGAACCCGAGGACAGGCTGGTCGTCGTGCTCATCGACCGCGACGGGTTCTCGGTCAAGGAAGTTTCGGAGATGACGGGTTGGGGCCAGTCAAAAGTTAAGGTGCGAGCCTTCCGTGCGCGGCGCGTTCTACGGGCAGCGATGAAGCGATTGGTACTGAGCGGAGAGCGAATGCAGAGGAGCAAAAAGAAATGAGCGACAAGGTTGGTAGAGAAACGAATGTGGTGTGCCGCCAGGCGCAAAAGCGGTTTGCCGCGCTGGACGAGCGCATGGGCACCGTAAAGATCAGCGTCACCGATCGAGCTGCCACCGAGCATCACCTGCAGACTTGCTCGCGATGCGCGATCGAGTATCGGCTGTTTGCGTTGCAGCGGGCGACTCTCGACGCTGCGGCGACCCCGGAGCTGATTACACCAGACGAGTATTTCTTTAGAGCGCTCCGCGCACGGATCGCGCGCGGTCCAGAACGGTCCCCGTCTCGCCCCGCAGATGAATCGTGGGCAGCTGCTTTGCTGGTGACTTCGCGTCAACTCCTTCCGGCAATGGCAGTTCTGCTGCTGCTGATGATTGGGGCTACGTTAGTGTGGAATCAGCCGCCGGTTGACACGAGCCAGGCCGCCGTGCGGCCGAGAGAGCGGGTCATGTTCAGCGATATGTATGATTACCCGGCGCCGACGCGCGACGACGTGCTCGAGACGTTAGTAGCGGTCGAGGAGAAGTAGAATGGAAAGTAACAGCAACAGTCAATCGAAGGCTCGCCTCATCGTAGTCTCCGTATTCGTGATCGGCTTCGCAGCCGGAGCGCTTGCGCTCAACCTCTATCAAAGCTTGAACGGCTCAAATAGCAAAGAACCGCGACGTGGCGGGACCGAGTTCCTCATCGGGCGGATGAACGAGGAGGTCGGTTTGACTCCGGATCAACAAGAGAACATAAGGAAGATTCTCGATGAGACCAGTGAAAAGTACAAACAGATAAGAGTAGAGATTGATCCTCTGGTCAAACCCTTCGAGCCACGATTTAACGCAGTACGTCAGGAATCGCGAGACCGCGTTCGCGCGTTGCTAACTTCTGAGCAACTGCCAAAGTACGAGGAGATGGTTCAGAAGCACGACAAGAGGATGCGGGAGCAAGAGAGAGATCGGTCGAAGAAGTAGTGGACGATTGACCGACCGCGCGCTGCCCCCTGCCCGAGTGCCAGCAGCCCGAGCTCAACTAGTGGAACTTGTACGCTCGATTAAGTGAATGAAGAGAAGAATGAACACAATGAAAAGAACAATTGCTATTTCGCTCAGCACACTCTTGCTGGTGGTAAACCTTTTCGGACTGGTCGCGCCCGGTGCAGCCTACGCCCAGGCGCTAATTGAACTGCGTGGCACCGTTGTAGACGAGACCAATGCCTACATCGCAGCCGCGCCGCTTACGCTGGACGACGGAAAGGGCCAGAAGTACACGGCCGTAGCCGACGATCGCGGCCGCTATCGCTTCACCGTCAAACCCGGCGTCTACACGCTGACTGTGGAAGTCGAAGGCTTCGGACAGTTCTCAGAGCAGCTCGACCTCACCTCAAAACCAAGCGGGCCGTTCGATGTGAAGCTGAAAATCACGCTCGCCGAGCAAGTCGAAGTAAAAGACCAGGCGGCGCAGATTTCCACGGATCCCGATAAGAACCTGTCCGCGATCACGTTGACCGAGAAGGACCTCGAAGCGCTTCCCGATGACCCGGACGAGTTGCTTGAAACGCTCAAGCAGATGGCGGGCGCGGCCGGCGCCGATGCATCTGTTTTTGTCGGAGGCTTCCGCGAGCGCGGCCAGATTCCCCCGAAGGAAGCCATTCTCAGAATCAACATAAACTCGAATCCGTTTTCGGCAGAGCACACAGAGACGGGTTTTGGCCGCATTGAAATCATCACCAAGCCGGGCGTGGATACCTATCACGGCGGCTTCAATTTGAACTTCAACGATGAGTCGCTCAACGCGCGCAACCCCTATGCTTCATTCAGGGCGCCACTGCAAACCCGCAGGTACGGAGGCTACTTCAGCGGCCCTATCGTGCGCAATCGCGCAGGATTCTTCTTTGATTTCTCCCGGAATGAGACCGACGAGAATGATGTGGTCAACGCGATAGTTCTCAACCCGACGACGCTTCAGCCCCAACCGTTTCTTACAACATTCCTGACTCCGGTACGAGGCTTCAACTTTTCTGTTCGCACGGATGTTCTCCTGACCAAAAAGCACACGATCGGATTTCAGTACCGGCATTCGGAGAACGAGAGGCTAAGCCTGGGCGGCAATGGATTCTCCCTGCCCCAGCGCGCGACCACCACCAAGTCCAGTGAAGACACGCTGCGGTTTTCGCTTACGACAATTGCGAGCGAACACGCCGTCAATGAGATGCGTATTCAGTTGGGCCGTCGGCCAAGCAGATCTCGCGGACTCTCAAACGACATAGCCGTCAACGTGCTGGATGCATTTAGCAGCGGCGGCAGCCAGAGCTTTTCGGACAACTTAAACCGAAACCTCGATTTCGCCAACATCCTGACCTACACCTACAAGAAGCACACTTTTAAGACGGGCTTCACCGCTGAAGCGAATCAGTATGAGAACCTGAATCGCTCAAATTTCAACGGCACGTTCACCTTCAGCTCGCTCGATCAATTCGCCGCCGTGCTGCGCGGAGATGCCGGCGCACGCCCGTCGCAGTTCTCGACTAATCGTGGCGATCCGTTTATAGGCTTCACCCAGTGGGAGTATGGAACGTTTTTTCAGGACGACTGGAAAGTTTCACCGAAGTTGACGCTCTCATTTGGGCTCCGGCAAGACTTCCAAACTCACCTGCAAGACAAGATCAACATCTCGCCCCGCTTCGGCTTCGTATGGGCTGTTGATAAGAAGAGCAACATTCGCGGCGGCGGCGGCGTCTTCTACAACCGCCTCGATACGGGCATAACATCAGATGTGACCAGGTTCGATGGCGGGCACCAGCAGCAATTTGTCATCCAACGGCCGAACTTCTTTAGAGATATCCCGAATGTCTTTGACTTAGCCGCGCAGGTTCAAACGACTACCAGAATAAAGGCGGAGGACTTGAATGCGCCTTACACAATTCAGGGAAGCATCAGTTATGAACGGCAGTTGCCGAAGAACTTGTTTGCATCTGTTTCGTACGACTGGTTCCGAGGGGTGCATCTACTGCGGTTGCGAAACATCAACGCTCCGCTTGGGTTTGAAAACGGGCAGCCAATATTTCCTTTCCCGGAGCAGGGACCTACCCTTCAATATGAGTCTACGGGCTTCTCAAGACGGCAATCGATGCGAGTTGGTCTGCGCGCAAACATAAATCAGAAGATCAACCTCTTCAGCTTCTATACGCTTGCATCGGCACACAGCGACACAGACGGCTCAGGCACGACGCCGGCCAATCCGTATGACCTTTCAACTGAGTATGGCCGGGCGGGTTCTGATTCACGCCACCAGTTCATCCTTGCCGGCAACTTCACGCTGCCTGGGGAAATACGCCTGACGCCCCACATCAACTTAAGGACCGGAGGTCCGTTCAATATCACCACCGGCCGTGACAATAATGGCGACAATCAGTTTTCAGACCGGCCTGCATTCGCCAGTCCGGGCGATCCTGGAGCGATCGTCACACGCTTCGGCGCCTTCAATCCCAATCCGCAATTCGGCGACGAGATCATTCCTCGCAACTTCGGACAGGGACCCGGGTCTATAAGCGTTAATCTAGGCATTTCGAGAACCTTTGGTTTTGGCCCGCCGCCTAACAACTTCCCTGGCATGGGCGCCAATCGCGCCGGCCCGCAGACTACGCAAGGCCAGCAGCAAGGCGGCCGGCAAGCGCAGAATCAGCGCGGCGGAGGCCGCGGAGACAACAGTGGTGGCTCCAATGCCGGGGCTCAGGGTCGTGGAGGCCAAGCCGCTGGCGGCGCCCGAGGCGGCTCCAATGCCGGGGCTCAGGGTCGTGGCGGGCAAGGCGGTGCTGGTGGTCCGACAATGATAAGTGGAGGCGGAGGCCAGGTCATGATGATGGGTGGACCAGGCTTCGGCGGCAATCGCCATAAGTACAATCTGACCGTCAGCATCAACGCCAACAATGTGCTCAATCACGTGAACGAAGGACGATTTAATGGCACACTCACTTCGCCTTTCTTTGGCAGGTCCAATAGCTTTGGGGGTGGAGGTGGAGGCGGTCCATTTGGTTCCGGTGGCGGGGCGCGAAGAATTGAGCTGACCATGAGGTTTAATTTTTAGTCGGAATGCACGGAATATCTGAGGAGTAAGAAGTATATGAAGAAATTTCTGGGACTAATGTTTTCATTAGCCGTGATGGCTGGCAGCTCGGCAGTCGCGTCCGCACAGGACCATCCTCCGATGCCGCCGCCGGGCGGATTCCAGCGAATGCAGTTTCAGGGGATGCCGAACTTCGCCGACCTGGATAAAAACAAAGACAAGAAGATCAGCAAGGACGAGTTCCCTAGCCAGTTCCCTTCTCAGATGTTCGACCGGATGGACGGGAACCACGACGGCTCTATCGATGAGGAGGAGTGGAAGACCATGACCTCGCAATTCACGGGAGGCGGCCGCGGCGGCGGTGGAGAGCGGGTGATGGTAGCTGGCCCGCGAGCCGGCGAGAGCCTGTCCAAGCTCCTGGACGGAAACGTTGACAGTAAAGTGTCGCGCGAGGAGTTTGCAAAGATCGTCTCGCTGTTCGACACCCTCGACAAGGACCACAACAGCGAGCTTACGACCGAAGAACTCAACGGTTTCTTCCGCGCGGTGAATGAAGCACAGGCTCAGGCAACCGGCGGCGTCGAGGTTAACAGCTTGTTCGAGAAGAACGACAAGAACAAGGACAGCAAGATCACCGCCGACGAGATGGGCAACGACCGCACGTTCAAGGCGCTCGACTTGAACAAAGACGGCGCCGTGACGCGCGAGGAAGCCGATACCGCGCTCAAGCAACTGAAAAAAGCCAGCGACGCGAAGAAGACTGCGCAGCCGAACAACTAAGGCAGTTCAGAGTTCAACCTTCAGGTTGCTTGTGCGAACGCCGGCAAGCTAAAGCTTGAACTCTAAACCGTCACGCCAATGAGGAGTGACAAGCTTGACCAGCTTTTCACTCCTTGATTGTTTTATGGCGAGAACGACACGCGCCTCCCCCGTCTCGAAACTGCCCGTGAAAACCCTATGCTCAAAGCAATCATATTCGACTGCGATGGCGTGATAGCCGACACCGAACCGATTCACCTGGCAGCGTTCGGCCGCGTGCTCGCGGAAGAAGACATCACACTCACCGAAGCTGACTACTTCGCGCATTACCTGGCGCTTGATGATCGCGGCTGTTTCACCAGGGCATTTGCTGAGCGCGGAGCCCCGCTCGCGCAGGATAAACTGAACGAGATGATCAGGAGAAAGGCCGCGTATGTCGAGCCGATGATGCAGGCTGGCCTTCGAATCTTGCCCGGCACCGCGGAGTTCATTCAGCTTGCGGCTGAATGCTACCCGCTTGCGGTTGCTTCGGGCGCCCTTCGAGCGGAGATCGAACTGGTGCTTAAGTATGGCGGCTTGCGTGATCGCTTCCTTGTGATCGTAAGCGCTGAGGACGCTGCCCGCAGTAAGCCTCACCCGGATCCATTCATCAAAGCTTGCGAACTGCTGAACGCCGTTGCCGGTGATCACATCGAGCCTGGCGAGTGCCTGGTGATCGAAGACTCCATCCACGGCATTCGCGCCGCGCATCGGGCAGCGATGCGCTGCCTGGCAGTATCGAACTCTTATCCAAAAGAAAAGCTTTCCGAAGCGGACCGCGTCGTCGATAGCCTCACCGGGTTGTCATTGAAAGACGCGGAAGCGCTTTTTGAAACGTAAAGCGCTCAATCCTCATTTGTGGACAATCAATCCACGGCATCGTAATATACTCGCGTCCTGATTGAGTAATCGAGGAGCGGCGAGAATGGCGCAGCCCGTGATCGAAAGCATTGTGCCCAACGCGGGAGTGGAGGGCGGTGAAGTCATCATCACCTGCAACGATTTCGTCTTTTCCACTTACGAGGATGCTCGCGTGCTGTTCGGAGCGGCTGAGACCAGACCGATCAGCGCCTCGTCGGCGCGCGTTATCGCGCCTGTCCCTTCCAACCTTGTCGTAGACGGCGGCGAAGTTCAGGTATCTCTGGAATCAAACGGCTCGGTGAGCGAAGGCGTGCCGTTCATCGTGGGCCAGAAACTCGCAGAGAATCTGCATCCAGTAGCGAATCCCGCATACGACCGTGATAACGGCGCGGTCTATACAACGCTTTCGGGCACGCGCGGACAGAAAGTGCCGGTCTCCATCTACAAGATCACACCCGATGGCGAGAGCGAGCCGTTCCTCACCGACATGATCAACCCGACGGGTCTCGCCTTCAGCCCGGGCGGAGAAATGTTCAGCACCAGCCGCTATGACGGAGCGGTGTATCGCGTAACGCCATTTAAAGAGGCCGAAGAGTTCGCGCGCAATCTTGGGATCGCCACGGGCATCGCGTTCGATTCAGAAGGGCGAATGTTCGTGGGCGATCGCAGCGGCACGATCTACCTTGTAAACGAGATCGGTGAAGGGACAAGCTTTGCGACGCTCGAGCCGAGCATGGCTGCCTACCATCTGGCGTTCGGGCCGGATGGTCATCTATACGTGACCGGCCCGACGCTTTCGAGCTTCGATTCGGTTATGAGGATCAGCCCTGAAGGCGAAGTGACGAGATTCTTTTCGGGGCTGGGAAGACCGCAGGGTTTGGCGTTTGACCGCGAGGGCAATGTCTACGTGGCCGCAAGCCGGCGTGGTCATCGCGGCATCATCAAGATCACTCCCGACGCCGAAGCCGAAATGGCAGTCGCGGGGATAGGAATCGTCGGCCTGTGCTTTGACGACCAGGGAAACATGATCATAGCGACAAACCGCGAGATCTTTCGCGTACACCTGGGAATTGAAGGCTATTGGCCTTTCTAACCTTCTTTGTCAATTTTCCATTGTCACTTGGATTGCACCCCAGTTTTGCTTTCGATAACCCCATTCTTTGACAGCTTTCCAACCGCATGTTAGGTTGAACTTGTGCCAAGTGTGGTATTTAGCCGTTTGTGGAGCGTGTACGCTTGAGAGAAATAGAGCCCGGTAACCTTATCATCTGGTTTATCGTTCTTTTGTTTTCACTTTCATTTCACGAAGCCGCTCACGCCTGGACTTCTGAGAAGTTCGGGGACGACACAGGGCGTCTGCAGGGCCGAATCACGCTGAACCCAATCGCCCACATCGATGTGTTCGGAACGATTCTCTTCCCGATCATCAGCGCGCTGTCGGGGATTCCTTTGCTCGGTTGGGCGAAGCCTGTGCAGACCAATCCGCTCATGTGGCGAGACAAAACCAGGGCCAACATCTGCGTCTCGGCAGCAGGTCCGATCAGCAACTTTATTCTGGCGGCCGTCGCTTTTATCGTTATCAAGGTGCTGATTACAACCGGCGTAGTCTACCTGCGTGGCGGTTACTATACGCTGGTGCAGCCACTCAGCGAGCAAGCGGGCTTTGTGGCGCCGTTGTCGGTCCTTCTCAGCGTGATGCTGCTGCTAAATATTGGTCTCGGGGTCTTCAACCTGATACCAGTGCCTCCCCTGGACGGAAGCCACGTTCTCGAAGAGCTGCTGCCTGCCTCGATGGCCGAAGCTTACAGACAGGTCCAACCCTATGGCTTCATGCTGCTTTACGGTTTGATGTTCCTGGGAGTGTTCGGGGCAATCTTCATTCCAGTTTACGGCTTTGTCCTGATGATGCTCCAACTGTGAAGGATCTGATAGGTGATAGCCATTGATCTCGCGAACGGGAAACAAACGGATAGTGAGCGGAATGCGGCCGACCGGGAATCTTCATCTCGGCAACTACGAGGGCGCGCTCAAGAACTGGATCCGCCTGCAAGATTCGGGCGAGTACGAATGCTTCTACTTTATCGCCGACCTGCACGCGCTCACGAGCGATTACGCCGATACGAGCGCAATCAAGCAGAACACCATCGACATGGTCAGCGATTGGTTGGCAGCGGGGCTCGACCCGGAGCGCTCGACTATCTTTGTGCAGTCGATGATACCCGAGCACTCGGAGCTTCACGTGATCCTTTCGGCCATCACGCCGCTTGGCTGGCTCGAGCGCGTCCCGACCTACAAAGAGCAACGCGAGAACATCACTGAGAAAGACGTTGGGAACTACGCTTTTCTCGGCTATCCGGTGCTTCAAGCGGCGGACATCATCATGTACAAAGCCGATTACGTTCCGGTCGGCAAGGACCAGGCTTCACACGTCGAGCTCACTCGCGAGATCGTTCGCCGCTTCAACAATTTCTACGGCGATGTGTTCCCCGAGCCGAAAGAGCTTCACACCGAAGTGCCGGTATTACCCGGAACCGATGGGCGAAAGATGTCCAAGAGCTACGGCAATGCGATCTACCTTGTAGATTCCGCGGATGTGGTACGCGAGAAGGCTCGGATGATGATCACTGATCGCACGCGTATCAAGAGGAGCGACCCCGGTCATCCCGAGAATTGCGACGTGTGTCAGATGCACCGTTTCTTCTTGACGCCACAGGACGCTGATAGTTTCGATAACGATTGCCGTGCTGCGCGGATAGGGTGCGTAGATCGCAAGCGGGCGTTGGCCGATTCGATCATCGAACGCTACGGCGCGATCGGAGAGCGCAGTCGCCAGCTTCGCGCTGACGTCGATTTGGTAGTGAATCTAATCAGAGAAGGCTCGCGTCGCGCAAGAATCGAAGCTCAGAAGACGATGGCCGAAGTGCGCCGCGCGATCAAGATTGATTGGGAGTAGAAGAATTGCGGATTGCGAATTTCGGATCGTGGATTTGAAAGATGAAAGAAGCTCGGACACAACAACCGGAATTGATCGAAGCCAACGCCGAATTCGCGGCGGCTGAAGATCAGTACAAGGTCAAGCTCTCAATGTTCGAAGGGCCGCTTGACCTGCTGCTCTATCTGATCCGCAAGGAGGAGGTCTCGATCTACGACATTCCAATAGCGCGGATCACCGAGCAGTACCTAGAGTACCTGCGCGCGATGGAGGAGCTTGACATTGGTGTCGCCGGTGAGTTCCTGGTGATGGCTGCGACGCTTATTCACATCAAGACGCAGATGCTGCTGCCGCGCGATCCCGACGCACCCGAAGAAGTGATCGATGACCCGCGCGCCGACCTTGTGTACCAGTTGCTCGAACACCAGAAGTTCAAAGGCGTCGCCAACGTGCTTCATCAGCGCGCGATGATGGAAGCGGCCGCGTTCACACGCGCTTCGATGGAAAGCGACGACGATAATCCCGAGGTCGCCGCAACCGTCTTTCAGTTATTCGAGGTTTTCAAAGAAGTGATGGATCGCAGCCGCGCGATTACCGAGATTGAAATCGCTCGCGACGAGATGACGATGGCCGAAAAGATCGCGGAGATAAAGTTGATGTTGAATAACTCGTCGGACGTCAGCGCGCGGAGATTGTTTGAGCGTGCCGGGTCACGCCGGGAGATGGTGCTCATTTTTCTGGCGGTGCTGGAGCTTGTCAAGGAACTGGCCATCCGCCTGACGCAGGCGGAGACATTCGGAGACATTATGATACTGAAGCGTGATGCGTGATTCGTGATCGTGTAACTCAAAGTTTAAGAGGCCATGGCAGGATCACAGGTTGGGAAGGGTGGTTTACCCCCGCTTTCATCTTTGGCAGAAGAGACTACGCAGGGAGCGGGGGTAAACCACCCTTCCCAACCTGTGATCCTTCCCATAGATCGTCGTCAAACAATTTCACGCATGAGGTTTCACGAGTCACGCATCACGCATCTCTTTTGATCTATGACAGTTGATGAGCTAAAGCCAATTATCGAGTCTCTGATCTACGTCTCCGAGGAGCCGATCACCGTAAAGCAGCTTGCCGGGATCCTCGAGGGCGAATCGGTCGATGACGTCCAGACCGCTGCGGATCAACTGGCTGAAGAGTTCAATTCGCGCGGCGGAGGGCTGGAGGTGCGCCAACTGGCGGGCGGTTACCGCATGACGACGCGGCTGGAGCTCAGCGAATACGTGCGGCGCTATTTGAAGTCACAACCGTCGGCGCGATTGTCGCTGGCCGCGCTTGAAACGCTTGCAGTCATCGCTTACAAGCAGCCGATAACGATTCCTGAGATCCTTGAGATTCGGGGTGTGACGTCGACTTCGGCGATAAAGACGCTTCTCGACCGGCGGCTGATTGTCGCAAAGGGGCATAAACAGGTCGTCGGGCGCCCGATGTTGTACGGCACCTCGAAGGACTTCTTGATCCACTTCGGGCTCAACGATCTGTCCGAGCTTCCAAACCTCGAAGATTTTGAGGACCTGATGACAAGTTGAAGTAGCATAGACTTTAGTCTGTGTAGCACAGACTTTAGTCTGTCGGTGTTCGTTATCAGCGAACCGCCACAGATACAGACTAGAGTCTGTGCTACGGCCTTTTTTATGATGGAACGTCTTCAAAAGATAATAGCCAATGCAGGCATCTCTTCCAGGCGCGCGGCCGAAGAGATGATGCGTCGAGGCGAAGTCACAGTCAACGGCACGCGGGTCACCGAGCCTGGCTCAAAAGCTGATACCGAAGTCGACCACATCAAGGTTCGTGGCAAGCTGATAACTTCCATTCGCGCGCAGGAAAAGCGCTACATCCTCATCAACAAGCTTCGCGGGTATCTTTCATCAGCCTCTGACCCTAAGAACCGCCCGCTCGTAGCTCACTTGCTGCCACCTTCCGCTCGCCGCGGGCTTCATCCTGTCGGCAGGCTCGACTTCAACACCGAAGGATTGATCATTCTCACAAACGATGGCGAGCTGACTAACCTCCTGACCACCGGCGGCCGCGTTGAAAAGGTCTATCACGTTAAAGTCAAGGGCTCCCCCGGCGAAGCTCAGATTGAGCGGTTGCGTCGAGGGATCGCGATTGGGGGGTCTCGTACTGCGCCCGCCGAGATTCGCTTGATCGGCCGCACAAAGCAAGCCGGCAACAACTGGTACGAAGTCAGCCTGCGTGAAGGCAAGAACCAACAGATCCGGCGCATGTTCGATTCAATCGGGCACTCAGTCGTGAAGCTTCGCCGCGTTAAGATCGGCCACATCGCCGACGTGGGACTCGCCCCGGGTCAGCATCGTGAGCTCACGAGGAAAGAAGTGCAGAGATTCTTTCAGGCACCTCCCACATCCAGTCATCGAAAGCCCAAAAAAGTGAAGCCGGCTCGTCGCTAGTCGTCGAGGCTACTTGTGGTTCGCTATGTGGCGCTCAACGGTCAAAAGGAGCGCGTTGAGGTTCGCGTCGGTTGTAGTCTGCTGCTCCGCTAGCCGACCCATCGCTTCTTCGGTGGCGATCTGTCTCTGCGCCAGTGTCGCGAGAATCTCATTCGTTCGTTCCTGGGTCGTAGCCACCTCCAGCAAGACTGCATTTATTTGAGTTATGTCGTTGGAAAACTGCGCCTGTTGTTCGAGAATAAACAGCATAGTCCGTTCTATGTCCATGTGCCCTCCGATGAACCCAGGATCATAGCGTAGTGGTTGAACCTCTAAAACTCGCTCCGACTAAGGTCCGGATTGATTCCACGCTTCAGGATTCTCTGTTTTACTATCGGCTGTCAAGCATGATTTTTCCCGTGTGCGCGTGTAAAATGTTCAGTTCGCACCAGGCTAGTCTCGGCCACATGAGCGTCAGGCGCGGGTTTAGCCCCGAGTCGTGGAGGCACGATGGAGTTTGAGCTGAACGAAGACCAACAGCAAATCAAGCAAACAATTCGCGAGTTTGCCGAAGCCGAGTTGAAGCCGCACGTCTCGGAATGGGACGAAGCAGCACACTTTCCTGTTGAGCTGCGGCCCAAGTTTGCCGAGCTTGGGGTCATGGGAGTGCTGTTCCCCGACGAGTACGGCGGCGCCGGAATGGGCTACGTCGAATACGCGGCTATCATCGAAGAACTCGCGCGCGTCGATGCGTCGATAGCGCTCGCCATAGCAGCGCACAACTCCCTTGGCGCGGGGCATATTTTCATCGCCGGAAGCGAGGCGCAGAAACAAAAGTACCTGGCGCCGCTCGCCAAAGGGGAAGGCTTCGCCGCTTGGGGTCTGACCGAACCCAGCTCCGGCTCGGACGCCAGCTCGATGCGCACCACGGCGGTGCGGCGCGCCGGCGGTTGGGTGCTCAACGGCTCGAAGAACTTCATTACCAACGCGACATTCGCCGAGACAACGGTCGTGCTGGCGATTACCGATCGAGCGGCCGGCTCGCATGGTATCTCGGCTTTCATCATCGAGCGAGGAACTAAAGGCTTCACGGTCGCCAAGAAAGAGAACAAGCTCGGCATGCGCGCGAGTGATACTGCCGCGCTGGTCTTCGACGACTGCATCTTGCCAAACTCCAACCTGATAGGCGAGCCTGGCCAGGGTTTCATCCAGGCGATGAAGGTACTGGACGGTGGAAGAATATCGATCGCCGCGCTCGCGGTTGGAATCGCGCAAGGCGCATTCGAAGCAGCGGTCAAGTACTCGAAGGAGCGGCATCAGTTTGGGCGGTCCATCGCTGAGTTTCAAGGCATACAGTTCAAGCTGGCCGATATGGCTACGCAGATCGACGCGGCTCGACTGTTGACATATCGCGCGGCGGCGATGAAGAACGCCGGGAGGCCGACTACGAAGGAATCTTCGATGGCCAAGCTGTACGCAAGCGAAGTCGCTGTGCGCGTCGCTGAAGAGTCCGTGCAGATACACGGCGGGTACGGCTACATCAAGGATTATCCGGCAGAAAAGTATTGGCGCGATTCAAAGCTATGCACCATCGGTGAGGGGACCAGCGAGATACAGCGGACCGTAATCGCGCGCCAGATTTTAAGAGCTTAGGGTAGCGCAGACTTTAGTCTGTGTCTGGTAATTGCGGTACAGAGAAATCACCAGACACAGACTAAAGTCTGCGCTACTTCCTCAAGTAATGACCTCACTATCAGAAAAGATTCTTACCGGGGACAAGCGCTCGATCGGCCGCGCGATCAGCGCAGTGGAAGATGGGCGCGCCGACGCAGCCGAACTGCTGAAGGAAATTTTTCCTCACACCGGCAAAGCGCTGGTCATCGGCATCACCGGAGCGCCGGGCGCGGGCAAGAGCACTTTGGTGGACCGGCTTGCCGCGCATTATCGTGCCTGCGGCGAGAGCGTAGGAATTATCGCCGTCGATCCTTCGAGTCCTTTCACCGGCGGCGCGCTCCTGGGCGATCGAATACGCATGCAGAACATGGCCACCGACCCGGGAATTTTCATTCGCAGTATGGCTTCGCGCGGTCACCTCGGGGGACTGGCGCGCGCTACAGTTGACGCGGTAGCGATACTGGATGCCGCCGGTTATAATAAAGTCATCATTGAAACAGTAGGCGTTGGCCAGGATGAAGTTGACATCGTGAAGGCCGCTGATGTTACCGTCGTCGTGCTTGTGCCGGGAATGGGAGACGGCATACAGGCAATGAAGGCGGGGATCATGGAAATCGCCGACGTCTTCGCCATAAACAAGGCCGACCGCGATGGCGTTTTGAGGACCGAGCGAGAGCTTGAAATGTTGCTCTCGATCTCGGAGCGGCCCGACGGTTGGACGCCGCCCATAGTAAAGACCGTAGCGACCGAAAACAGTGGAACTGACGGGCTGGCTGCTGCGATCACAGACTATGAAAGATTCATTGCATCGCCTGGTGAGCACCCAGACGGCAGGCGAGCGAAGGTAGCCGAACACCGAATAATCGAGCTACTGCGCGACAGGCTGCTCAAGGTTGCTATGAACAAGAGCGTGACCGAAGACGAGTTGCGCGAGATGGCGGCCGCAGTCGCCGATCGCCGCCGCGACCCGTATTCGGTTGTTGACGAAATAATGGCGAGATTAGGAATCGGTCAGTAGTCAGTAGTCAGTAGTCCGTGGTCCCTAGTCAGTAGTCAGTTGCTTTGCTTCCGCTACTGACCACGGGCTACGGACTACTGACCACGAGCTACGGGCTACTGACTACGGACGGACTACGGACTACTAACCCTTATGAAGATCGATCATCTAGGCATTGCTGTTCGCTCGATATCCGATTCGCTAGCTTTCTATCGCGAGGCGCTCGGGCTCGAGCTTGCAGGGACGGAGACGGTTGAGAATCAGGGTGTTCACGTTGCACTGCTTTCCGTCGGCGAATCTCGAATCGAGCTTCTGGAGCCGTTTTCAGAGGAGACCCCTGTTGGCCGCTTCCTCGCCCGTCGCGGCGAGGGGCTGCATCATATCTGTTATGAGGTTGACGACCTCACCTCAAAATTGGACGAACTCAAGTCGCGCGGCGTGCGTTTGCTGGAAGGCTATCCGCGGCGCGGCGCAGAGGGAAAACTAGTTGCCTTTCTGCATCCGGCGAGCGCACACGGGGTCCTCGTCGAACTGGTCGAGAAGACGAGAACATAATTAAGGAGAATAAATGACGCTCAATTCAAACGATTCTGAAGAGACAACCCAGGTTGAGCCCTCAGGTGGTCAAGTCAGCCCTAAAACACAACCGGCTCGTGATCCGATACCAGTACGCAAGTCCGGGGGAAAGGTATCCGGAAAAGTGATCGCTGCCGTTGCGCTCCTGTTCCTGCTCGCGCTCACGGCGCTCTTCGTGCAGAGTTCGTCGACGACGGCGAAGACAGTCAAGCTTACACCTCACGATATGGAAGTGATCTTTCAGGAACTGCTACCCCCTCAGAAACAGCAACAGATCGCGGCGTCCCCCGAGGAGAGAAAGAAACTCGTTGCTGAGATCAAAAAGCTTCTGGCAGTCGCGCAGGTCGCGGAGCAAGAGGGCTACGCTCAGCGTCCCGAGGTACAGGCGCAGCTTTCATTTCAACAAGACATAGCATTGAATAACGCCTACAGGAAGAAATCTCCCGATGCTAAGGTGACCGAAGAAGAGATAGCCGCTTATCACCAGGCTCACTCTAAAGACTTTGACGACTTTCTACAGACCAACCCTCGCTTCCAGCAGCAGGCTCAGGGACCACAGCGAGAGGAACTCAAGAAACAATTCGGTGAGTTCAAGGTGATCGCCGAGCGAGCGCGGAAGGAAGGGTTGGAGCGTGACGACGTCTCCAGGTTGCAGATGCTGCTCGATCGCAGCCAGGCGCTCGCAGGGGCTTACCTGAGCGAGCTTCAGAAGAATGCGGACAAGCTGGTCACTGACGCCGATGTCGACCAGTACTACCAGGAGCATCCGAGCGACCTCGATGAAGTTCGCGTGCGTCACATTCTGATCAGCACTCAGCCCAAGGAGGAGCCCGAACCCGAAGCCACCCCGAAGGACAGTAAGAACAAAAAGCCTGCGGACAAGCCGAAAGCGCTCACCAAAGAGGAGGCGCGCAAGAAGTCTCAGGAGCTTTTGGACCGCGCGCGTAAAGGTGAAGACTTCGCCAAACTCGCCCAGGAAAACTCCGATGATCCCGGTTCGAAGGATAAAGGCGGTGAATACGACTTCTTCGGACACGGACGAATGGTCCCTGAGTTCGAGAAGGCTGCATTCGCACTGAAGCCGGGCGAGATCAGCGATCTTGTCGAGACGCAGTTCGGCTACCACATCATCAAGCTCGAAGAGCGGCGTATTGCAGCGGCTCCCGCTAGCGATCAAAAAGTGCGACAGCAGATCATCGACAAGCTGAAGCAGGAAAAGCTCGAGGCTCGCATTGCTGAGATCGCAGACAAGAGCGGCGTCGTGGTCCCGGAAGACTTCGACACGACACCGAAGGTAGCCGGTCAGCCTCAGACTTCAAGCACCCGACCGACCGCTGAAGGTGGGAAGCCTGAAGAGAACTAGACACGTGAAAGACAGGGACCGAAACGATTGAAAATTGAAAACTGCAAATTGCAAATTTTCAATTTGCAATTCTCAATTTTCAATCCTGCGGATCCCTGTTCATCTCTCGGAGAAACGATAGTGCCAGAGGCAAGGATCGGGGTGATCGGCGGGAGCGGACTCTATCAGATGGCAGCGCTCACGGATGTCGAAGAGGTTCGTCTGTCGACGCCGTTTGGCGATCCGTCAGATGCACTCTTCATCGGCACACTTGCTGGAGTGAGAGTTGCTTTTTTGCCGCGGCACGGAAGAGGCCACACGCTTCTGCCCACCGAGATACCCTTCCGCGCGAACATCTACGCGATGAAGCTGTGCGGCGTCGAGCGAATCATCTCGGCAAGCGCAGTCGGCTCGCTTCGCGAGGAGCTCAGGCCGATGGATATCGTCTTCCCCGACCAGTTCTTTGACCGTACGCGTCACCGCGCTTCAACCTTCTTCGGCGGAGGTGTTGCAGCGCACGTAACCTTCGCAGATCCCGTGTGTCGTAGTCTGGTCGACACCCTGGAACAGGCTGCCAGAGCCAATCTCACAGGACTCGAAATTCATCGTGGAGGCACTTACATCTGCATGGAAGGTCCCGCGTTTTCGACGAGGGCTGAGTCCGAGGTCTATCGTTCATGGGGAATGTCGGTTATCGGTATGACCAATCTTCAAGAAGCGAAGCTCGCGCGCGAAGCTGAGATGTGCTACGCGACGATGGCGCTGGTGACCGATTACGACTGCTGGCATCCGGGTCACGATTCGGTGACGGTCGAAATGATCATTGAGTATCTGAACCGCAACGCCGAGAATGCACAGAAACTGATCGCGAGCGCAGTCACACAACTTGCAGGCAAGGATCGCATCTGCAAATGTGGGGACTCTCTCCGACATGCTATCATTACGTCTCCCGACCGGATATCGCCCGAAGCGAAACAGCGTCTGAAGGCGATTATTGGAAAGTACATTAGTTGAACGAGAGGGGTTAACGATGTTCGGCATGAAGTGTTTTGCCCAAAGCGTCACATTCGCGCTGTTAGTTTTGGCTGTGGGTGGTTCGGCGAGTTTCGCGCAGGGACCGGTGAAGCCAATAGAGCCGGCACGCGACGCGGCAATGGAGATCGCTGCCAAGCACAACCTCGACGTCGCGCGATGGAGCATCACAAAGCGCAAAGCCTACGAAGGCGCTCGCGACCGGCTTCAAGAGATTATCGATACGTATCCCGACTTCTCACGGATGGATGAGGTCGTCTTTCTGATGGGCGAGTTGCACTTGAAGCTTGGAAAGACCGAAAGGGCCGCCGACTATTACAGTAAGCTACTGAAGGTGTATCCGGACAGCGAGTTCGCGAAGAAAACGCGCACGCGGCTGGATGAATTGAGAGTGGAACCGGAAAAGAAATGAAAAGCCTGATGCGCAATGCGACCTGGGAGCGCAGGCATCCTGCCTGCCTCTTTTAGCGCAACACCAAGCAGGCAAGGATGCCTGCGCTCCCAGGTCGCATCACGCACACCGCAACGAGGTAACTCTATAGATGTCAATACTGGTCGTGGGCTCCGTGGCATTTGACTCAGTCAAGACGCCCTTCGGAGAAAGAGATCGAATACTGGGCGGTTCGGCGACGTACTTCAGCGTCGCCGCTTCCTTTTTCACTAAAGTGCGAATTGTCGCGGTGGTAGGTGATGACTTCGGACCTGCAGACGAAGCAGTGTTCCTCGAACGCCAGATCGACACCTCTGACCTCGAACGCGTTCCGGGCCGCAGCTTTCATTGGAGCGGCGAGTACGGCTACGACCTGAACGTTGCTCACACTCGCGATACCCAGTTGAACGTGTTTGCTGATTTCAAGCCCAAGCTGTCGGACGGTGCAAGAGAGACGCCTTATCTGTTCCTCGGCAACATTCAGCCGCAGCTTCAGGTCGAGGTGCGCGAGCAGGTCGGCGCGAAGCTGGTTGCGGCGGACACGATGAACTACTGGATCAACAACACCCCCGGCGAGCTGCGCGAGATGCTCGAGCGCATTGACCTGTTGGTGATAAATGACGCCGAGGCACGAGAGATTGCAAAGGAAGCGAATCTCGTTCGAGCGGCGCGTCGCATACTGGCGATGGGTCCGAAGAGACTGGTCGTGAAGCGCGGCGAGTACGGCGCGGCGATGTTCACCGAGCACTCTTACTTTGCGAGCCCGGCCTATCCGCTTGAAGAGGTATTTGATCCGACGGGCGCGGGTGACAGCTTCGCCGGCGGCTTCATGGGATACCTGGCCGCGATTGATTCAACGGACGAAGCGGCGGTGAGGCGCGCGATCATCTATGGCTCCGTGATGGCATCTTTCAATGTGGAACAGTTTGGATGCGATAGGCTGCGCAGGCTGACTTACGACGAGATCAACGCGCGCTTCCGCGAGCTGCGAGCATTCTCGAATTTCGAAGAAGCGGAGACGCCACCCTTCTGATCTCCTGGGAGCGCAGGCATCCCTGCCTGCTTGGCGTTGCGCGAGAAGAGGCAGGCAGGGATGCCTGCGCTCCCAGGATTTCTAAGCTCCCAGTTCTAAAGAGGTCCATTGAGCAGTATTAAATTCACCAAAGCCCAGGGGATGGGCAATGACTTTCTGATCATAGAGGTAGAAGACGTCACCGCGCTTCGGACGGCAAGTGAGCTGGCGCGCGAGATGTGCCAGCGCAACTACGGCGCGGGCGCTGACGGCATCGTGTTCGTGACGCGCGCTAGCCATAGCGATGCGGACTTCACTTCGCGAATCTTCAACGCCGATGGCAGCGAAGCCGGGGTTTCCGGCAATGGCACACGTTGCGCCGCTGCTTATCTTTATCACGTGGGATTGTGGAGCAAGCCCGAAATCAGAATTGCCACTGCTGCAGGGGTGAAACACGGCCGAATGGTATCCCGCGCGGGAACGCTCTTCGAGTTCGAGTTTGATATGGGGCGGCCGAACCTCTCGAGCGAAGCCGTGCCGATGACCATCACTCCGTCAGTCGAACGAGTTGTGCGCTACCCGCTCCACCTCGGCGGAGACGTGCTGGAAGTGACCTGTATGTCGATGGGCAATCCTCAATGCATTATCTTTGTGGCTGAGTTGAACGCCGTGAACCTCCAGGAAATCGGGCCACTCATCGAAGATCATCCGATCTTCCCCGATCGCGCAAACGTCGAGTTCGTCCGTGTTAACTCCCGCGATGAAATTGAGATTCGAATTTGGGAGCGAGGAGTTGGTCACACGCTGTCCTCCGGCACCGGTTCGTGCGCTTCAGCGGTAGCTGCTGCGCTGAACGGTCTGACCGATCGCGACGTTCGAGTGCGAACAGAAGGCGGCACGCTTCGAGTAGATTGGCGCGATGACAACAGAGTGATGCTCACCGCTTCGGCTGAAGTGATCTACGAAGGCGGCTGGCTACGAGAGCATGGAGCATAAGCATTAAGGAGGGTATTGTGGCCTATGCGAATCGCTTGGAAGGCGACCGCCGGATCAAGCTAGAGGATTTTGATCCGGGAGAGGACGGGGGACTAAAGCGTGAGAAAGCTGAGGAGAAGACGGCACAGATCATCGAAGAGTTGATCGAACTGCAGGAACTTCTTTTCGCGGCGCGGCTGCAGAGCGTACTAATCATCCTGCAGGGGCGTGACACCAGCGGTAAGGATGGTGCGATCCGCCATGTGGTGGGCCCATTGGACTCGCAGAGCTGTTCAGTTGCTTCTTTTAAAGTTCCCACCGAAGAAGAACTCGCCCACGACTTCCTCTGGCGCGTACACGCCCAGACGCCCTCAGCGGGACACATCAAAATATTCAATCGCTCGCACTATGAAGATGTGCTGGTGGTCAGAGTCCATGAACTCATGCCAAAGGAGGTCTGGGAGCCGCGTTATGAGCACATCAAGGCTTTCGAGCGGCTGCTGGCGGATTCGGCCACCATCATTCTCAAGTTGTATCTCCACATCAGCAAAGATGAACAAGAGGAGCGGCTTCTCGAACGTGAGAAGAATCCGATCAAATCATGGAAGCTGTCGGTCGGTGATTGGAAGGAGCGCGAGTACTGGGACAATTACACTACGGCATACGAAGACGCGCTCAACCGCTGCAGCACTAAACAGGCGCCGTGGTTTATCGTTCCTGCCAACAAGAAATGGTTCCGCAATCTGGCAGTTGCGGAGGCTTTGCGGGACGCGCTGATTCCCTTCCGGAAGACCTGGCTGGAAAAGATTGAAGAAGCAGGGCGAGAAAAAAAGAAGGCGATTGATGAATATCGCCGGAGCCGCAACCACCCGGGTTGAACAAGCCCATACAAGTTGAGTCTGGATCGGGTCCATCAAACGCACCTTTGACTGACTGCTAGACAGCTTCAGCAGCGGCGCTTGAGGTCGTCGGGTAATCTCTGAACTGAATCTCGTGAAGTCGTTTGTAGAGTCCGCCGCTCGTCAGCAATTCTTCGTGCGTGCCTTCTTCTACGATTCGGCCTTCATCCAGCACGATGATCCGATCCGCGCGACGCACCGTTGAAAGCCGGTGAGCGATCACGAAAGTCGTACGCCCCTGCATCAATGTTTCGAGTGCGTCTTGCACCAACCGCTCTGACTCCGAATCGAGAGAGCTTGTGGCTTCGTCCAGTATCAGTATCGCCGGGTTCTTCAACAGCGCGCGTGCAATTGCGATGCGCTGGCGCTGGCCGCCCGAGAGCTTGACTCCTCGCTCGCCAACGATCGTGTCGTAACCGTCCGGGAACTCGATTATGAACTCGTGAGCATGGGCCGCTCGAGCCGCAGCTTCAATCTCGTCACCTGTAGCACCAAGCTTGCCGTAGGCGATGTTCTCGCGAACCGGTCCGCCGAAAAGTGTAGTCTCTTGAGGCACCATCCCGATCGCGCTTCTCAGCTCCGCAAGCCTCACTGACCTGATGTCGCGACCGTCGACTACGATCCCTCCTGAGGTCACGTCATAGAAGCGTGGGATCAAGGCGACGAGCGTCGACTTCCCTGCCCCGCTCGGACCAACCAGCGCGATGATCTCGCCGGGCTTCGCTTCGATGGTCACGCCCTTTAACACCGGGAGCGCGCGCTCGTCAGGATAAGTGAAGTGCACGTCGATTAGTTGAACCTGGCCTCTGACGTTTTCGAGCGGCTCAGGGTCGTCTGGGTCCGTAATCTCCGGTTTGATATCCAGTAACTCAAACACCCGCCGCGTCGCGCCGATAGCCTGGTTGAACTGTCCGTAAAGTTCACTCATTCCGCCGACCGCTCCGCCAACGAAAAACGTATAGAGCACAAACTCGATCAAATCGCCGACGCTCATCTGACCCGCGACGACCATGCGGCTCCCGAACCACAGCACGATCGCGATGCCGCTGTAAACGACTAGAATGATGAACGCGATGAAGCCTCCGCTTGCGACCGCTCGCTTCACCGCAAGCTGCAACGAATCTCGAATGCGGTCCCGATATCGCGCGCGCTCATACTCTTCTCTGACAAAGGATTGAACAATGCGGATGGCTGACAGAGTCTCTTCCAGGACCGAGTTCGCTTCGGCGAGCCGGTCTTGAACGCTGGTGCTCAAGCGGCGAACATAACGGCCATATAAGTTCGCCGAAACGATAACGACGGGGACTATTGCGAGCATCAGGAGCGAGAGCCGCGGGTTTCGGACGAAGATGATCGTCACTCCGCCTATCAGCATTATGCCCAATCGCAGAAGCTCAGTGATGCTCCCCGTAGTGACGGTCTGAACTACGCTCACGTCCGACGCCAGCCGAGATGTCAATTCACCAACGCGGCGGTTCGCGAAGAATGCTACAGGAAGAGCCGTCAGATGATTGTAGAGCTGGGTGCGAACATCGGCGACTATTCGTTCGCCGGTGTATGAGAGCAAATAGGTTCGCAAGAAACTGAAGCCTGCCTGGCAAGCAAAGAGGCCAATCAGAAGCAGCACGAGCTTGTTTAGCTTTTGCGAATCGTGCTCGACGACCGCCGCGTCTATGAGCATCCGCACGACCTGCGGGAAAGACAGCCCGAGCGCGCCGGCAATCAGCAGCGAAATAAGCGCGATCGCAAGCCTCACGCGGTAAGGCTTGGCGTAGGAAAGAAGCCGCAGCAGGTCTCGAGCCGACACACGGGGCTTTTCCTTCGTAGCGTCTTGCGTCGTGCTGATTTCTGTTTTTGCGGACGTTCTTTTCACAACGTCATAGAGTCAACTACGCCACGCGTCACAGTCAAGCACGGGGGTGATTGGACTGCACCCCATTTTTGAGACAACGAGTTAAGCTACAGTTTCTGAGAGA
>JBBPIH010000116.1:0-2598 GCA_038040455.1 Acidobacteriota bacterium
AGCCGGCGGCACTTAAGCGAGTCGCGAATGCTCAGTGTGGCCGCGTAGCTACTGAATAACCAACTCCGCTGCGGGCATTTCAGCCATTCCCAGCAGGGCCAAAACACGGAAACGAGCAAGCTCTTCATGTGCCTCGGCGGCACGTTGATCAGCAGGTTCCGGATCTCGCCGCGCGTTATCGCATTGAGGTGGTCGGTAATCGCGTCGATGTGCCAGCCATCCATGAACGGCGTGCTCGGTTCGACAATAGGCCAAGCCAATCGCACGAAGTCGCGCAGGTTGCGCTCGGCCAGTTCCCGGTCGATATCATTCGCCAGGGATGGCTTTGACAGCAATTGCTCGGAGCTGGCGCAGTTCCTCATCGCTCAATTGGGTGAAGTCCGGTCTCGCCGCGATCCGGATAGGACCGCCCGCCGGACCGCTGTGCTCGGTGTTCAGGAAGTCGCGGTAGCCGAGCAAGTTCTTCGATAAGAAAATGTTCGCGGCAGGATTGCCTGCGTTTGCGATTCTCCAGAGACTGCGTCTCAATGACACGCGGCCCTTAGCCTTGCCGCGCTCCATCACGTCGTTGAAGCCGGCAACCTTTCGCCGGCGCTCGATCGTGCGCGTGCTCACGTTGAACCAGGCGGCGATCTCCTCGTCGGTACACTGCATGGCGCACAGCTTCTCAAGCTCTTCCATGTCGATTTCGGCTTCCCGCCGGCCCGTTCTCTGTTCAGTTCCTGTCACGGTATTTCTCCAATCCCGGCGAATGCCGCGAGGCGCTGCCGTTCAGCACTTACCTCGTTGAACGTGCGCCCGTCTCCCTCCAGTCGCGCTATTGCGCCCGTGAGTTGTTGCCAGCGGAGGACGATCACGTCCACGTACTTCGGGTCCAGTTCGATACCCATGCACACTCGGCCGGTCTGCTCGGCCACAATCAGCGTCGTCCCCGAGCCCAGGAACGGGTCGTAGACCACCGCGCCCGATTCGGTGTGATTCAGGACTGGGCGCCGCATCAGCGCGACGGGTTTTTGGGTTGGATGGTCGCACTTCTCCTCCTCCGATCTCCCCATAATGAACTTCGGGGATGGCGAATCCCAGATGGTTGAGTTCTCGCCTGCCTTCCCAAACCACGGAGCGTTCTTCTTTCGGACATACCAGCACGGCTCATGTTGGAACCAGTAGTGCGTTCGGGTGAGAACGGTTCTTCCCTTGTTCCAGATGATCTGCTGGTGATGCAGAAACCCAATCCGCAGCAAGCCATCGAGTACCTCGCGGGTAAACTTCGAAGCGTGCCAGACATAAGCCACTTGGAGGCTCGGCACCAGAGCGAACGCGTCCGACCAGTCCGCCCGTGTATCCGACGAGATGGAGGTGTTGGTGTGACCCTCGGTCCGGCGCTTCATGTAACTGGCCTGGGCGGGCCCGCAGCCATTCAAGCCGGCGCGGTCACGCCATTCCGAATCGAGTTCGATGCCGTACGGCGGGTCGGTCACCATGAGCAATGGCTTGGTTGGGCCACAGACGCGCGACACGGCGTCGTCCTGGGTGCAGTCGCCGCACAGTACCCGGTGCTCGCCACACAGCCATAGATCGCCTTGCTTGGTGACCGGCTTCTCCGGCAGAGGCGGCGTAGCATTGGCCTTGTCGTCGTCGTGATTGTTGGCCAGCAGGAAGTCGATCTCACGCGCGTCAAAGCCGGTAAGCTTCAGGTCCATGTCCAAGCTGCGCAGCTCTTCCAGTTCGGGGGCAAGTAGCTCCATATCCCACTCGGCTTCTTCATGGCTGCGGTTGTCCATCAGACGATAGGCTCGTACCTGGGCGGGGCTGAGGTTCTCGGCTACATGGACCGGAACTTGATCAAGGCTAAGCTTTCTCGCGGCGAGCAGGCGGGTATGGCCGCAGATGATTACGCCTTCGCGATCGACTACGATGGGCTGGCGCCAGCCGAATTCTTTGATCGACGCTGCGACTTTAGCGACAGCCGCGGCGGGAATCTTCCTGGCGTTTCGCGCAAAGGGGATTACTTTGTGGATGGGCCACGCAGATACGCGCAACTCGTTCATCAGTCCCTCTCAACTTCAGTTGTTTAGGATTTCTTTCGGAGAGTGCGCTTTGCGCTGGTCTGACGAACCGAACCTGATTTAACTCTACGCCGACCCAAAGCATTTGTCTATGCTTTTGCTTCGCGGGCTCGAAGGGACGCCGAGTTGCGAGGCAGCGACTCCAGAGCGCCACTGGTCGTCTGGAAAACGGCGCTCGCTCGAACATTTCAGCAAAAGCTCGTCAGATTTCTCTTGCATGTTCCGGCGACCAGAGTGATGAATGTGATCACCGCGGCGGACGTCGCGGACAAAGGAAAACCCAATGAGCACATTTACAATCGACGATGACAACAACATCACGGCTTATGCCAGCGCCGAGGAAGTTAGCCAGAGCGACGCGGCAGGCTTGATTCGCTTTGACTCTCAGGCAACACTCGCGAAGGCATCAACGGACTGGCCGATGAGCCGGTTCGTCGAGATTTGGAACGGCATTCCCGGTCAATCGCCGGTGAAGAAGTTTCAGGATCGGAAGAAGGCCGTCGCGCGGGTGTGGGCCGCCATTCAGCCGCTG
>JBBPIH010000031.1:0-85926 GCA_038040455.1 Acidobacteriota bacterium
GATTTGGAATGGGAATCGAACGTTGCACGGCATGGCTGTGCGGCATCGAACACATCCGCGAGACGATTCCCTTCCCGAGAATGTTGTACCGGTTGAAACCCTAGCTGGATTAAGGAAGCTTGTCCCGATGCCGATTCACCGCAGAGACGCAGAGAGCGCCGAGATTACGCAAAGAGCCCTTCTCTGCGGCACCTCAGCGTTCTCTGCGCCTCTGCGGTGAAATTGCTCTCAATTACTCAAAGGGAGCGAGGTGAAGTTTGAACGAAGCCGACGAACGAAAGCGCATAACAGTCTTCGGAGGCTCGCGGTGCGGGCCGGACGCGGCCGAGTATCAAGAGGCGCTCAGCCTCGGCCGATTGCTGGTCGAAGCCGGGTTCGATGTTTGCTCGGGCGGCTATTCCGGCATAATGGAAGCCATTAGCCGCGGCGCGCACGAAGCAGGCGGTCACGTCATCGGCGTCACCATGGAACAGTTCAAGTCCGTGCCTAATCCCTACCTCAAGAAGATAGAACCGAGCGCTGATTTCTATGCGAGGCTCCAGATACTAATACGCGAGTCTGTTGGTTACATCGCGTTGCGCGGGGGAATGGGGACGGTCACCGAGATCTCACTCGTTTGGAACAAGCTAGTGATGGGCGTGCTCCCTGAGCGGCCATTGATCCTGCTCGGCGAGTGCTGGCCGCGGACGATTAGTTGCCTGCGCGAGCACCTCGTCGTCTCCAATGAAGATATGACCCACCTCCTTTTTGCGGCCACCTCAGAGGAGGCCGTTGGGCTTCTGAAGGACCGTGTTATTTAGGCCCGCAATACGGCAGTCGGCCCTTTCTTGTAGTTTGGTTGCAACCAGACTTCAATTGCTTATCTTGCCACTCGAACCTCGGGATGTGAGAATATCCCTGCATCAAGCATCACGAAGAATCTGATTCAGTCGTAGCGGAGGCTATGAGCAAGAAGGCGAAGATAATCGGAGTTCCGATGGATCTGGGCGCCGGACGTCGCGGCGTAGATATGGGCCCGTCGGCGATTCGAATAGCCGGGCTAAACCAGGCGATAGGCCTACTAGGCTACGAAGTCTCGGACGCGGGAAACGTTCACGTTCGGCAGGCCGAAGCCATCGCGCGTACCAGCCCGCGCGCGCATTTTTTGCCGCAGATCGCCGAAGCAGTCGAGGAACTCGCGGTGATGGTAGAAGCGGCGCTGGACGAGGACGCGCTTCCGGTCATACTCGGCGGCGATCACTCGATAGCAATCGGCAGCGTCGCAGGAGTCGCGAGTTATTACCGCAAGCGCCGCCAGCAGAGAGTCGGCATTATCTGGCTGGACGCGCACACCGATGTGAACACCCCCGAAACCTCGCCTTCTGGCAACATTCACGGGATGCCGCTTGCGGCGCTGCTGGGCCGGGGCGCGCGTGAGCTGACTCACGTTGCCGGCTTCGCGCCGAAGGTCCTGCCCGAAAACGTCGCGGTTATTGGCGCGCGCAGCATCGATCCCGGCGAGCGCGAATTTGTCAGGAGCACCGGCATCCGAGTTTTCTCGATGAGCGAGCTGGACGAACGCGGACTTCCCGACGTGGTAGCCGAGGCGGTGGAGATCGCATCGATGAACACGGCCGGGTTTCACGTGACGATGGATATGGATTTTATCGATCCGTTCTACGCGCCAGGCGTAGGAACACCCGAGCGCGGCGGTGCGACTTACCGCGAGAGTCATCTTGCAATGGAGAAAATCGCCGACTCGGGCCGGGTGGTCTCCGTTGAGCTGACCGAGGTGAACCCGGTATTCGACACGGCCAACCAGACAGCGCAGCTCGCCGTCGAGCTAATACTATCGGCGCTTGGGAAGAAGATTCTATAGGCACGAAAGTCAACGGGTCTTTCAACAATCAATGGACGATCACCCATACCCGCCGGATTTGAATCCCGACTTCAGCAGTCAAGCTGCAACGAGTAGCGAGCGCACTGAACTCGTTCTCGACTTGCAGGACAAATTGGCAAAGCTAAACGAGCAGGCACGAATCTTCATTCCTCTAATCGCGCTTTGTTTGATCGCGGCAATGCCGATCTGGTCGAAATCGCTGGCCAGGTTTCTCATGCTCCTTTTAAGTCCCTTCGTGTTACTTCCACTTGGATTCTGCATTCTTCATCTTGCGCTCGCGTACCGAGGAATCGTTAAGGCCAGGAGTCGAATACGGAACTGGGAAAGATCTGTAGAGAAAACAAAGGCGCTTAAGTGAAGGCGTCCCGGCCGTAGGCCTCAACCACGACAGCTAGACAGCATCACCGGCGTGAAAAGAACGACTCAATGGAGCAGCTAACTTGAGCAAGAAATTAAGAGTAGGTGTGATTTTCGGCGGGCGCTCGGGCGAACACGAAGTCTCGCTTCGGTCGGCGGAGTCTGTCATCAATGCGATGGACAAATCCAAGTACGACGTCGTGCCGATCGGAATTACCGGAGAAGGACGCTGGCTCGTGTCAGCTAACGCCGCCGCGATGCTGCCTCAAGCGGTAATGGATTCAAACAGTCATCGACAGGTCGCGATCATCGGTGACCCGACGAAACAGGGACTGACTCGGCTAGACAAGGGAGACCGCGCGTTGTCGAGTGAACCTCTCGATGCGGTCTTCCCCGTGTTGCACGGGACCTACGGAGAAGACGGCACAATCCAGGGCTTGCTCGAAATGGCCGGGGTGCCTTACGTCGGTTGCGGCGTGCTTGCGTCGGCAACCGGTATGGATAAGGTAGTGATGAAGCAGTTGTTCGCGCACGCCGGTCTCACGATTATCGAATACGAATGGTTCTTGCGCTCCACGTGGGAAGAGAATCCTGCCGCTGTGATCAAGCGGGTCAGTCGCGAGCTCGGATTTCCGGTATTCGTCAAGCCCGCGAATCTAGGCTCATCCGTCGGCATCTCGAAGGCGGCTAACAACGAAGAGCTGCGCGATGCGATTGACGATGCCGCGCGCTATGACCGAAAGATAGTCGTCGAGCGCGCGGTCAACGGGCGCGAAATAGAAGTGAGCGTGCTCGGCAACGAGCAGCCGATGGCGAGCCTTCCGGGCGAGATCATCACTGGCCACGAGTTCTACGATTATGAGGACAAGTACATCGACAATGCCTCGAGGACAGAAGTGCCCGCGAAGCTTTCGAAGAATATAATCGGCGCGATTCAACGCGACGCCATCCGCGCGTTTCAAGCGATTGACGGCTCCGGATTGGCGCGGGTCGACTTCTTCGTCGAGCGCAAGACGAGTCGTGTGATCATAAACGAAATTAACACGATGCCGGGATTTACCTCGATCAGCATGTATCCCAAGCTTTGGGAGGCGAGCGGTATTCCCTATTCGGAATTGATAGATCGCCTGATCCAGCTTGCGATCGAACGTCATCGCGACAAGTCACGAAACCTGACAAGCTACCAGCCGAGGCGTGAAGTCACTAGTTAGCAGCCGTCGCGGATCGCAGACTACGTTTACTTCTCGACGCCTTACCTTACCGTGGTGAAAACACCCTTGCAGTCTCCAGCGCTGTTGTGGACTACTTGTCCCGTTCGCTCAGAACACTACGCCCATTCTCTGACATTTAGCTTTGGTCCCTGGGTTGCCCTCAATGAGTTCGCACCCGTAGCAGTTGCCAAGCGGATTCAAACGGGTCGCTCTCTCCTTAACTGCGTTTTCTCCTTAAGCGCCGCGCGGGTCGAACATCCGCGCGGGCTTTTGTATCCACTTCGCTATCTTACAACCGACCATCGATGGCAGCGATCATCTCTCGAACTGCGCGATCCATTCCTACCAGAGCCGCCCGCGCGACGATATTGTGGCCGATGTTGAGTTCTTCAATCGGATAAATCTCGGCTATCGCGCCGACGTTCCGGTAGGTCAACCCGTGACCCGCCGCGACCTTCAGACCAAGCTCGCCCGCCCGACTCGCGCATTGGGATATGCGTGCCAGCTCCGCTTCGACCTGCGCTGCCTCCGCGGCGCGCGTCGGATCCGTGAGCTCCGCGTAGCGAGCAGTGCATATCTCAATCTGCTGCGCGTTCACTCGTTGACAAGCTTCGATCTGGACCAGATCGGGATCGACAAAAATGCTGACCAGCACGCCCGCAGATGAGATCCTATCGACGGCGAGCTTGATGACTTCCTCGTGCGAGGTCACGTCGAGCCCGCCTTCGGTTGTCAGTTCATCCGCGCGCTCGGGCACCAACGTCACAGCGTTCGGCCGAACCTCTGACGCAATCCTTACCATCTCTTCAGTGGCAGCCATTTCGAGATTCAAATGGGTTTTGACCACGCCGCGCAGGAGCCGAACGTCCTCATCCTGGATATGCCGGCGATCGCCCCGAAGATGAATCGTGATTCCGCTGGCGCCTGCCAGGTCTGCGAGCACCGCTGCGGCGGATACGCTGGGCTCCCACGTGCGGCGCGCTTGTCGAATGGTTGCGATGTGATCGATGTTTACGTTAAGCCTGATTGTCACGATGAGCCTTCAATTCTCATTTGAAAGAAGCGAACCTAACTCAATCCGACCCGCCGAGCCGCTCGCTACCGCTGGCGGTCTTGACTTGCCGGCCCTCACCGGGCGGATTCTTATAGCGACCTGCGAGATCGTTGAAGCGAATACGTATTAGATCCGCAAACATCTTTATCGAGTCGGTGACATAATTCACCGTGGTCCCTTCGCTGTCATTCCACACGACCGGTACCTCAAGCAGCCGCAGCCCGCGCTTCTTCGCGATGTAAAGCACCTCCGGGTCGAATCCGAACCGTTCGATGCTTTGAAGCTGGAACACCGCAAGCGCCGGCTCGCGCCTAAACGCCTTGAAGCCGCATTGTGTGTCCTTATACTTGAGCCCGGTTATCGTTCTCATGAAGAGGTTGAAAACACGCCCTCCAAAATCTCTGATGACAGGCTGGCGTACTCCGATAAGTTCGCGGTTGAGCGCGCGTGAGCCGAAGGTTACATCGGCACGCCTCTCGGCTATAGGATCAATAAGCTTGGGAGCTTCCGTGATTGGAGAAGAAAAATCAGCGTCGCTGAATAGAACTATTTCTCCGCCGGCCTCCATCAGCCCTCGTTTGACGCTGTAGCCCTTACCGCGGTTTGGCTTGTTGGTCAATACGCGCAGCGCGTGCCCTGCTTCGCGATATTTCGGGATTTGTTCGGATACGTTGCGGGCGGTCTTATCGGACGAACCGTCGTCGACCACTATCACCTCCGCGCGGTAGTTCTGCGTTTCGAGAAAGCGCAAGACGGCATCAAGACTGCGCCCGATGCGTTTCTCTTCATTGTAAGAGGGAATGACGATAGATAAAAACCAGGCCATATGAGTTCGCGATGTTGTTGAACAGAAAGGTCGAATATAGCATATCGACGTTCGTTTAGTCAGTAATTCAGTTGGTTAACATGGCTGGCAACGATGTCGGAGATTGCGCTCAACTACCGCTACCGCGGGG
Source organism: Acidobacteriota bacterium (assembly GCA_038040455.1). Taxonomy (GTDB): domain Bacteria; phylum Acidobacteriota; class Blastocatellia; order UBA7656; family UBA7656; genus Onstottus_A. The sequence continues at coordinate 5,458 of JBBPIH010000031.1, forward strand.
AATGAGCGGCTCGCTAGGGCTCGGTCGCGGTTAACGCTTGAGAGCTAACTCGAAACCGGCTGTCAAAGCCTGTTTCGCCCCCAGGCCCGTAGGAAAAGAGCTCGAAGTTTCTGCCGCCATCCGCCGTTTGATAGACGTAGTCATTTCCCCAGGGATCAACTTCGGGGACATGATCGAGGTAAGGTCCAAACCAGACACTCTGATTCTCGGCAACGTCCTGCCCAAATGCTGCAGCAGGCTTACGCGTGAGGCAGATCAGTCCTTCTTCGTTGGTCGGGTAACGCTGTACATCGTCCTTGAATCTTTCCAACGCTTCGGCAAGCGCATTGAGATCGCGGTGGGCTGCCTGGTCACGCACCAGAGTCTTTTGTTCCTCGCGCCGGTTGCGATTAACGACGTTCAAAGCAATCGAGCCGGCAATGACAATCGCGAACGCGATCGTCGCGGTTATGATAATTCGCTTGCGGCTTCTTGCGCGGCGCACTATCGCTTCATGCTTTTCCGGTGAAAAAACCAAAGTTGGGTCAGGCCGATGGGTAGTTGCAGTCTTGCGAGCCAGCTCGACGTGCGCCCGTGTGGCGCCTGCGCTGACGGGAGAATAGCAATGCACACAGTAGCGAAGATCGGGCGCCAGCCTTCCGCCGCACTGCCGGCATATATGCGCGTCCTGTTCCTGAGTAGCCATGAGCGTACTGCCATTTAGTTTAGACCGCTCCACGCCGTTGATTCAATGCGAGAGACCACTGTGGCTCACTCGCGCGGAACGGCCGCCGAGCTCGCACCACAGCAATGGTAGCGTTGCTTAGCCAGCTTTCACCTCCTTGATACCGGGATGCTCGAAGGCACAGGCTTCGACCTCGCGCCCTGCCCCGTCTGTAGAGTACAACGGATGAGTCGTTGAAGGCTTGAGCCGGATGATGGGAACCTATCGAGTCCGGTTCTTGGGGGAGGGGCTCGGCGACGCGCTCCCCCTTCCCCGACTGAGTGTTATGTGCGCGGCCCGGTCATCCCAACCGTAAGGCGTTCGCTGTGTACCTGGGAACTAGTTTTAGAACTATTCGGTTGATTGTAATAATTGGAAGAAAAAAGCGTTTATAGGCGTCTAATAGCCGAACGCAGTCAAATAGACTGAGTAGACTTCTATACAAGAGGAAAAGCTATGAGGCGCACTATCGTTATCCCAACTATAGTAACTGCAATCGCTGCCGTTGTGCCAATGCTCTTCTTACCAAGCTGTAAAGCCCGGGAGAGCAAAGCTGGCAGCACACAGCTTCAACAACCAATATTCACGCCTGCGCCGGGCTCACCGTTCCCTACCGGCAAGCGACCTTCAAGTATAGCTGTTGGCGATTTGAACAACGACGGCAAGCCCGATTTCGTTACAGGCAATAAAGAAAGCAAAGATGTAACGATCTCTCTGGGTAATGGTCGGGGTGACTTCAAGCCCGCCTCAGGTTCTCCGGTCAAGATCAGGGCCACGCCGCAGTTTATCGCCATGGGCGATCTAAACAAAGATGGCAATCTTGATCTGGCCATTGCTCCGCATGATGGCGGCTACGATGTGACTATCCTACTCGGCGATGGGAAAGTAGCATTCAGGACTGCGGCCAACTCGCCCCTCGTGCCTCTTAAGGCCACCAGCCCACACAATCACGGCCTCGCCCTTGGTGATGTAAATGGGGATGGCAACCTGGACATCATAACGGCTAATGCGGGTATGAATAGAGACAAAGCTGATAACAGTGTGTCAGTGCTGCTGGGCAATGGCCGGGGCGCTTTCAGGCTCGCTTCAGGTTCTCCGTTTAAACTCGGAAGGATGCCCGCCGACCTTGCCATCGGAGATTTGAACCGAGATGACAAACAAGACCTCGTTACAGGCAATGAGGGAAGCAGGGACTTATCAGTGATGCTAAGTAATGGGAGCGGAGGGCTTCAGCCGGCGCCAGGTTCTCCCCTTCAGCTTCAAGCTTACGCAAGTTTTGTCGCCATCGGAGACGTAAACAACGACGGCAATCTTGATATTCTGACGACCCATGATGACAGTAGCCTTCTGACAATCTTCTTGGGCGCTGGCAAAGGATATTTCAAAGCTCCGCCCAGCTCACCGTTCGATCTTGAAAGCCGCGCCTGGAATATCATCATAGCTGATATCAACAACGACAGAATGGCGGATTTGGTAGCGCGAAGCGAGAACAACAGCGTAATGGTATTGTTGGGAAATGGCAGCGGCGCCTTCTTGTCTGCACCAGGCTCTCCATTCACAGTTGGAACAGATCCAATCAGCGTTGCTGTTGGAGATGTAAATGCAGACGGAAAACCTGACATTCTCACGGCCAACAGTGAAAGCAACAATGTAACGGTGTTATTAGGCAAATGAAAGTATTGACAGGTCAACCCCCGAAGGGGGTGACGGATAAAGCCACGGGTGAGTCCGCGAACCCGTGGAGGACGCGCGAAGCGACACACGAACCCCGGAAAGGGGTGACGGTCCCGCCTCGCGGGCTAGGATTGTGGCAACGACTTGGTCCACGGGTTCGGACTCACCCGTGGCTTTATACCGTCGCCCGCGTTGCAAGCTTAGGCCCCATAAATGGGGCTCGAGAAAGAATCTCGACGGTCGTCATAACCCAGGCGTGAACGCCTGGGCTAATGGAAAAACGCTCGTCGGTGATTAGCGCCAGTGATTCTGCTTCACCGATGTTGAATCACTCGCCGGAAGAACTGAATCATCTCGCTCCACGCTTGATCCGTGGTTTCAGGGTCGTAGCGCGGACCTTCGTCTCGCATGAAGGCATGCTCGGCGGAGTAGAGGGTGATCGAGAACTTCGTGCCCGCGCGATTGAGCGCGGTTCGTATCTTCGCTCGGCCTTCCTCCGGCACGTGAGGATCCATCGTGCCGAAGATCATCAAAAGCTCACCTCGAATCTCCGAGGCTCTTTCAATCGAGCCGGCGTCTTCGTCCTTTCCTAACTTGCCGTTATGAATTCCAGTCCCGTAGAAGCAAACCGTCGCGAGAACATCGGGCTGAAGCGCGGCTCGAAACGCGAGGTGTCCGCCGATGCAAAACCCGCCCGTGCCGAGCTTCCCTTCCTCGACGCTCGGATGTTGATCAAGGTAATCGAGCACCGCTCGGCAATCGGCATCAAACTCCGCAACAGCGGTTTGCGCTGCGCCAGCCATTCCTCGTGTTCGGCCCTCGTCATCGAACGTGATTACCGTTCCCGCGGGTTCGATTCGATGGTAGATCTCGGGCGCGGCGACGACGAAACCGTAGCCCGCAAGCCGGACGCACGACCTGAGCATCGGTCCTGTTAGCTGGAAGATATCAGAGTAAAAGAGAATCCCGGGATACTTCCCTTCCTTCTTTGGCGCCGCGATGAAGGTTCGCATCGTGCTTCCGACTGGGATGCTGACGTATTGAGTCGTGACTATCATATCGGTTGTTCAGAGGCGCGATGCTTCAGCCGGTTCTAACCACCTCTCAACGCTCTGCGAAACCACCCTGAGAGCCATCTCAGGGCTGTTCGAAAAAAGCCGTGCTTCGGGGGAGGCTCGTGCGCTTCGGTTTTGGCTTCGGCTTCGATTGCGGTGAAGAACTGCGAGGTCATCATCTTCACCGCCCCCTGAAGCATGCGCTGCCCGACACCGGCTATTGTGCCGCCGACCTGCACTTCGCCTTTGTAGCTGACTATGGTTGCGCCGTTTTGGTCCTCGAGGTCGAGATCACCAGCGCCCTTCAGAAAACCCGGTTGACCTTTGCCGTCCACGACCATGCGAAAATGTTTGGGCGGATTCATGTCTTCGAGGCGAACGTTGCCGGTGAAGACTCCTTTGATCGAGCCCACTCCTGCGCGGAGGGTCGTCGAATAAGCATTCTCTCCGGTCTTCTCGAGACGCTCGCATCCCGGTATGCACCGCTGCAACACGGCAGGGTCAATCAGAGCCTGGTAGACGCGCTCGGCGCTGGCCTGGAGCTCATGAGTGCCTTCGACTTTCATAAGTAGGTTCAGGGTTCAGGGTTCAGAGTTTCGGGTTCAGGGTTCGGGAGAGTTGCTCGAAGCTGCAACCCTGAACCTCGAACCCGGAACTCGGAACTATTTCGCTCTTGAGGCCGCAGCCTCGATAGCGCGGCGGGTGTACACCTTTGCGAGATGAGTCCGGTACGCGTCTGACGCATAGAGGTCGCCGTTGACCGAAACACCATCGGTCGCGTGGCTGGCTGCGGCCGCAATTGCCTGCTCATCGAGCACTTTTCCGGTGAGCGACTGTTCCACCGCGCTCGCGCGATAAACCTTAGACGCGACACCGGTGATGCCGATGCCGGCGGACTGACAATTCCCGCCAGAATCGCGAGTGAGATTGACAGCCACGCCAACAACTGCGAACCCCGACGCGGGCTGCGGCACTTTCAAGTATGCCTGACCGAAGCGGCCACTCGGCGGTGTGATACGAATCTCGCGCAAGATCTCTCCAGCGCCAAGCGCCGTCGTTAGCATGTCGACAAAGAAGTTATCGGCCTTAATCACGCGCTCGCCGGTAGCGCTCACGGCAACCATCTCCGCGCCGAGTGCGATGATCGCCGCGGGCCAGTCGCCTGCCGGATCCGAGTGCGCAACGCTCCCGCCGATGGTCCCCTTGTTTCGAACTTGAACATCCCCGATTTGAGCGGCGCACTCAGGCAGCAACGGGCAGATCTCGCGCAAGCGGTCGGACGCTTCCATCTGATAGTGAGTAGTCATCGCTCCAATGCGAATCTGCCCGCCGTCCTCACGAATGTATGAGAGGTCCCTGATTCGGCCTATGTCGATCAGGACCTGGGGCGTAGCGAGCCGAAGCTTCATCGCAGGTATCAAGCTGTGCCCGCCTGCGAGTATCTTCGCTTCGTCGGCGTGTTGTCCCAAGAGCGAGATCGCTTCATCGAGCGTCGCCGGTACTAGGTAGTCAAATTGCGCTGGTATCATTTCTCACCTCGTTTTCCAAAGGCTTATGAACTTTCGTTGCCGAGACAAAACGAAGCCCTTGCTAGGCTTGAGCGCCCACGATTCTCCAAACCTTTTCTGGCCGCACCGGCATATCCAAATGCCGAACGCCGAACGGTGACAACGCATCGACGATGGCGTTGACGATCGCGGGCGTAGCTCCGATCGTTCCCGCCTCGCCCACTCCCTTCACTCCGAGCGGGTTTACCGGCGAAGGAGTCTCCGTTCGATCAAGCTCGAGCCAGGGAATCATCGACGCCTTCGGCACCGCGTAGTCCATCAACGTACCGGTCACAAGCTGGCCTTGCTCGTCGTAAACGACTTCCTCGTACATCGCCTGTCCAAGCGCCTGGACGATACCGCCTTGCACCTGGCCATCGACCAGCATCGGGTTGATCACCTTGCCGCAATCATCGACTGCAACGTAGCGCAGGAACTTTATGTCGCCCGTTTCGCGCTCGACTTCTACCACCGCGATGTGGGTGCCAAATGGGAAAGTGAAATTCGCCGGCTCGAAGAAGTAGGTTGCGGACAATCCAGGCTCCGAGCCGGGTGGAATGTCACGAGCGATATGAGCCGCGAGCGCGACGTCTTGAATCGTCACAGAGTTGCTGCTCGTGTCCGGCTCCGGCAGTGCACCCGCCGGTGCTTCTCCAACCGGCACATCAGGCTCGGGCTCAGGCTTGGCTCCAGCCCCAGCTCCCGCGGAAGCTGCTTTGGCAGCCTGTTTCGTGAAGCGGCCTTCCTTGAACACAACGTTCGAGGCGTCCGTCTTCATCATGTGAGCGGCGATGTTTGTCGCTTTCTCTTTCAACTTCTCGAGTGCAATAAACACCGCTGTTCCGCCGACCGCGGTTGCGCGGCTGCCAAACGTACCAATGCCATATTGAACAATCCCGGTATCACCGTGAATGACGGTGACGGCGTTCAGGTCAACGCCTAATTCGTCGGCAGCAATTTGCGCGAAGGAGGTCTCTTGTCCCTGCCCGTGCGGCGACGCTCCAGTCAAAATAGTTACTGTTCCTGTCGGCTCGATCCTCACGGTCGCGCTTTCCCATCCCCCCGCCGGCATCGCCTGTGACGGACCGAGCGCGCAGATCTCGACATAGGTGGACAGACCGATACCGATCAGCCGCCCCTGCTCGCGAGCTTTCTTCTGCTCTTCGCGTAGATTCTTGTAGTCGGCCATTTCGAGCGCCTTGTTCAATGCCGCGTCATAGTCACCGCTGTCGTAAAACAGACCGGTTGCCGTCTTGAAGGGGAATTCGTCTGGCGCGGGGAAGTTCTTACGGCGCACATCGACCGTATCCATCCCGAGCTCGGCCGCCACTAAATCAACCGCGCGCTCGACCACGTAAGTAGCTTCGGGCCGCCCCGCACCTCGATAGGCATCAGTCGCCATCTTGTTGGTGAACACGCCGGTCACGTTTATTTGAATCGCAGGAATCTTGTAAGCGCCCGAAAGCATCAACCCGGTCAACGTCGGGATAGCCGGCGTGAGCAATTGATGATACGCACCCAGGTCCGCAAACACGTTGTAGCGAAGTCCTGTTAGTGTACCGTCGTTCTTGCAGCCGATGTCGACGTACCCAACCTGACCGCGCCCGTGAATGGTCGCTTGCATGTTTTCGCGTCGAGTCTCAATCCACTTAACGGGCTTGCCGAGTTGAATTGATATCCAGCCCAGGAGAGCTTCTTCGGCGTAGACATTGAGCTTCGACCCGAACGCCCCGCCCACCTCCGGAGTGATCACTCGCAATTTGTTTTCTGGCATGCCAATCATAAGCGCGAGCTGGGTCCTTAAAAGGTGTGGAATCTGAGTGGACGACCAGACGGTGAGCTCTTGCTCGCCAGGGAAGTAACGAGCTAGTACGCCACGCGGCTCCATAGCGATGGGCGCGAGTCGCTGATGCACGATTCGCTGCGTGACCACACGATCGGACGACTCGAGTGCGGCATCGATATCGCCTTCACCAGCGGTGAGCTTGTAGGCGATGTTGTTTCCGTACTCTTCGTAGACCAGCGGCCCACCGTCTTTCGCAGCTTCCTCGACATCGACCACCGCGGGCAGTTCTTCGTAGTCGATCATGATCAAGTCGATCGCATCTTGCGCGGCGTAACGATCAGTTGCGACTACGGCCGCTATGGGCTGGCCCACAAACACGACGTGATCGGTCGCGAGCACTCGATAGTCTGGGACCTTCAAACCCGGCAGCGCAGCCGCGCAGGGCACCGGCCCTACCTTTGCGGCGACGTCTTTTCCCGTATAGACGGCGACCACACCCGGCGCGTGCGAAGCTTCGCTTACGTCTATGCTGGTAATCCGCGCATGCGCATACATCGAGCGCAAGAACGCTACGTGAAGCGTGTCCGGCAGCCTGACATCGTCAACGTAATGACCGAGACCCTTTATCAATCGCGGGTCCTCAGTGCGCTTCACTCTCTGTCCGACGTATTTACCCATAAAACCTCCGGTTCGTCATTGGTCATTAGTCATTGGTCCTTCATCATTTCGTCATTGGGTCAAGCATTGTAATCGTGATTCAAATCCGAGAAATGACAAATGACAAATGACCAATGACAAATGATTAGTCTCCAGTTGCTTGTTGGCCTTTCAACTTGCGGGCGGCGTATTGAACCGCTTCGACGATATGCTGATAGCCGGTACAGCGGCACAGATTTCCTTCCAACCCGTGACGTATCTCTGCGACGGTCGGATCAGGATTGCGATCCAGCATCTGCGCGGCGGACATGATCATCCCCGGCGTGCAGTAGCCGCATTGCAAACCGTGCCGCTCCCAGAACCCTTCCTGGACCGGATGCAGATCGCCGCTTGCCGCCATGCCCTCGATAGTGGTGACGCTAGCGCCGTCGGCCTGCACGGCAAACATCGTGCACGACTTGACCGACTGCCCATCGAGGATGACGGTGCACGCGCCGCAGATCGAGGTTTCGCACCCGACGTGTGTGCCCGTAAGTCCAAGAACTTCTCTCAGGTAATGGACCAACAAGAGCCGAGGCTCGACGTCGTGGTGATTTGTAGCGCCGTTCACGGTGATGGTTATAGGTTTTTTCATTGAAGCCACCTCGTTTGGTTTGCGTACGATGAGGAAAACTGATCGGCTCAAAAAACCGGCTTGGTTTTTATACAACTGAAACGGTCTGGTTACAAGGTGATTTGAACGTACTCAGCGCTTGCCATTGGAAATGAAGGACGGTATCGTTCAGCTATGATCGATTGGTCTTCCTGTTCTGCCGTCGAGCGAGACCGGGAGAAGGTTAGCGGTTCATGGGTCTTCCGTAACACTCGCGTGCCTGTGATCGCACTATTCGAGAACCTTGATGGCGGAGCCTCTCTCGATGATTTTCTGCTGTGGTTTCCCGGCGTTATGAGGGAACAAGCGGAGGCTGTCCTCGAATACACCATTCAAAGTCTGAAAGCCGACCGTCAGGCGGCATAACAGTGAAGCTACTATTCGATCAAGGGACTCCCGTTCCCTTATATAGAAAGCTTGAAGCCTGGCAGTTACCTAGAAATTCCTATTCCCTGATTGCCGGCAGACTGTAGATGAGACAAGACCGGTTTGAGTCACAGCAACAGGTCCCGCACAGCAACGCGTCCAACTTCGCGTCCACCAATCATCACTGGCACTGAATCCGAGAGCCCGTAGTCCCGGCGACGTCTGTAGTCCGCGTCTTCGGTCGGACCCGACGGCTCCTCATAAACTTCAAGCACGCTTTCCAAAAGGTTGATGATCCAATAGACGGGAATCCCCGCGCGCGCGTAGACCTTTCTCTTAACACCACGGTCACGCTCTAGCGTCGAGTCGGCAACTTCGACTATCAAAGCCACGTCCTCCGGACCGGGATGACGATCTCGGTACTGGCGGGTTTCGCCGCGAACTATCATTACATCCGGCTCCGGTTCGCAGTCGCTTAGCGTTATTGGCTCTTGAGAGTCCACATACCAACCGGATGGCGCAACTGCTTCCAGCGCCCTGGTGTGCAAGTCGCGTGGCTATGCGATGCGGGGGGTTCTTAGGCGTCTTGTAGACAAGCCATCCTGCCAGCAACTCAACGGGATCATCCGGAGTGAGAATACCTGCCTGAATCATTTCATGGTACTGTCCGACGCTCGATCGCCAGATGAAGTCATCGGGCTTACCGGCAGAGGGTCCGATGGCGCTCGGAGTCTGAGGAACGCTGATCGACATAAACGTGCTGGCTGCCGCTCGCGTCAGTTCTAATGGCTCCATCTTAAACACAGCGAGCTGTCATCACAAGCCGCCAGGCGGTAGTGACAGCCGCCAGTCGGTAGTGGGTCTCTAATTGCGGTAGTGGGGTCACCCCACTACCCGCCAGTCGCGTCATCTGTTCTTCATCACAAATAACCTGTCCGCCGCCGAATTTGGACCGCTGCCATCTACGACCAGCGAAGGTCCAGGCTTGGGGAGAGGGCAGCCAACTCAAAGTAGCGAACCGCGCGACCGTAATCGCGATCGATCTGAGCTCGCAACGCTTCAATCGATTCAAACTTCTTTTCGCCGCGCAAACGATGGAGAAACCGTACGCGAATTTTCTCGCCATACAGCTCACGATCGAAGTCCATTACGTGAGTCTCCACTGTCACCTCGGCTTCTCCGCCGAATGTCGGTTTATGGCCGATGTTGGTGATTGATTGGCGCCAGACTCCTTCGACTAATGTGAGGGTGACATACACGCCATTAGCCGGAATTACCGTGTTGTGAGGCTTGAGGTTCGCAGTCGCGTATCGAAGCTGGGCTTTGCCGATCTTGCGTCCTTCGATGACGCAGCTCTCGATGCCGTATGGACGGCCGAGCATGCGCCGAGCCAGGTTGATTCGCCCAGCGCCCAGCAGCCGGCGAATCATCGTTGAGCTTACGCGGTGACTGTGAATGAGCACTTCGGGAACTTCCTCTGCGACGCGGCCCAGTCGTTCTCCTACGTGACTCAGAAGTTCGAATTTGCCTGCGCGATTGTGCCCGAATGCGAAACCTTGACCGAGATAAACCTCGCTAGCATCGAGGCGGCCGAAAATGAATCTCAAGAGAAAATCTTCGGCGCTCACCTTCGAAAGATCCTGTGTGAAGCCGAGCACAACCGTTTGACCGATTCCCATCCGCTCAATGCCCTCCATCTTCTGGTCGAATGTCTGAAGCAGGGGCGGCGCGGTTTCGGGATGCAGCACCGCGCGCGGATGCGGATCGAATGTGACAACGGTGGCGGGGACGTCCAGCACTCGGCCGCGCTCGGTGACTCGGCGCATTATCATTTGATGGGCGAGGTGAAGGCCATCGAACACACCGAAGGTCAGGACGGTTGGCGTCCGGATACCGCTGTCTTCAATGTCACGGAAAATTTTCATCGAGGTCGTTCACAAAGCCTAAACCAGATTCTTGTTGCAAAGTGATGCCCGCAAGCAATGCAAGTCATGACTGGGAGCCAGAGGTCGGCCTGATCCATACATCTCGATTCTAACTGCCAAAACGCAAAGAGCGAAGCCGATAGCGCGCCGGGCTAGCGACCGGATCGAAAGGCGTACGCGAGGGCGCCTGTTGCGCCGCCTCGCGGCGTCATTTGCGTAGTGCTACGATAGCGCTCTATGGCAAGAGACGTGATCGTCATCGGAGGCGGGGTCATCGGTTGCTCGATCGCGTGGAAACTCGCGCAGTCGGGTATGAAGGTCACGGTCATGGAGCGCGGCCGCGTTGGATGCGAAGCATCTCGCGCGGCAGCCGGAATGTTGTCGCTCCAGGGCGAAGCTGAAAGCGCAGGGTCCTTCTTTGACCTGTGTCTGCGCAGCCGCGCGATGTATCGGAGATTCGCCGAAGAAGTGACTGAAGCGTCGGGTATCGATATTGAGTACAAAGACGAGGGAACGCTCTTTATCGTGGTCGAGGGCCAGGATCAAGCGGAGAAAACAAGCTGGGCGTCCTGGCAACTCGAAGCTGGACTTCCACTTGAGCACCTCTCAGCAGATGAAGTCCATAAGATCGAGCCTGCTGTCACGGAATCGGCCACCAGAGCCATTTTCCTCCCCCAGGAACATCAGGTAGAGAATCGCCGCTTGATGGACGCCTTGGAAGTTGCGATAAAGCGCGCGGGTGTCGAGTTGATCGAAGGCTCAGAAGTCACGGCTCTCGCAACCGATCGAGGTAAGGTAACCGGCGTCATGTGTGGCACCGAGCGTTGGCCAGCCGATTTAGTCGTCCTAGCCGCCGGAACGTGGTCGAGTCAGTTGCTGGAACCACTCGGGCTGAACATCAGAATCATCCCTGCTCGCGGTCAGATGATTGCGGTGAGAGGTCAAGCGTGCCGTATCAACCGTGTGCTTCATTCAAGCAAGGTCTACGTTGTCCCGCGCCGCGACGGCTGCATCCTGATCGGCGCAACAGTCGAGTACGCGGGCTTTCGAAAAGCGGTCACCGTTGATGCCATCAAACACTTGTTGAGCGCTGCTGTGGAATTGGTCCCTTCGCTAGGAGAACTCGAAATAGTCGAGACGTGGTCGGGGCTCAGGCCCGATACAATCGACCATCTGCCGATCATTGGGCCAAGCGGCATCGAGAATCTCTTGCTAGCCACCGGTCATTTTAGAAACGGGATACTACTGGCGCCCATCACCGCCAACCTTATCGCAGATTGCCTCGTCACCGGACGGGCGCCCGGTGAACTGATGCCGTTCTGCGTTGAGCGTTTCGCGCTTCCTTATCCCATAACATGAGGGTTATTCAGTGACAACGGATCATCCAATAGCGTCGCACTCGGCGCCAAGCCATTCACGGCAGGGACTATTGCATCGGGCGTCCGCACGAAGGGCGCTCCTGATAGTTGCCGCCCTCGCGGTAGCGGCGGGCGTGATCGCGCCGTTCCATTTCGCTCAACGCAAGTTTTCCCCGGGCAATGAAGTCATCAAAGTGATTTCGTATCACGATCTGGTCGAACATTTCGTTGTGATGGAGCACTTTGATAAGGTGCTGCGGTCCGGGGTCATTTATCCGCGCTGGTTGTCGGATATGAACAATGGGTATGGCAACGCCTGGACGAATTATTATCCGCCCGGTTTCTACTACCTCGCTTCGCTGATTCATTCGGTGGGTTTCGATTGGCTCACTACTCTTTTCATAGCATCTGTTCTGGCACTCGCCGGCTCGGGCATCGCGATGTACGCGCTATCGCGAGCGTTCTACGGGCGCCTTGCCAGCGGTATCGCCGGCTTGTTGTACATGCTGCTTCCCTTCCATCTGCTAAATCTCTATTGGCAGGGAGCGATGCCTCAGTTTACGGGGTTCCTCTTTCTGCCGCTCGTGCTCTACTTCGCGTTCAGGTTGGGGAACGATGGGCGAGCGCGTCACTATGCAGGGATGGGACTGTGCTATGGACTCTACGTGCTGACCCACCTGCCGGTCAGCTATTTGATGAGTTATGCCCTCGCGTTTTACGCGGTCATTTGGGCTGTGAGCGAAAGGGATTGGAGAATCACGTTGCGGATAGCAGGCGGGATGGCAATCGGGCTTTTGCTGAGCGGGATCTATTGGCTGCCGGCTGTTGTCGAGGCGAAGTACGTTTTCGAGAACGTCTCAGCTATGTTTCCATATCACAGCGGCTACCTGCTTCTCCTCCCGCCGGGCGATATTTTCAACCAGGTTCTGAATCACGTGTTCCTGGTACAAGTCCTGCTCTTGGCGGTTGCCATCGTGATCTTGCGTTCGACCGGGCAACGCGATGACAGGACGACTTCGCAGAAACAGACTCGCCTGATGATCATCCTGGGAATTGCTACAACTTTCATGGTGACTTCGTTGTCGCTTTATCCGTCGATGCTGATTCCCAGAATAGATATTGCAGCTTTCCCGTGGCGATGGATCGCCGTAGCCAGCGTTTTCACATCGCTCTTAGCCGGCGCGGCTGCCGAGCGGCTGTCGAGAGCCAAGGCCACTGGCCGCAAAACGCGCTGGGCTAGCTGCGCGGCACTTATAGCCGTGGTGATGTTGAACCTCTGGATAACAGTTAAGTTTGGAATCATCGCGCCAATCTCAAAACCAACTATCAAGTCAACAGTCGGCTTGCTCGAAGGCAACTACACGCCTCGAGACGCCACGTTCATAACATATCTGCCCGATACCGCGCGCGTGACGATCAAACCTGAGGGCGGGGCCTCGGAAATAATTCGCTGGGACCCCCAATATCGGGTGATAGCTGTTCGAGTCGATCAACCGACCGAGCTTCGACTGAAGAGCTACAACTTCCCCGGCTGGACGGCTCGCATCGATGGTGAAGAAGCTCCGCTGTCGAGCGACAAGGACGGAGTCCAGGTTATCTCGGTGCCACCGGGCCGGCATAAGATCGAGACAAAGTTTGTCGACACTCTTCCGCGGAAGCTTGGCGCGGGCGTCTTCGGCCTGGGGCTTGCGCTGATTGTCGGGCTGGCGCTGGCAGATCACCTAAGACGAATCAAGACAAGAAGCCATGAAAAGGTGATCGGCAATGCCACAACAGAAGAACACGCCTCGCGTCAAGTGGCCCGACAAAGAACAAAAATCGTCGCGGCCGGCTTCGTCGCCCTTGCGGTCATCGTTGGCGGCCTTGCGCTTAAACTATTCACCAAACCTTCGTCCGAAGACGGTCTCACCGCCGGAGAGGCCACCACCGAGAGCGCAAGTCGCGGCGGTATCGCTCCGAACTCGGAAGTGAGATTGTTTGTCGGCGCCTTGAATCCGATACCAGTCGCGGTTGATGAAAGGGCATTGGATGAATTGATGGGCGCCCTTCCGATGCGGAATAACGAACGCGTGGAAGAATTGTTTCAAGCGGGCAAACTATTCCGGGTCGAGAAGAACACCAGGGTTCGCATTCTTGAAGCTGGCTCAGGGAAGCTCAAAGTGCGAATCCTTGAAGGCGACAGTGTAACATTGGACGGCTGGGTACCCGAGAGATGGATCAGATGACAATAGCTCACCGAGCTGGCGGTTCTTCCCCTTTGATTGACGTGCCCTTGTTTGCATTCTAAACTTCGGCTTACTTGACGCGCCGCTAACAAACCCGGCGAAGGTAGGAAGCCGTTGACGGACTACGTCGCCACGATCGGGTGAGACTGCGCAGTTAGCTAGACACTTCTTATGAGGGGACAGATTCAGGCGGGGGTTTGATATGCCGATCGCGCCAGATGTTCGCCTGGAGGAAGGCGTCAAGATATTTCAGCCCGACCTGGTGAATCTCTACGGCTGCAGAGTCGGCCGCGACACCAGGATCGGAGCGTTTGTAGAGATTCAGAAGAATGCGGTGGTCGGCGAGCGCTGCAAGGTTTCGTCTCACACTTTTATCTGCGAAGGTGTGATCATCGAAGATGAGGTTTTCATCGGGCACGGGGTGATGTTCACCAACGATCTGTATCCTCGCGCGACCAATTCAGACGGCGCCATACAGACAGACGCTGATTGGCAGTTGGTAGCCACAACGGTCAGGCGTCGCGCGTCGATAGGCAGCAACGCGACAATACTGGCTGGAGTGACGATCGGCGTAGGCGCTTTAGTCGGCGCAGGCGCGGTGGTGACGCGGGACGTTCCCGACTACGCTATCGTCGCCGGAGTTCCTGCTCGGACTGTGGGTGACACCAGAAGTCAGAGGTCAGAAGTCAGACGTCAGAAGTCAGAATAGGGCTTGCGCGAGCAAGGATTCAGAAGTCAAAGGGTAACACTCAGAACAAGGCTCGCATTGAAATCGGTTAGGGGAGAGTAAGGATAATACTGTAGTTCTTCAGCACAGCCTTCCGACCTCTGACCTCTGACTTCTGACTTCTTAGCCCCGAGGTTCAGCAGCGTGGTGGCTTTCATTCTCGCAGGGTCTTTCTCAAGGCTCTTCGACCCCTGGCACTCGCAAAGCTCGGACGAAGGAGTAACCTCAGATTGCGCAGCGTCTCTGTTTGCTTTCCAGCCTACAATGAGGAAGCCACAATCGAACGCGTGTTGAATGAGGCGCACGAACTTCTGCGCGCGTCAGGACTAGAGTATGAAATCCTGGTCTGCAATGACGGGTGCACAGACGGTACTGGACGCATCGCCGAAGAGGTGGCTAGGCGCCTGTCGCAAATCCGAGTACTCCACAATCCGCGCAACCTGGGAATCCGCGCAACCTTCGAGCGATTGTACCGCGAAGCCACAAAAGACTTCGTGTTCCTCAACTCAACTGATCGGCAGTGGGAGACCAGTGTTCTGTTCGATATGCTCCCCCTAACCCGAGACTTCGACATCGTCATCGCCTCCCGAAAAGATAAGCACTATGGACCCGCCCGGCGTTTTGTATCCTGGGTGTTCAACATCGTGCCCACGGTTCTGTTCGGGGTAAGGACCTACGACGCAGGCGCAGTGAAGCTTGTCAGCCGCGAAATAATCGAGCGCTTCGCGCTTGTGTCTCATTCTCCTTTTTCCGAGGCGGAGCGCCTGATACGCGCCGCGCGGACAGGCTATCGCATCGCGACCTACCCAGTGGAAGTTTCAGAGCGCCGGGCCGGGCACGCGCGCGGCGTTAGCTTCTGGGCGGTTACTGAAGCCGTCAAAGATGTGTTGCGCGTCTGGTGGGCGCTGCGAATCAAGCGGGTAGACCTGCGCTCTTCCGAAAAACCCGAAAAACAAAGTCCGGCTCAGTGACCGGCCGATCTCGCTCGATCCGAGCAGGAGCGCCCGGGCTAGACCTGCCGCGAGTTCGCGGCCGGAACCGGCTTTCGAGCGAGACACACAATCGATACTCCGAACGGAAAATTGATCCATCGCAGAAGGAGGCGTTCGAACCCGAGAATCGCAATAAGAAGCGAGTTGAGCCATCCAGGCAGTATGACGTGTGAGGTCTTTGCGTGAATCGATTTCTTCGACACGCTCTGCGCAAATCGCATAAACAAGATCGGGAAAAAAAGAAAGGTTATGTAGTAGGTGATTCGCTCCACCGAGAAGCCCGTGTTCGTAAGTTTGTTGCGCAGCTCCGAAGCGGCGTAACGGCGGCGATGATGCAGCGCTTCGTCATGCTCGCTCCAGAGAAAGCCATAAGCGGGGACCGTGATTACCAGCACGCCGCCTTCTTTCGTGACCCGCAACAGCTCATCGAGCGCTCGAAGATCGTCGTCGACGTGCTCCAACATGTCCAGGGCGGTGACCAGATCGAAAGTCGAAACCATAAACGGCAGCGATTCCACGTGAGACCGGACCAGCCCGTCGATTCCACGGCTCTTGCTGAAGTGGAGCGCCTCTTCTGAAGCATCGCTGCTGAAAGTGTCGCCGTACTTCGCCAGCACTGAAAAGTTCATGCCAGTTCCACATCCGACGTCGAGGATAGTGCTCTGGTTGAACTCCCGCGAGATTTCCCCGACGAGCGATTCAAGCAAGCGCCTCCGGGCGACGAACCACCAGTAGAAGCTCTCGATCTTATGCATCTCGGCGTATTCGGCGATGTTCATCTATCGATTATTCTCCGATGCTCCCCGTAAGAGTTCTGTTACAAGCCCTCGCCGGCTACCGGACAGGGCTCGACTCGAAACTGCTGCGATCGTGATTGTGCTGAGGGTCCCGTGGTGTGAACGCTTCGAGCGGTGAGCCGGAATCTTTAGGCATCGCTGGAACCTTATTGGGAGGGGGCGAGTTCGTCAAGCCTGGCGTCCCAGCACTCAAAGGTGTTGGCTAGACAGCCTAACTATTTCGCCAGGTGTTCTGTCGAAGGCAGGCGTTGGTTGACAGTGAATATTGCGCACGATAACATTTTCTGCACTGTAGATCATTGCTAGTCAAATTCAGGTGGTGGGTCAGTTTGAGTTCAGAGTACAAGCTTCAGCTTGCTCTTTCGGCCGCATGAACCTGAGAGGCAAGCTAAAGCTTGTACTCTGAACCAAAGACTGACCCACTATCCAAATTCACCAGATCACAATGCAAGGAATCTCAGCCAGACCTCAATGAGCAAGAAGAATCGCACTCGCCCTAAGAAAGCCGAACGGCAGCAGTCCAAATCAGCGACGACGTTGACCCGCAATTGGATTATCGGGCTGATCCTGGGAGTAACCTTCCTCGCCTTTTCCAATTCCATATTGAATGGCTTCGCCTATGACGACACCACTCAGATATTGAACAACGGCTTCATTCGCGACCTCAACAACGTTCCCAAAGCCCTGGTCACCGAAGCCTGGTATTGGCGATCGCAGCAAGACCAGGATCCAAACAAGCAAGACAAACCGTCGACCCCATACTATCGCCCAGTTGTAATGGTTTACTTGATGACTCTGTGGAAGCTCTTCGGGACCTCGGCCGCCGGATGGCATTTGTTTAACATACTGCTGCACATACTGGTAGTGTACTTCGCGTTTTTGGTGTTCGAAAAAGTCACCAGGGACTTGCGGCTTTCAGCGATCGCTTCGTTGCTGTTTGCGGTGCACCCGTTTCGCAGTGAATCTGTAGCCTGGGTGAGCGGAGTGACTGACCCGCTGCTGGCTGCCTTTGTCTTGCCATCCTTGTATCTCTACATGCGTTACCGCGAAGAGCGGAACACCAAGCTTCTTGCGGGTTCGCTTGGGCTTTTTCTTCTTGCAGCATTCACCAAGGAGCCCGCGGTCGCGCTGCCGATCTTCATCGGCGCGTACGAGCTTTTCATCGCCAATCAGGACCAAAGTCTGCGCGCGAGGCTCAAACCTGCCGTCAAGTACTCGGCGAGTTTTCTCATTGTGTCGGCGGCTTACTTTGCGGCGAGATATTACGCACTGGGGTTTGCCCTCAACAACGCCGAATTCAGGCAATATCCCGTTCACCAAATCCTGCTGACGATCCCGCTGGTCATTTGGAAATACATCGGGCTTCTGATCTGGCCGGTTGATCTGTCTCTTTTTCACGCGACCTATATGGTCAAGAGCCCACTCGACCTTCGGTTCATTGTGCCCTTCGTGGGCCTGATCGGTTTGGTGTTCGGGGTATGGCAGTTGCGAGGGTCAATAGTCGCGCGGTTCGCCATACTGTGGTTCGGCATCAATCTGCTCCCGGTGCTTAACCTGAACGCGTTTGGAGAAGACTTTTTGGTGCAAGAGCGCTACGTTTACATTCCATCAATGGGCTTTTCGCTGCTCCTAGCGCTGGGGCTTACAAAGATTCCTATCGGGAAATGGCTCCCGCTCGGAGGCCGCCAGGCAGCGCAAACTGCACTGGCGGGCCTATTGGTCTTCTTACTTGCGGGAAGAACTCTCGCCCAGAACACGGCTTGGAGGGATGATATAACGCTCTGGTCCAGCGGAGTCGAAGCAGCCCCTGAACAATCAATGCCGCGTTACGTTCTCGGACACAAGCTCATCTTCAATGGTGAGTACGAAAAAGCTGCCGAGCAACTGGAAGAATACATGAAGCTGTCTCCCAACAACGTGGTCGTGATAAGCAACCTGGCGGCAGCCTACGTGCTGATCTACCAGGGTCAGGCAGCCGTAAACCCCGGAACCGCGGATCGGACTAGTCTCGACCGCGCGCTGGAGCTCTGCGAAAAAGGCCTGGGTATTAGCAATAACCTGCCGCCGTTGTGGGACACGCTCGGCAGCATTCATACCTTCGACACGGGTCTGAGGAACTATGACCGCGCCATCGCTTGCTTTCAGCGGGGGCTGAGCTACAACCCCGCAAACCCTATGATAAACTTTCACCTCGGCGGCACGCTCGTTAAGAAAGGCAGCCTCGACGACGGAATGCGGTTCTTGAAAACCGCGCTCGATCTGGAGCCAAACCTCGTAGACGCCCACAAGTTCCTGGGACACGCCTACAACGCCAAGGGACAAATCAAAGAAGCAATCAACGAGCTAGACACTTATCTGCGGCTCCAGCCCAACGCGCCTGACGCGTCGAAGGTTAGTAAGGACGTTCAAGATCTGCGCGCGCGATTGCAACTCCCATCGCCCCAAAGCTGAACCGGTTCAGGGTTCGAGGTTTCGGGTTCAGGGTTCAGAGTTCAGAGTTCAGAGTTTCGGGTTCAGTGCTTGAGCTTTAGCGAGCGGCCCCGGAGCAACCTGATGGTTGAACTCTGAACCCTGAACCCTGAACTCTGAACCCTGAACCCTGAACCCTGAACCCTGAACCCTGAACCCTGAACCGAAACTTATTTCTTGGCTCGATCCTTGAGAGCGGCTTCGATGGCCGTTTTCAAGGCTTCACGGCTCTTGTCGGGTGCTCGTTTCCCGTTGATGAACACTGTGGGAGTCGAATCCACTCCGATCTTGTCCCCGTCAGCCACGTCGCGTTTCACCCGGTCAACGAACTTGCCCGAATCGAGCGCGGCATCAAACTTCTTTCGATCGAGCCCCAACTGGCTTGCGTACTCCTTGAGCTTGTCAACTTCGAGGGCCGTTTGATTCGTGAATAGGAGCGCGCTGTACTCCCAGAACTTGCCCTGTTCTCGGGCAGCCTCCGCAGCCTCCGCGGCTTTGAAGGCATGCTTATGCTGATCGAGTGGGTAGCTGCGCACGACAAGCTTTACTTTGTCGCCGAATTCTTTCGCCACTTCTTCTAAGATGGGCTGGGTCGCCGCGCAACTCGGACATTCGTAGTCCGTGAACTCTACTATCGTGACCGTAGCATTGACTCCGCCTTTCCACGGCCGATCCTCGATCGGGATGTCGAACACAGGCGGCTCGGGCAGCTTCAAATACACTTGTACCGTAGCTCCCTTTCTAAGCTGTTCGGCATATGCCTCCGCCGCCTTGCCCTGCTCGCGCTTTTGCAAGTAGTCCACGATCTGCGGCCGCAATTTATCGAAGCTACCTTGCAGTCTGCCCTTGTTCTCTTCATAGAATTTGCGAGCGACCTCCTCAGTCACCGGCTTCACCCGGGGCAGGACCTCGGCATCGAACAAAGCCTCGGTTGTCATATTCCTTTTTTTGGCTTCGCCGGCTAGAAGCAAGTCGTTGATCTTTACTTCCAGCGAGGTCTTGCGCAGGTAGTAAACTTGCTCCTGGACGCTGAATATCAGCGGCTTCAACGCGTCCTCCACATCGCCCGAGGTGACAGGTTTGCCGTTTACAGTCGCAAACACACGCGCGCGATCGGCGTCGGCTTCGGGCGGAGTAACGCTCGCGGCGAGCACCTTCACTTGCGCCCGCCCACGCAACCGCCCAGCAAGCTTCTTTGCTTCGTCCTGCTGCCGCTGGCTTTGAAGATAGCTGATGATCTGGTCTTTGATGTCGTTGAACTCGCCTTGAACGCGGCTCTTGTTCTGATCGTAGAAGGCGCGCGCCTCAGCTTCTGTCGGGGCCGTGACATTTTTTGAGACTTCCCGTTCAAGCAGCGCGTCCGGCGTAATGCCGAGCCGCTTCGCCTCTGCTTCCAGCAGTCGACTATTAATCTCCAGATCAAGTTGTCGCTTTCGCGCTTCGATCACCTGGTTCTGAAGCTCGTGCACGCGGTCCTTGAGTGGCTCATCCACATCCTTGACCGCGACTTTCACTCCGTTGACGAGGGCGAGCACGTCCTGGGGAGCCTTCGCATCACAGCCGCAGTCCGCTTCCTTCTGAGCGGCCGGCTTGGACTGCGGGGGCGCAGCGGATTGCCCGGCAGGACGATCCTTCACCGCCCCTGGGTCCTGCTGACCGTTGGGGGAGGAAGCTGCGCTAGCCAACCCAATTACTGCGAAGGTTATGATGCTTGTCATGAGAGACACTTGCATCCTCTTCATCGATTCCTCCAGATGAATCACTTGATAACTCCGGTTTGAAAGTTTTGCAGTTGTTCGAGCGAATTGACAAGGGCCGCGGGCTGATTTGCCTGTCGCTATGCTTGGCAGCTTCGACGAAAGTTCCCGGCTCCTCCATAGGCCACCCTATCGCTGTGCTTCTTGTTTCATCCTTGCTTCGAGATGCTCATACTCCCCGATGTGTGCGCGCATCAGGCTCTTCCAAAGCTTGCCGTGGTTGGGCACGGAAAAATGAAGCAGTTCGTGAACGATGACATACTCGCCTAAGTCACGCTCCATTTCGAGCAACTCGTCGTTGAAACTCAGCGTGCCAGCCGTCGAGCATGACGCCCACTTATTGCGCATCGGGCGGACATACAGCGCGCGCACCTTCACATCGAGCTTGGCGGCCCACTCCAACACGTGCAGCAGATTACTGAAGAACGGCGACTTGTTGCGCGCGCGGTCTTCCACCGTCGCCCCGGTAGCGACAAAACCCCGGCGCCGCTCGGCCTCCTCGGGCGGCACGTAAGTCCAGCCGATCTCCTGAGCGTATTTCAGGATGCGGGCTTTGACAGTCTTGTGTTCTCCGGAAAAACGGGCATCAGTCGGCTTTTTTTGGTTTCCTGGGTTTCGGCAGTTTTTTCACCGCTTCGTCGAAGTCCTTTTCTACCTGCGAAGGTTGGGCAAGCTGAAGGAGTCGGAACTTCTCAAACTCCAGTTCCGCCTTCCGCAAGGCCTGTTCGTGGGAAATGGTTCCGGCATGGGTGAGGATTTCCCGATCGCCGAGGCGCAGAAAATCCTCAAGCTTTGCGATCCAGTCCCGCATATACATGGGCTTGCGCTTCAGCACCTGGAGTTCGGCAAATTCAAGATAGGCGTTGACAATGCGGTTGAGGACTTCGAGTTCCTCCGCTGTCAGGTAATTCTTCGCGATGGCCGCTTCTCCCCTGGTCGGCTTGGTGCCTTGCCAGCTCGTCAATCCCATGTTCTGCCTCGTGGCGTCGGCCCGGTGATGGACAATCTCAGCCGCCGTGTGCCCGTGCGCCGCCCAGTGCATCTTGTTCTGCACCGTGGCGAAGAAAAGCTGCGACGCTTCTTCGCGCGAGTCGTAGTCAATGCTCGTCGCATAAATCTCCAACACCTTGCGCCAGAAAACTTTCTCCGACGACCGGATGTCGCGGATGCGGGCCAGGAGTTCCTCGAAGTAATTCCCGCCCCCGGCCCGCTTGAGGCGCTCATCGTCCAGCACGAACCCCTTGACGATGTATTCCCGCAGGCGTTGTGTAGCCCAGATACGGAACTGGGTGCCGCGATGCGACTTCACGCGATAGCCCACGGAGATAATTACATCGAGGTTGTAATGTTCCACCGAGCGGGACACCTGCCGGCTTCCCTCCTGTCGAACTGTTAAGAATTCCTTAACAGTTGCCGGCGCCTGCAACTCTCCCTCCGCAAACACGTTGCGGATGTGCATGCTCACGTTCGGAATGGAGGTTTGAAACAACTCGGCCATCTGGTTCTGCGTCAGCCAAACTGTCTCGTTCTCCATGCGGACTTCGAGCCGGGTCGCTCCGTCACTCGTTTGATAGAGGAGCACTGGAGATTGAGGTTCGATTTTCATCGTGCGTACTCCGCAAGGAACCATTTCAGTTCCGGTAACTCCAGCGCGTAGACGCGAAGCTACGCCGTTATGGGATAGTGCAGCAGATCGCCAAAGAACAGCGACGCCTTGCGCGCACACCCTCCGGGCGTCGCCTCGTCCGGATCAAAGCCGCGCTGTGCCTCGGCTTCATCGCGGGGCACGTAAGTCCACCCGATCTCCTGCGCGTATTCAGGATGCCGGCTTGGACGGTCTTGTGTTCGGCGGGACGCTTCATCTCGTCAATCCTGCTCCGCTTCCTCCGCATCTTCGGGACTCCCCGCACCCTCCCACTTCGCGCAGACGGCCTCGACATTGGGCACTGCTACCTCGCACGTCCAGCTCTTGTAGAACTGGGGGTTCTTGCTTCTCGGAACTGGATCGGCTTCCCTCATTTCCACCAACGCTGGCGCCTGGACACATTCACCCAAGACAAGCGCGGTCTGTGGAGCTAGCGCAGGCAGTTGATCGAGAAGCTGGCCGTAGATGCCAGGAACAATTTCGCGGAAGTAACGCAAGTCTTCGGGGTTCTGAAGCCGATGCACGATGAAGCTATTGCACTGCGACAGCACGGTCTTGGACAGCTCACTTGGACGCTGCGATGCGACCACAAGACCGAGACCGTACTTGCGCCCTTCCCGTGCTATTCGCTCGAAGACCTGCTTGGAAATAGAATCGTCTTCCGACTTCCGATTCTCTCGGATGTAGTTCTGAGCCTCCTCCAAAACGAGGACGACCGGAAACTCTCCTCGACCCACGCCACTGATCGTATGCTCACTCAACCGTTGAAGAAACTCGTGAATGAGGCGGCCGATCAAAGCGGTGACGTTTTCCAGAACTTCCAAGGCGAGGAGGCTTAGGTCGACGATGACAACAGTCGCGGCGTTAGCACCTGCACGTTGACGGTCGTAAAATGGCATAACTCCGGCCTCCAATGTCTCAACGTCGGTCAGCCGCACTTTATCGCTCGACTCCAAACCAAGAATGTCTCGCAGGAATGTAGCCAGACTGTTCCGCAGAGCCTTCAACTGGGCCTCGGGAAGGTGGGCAATGGTTGAACTGGCGCCAGCGACGCCGTAGAGGTTCT
This sequence comes from Acidobacteriota bacterium, assembly GCA_038040455.1. Lineage (GTDB taxonomy): Bacteria > Acidobacteriota > Blastocatellia > UBA7656 > UBA7656 > Onstottus_A. The sequence goes on from JBBPIH010000031.1 coordinate 28,859, forward strand.
GCAAGTCGAACGCGAACCGAAGCCAATGAAGCATGAATTGATTAATCATGCTGCCGCTGCGCGGACGCAGCCGATGGAGTGCCTTCTGGTAGTAGCACTCCTTAATAGCGCCGTTCCATATTGCTGAGCGGCCAGGAACCCCACCTTCACAAACCAAAAGGTCTCCGCGGCGCAATTGAAACTTTACTTTCTCACGTTCAGAGAAATCCATCTCCAACATGTCGGAGGTGTCGATGCTTCCCCACTGGACATTCTTGTTTCGCACGTAGGGCTTTGGAGCATTTCCGCCGTGTGCTTTCTGAGAAAGCATCTTGCCCAACTGAGTTTCAAAGACATCGCCGAGGCGCTGCACCGGCCAGGTCTCAGGCAGTAATCCAATTTCAGTTTCCACCAAAGCGTTCATCAGACCCCGAGAGGCTCCAAGACGTGTCGTAGAGCGCTTCATCTTCCCCTCACCTCATACCTCGCTCGCTGCTCACGCACCGCTAATGCCCGTTCCCGTTCGATCTCTATTCGCAGTTCCTCTTCGCTTGGCAGATACAGCCGGTATTTGGAAGCGAAGAGTTGGTGACTTTCGTTCAGCACTGAATACTTGACCACCGTATGATCCTTGTCGGTGCAGAGGATCAGACCAACGGTCGGGTTGTCGTCCTTGCCTTTCACTGTGTCTTCGAAGAGTCGCACGTACATATCCATCTTCCCGATGTCCTCATGGGTCAGCTCATTGGTTTTCAGGTCGATCAGTAAGAAGCATTTGAGAATGTAGTTGTAAAAGACCAGATCAATGAAGAAATCCTTTGTCTCGGGGCTGATGCGTGCTGACGGCCGACGAACGCGAAGCCCTTGCCCAGTTCGAGCATGAATGCCTGGAGTTTTCCGATGATGGCTTGTTCGAGTTCGGCTTCGCGGAATTGATGCGCGTCGGGCATTCCGAGGAATTCCAGAACGTAGGGGTCTTTGATGAAATCTTCCGGAAGCGGCGCGAGGGGCTCAGTCTTGTCCCGCATCTCGTCGATAACCGGCGTCTTGTCTCGGCTCATCAGCAGGCGCTCATAGTAGAGCGAATTGATCTGCCGTTGAAGCGCTCGGACCGACCAGTTTTGGCTAGCGGCTTCGCTGATATACCACTGCCGTGCATCCGGTTTTTCGGCACGCATCAGAAGCCGGTAGTGCGACCACGTCAATTCTGCACACAGTGTGTGCAGTTTTTGGCTTTGTGGTCCTTCAGGCGGAAAAACGAGGTAAAACTGGCGTATGTGCCAGAGATTGCGTTCCGTGAAGCCCTTTCCGAACTCTTCGGTTAAGCGGATGGAAAGGTTCTTGATCAACGCGGCTCCGTATTCCGCCCGCTCCTTACCCTGTTGCTCTTCTTCCACGATCATCCGTCCGATATTCCAGTAGGCTTCCACCATCACAAAGTTGACGGCGCGGTAGGCGTTTGAACGCGCAGTGCGCAGGACTTCAGCGATTGATTCGTAGAATTCTCCGCACACTGTGCGGAATATTTGGTCACTGGAGTCTACCTGAGCAGGCATCCCAGAGGTTGAAGTCTGGGCCAACGTTGAACTCTGAACTTTCGGGGATTTCTTCTTCGTCATACTCCAAGCCTCGCAAGGATGCTTTTCAGCGCGGCGTCGGTCTCTCGACTCTCGGCCTCCAGCGCTTCCAACTCTTCGACGATTTCAGCGATGGGCCGGTATTCCTCGCCTGCCCCTGTGTGGATGTAGCGACTGGGCGAGACGTTGAAGTCGTTCTTGGCAATCTCCTCGCGGGTGACGATGCGGCCGTACTTCTCAACCTCGCGCCAGGCCTTGAAGGTGTCGGCGATGCGCGTGATGGCGTCCTCCGGAATGTAGTTCTTCGGATCGCCCTTGGCGAAGTCGGTGGCAGCGTTGAGCAGGAAGATTTTTCCCTGGCGGTCCTTCGCCTTCGCCTTGTTCAGGAAGAGGATGATGCCAGGCGCGCTGGTGTTGTAGAAAAGATTCTCAGGCAGGTAGATAACGCCTTCGATCAGATCCTGCTCCACGAACCATCGCCGCACGTCCTTTTCCTTGTTCGTATTCGCATTGCCGGAGCCGCGCGAGGCGGCGCCAGTGTCGAGCACGATGGCGGCGCGTCCCGTGTCGCCAAGGCTGGCGAGGATGTGCTGCACCCATCCCCAGTCGGCCTTGTTGCCGGGGAAGCCCGCGCCCCCCATTCCTTTATTAGAAAAGCGGTCGAGTTCGTCGGCGTCGTAGTCCTTCTCCGTGAACTCTGTCTGGTTCCACATCGGATTGGCCACCGCGCGGTCGAAAGTCTGGAGGCGGTTGCCCTTGCGGAGTTTCGGATGACGGAAGGTGTCTCCGATCTCGATCTGGCCCTCCATGTCATGAATGATCATGTTCATGTTGGCCATGGCCCAGGTGGTGGCCGTTGATTCCTGGCCGTAGAGCTTGAGCGGGGCGAAGCTCTTGCGCGAGCGCAACGCCATCTTTTTCTCAAGCGCCTGTTCGCACTTGATCAGCAACCCGGCGGAGCCGCAGGTCGGGTCGTAGCAAGTCATGCCCGGCTCGGAGTCCATGATGAGCGCCATGATCTCGCCCACCTCGCCCGGCGTGTAGAACTCGCCCGCGCTCTGGCCGCTGCCCTCGGCAAACTTTCGGATGAGATATTCGTAGCTGCGCCCGATGATGTCTGCCTCGACGTCGCCGAGGCCGAGGCGCTTTTCGCTGATGCGTTCGATGAGGTTGGAGAGGCGGTTGTCGTCAATATCGCGCACGCCGTGGGTGGTGGCGTTGAAGTCCACGCGGTCAATGATCCCTTTGAGCAGCGCGTTTTCATCCGCGATGGCGCGGAGGTGCGTGGTAAGTCGCTCGCCAATCTTGTCCGCGAGCGTGCGGATGACGGACCAGACAGCGTCGTTCGGATTGGCCGGTTGCAACGGCAGGTAGAACCGGACGAGTTTCTTGTCGCGCTTCACGAGCTTGAACGCCTTGGCCCGCGAGCCGACTTCTTTGGCGATGCGGTTCAACTCGTCATCGAAAACATCGCAGAGGCGCTTGGTGAAGATGAGCGGGAGGATGTAGTCCTTGAACTTGGGCGCGTCCTTCGCGCCACGAATGGAACATGCGGCATCCCATATCCAGGATTCGAGAGACTTGTCGTTACCATTCTTCATTCATGTTTCCTGGCTTGGGGATCATCGTTCTTTTACGAATAGCTTTGAAATGGCCTAACCAGTCGCGGCTGCGATTATGCAGCATATCCAATATGATCGTGTAACCGAGTTGTGATATACGCCTTACTTCGGAACCATCGCGGATTATAACCGCACCTCGGGGGATTTGTAATCGCAATACGGCATGGAATCGCAGGGCGGCAGGGGGAAACTTAGGCGAACACAGATCGGCCGTGCGAAGGCCGTCCTCACATGTTCCGATAGTTAGGTCCGCCGCCGCCTTCAGGAGGAACCCAGTCGATGATCTGGTAGGGATCCATTATGTCGCAGGTCTTACAGTGAACGCAGTTCGAAAAGTTGATTTGTAGCCGCCGCTTCCCTTCACCCGCGTCAACCATTTCATAGACATTTGCCGGGCAGAAGTTCTGGCAAGGGTTGCCGTACTCCTCGACGCAGCGGCCGACGCAGATATTGAAATCCAGAACCTTCAGGTGCGAGGGCTGGTCTTCATTGTGATGAGTGCCTGAGTGGTAAACATCGGTGAGTTTATCGAATGTGAGTTGATTGTCTCCCTTCAGACCCGCGTACCGATCCTCGCGGCCGTCATCCTTCAGCTTCTGCATGTGCTCATGGCCTGCTTTGATCGGCAGCTTCGACGGAAAGCGGCCGCCCGTAAGGATCGAGATTCCTTCAGTCATCAGCCCGAACATTCGTCCGCGATCGAACGCCTGATGGAAATTGCGAGCCTTGTAGAGCTCGCGGCCCACGTAGCTATCCTTCAAATTCTTGTCGAAGACGCCGAGTGTATTGCGAGTGAAATCGCCCTTGATCAAGGCATCCAGTATGGTCTCGGCAGCGAGCATCCCAGCCTTGATGGCGGTGTGAATGCCCTTCAGCCGCTCGCCGTTCAGCATTCCGGCAGAGTCGCCGATGATCATTACGCCGTCAGCCGTTAACTGCGGCATCGTGTACCACCCGCCCACCGGCATGGCTTTCGCGCCGTAGCGGACCAGCTTTCCTCCCTTTAACAAATCGCTGATCAGTGGATGCGTCTTGAAGCGTTGAAACTCGTGATGGGGATCGATGTTCGGATCGCGATAGTCGAGACCGACAGCAAGTCCGATATCGATGATCCGGTCGCGCATTCCGTAGACCCACGAGCCGCCGAAGGTGTGTGAATCGAGCGGCCAGCCCATTGTGTGAATGACCGAGCCCGGTGCGAAGCGGTCATCGGGCACTTCCCAAAGCTCCTTGATACCGACGGAATAGACCTGTGGATCGGTATCGCGGTCGAGCTTCAGGCGATTGACCATCTGCTTTGCGAGCGAACCCCGAACTCCTTCGCCAAGAACCGTGACTTTTGCAGCTATATCGACGCCCGGTTCGAAATTCGGCTTCGCTTTGCCCGACTTGTCGATACCCTTGTCGCCAGTGCGGACCCCGGTCACCGCCTCCCCGTCGTAAAGCATCTCGGCGCCAGGGAATTCCGGGAAGATGTTGATTCCAGCCTCTTCGCACTTCTCACCGAGCCATCGCGCCAGCTTGTTTAGCGAGACGACGTAGTTGCCGTGATTGCGAAGCGGAGGCGGAAGTATGGGCAACGGGATTTTGCCACGTTCGGAAAGAAAATAGACGCGCTCTTCACCAACGGGCGCTTCGAGCGGCGCACCTTCGTTCTCGAAATCGGGAATCAGTTCGCGCAAGCTGATCGGGTCGAGCACCGCGCCGGAGAGTTGGTGCGCTCCGATCTCGGACGCCTTCTCTATTACAGCTATGTTTATCTCATCGAGCTGCTTCGCGCCCGATTGCTTCGCGCTCCTGCTGTGCGCGGCTATGAGCTTCGCGAGGTGCAGTGCACAAGCGAGGTTTGCCGGTCCCGCTCCTACGAGCAGGACATCCATCTCGAGAATCTCTCGTTCGATCGTCATAAGAAACAGAGGTCAGAGGTGGCGCAGACTTTAGTCTGTGGCATGCTGAGAACGGAACGCCACAGACTAAAGTCTGCGCCACCTCTGACCTCACTGTCCTTCGCTTTTCACTCTATTGATCTCTGCTGTCAGCGCGGGGACGATCTCAAAGAGGTCGCCCACGATGCCGTAGTCCGCTATGTCGAAGATCGGTGCTTCCGCATCTTTGTTGATCGCCACAATCGTCTGGGAGTTCTTCATGCCAACCACATGTTGAATCGCTCCTGAGATTCCGATAGCCATGTATAACTTTGGAGAAACCGTTTGCCCTGAGCTTCCGATCTGGCGATCCATAGGCAGCCACTCGTTGTCGCATATCGGGCGCGATGCGGCGATCTCGGCGCCCATAGCTTCAGCGAGCCTTTGGACCATCTCGATGTTCTCCTGACTCTTGATGCCGCGGCCGACAGCTACGATCAGCGGCGCCTGGCTCAGATCGACTGCCTGTTTCGCTTGCTGGAACTTCGGCTCAGTCTGACTTCTGATTTGCACGTCCGCCATGTTGATTTCAAGCGGCGCAATGGGAGCGGGGGCTTCGCCGGCTTCGGCCTTATCAGCTCGATAGGACCCGGCTTGAAACGACGCCAGGATCGGCGGCGCACCCGTTACTCGAACGTCGGTGTTGATTTTGCCCTGAAAGATTTGCCGCGTGAATACGACGTCGCTACCTTCAACACGGAAATCTACGCAGTCGGTGACGAAGGGTTTTCCAAGCGTCGCCGCGAGCTTTGGAGCGAAGTCGCGAACTTGATAGGTGTGGCTCAGTATCACGAAGCGCGGATCGAGCTTCTCGATCACTTGCCGCAGCGCGGGTACGTAACCGTCGGGCGTGTATTCGGCGATCTTGTCGTCCTCAACGGTATGAACCGCATCGAGTTTCTTAGAGGCCACGTCGGACGCGACGCCTGCGATGGATCTCCCAAGCACCACCGCTGACAGTTTTTCTCCCGTCGCAGAAGCGATCCCCTGCGCCGCGACCATTGCTTCTAATGAGGTGCGGTTGAGCACCCCGTCCCGCTGCTCTATGAAAAGAAGTATTCCTTGGCTCATTGGTCCCCCCAACGTGGCGCAGACTTTAGTCTGTGTATTGTGGCTCAACCGGTGATCGAAGGCCACAGACTAAAGTCTGCGCCACATCTCATATCACTCTTGCGTCGAAGCGCAGTTTTTCGACGAGCTTCGCGGCAGCCTCAGTCGGTTTGCCTTCGATGAACTCGGTGCGCTTAGTCTTCTCCGGCAGATAAGCCCGCTCGATCACCTGGGCTGGTTTCAGATCATCGGCGGTCAGGCCGAGATCGGCTGCCTTAACTTCGCGAATCTCTTTCTTCTTCGCGGCCATGATCCCCTTCAACGTGGCGTAGCGAAGCTGATTAATTCCCGACTGGATCGTCAGCAGCGCCGGCATCGGAAGCCGCACCCACTGAAACCATCCGCTCTCAAGCTCGCGCTTCACACGCACCGAGCCCTCCTCGGGCTGGACTTCCATGACTATGGTCGCGCTCGGTAAAGCCAGATGCTCGGCAAGTATTAATCCGACCTGCGCGAATCCGTAATCATCCGATTGCAAGCCGGTGAATATCAGATCGCACTTCTCGCTTTTTAGCGCCGCAGCCAGAGACCTGGCGATCGCCGCCGAGTCGACAGCAGTGTCGAAGATCGGATCGTGCAGATGAATGGCTCGGTCTGCGCCTTTCGCAAGCGCCTCTTTGATTGATTGGCGCACACGCTCCGGTCCCAACGAGATGACTATGACTTCTCCGCCGAGCTTCTCTTTCTGGCGGAGCGCCTCTTCGAGCGCGTATGCATCCGCTTCGCTCATCTCGTAGCTGATGTCGCGCTCATCGATCCACTTCTGATTGGGCCCGATTCGCAAGATCGAATCTTTCTTTGGCACCTGTTTCAAACAGACGACTATGTTCATACGAGTCCCTTGTGTGAGTTGTGACGGCAGACTCAAAACCCGGCCGTCTGATGTATTACTTTCCGGCTAGATTATGGCGTGATGAACAACCCGTATTGGCCGAGACCTCTAGTCCCCATCATATCGCTTCATAAGCAGAGCCGCGTTTGTTCCACCGAACCCGAAGGAGTTCGACAGCACGTATCGCATGGGAGTGCGCCGCGCAGCATTCGGTACATAGTCGAGGTCGCAGTCGGGGTCGGGCTTTTCGTAGTTGGCGGTAGGTGGCACTATCTGGTCGTGTAGTGCCAGCGCGCTGATTCCCGCCTCTACGCCCCCGGCGGCTCCGAGCAGGTGCCCCATCATCGACTTCGTCGAACTGACGGGAATCGAATAGGCCGAATCACCGAACACTCGTTTGATCGCAAGCGTCTCGAGCTTGTCGTTGTAGTGAGTCGACGTGCCATGAGCGTTGATATAGTCAACATCGTGCGGCTGAATCCCAGCGTCTTTTATCGCGTTCGTCATGACCCGAACCGCTCCGTCTCCGTCCTCTGAAGGTTGGGTGATGTGGAACGCGTCGCTCGACATGCCATAGCCAACCATCTCGGCGTAGATTTTGGCCCCGCGCCCGCGCGCTCTCTCGAGCTCCTCGAGGAGAAGAACGCCCGCGCCTTCACCGATCACGAAGCCATCGCGGTCCGCATCGAACGGGCGGCTCGCGTGTTCAGGATCGTCATTGCGAGTCGACAACGCGCGCATTGCAGCAAAGCCGCCAACACCCATCGGCGTGATCGCGGCTTCTGCGCCTCCGCACAGCATCGCATCGGCGTCTCCTCGCTGGATGATCTTGAAGCTGTCTCCGACTGCGTGAGCGCCTGTCGAACACGCGGTGCACGTGGCGGAGTTCGGCCCCTTGAGCCCGAAGCGAATCGACACTTGGCCCGCGGCAAGATTGACGATAGCGGCCGGAATAAAGAACGGAGATATTTTGCCGGGGCCACCCTTGAGGAACTTCTCGTGCTCGCGCTCGATCACGCCAAACCCGCCAATCCCGGATCCGATGAACACTCCGATCCGCGTTGCATCATCGTCCCCATTCACTCGCAGGCCGGAGTCGTCCATCGCTTCCTGTGAAGCCGCGACTGCGTAGTGGATGAAAGAGTCCATCTTTTTTACTTCTTTCTTCTCGATGAATGTCAGGGGATCGAAGTTCTTAACTTCGCTCGCTATGCGGACCGGAAAAGCGGAAATGTCGAACCGCGTGATTGGACCAACCGCACTGCGGCTAGCGAGCAGGTTCGACCAAACCTCTTCCTTGGTGTTGCCTGAGCCACAGATGAGGCCCATGCCTGTAACTACGACACGACGGTTCAATCCTTAACCTCCCGGATCAGAAGCCAGCGGCACAGGGCCTACTTAGAATGCTTCTCTATGTAGTCTATAGCCTCACGCACGCTCTGAATCTTCTCGGCGTCTTCGTCGGGAATCTCGATGTTGAACTCTTCCTCAAACCTCATCACCAGCTCAACTGTATCGAGCGAGTCGGCGCCAAGATCATCAATGAACCGCGCGTTCGCAGTAACTTCGCCCTCGTCTACACCGAGCTCATCGACGATTATCTGTTTCACCCTCTCCTCAACGGTACCTTCCATTTGGTACGCCCTCCTAACAAGATTTCAAATCAGTGATGATTATGAACGATGAACCGGGAATGCCCAAGCTCACCTTTCATCTTTCCTTCAGAGTCCTAAAGCAGTGACCGTGGCATCGAGCGACGGAGCGTCCTCGACATTCAATATCTGACACTGGCGGCTGATTTGTCTGACAAGCCCCGAAAGAACTTTGCCCGGCCCGACCTCGATGAACCGCGTCACGCCTTCATCCAGCAGCCGCTTAACTGATTCGCTCCAGCGAACTGGCGATGCTACTTGTCGAAGCAGCGCATGTCTGGCTTCGACGCCGGATCCTATGAGATCCGCGTCGACGTTTGTAACAAGCGGCACCCCCAAATCAGAGAACGCAGTCTCGTTGAAAACCGTCTCCAGCCTTTCGGCAGCAGGCTTCATCAACTCGCAGTGAAACGGCGCGCTTACTGCAAGCATCACCGCCCGCTTGGCGCCTTTCGCTTTCGCCAAATCAACTGCGCGTTCCACGGCCGGTCTGTGCCCACCGATCACCGTCTGGTGGGGCGAGTTGATATTCGCCGGTGCGCAGACGCCGAGACTGGAAGCTTCGACGCAAATCGATTGGACGATTTCAATGTCTATGCCGATGAGCGCCGCCATCGCACCCTCCCCGGGCGGCACAGCCTCTTGCATATACAGCCCACGCTTTCGCACTGCCCTGAGCGCGTCATCAAACCTCAAGGATCCTGCGGCCACCAGCGCGCTGTACTCACCGAGCGAATGGCCGGCAACGAAGTCTGCTTTCGCTCCGCGATCTTCCAGAACTCTCAGCGCAGCAATTGACGTCGTCAGAATCGCAGGCTGGGTGTTTACTGTCAGTCTCAACTCTTCATCGGGCCCTTCGAAGCACAAGCTCGACAATCTCATGCCGAGCACGCGATCCGCTTCTTCAAAGACCTGCCGGGCAACTCGCTGTTTCTCGGCCAGTTCCTTCCCCATCCCAACCTGCTGCGAGCCTTGGCCTGGAAATATGAAAGCGGTTCGCATAGTCCGAAGTTCGTGGTCCGTGGTCCGTAGTCCGTAGTCCCTAGTCGGTGGTGAGAATCAAGCGACCAAATTCCAATTCACGACTGACTACGGACCACGGACTACTGACTACGGACTATCGGTGTCCGTCGTGGCTCGCAACTATCGCCGCGCCCAACTGCGCTTCGATTCGGCCATTGACCTCCCCCAGGCAATAGGTGCGCGCGACAGCTATCGCGTTACGAATAGCCTTTGCGTTCGATCGGCCATGACATATGACCGCAACTCCCTTGATGCCCAAAAGCGGCGCTCCACCGTATTCAGCATAGTCGAGGCGCTCTTTGAATTTTTGAAACGCAGGCCGGGTCAGCATCGCCCCGGCTTTCGTTTGAATGGTAGCTTGAAGCTCGTGCTTGAGCAGCCGCATTATGAACTCGAAGACGCCCTCACTGACCTTGAGCGCGACGTTGCCCGTGAATCCGTCGCACACAACCACGTCCACCTGACCTGTGTACATGTCGCGTCCTTCAACGTTGCCAACAAAGTTGAGCGATGAATTCTTTAGCAACTTGAAAGCTTCCTTAGTCAGATCGTTGCCTTTGATCTCTTCTTCGCCGATTGAGAGCAAACCCACTCGGGGGTTGGACACGCCGACGACGACGTTCGAATAGAGGGAACCCATCACAGCAAAATCATATAGATGTGCGGGCTTGCACTCTGCGTTTGCGCCGACATCGAGTATGACTGTCCCATGGCCGGTGAGCGTCGGAAGCACCGCTGCAAGAGCGGGACGATCTACTTTCGGAAGCGCGCCGATGACCAGCTTAGCGGTCATCATAACCGCGCCGGTGTTGCCCGCGCTCACCAGTGCCTGAGCTTGGCCGTCACGCACTAGCTTGGCGGCGACGCGGATCGAGCTGTTCTTCTTACGTCGGACCGCAACCGCTACCGGGTCATTCATGGTAATGACCTCTTGCGCGTCGACAATCTCTATGCTGGAGCTCCGCCACGAGCGGCTAGTACTGCTGAGCGCCCGGCTTCTGCGATGTTTATCTAGTTCAGCTTGAATTTGCTCTGATCGCCCGACCAGGATGACGCCGACGCCGAGGTCGCGCGCAGCTTCTATGGCTCCCTCGACCTCGCTGGCGGGAGCGTAATCGCCACCCATCGCGTCCACAGCGATCTTAAGCATAAGACCTAACGGTGGCGCGGACTTTAGTCTGTGGTTCCGTAGTCCTCAAACCCACAGAGCACAGACTAAAGTCTACGCCACCTTCCTTACCCTTCTTCTTTCATCTCGATGGCAATGCGCCCACGATAGAAACCACACTTTGGGCACACTCGGTGCGGCGGGCGAGGCTCTCCGCAATGGGGACAGGTCCCCACCGCGGGAGGTGTTAGATGATCGTGCGCCCTGCGCTTCCCGGTGCGCGACCTTGAATGCTTCCGTTTAGGATTTGGCATTATGTACTCCTGGTTTATCAGTTCAGTTTAGATTTTAGTTCCGCAAGCGCGCCCCAACGCACGTCCGCTTGCCCTTTGCTGCAAGCACACTCGCTAAGATTCAGGTTCGCGCCGCATTCAGGGCAGAGGCCGCGGCAATCTTCAGTGCACAATCGAGCCATCGGCAAAGCCAGCTCTATTTGCTCGCGCGCGAGATCATCGACATGAATGATCCCATCCTGATAGAAGCCCAGGGAGAGATCGTTCTCACCCAGTTCGTGCTCCTCTCCGGTACCGAGTGGAGGTACGTATATAAGGTCGAACGATCGCTCTACGGGTACTGACAAAGTAGCCAGACACCGGTCGCATTCGAATCCGACCACAGCACTTACGCTTCCCAGCAGCCCCACCTTTTCGCCGGCGCGGCTTGCCTGCAGACTCACCTCAGTTTGCCCGATTAGATGACCCTCTTCGCCTATCAAACCCGGCTCCCCGTCCGGATACAGATGGTGGATGCTCAGTCCCTCATCCTCACTTATCTGAGCTACTACGATGTTCATCCCCGAATCTGCATCGAGTCGGGACTGGCAGGCGGTCCGACTCTACTACCATAATCACAAAGAAATCTGCTTATCGCAAAAGATATTCATTATATAGTCGACAACTCTGTTGTCAACTAACGCTTATCGGGCGACGCGCTTCAAATGTTTTCCTGTGAACATTTCGGAACTTTCTACTTACTGAGACGTGATTGATCTGGGTATAATTATGGAGCCGTAATACACCCCCAAGGAAGACACGGGCCGAATGGCAGCAGTCACTCACCAGGCGCAAGCGATTGAACTGAGCGGCAGCCGGTCGATAGAGGCAGCAAATGATCACGAACTGCTGGCCGCGATTCGCGACGGCGATGAACTCGCCTTTCAAGAGATAGTGCGCCGGTACCGCAATCCGATAACCAATTTCGTTTACCGGATGCTTGACGATTACGATAGGTCCGTGGAGCTGGCACAGGAAACCTTCATACGAGTGTACACGAGCGCATCGCGATATCAGGCGAACTACAGCTTTTCGACCTACATCTATCGCATTGCGACAAACCTTGCGATTAGCGAGCTTCGAAGGCGCAAGCGGCGGAAGACGGTCTCGCTCTTCTCGCCCTTCACCAACGACGACGGAGAAGCTGTCGAGATTGATCCGCCTGATCTGAACATACTTCAGGACGAAGCGCTGATTAGGAATGAACGTCGCAGCGCTGTCGCCCGCGCGATAACGTCTTTGCCGCCCAAATACCGCGCAGCAATCGTACTGCGCGATGTTGAAGGATTAAGCTACGACCAGATAGCTGACGCGTTGAAATTGTCCGAGGGTACGGTGAAGTCGCGCATTAACCGTGCCCGCAATCTTCTGAAGGAGAAACTGAGCGCTTATATCTGAATCAGCTGAAACCATGAAGAGCTGTAACTATATAAAGGAACGCATCGACGAAGCAGACAAACCAAATCTGCTTTCGTTTGAGGTGACCGAGCACATCTCCGAATGCTCCGACTGCGAACGCTTCGCAAGCGATCGGAGCGCGCTGAGAATGCTGGTGGCATCGGGCACTCGGGTGAGCGCGCCGATAAACTTCAACGTGAGGCTGAATGCACGGCTCGCGGAAGTGAAGGTTCGCCGCTCGTTTAGGTGGCTTGGTTCGCCGGGCTATCTTCGGCTCGGTGCGGCAACCGCCGGTCTGGTGGTTATGGTTTTTGCAGCTCAGTACGCTGGACTGCTTAAGGATCAGTCGCGCCTAACTGACTCACGAGGACAACAGGCCGCGCAAACACCCAAACCCGAACAGTTCGGCTACCCGACCTTATCGCCAGAGGTCCCGAGATCGTCAAACCTCCCCGTGGTGGCTGCTAGCGGGCGCCGATACCCGGTTTATTCGGGCACGACAGCACCAAGGGCAAGGCGAGGTGACTTAGCCGTCAGCGGAGTTGCCCCTGCCAGTTATCTTACTGCGGAGGATGGCGGAGTCGTTTTGGTACGCGGCCAAAATGGAGATATGGATGTTCAGATGCCAACGGTGAGCGTGGGCGCGCAGCCGCTCTTGTACGTGCGCGCCAGTCAACGAGCCGTGCGCAATATAGGGACATCCTTCTAGATCAGCGTTGTAAGGAACCAAAGCTCCATGACTAGAAGTGCAGCAGCAATCCTAGTTCTGATTTTAGCGTCAGCGGCGCGGGCGCAATCGACTCAGCCAGCCCAAGCTGCGCCCAATAGGTCGAGTGTGCCGTGGGCTGTATCTGTTGTTCACACGATCGACCTTCAAAAAATGGTCGAGCTTATGCGCGAGCAACAAAAGCTCAGGGTTGGCGTAGCTGGGACCGCCCCGCGCTACATTTACAACATCACAACCGGCATCATAGTAGACGGCCAGGGCCACGTAGTCACCCGGCTCACCAATCTGGATCCGCAGGAAAAGGAGCATAAGCTCGCGGTCACGACCAGTGACGGAATAACCCTGACAGCGAAGTTGATTGGGGTTGATTTCGCAACCGGGTTCGCGGTGCTTGAAGTAGCATCGCTCAACGCCACCAAGCCTAACATCGCCGGCTCGGGTAGCCTGTTGAACGGGGCGCCGGTAAAGATATTGAGCAGCGATGTCGTTCCAAAGTCGATCACCGACAAAGTCTACCTGGCGCCGTCGATAACCGTCTCTCAAGGTCACGTTCTGGTCGACAGCATCTACTCACGAGCGCGAGGCGCGTTAACATTGCTATCCGACAGCTTGCTCGCTCGCAGGGACAGCAGTGTCGTAGTGAGTCCCGAAAACCAGGTTATAGGGATTGTGCAGTACGCGGGATTTGGGAGAGCGTACCTTTATCCGATCGAATTCATTCGAGATACGGTTGCGAAACGAGTGATCGAGAAAAAGGACAATGTGCCCGCCGGATGGCTCGGGGTCAAGGGCGATAGCGTGGCACAGCTTTCAGACGCGGACGCCGGGGCGCTGGGTCTGCAGCGCAAGGCAGGAGTAATCGTGCGGCAGGTCACCCCAGAAAGTGCTGCGGCTCAAGCCGGCATTATGCTCAGTGACATCATCACTCGAGTGGACGAATTTGACATCGCGGGCACGGCTGATCTTAAAGCCTTGCTGTCATCTTTGCCTGCCGGACAGGCGGTCAAGCTGCGCGCGATCAGAGATCATCAACTTGTAGAACTCAAGGCAGTGCTGGGTCCGCGGCCTTTCAACGAGCCGGAATATCTACCCTCTCCATTCGACCAGACCGCGGAATCCGCACTTGGCGAGCGCGATCAACTGGAAAGACGGTTCCAGGAACTTAAGGCCAAGCTCCAGAGCTATCAGAAGAGTCCCCCCTCTAGAGAGACCAACGAAGCTGTGCGCGAGTTGGTGATTGAAATCAGGCAGATCCACGAAAGCCTCAGGGCGTTCGGACCCGAAACCACTGGGCAGCCACAGCGCGCGGGGCAGCCTGCTTCTCAGATGGATTACGCGGGCGGCAACTTGACTGGCGAACAGCTCACCGCGGATATCAGTTTTCCTGCCGGATTCACCGCCCGCGACCTCACGTCCCAGCTCTCCGCAACCCTGCACGCGAGGGGAGGGGTTCTGGTGACGAACGTTGCAAAAGACAGCGCGGCTGAGCGCGCGGGGCTTAAGGCTGGCGACGTCATCGTGGGAATGCGGGACAGCGTGCTAGTGAGGGCCGCTCAACTCCAAGCACTCCTTTCCACTCAGCACGGGATAGTCGCTCTCAAGGTCGTACGAAAGAAGGAGCCCGTCGGGGTGAGCCTCAATCTCCCGTAGAAGCCAAAAGCAAGCAATGGGCGAACAGAGTACTCCGCAGCTCTTCGCCCTTTGCTCTTTGCCCTTCCCTATGATACTTACCTCCACTCGCCAATGAAAATTTCGCTAACCCGCATGTGGTGGGTGTTGATCGTTCTTCTGGCTTTTGCCGTAGCGCCCTATGTCATTAGTCTGGGAGCGTCGTCTTTGTGGGACTCAAACGAGGCGTTCTATGCTGAGACGCCTCGAGAGATGATCGAGTCTCAGGACTACGTCAACCCCACGTTTAACTTTCGCCCTCGTCTTAACAAGCCGCCTCTTAGCTACTGGTTAGTCGTCCCGTTTTATAAGGTGCTCGGGGTATCGGAAGCCGCCGAGCGGCTGGCCATCGCGCTGGGAGCGATGATTATGATTGCCACAGCGTACGGATTAGGACGCGTCGTGTTCTCCGTGGAGGCGGGACTTTTAGCAGCGATAGGGTTAGCGGCAGCTCCGCGATTTCTGATGTTTTCGCGGCGGATATTGATCGATGTTTACCTGGCGATGTTCATGGCGCTGGCGCTGTTGATGTTCATGCTTGCCGAGAGACGCCCCGAGCGACGGCGACTTCATCTGATCCTTATGTATGCGTTCATAGGCCTCGGCGTCATCACAAAAGGTCCGGTAGCAGTCGCGTTGCCCGCCGCGGCGCTTATTATTTATCTGGCCGTTTACCGTCAATTCAACAAGCTCCGCGAGCTGCTGCTGCCAATGGGATTGATCATTGTCGCGGCGATCGTTTTGCCGTGGTACATCGCGATCTATTATCAACACGGCTGGACCCACATTGAAACTTTCATCCTCAAGGACAATCTGTCGCGATACACGCAGCCGCTGTGGGGCCCGCGCCGGGGGTTCTTATTTTACATCCCCGTCATGATCGGCGATTTTTTTCCATGGTCACTATTCCTGATTCCGTGTCTGTTGTTCGCCGCACGGGGAATATGGGCCGGCAAGGGTCAGCCGGCTTCGCACGCCAGCTCTTCGGTGCTGCTTGCCATCTGGATCGCCGTCATCGTAGTATTTTTTTCCCTCTCCAGAAGCAAAGAGGACTTGTACGTCCTGCCCATCTATCCGGCCGCGGCTGCGCTAGTCGGAGGATTGCTCGCCGGGTTCATCGGCAGCGGCCGATCCCGTCAGAAGAGTCTCATGCGCTGGACCACGTTTGCGCTGGCAGCACTAATCGCGGCCGCTGGGGCAGGCATTCTGTATTTGTTTGGCAAGGGAACGCACCCTTATGAGCTCGCCGGCGCGAATCTGATCGGGTGCGGTGCGCTTCTTGGAGGCATGTCCGGCACAGGCGCCGCGCTGCTTAACAGAACGCGTTCAGCAGTCCTCACCACTGCGCTCACGGTGGCTGCGTGTAACTGGGTCTTCGTGCTTTGGACGCTTCCGGACTTTGAACGCTATAAGCCAGTCCGTTCAGCTTGTGAAGCCATAGCCTCCCAGGGCAGCCCGGACGCGCTCGTGGGTTACTACAAGACAGCTTATCCAAGTATGGTTTTTTATCTCCGCAGGCCGATCTTCGAGTACTACGAACAGGCCGAAATCGAGGCGGCCTTCTCTTCTGGCAAAGAGGTCTTCTGCATGATGACCGCGGTCGAGTATGAAGCGATCAAAGCGCGGCTTCCCACGCAAACTCGCGTGCTTGCCAGCTATCAGATCTTTCAAGTAAAGTTGAAAACTATTCTTGATAGAGTCGAGCTTCCTCAAGTGGTGCTGATATCCAACAGAGGCGAAAAAAACGTCACACAATGAAGAAGGGTGCTCTGACAGCGTTAAAGATCTTCGTCAGCCTCGGCATTTTGGTGTATTTGTTCACCAGGGTCGTCCACATTGACGATCTGTGGGCGAATCTAAAAGAGGCGAAGATATCCTATTTTCTGGCGGCCATCGGGGTGTATTTCGTGGTTGAGACCCTGAGCGCATACAGATGGTACCTGCTGCTTAGGCCTTTGAACATTACGACCAGTTTCCCGCGGATTTTCGCCCTCTTCTTTCTCGGAATGTATTTCAACTTCTTTCTGCCATCGTCGATCGGTGGTGACTTCTTCAAGGTTTATTATCTTAATAAGGAGACCGGCAGGCTGAGCGCGTCTACGGCCTCCGTGTTCGTCGACCGTGACATCGGACTGGGCGGACTGCTATTGATTGCGCTTGTGGCGGCAGCATGGGCGGGGACAAGCGTTCCTCCGGAGAACGGTGTTCTGCTGGCTCCCATCTTCGCCTTGATCGGACTCGCTTTCGTCGCAGCGAATCTCGCGCTCTTCTATCGACCGACCTACAACCTGCTCCACCGATTGCTGCGCGTGTTCAGGATGAAGAAAGCTGATGAAAGGGTTGAACACCTCTTCGAGTCGGTCAACTCATATCGGGGGAAATGGGGTCTGGCTTGTATTGCATTGCTGATGTCGCTGGGAGTGCAAGTCGGCTGCGCGGTTGTCAACCTGCTTGCAGCCAGTGCAATCGGACTGCGGACGCAGCACGGCTGGATAGACTACCTGGTGTTCATACCAGCGATCGGGCTCATTGGAATGATCCCGCTGTCGGTGAACGGAGCAGGGTGGCGCGAGGCGTCCTACATCCTCTTGTTTCAGTCTGTCGGCGCCGAGGCGCACCAGGCAGCAACGCTGGCTTTGTTGTGGCTGGGCGTCATGGTAGTAACAAGTTTGCCAGGGGCGATTATTTATATAGGCGAGGGCCGCCGGGGGAAAGAGAATCGGTCGGCGAGCAATCGCGGGGATGCAGAAACTCGCAAGACTGGTGCTCCGATCAATCAGTCTCACGAGGAAGAACCGGTGTCTACGATTTGAAAGAAATCGGGAGCTGATCTTGGGACAAGGATTTGGATGACGAGAGGCAAACTACGTTGATGAAAAGGCTTGTAGTTCTAGGGTGTTTCACCCTTCTGGTATCAACCGCGGGGTTCGGGCAAGAGAAGCCCAAGCACGTAGAGCGAGAACTCTCGCCTAGAGAACTGCGCAGACTTGACCAGAAGGGGAGAAAACCCCCGTCCGGCGCCGGCTTCTACATCGCTCCCCTTGAAGGCAGCAAGGGACGGTTTAGCGTTCTACTCACGGACGCCAACGGCAAATCGGTCACAGGCACGTTTACGCTCCAACAAGTCGAGGTCTTCGAAGCGGTCCTGGAAGCTTCAAAAGCATTTGCTCTAACGGACGAAAAGGTTGGGTCAGCCGCGCCGATAATTACAAGATTGATGGAGCAGCATGAGTGGTCGTTGTTCGTCGATGTCTCCAAGATCGGGAACCAGAGCCGATTATACGTCTCGCTGATTACTCCTACGGGGAAGCTTACGGCGGAAGCGGGAGAAATCACTCGAGGCAGCAAGAAAGAGCCTTCAGCACTGCTTCTGAAAATGCTTTCGCAGGTGCAAGAAGCGAAGGCCAGCGCCAAGCCCATGCAATAATCCTCTGCGCTCTCTCAACTCAATCGAGTCCGGCTAATTCACACGCATCAGCAACCAATCTCATCATGCGGCATCAGCCTTCCCGTAGCTTTCTGTCGAGTAAAGATCAACGTATTAACCGTGTCGATAAAGCTGTCAAAGTCGAAAGGCTTCGCGGTAGCTGCGTCGGCCCCCGCCTCGATCGCGACACGTGCGGCCTCGTCGCCGAACGCCGTCACTACAAGCACCGCAGTCCCCGCTAACATCCCTTCGACGCGTACCTTCTTCAATAGCTCGATTCCGTCCATTCGCGGCATATTGATATCGGTGATGATCAGATCCGGAAGCTGTTTAAGCGCCGCGGCATATCCGCTCTCTCCGTCGGGTGCAGACAAAACCTCGTACCCACTCATCCCCAGCAGTTTGCTGAGAAGGTCTCGCGAATCCGCGTTATCCTCGACCACGAGAATCCTGCCCTGTTTCGCGTTCCCGGCTGCTTTCTTCATGACGCCATTCCTTTTCGAAAGAGCTGCTCGATCGCTTCGATCGGTCCGGTGGGACCTATCCACCTCACAGCCTGATCAAGAATTGAAGAGGAGCGAGTTGGGCTAACCAGTTTTCCCTGCGAAGCCCCACAAGAAAAGGGGACACCTGGTTGCCAGTTCAGCGATCATTCAGCCCAAACGAAAAGGAGGGAGTCCAAGAACCCCCTCCTTCTCCGAACAACCGTCTTTAGCTGCCACGCGTCTTTTTTAAAATTATTCAATAAGCGAGCGTGCGAGCTGTGGACGCTTGTGAGTGTTCGAGATTAATATCCGAACTCGCTGTAAGCCTCTACAATCTTTGTGCCAGAACGCGTGATCCAAGCATGTTTTCTAGCCACAAAGACCTGATTCTCCGGTATTGCCTAAGAAATTACTACCGAACTCGAAGTTTGATGCCCAAAATCAAGCCTAAACTTTTGAGCACTCGCTCTCTCCTTGTCACATTCATATCACAACGGTGAGACAGGAATGAACGACGGCCGGTCAAGCGCGTCCTAAAGCCGGTCGAGATCGGGAGTCCAGAAATCGTACACGCGATCTGAATGAATACGCTCGATACGTTGCAGTCCGAGATCGGGCAGTGCGGCTTCGTTGTGGCCGAGGTAGGTGAAGTGCGGCAGGTCATTAGGAACGGTCCGGTACCAGCCGTGGCGGCGAAGCGAGCGCTCAACCTCGCGATCCATGTATTCGGCAACATCAAAGGCCAGCATCGACAGGTGCTGAGACGCTCCTGGGGCGGCGACCGAATAGAGAATCGACTTATCAAAGAGCGTACCGAAAAAGAGCTGCTCAGTCTCCTCAAGATTGAGAATTGCAGCCACTTGTTCGGCGGGGGTCAACTCACAAAGCGATTCCGCCAGTGCTCGAGTTACACGTCCCAGGCGGTGCCAGTGCTCGAGCCCGCGTGCCACGTTTCGTGTCCACAGCATAATCGTGTCTTCGTAAGACCGGCCTCCCGCGTCAGCCGCCCGCGCAGTAATACTCCCACCTCGCACAGCCATCTCAGACGCAGCAGCGGCCAGCGCATCGAGCGCATCGGCCTGAAGGGCTATCTCGTGTTCGCCGAAGAACGCACTACTTATGGACAATGTAGATTGAAACCATTCCACCTGCGCAGCGTCGGCAAAGATGATCACCGGCGGAGGTATTGCTGTGGTCGCGAATACGGCGCCGTACTCGGCGAACAGCCGCTTCTCTACGGGAGACGAAATCGAAGACGCAGCGTTTAGTAACGAGCTTGCCATCGGTTATTAGAGGTCTTATGCCAGCGAGGCGACACTAGTACTGCTCGCGGACTAAAGTACCATCCGAGCACGCCAGTTTCAAAGGCTCACCTGTCAATTTTCCCTCATTGTTGGAAGGCAAAACTATTGACTCTCATTCCGCTCTCCCTTACCATCGAAACAAGTTAGCGGAACACCAAAGCTTTGGATTTGCCCCTTCGATATCCTGCATCAGTTTGCCCCTTCGGCCTGGTCTCATCGACGCGCAACCTACGGCTCGCACATTCGGGTGAGGACTTCTCCGATTGTTTTTCTTATAGAACATAGCCAAACACCGAATCCAGATCGTGGCCTGCGCAGCTTGGAGCACGCTAACCATGGCTCGACATTTCCTTCGCATAACCGCTATCGCACTATTTGTCTTTGCATTGATCTTCGTGGGCAAATCCGGCGCGCACTCCGATTCAATCACGCGGCGCAGCAATCGTCCTGTTTTCGACACTTCCTATCACAGTCATTTATCAACTCACAAAGTCGTAGTTCAAGCCAATGAACCAGAACTGCGCGACTCGATCCTTTCCGAAGGCGGTTCTATCATCGAAGACTATGGCGCATTTACTCTGATGAACGCACCTCGCGCCGCCGCTGATAGAGTCAGCACTCAAGCCGTTTCCGGCTCAAGTGTCCGTGACGACATGAATGTGCTATTGCTTCGCGCGGGCGCCTTTGATACGACTGAAGGAGAGGCCGCTTTAGCGAGTGCTCTCGGTGAACCGGACTTCGCTGAGGAGCAACTCTATCTTGTGCAGTTTGTGGGACCGATCAAGAAGCAGTGGGTTAACGAGCTGAGGTCGGTGGCCGAAATCGTCTCTTACATTCCGAACAACGCATACCTGGTTCGCGCGACCACCGACGAATTATCGCTCATCAATAACCTCAAGTCAGACGGTCGCAGTCCTGTCCAATGGACCGGCGCTTTTAAGCCGGGCTACAAGATCGCGCCCGAAATTTCGCTCGACTCTGACGAAGAAATCACATTTACGGTTCAGCTAGTTTCCAGCAGCGCAACAGCTCAGGTGATTTCGAACTTGATCGGTCGCGCATCTGCTTCAGTCATCGATGAGCCCAGAACTGTTCTGAACTACACCAACATCCGCATTAAGGCTCGGCCGAGGCAGTTGTCAGCCATCGCGCGAATGAGCGACGTTCTCTGGATCGAGCCGTGGAGCGAGCCGGTGCTGAACGACGAAAAGCAGGGTATGATCCTCGCGGGCAAGCTCACCGGCGGCGAGACGGCCTCAAGCTATCTGGCCTGGCTTCAATCGAAAGGAATTACCTCTACTCCCGATTTCATAGTCGACGTAGCTGATACCGGGATCGATCAGGGCTCGCTTGATCCGCAGGTGATCCATAAAGACTTCCTAAACTCGGCGGGGTTGGCGCGCGTCGCCTACGCACGGTACGTCGGCGCCTTCGATGAAGAAGCGATTCCTCTGGACTCCGCCGGACACGGCACCATCAACGCTTCAATAGTGGGCGGCTACAACGCTGACTCCGCGTTTCCCTACGTAGACGTCGAGGGTTACAGGTACGGTTTGGGGATTCACCCTTACGCTCGCCTTGGTATCACGCAGATCTTCGCGCCCCAATTTACCAATCCTAATTTGGCATCGATGGTTGAGAGGATGTATCGCGACGGCGCGCGCATCTCGAGCAACAGTTGGGGCAGTTACAACAACGCTTACAGCACCGACAGTCAGACATACGATTCCCTGGTAAGAGACGCGCAGCCCGCGGTTCAGGCAAATCAGGAGATGACAATTCTGTTCTCTTCCGGCAACAAGGGTCCCGGGGGTCACCTGACGTCGCCTGGCAACGCAAAGAATGTGATCCTTGTTGGCGCTAGCGAGAACCTGAGACCGGGTCTCGATGGCTGCGCAATAGACACGACCGGCGCCGATGATATCAACTCGATCATCCCTTTTTCCTCCGGCGGACCGGCCGCCGACGGACGCATCAGACCCGACATCGTCGCGCCTGGAACTCACATCCAGGGAGCGAGGTCTCAAGCGCGTGGCTACACAGCGAGTGGAGTCTGCGGTCCGGGGAACTATCCCCTCGGGCAGTCGCTTTATACCTGGTCTTCCGGAACGAGCCACGCAGTTCCGGCAGTAGCCGGCGGAGCGGCGCTCGTGCGCCAGTTCTTCCAGCAATCGATAGGGCACGGGCCCAGCCCCGCTTTGATCAAGGCTTATCTCGCGAACTCGGCATCTTATATGACGGGACTGATGGCCGGAGACACTTTGCCGGGCAACAATCAGGGCTGGGGGCTTATGAGCCTCGGACGTGCTCTGGACGGCGTTCCCAGGACTCTCGTCGATCAAGACCAAATGCTAACGAGTACGGGACAGGTATTCACCTTGCAAGGACGAGTTGGCGATCCATCGAAACCCTTCCGCGTGACGGTGGCGTGGACGGACGCGCCCGGCAACCCCGCTGCAAATCCGGTAGTCAACGATCTCGACCTGCAAGTGGACATCGGCGGTAAGACCTATCTCGGGAATCACTTTTCAGGCGCGTTGTCGGTCGAAGGGGGCCCGGCCGACCGCCTCAACAACCTCGAAGGCGTTTGGGCTCCAGTAGGAGCATCGGGCGATTTCACCATTCGAGTAGTCGCCGCAAACATCACCGGTGACGGCGTCCCGGGCAACAGCGACCTCACTGATCAAGACTTCGCGTTGGTTGTCTACAACACGCAATCGTCAACGGTCGGGGGTGGCCCGGTCGATCTGCCTCCGACCGTAGGCTTGACAGCTCCGGCGGGTGGCGAACGTTTCACAGTCGGAAGCACGATTCGAATTCAATGGACCGCTACCGACGACAAGGGGGTCCAGAGCCAGCGAGTCGAGTTCTCTCCGGATGGCCTTGGGTATAGTCAGATCGCCACGCTTGATGGTAAAGCTCGCAGCTTCGACTGGAGAGTCCCCGGATGGCCGACTCCATCGGCAAGGATCAGAGTCACGGCCCTTGACGGCGTAAATCTTCCGGCCTCGGCTGTCAACGCGTTGCCTTTTGAGATTGTGAACGGTCCGCCTGACACAACTCCGCCGGCAGTGACGCTGCTTTCGCACAACAGCGTAAATCCCGTGGGCGGCGGTTTGGCCAGCTCAATAAAATGGAGAGAAACAGACAACGTTGGGGTGCTTCGGCGAGTGATCGAACTCTCAACCGACAACGGCAACACGTTTCAGCAAATCGTCTCCCTCACAGCGCCGAGCAGCGGGGACTCGCAGAGTTACGATTGGCAGGTTCCGGCGGATATGGTTACGGGAAAAGCTAAAGTGCGGATAACGGTATACGACGGCGCGGGCAACTCAGCCACCGTAACTCCGAACAAGAACTTTGAGATATGGCCGATGCCGATAATCAACGACGCCACCTTCACGGAAGGGGATAGACTCGAGATCGAGTTGGCAGGCAGGAACTTCCGCATAAATGAAACCGAGATATGGGTAGACGGCTTGCCGTTGAAGAAGATCCAATTCCAGGACAAGTACTTTACCGGCAATGGCACCAGTAAAAGGGTGTCGAGCTTCGATAAGAAGTTACACAAACGCGTGCCCGAT
The DNA here is from genome assembly GCA_038040455.1 of Acidobacteriota bacterium. Taxonomy (GTDB): domain Bacteria; phylum Acidobacteriota; class Blastocatellia; order UBA7656; family UBA7656; genus Onstottus_A. The sequence continues at coordinate 52,612 of JBBPIH010000031.1, forward strand.
CGCACGTGGGTGAGGTTTGAAGTCAGACTACCAAAGACCGGGCAGATATCGCCGGGATTCGAGTTCAAGCGCAAGAAGCCTAAAGCATGATCAATGATTTTATTCTCTGTTTCCGCCAGACGGGCAGTTGGTTGAACTAATTACTTGCGCAAAGTATATTCATGCCTTGGTTCCACCAAGTGTATGAGCGACAAACTGCTGGTCATTGGGCTCGATGGCGCTTCCTTCAATGTGCTCGATCCGCTGATTGAGAAGGGGTACCTTCCTAACATCGCGAGCCTGATCGCAGGGGGCTCGCGGGCCGATCTTGAAACCACCTTTCCTCCGATCACCGCCGTCGCCTGGTCCTCCTTTATGACCGGGAAGAATCCCGGCAAGCACGGCATCTTCGAGTTCGTAAGGCGCGATCGTCACTCAAAGCGTGAGCTCGCCGTTAACGCGTCGTTCCGTCAGGGCCGCGCCGTTTGGGACTTGCTCAGCGATGCCGGCAACCGGGTTATAGTTCACAATTTCCCCTGCACCTATCCGCCGCACGAGATAAACGGACTCATGATCGCCGATTTCATGACGCCTCGCGGCCGGAAAGACTTCACCTATCCAGCACCGCTTTTGGCAGAGATTGAACAAGAGTTCGGAAGTTACCGGCTGCATCTGGCTCAGACCTACGCCGAAGGTAATGTCGATGCTGTGCTCGACGAGCTGTTTGATGAGCTCGAGTACAAGGCGAAGGTAGCCGAGTACTTGATGACTCGATACGACTGGGATGCGTTCTTTCAGTACTTCTGGGGGACCGATCGCATTCAACATGAGCTCTGGCACATAATCGATGAGGCTCATCCCAGGCACAACAAGGTAGAAGCCGCAGCTTATCGCGATCGGGTGTATGAATACTTCCGCCGCGTGGATGAAATCGTCGGGCGCTTGATCGAGTTGGCCGGCGACGGCCCGCTTGTCTTGATCGCGTCCGATCACGGGTTCGGGCCTGTGCACAAATACTGCTCGCTTAACATCTGGTTGCTTCAGCAAGGTTTTCTCAAGCTAAAGAGCGATGCCGTCACCAGCGCGAAGCGAGTGATGTTCTCGCTCGGAATCACTCCTGAGTTGGCGTTTACACTGACAAGGAAGATTCCGGTCGCACTCCGTCTTGCGCGCGGGGTCAGTTCACAGCCGGGCGCATCGAAGCTGCTGAGCGCATTCTTCCTGTCCTTCAACGATGTGGACTGGAGTCGCTCGGTCGCCTTTTCAAAGGGCAACTACGGACAGATATATGTGAACCTGAAAGGGCGCGAGCCGGACGGCGTGGTGCCTGAAGGGGACTATGAATCGGTTCGTGATGCGATCGTCGGCCGTCTGGAGTCGCTCAAGGACCCGCTGACCGGCGAGCGCTGGGTCGGGCAAGTCTGGAACCGCGAGGATCTCTACAACGGGCCGCTCGTCGAAGATGCGCCCGACATCGCTTTCTTGCCCGCCGATATGCGCCACTTGCCGTTGGGAAATGCGGACTTCGCTTCCAACAAATTCATGGTTGATGCTTTCGGAATATCGGGATGTCACAGAATGAACGGAGTGATGATTGTGCATGGGCAGGCTATCAAGCCCGGATCCAGGCTGGAGGTCGCGCGGATCTACGACATGGCGCCGACCTTGCTCTACTTGATGGATCAGAGTGTTCCCGATGATATGGACGGGCGCGTACTTCGTGAAGCGATCTCGGAAGAACACCTGAGTGTCAATCCGGTAAAGCTCAGCGATCAGAGCGAAAGCGAGCAGTCGCGCGAACTGAAATTCTCCCCCGAAGAGAACGCGGAAGTTATCGAAAGACTGAAGCATTTGGGGTACATTGGCTGACAGCACGATCAGGCGGAATATGGGCGCAAAGCAACGACTGAAAGAGGCGATACGGGCTCCCGCGCAATCTCTTGTACGGGTGTACTTCCACAGCCTTCCTCAAATCGAATTTGATCCGGAAAGAGTAAGCCGCATTCTCGTCTTCGCGTATCACGGGTTGGGCAATTTCATAATGTTCACCCCGGCGCTACGGCTACTGCGCGAGCGGTACCCAAGCGCCCGAATAGATCTTCAGGTGGGAAACCATACAGGCTGCGAAGAGGTGCTCGCCGGGAGTGGTCTGTTCGACAACATCTACAATCTGCCTTACGACGCGGGTCTCCGTTCGTGGCTAACCCGCGCAGAAGAGATTCGCGAGGCGAAGTACGACTTAACCATCAACGAGTTTCACAGCCACTCGTGGCCGCTGGCGTTGTTGATAGCCGCGAGCGGCGCGCCTTACAGGCTGGGACACGTCACCAGCCCTGGATGGTCGGATCGCTTCAGCCGATACAGCTTCGTGTTCAATCTTCCGGTGGCGATGCGAGAGGACGACCACGAGATTGACCGATACATCGGCCTGGTCACGGCGGCTGGGGCGCGCAGGATCGTTGCGTCCGAGGCTAATACGTTTATCCATCTTACGGATGCCGACAGGGCGTTTGCGCGGACCTTCCTGGAAGGTGACGCCAGAAGCGCGCCTCGCACGATTATCGGATTCCAGCCGGGGACATCCCCAACGATGCGTTGGAAGCAATGGCCAATCGAGCGTTACCGCGAAGTGATCGCGACGGTCATCGCAGAAAGGCCGGATGCGCAGATCATTCTCTTCGGCTCCGCAGCGGAGGACGGGATGATTCGCGACCTGGCGCGCGGCTTGGAGGGCCGAATCTCGCTGGCTGCCGGAAAGACGTCAGTGAAGCAGGTGGCGGCCTTGATCGAGCAATGCGATTTGCTGGTTTGCAACGACAGCGGGCTGATGCACGCGGCGGTTGCCGTGGGCACACCGGTCGTTGCGATCTACGGTCCGACCGACATCCGCCGCACTTCCCCGCTTGGAGATCGACACACGGTGATTCGTCACGAGCTGCCGTGCAGCCCATGCTTCAAGCTCGAAGGCGACGATCTGGTGCACGAGTGTCCTCATCACGATTGCCTGATGACGATCGGTTCCGGCGAGGTCCTTAGCGCGATCGCACGCGTTTCGGACCAGGAAAGAGGCAAGCCCCTGGAGACGACGGTTTCGACTGCGTATGTTGCACGTGAGCAGCCTCGGGCGTCATGATAGCGGCGTGGTGCCTTGCTCGCCACTCTGAGCGGCCTGTAGAATGACGGACTTTTGGCTTGATGCTGGAACGAGATTGAGTGCTGAGTTCGGACAAAATTCGCTGAACAACCTGTTCCTAAAGGGGGCGTTCAGCCTTTTGAATTCATAATGAAATACTCTCCAATAATAGTGATCATTGTGTTTCCGGTCCTTCTTTCCGCCTGTTCGACTTCGAAGAGTGCGCATGCGGCAAAGCCCGAAATGACGCGCTGCCAGGAAGAGTTGAATAAGATTCCAGAGGTAGCAGCTGCGTCAATCAAAGCGCGAAGCAAGCAGCCGGACGATGCGGAAGAATCGATTGAAGGTATGGAAATCGCGCTGACAATCAATCGAATGGTCCGGACCAAAATAGAACCGGACCGTGACCAGGATGACTGGTGTTACACCGAAAACACGGTCGAGAACTTCCAGAAACTGGTGAGCGCGCTCAAAGAGAACGGCGTCCCGCCAACGGTGGACTTCCTTGCCGGCGAGTCTCTGGACCAGACCCTGCAGGAAGAATGGCTGCGCAGCGGCAACCTCATCGGCAGCCTGAGCTACGCGGGGCGAAGCGTTAAGAAGGGAACCGCACAGGACTTCATCAGCAACCTGGCCAGGAACGAACAGGCGCTCGCGCCTCTATGGAGCAGGTTCGAAAGAAACCAAAAGTACCTCCGGTATCCGGGTCTGAAGCTGGGCCTGGACGATCAAAGGCCGCGCGAGATCCGAGCCTTTTTAAAGCAGAACGGCTACGTTGAAGTGCCGGCAACGATCGATTCGCGGGCCGACTATTTCAGTCAACCATATTGCGCAGCGCTCGCTCGCGGAGACAAGGTGTGCGCCAACTTCATCGCCGCCACGTTTAAGTCATTATTGCTGGATAGAACTATGAAGGCGCGCGCGGCAGCTAGAAAGATCGCCGGCCGCGACGTGAAACAGATATTGATGATTCAGGCGAACCAGCTCACCTGCGATTTGTTGGACGAGTTGCTGCGCTGGTACAAAGCAATGGGTGTGCGATTCATCTCTCTCGACGAAGCTCTTCGTGATCCGTTCTATGCGACTGAGGACGTGACAAACACGGCAAATCAGATTATCTGGGAGACAAGGCGGGCACAGTTGGGGGTGACCGCGGCGGAAGAGTGATTGGCGCCTGGGAGCGCAGGCATCCCTGCCTGCCTACTCTAGCGCAACGCGAAGCAGGCATGGATGCCTGCGCTCCCAGGGGGAAACGCAGATGAGTAGCCGGCCAAGCATCAGCGCTTTCTTTCCAGCCTACAACGACGCTGGAACGATCGCCAGCATGGTCGTGCTCGCAGACCGGACGCTTAGAAAACTGACCGACGACTACGAAGTGATCGTCGTGAACGATGGAAGCCGGGATCACACAGCGCAAGTGCTGTCGGAGATGGCGTCGATCTATCCCAGGCTTCGAGTGATCCATCACCCGGCGAACAGAGGATATGGCAGTGCGTTGCGTACGGGCTTTGCCAGCGCCTCAAAGGAGTGGATCTTTTACACTGACGGCGACGCCCAGTACGACGTGCGAGAGTTGGAAAAGCTGGCGCCTCTTATGACCGGCGACGTCGAGGTTGTGAATGGGTACAAGATCAGCCGTTCCGACCCGCTGCATCGGATTATAGCCGGCGACATCTATCGCTGGATCGTCAGGCTCGCATTCGGAATAAAGATCCGCGACGTGGACTGTGATTTCAGACTGGTGCGCCGCGCAAGCTACAACCGCGTTCGGCTATCGTCGACGAGCGGAACGATATGCGTCGAGATGATAAAGAGCTTCCAGGATGCCGGGCTGCGTTTCGCAGAAGCGCCGGTTCATCACTATCATCGAGCCTACGGCAAGTCTCAGTTCTTCAACTTCAGGCGTCTGTTCAAGACTCTTAGAGACTTGAGCGGCTTGTGGTGGCAGCTTGTCATCATGCGCCGAGCCCAGATAGTGCATCCCGCAGAAGAGGCTCCCCAGGCCATTTCTGTGCCCGAAGAGGTCCGGGAGAGGTAAGTCATTCATCCCTGATCCGCCACTGTAATTCAGATGCGAGATGAAGAGTACCGCGCGATGTTCGAGCTAGAGGAGCGCCTGTGGTGGTACGAAGGCATGCGGGCGGTCACGGCTTCGGTGCTCGGCCCAGAGCTGGGAGACAAGAAAGATCAGCGGTTATTAGATCTAGGCTGCGGAACTGGGTACTCACTTGTCTGGTTGCGCGAGCGCTTCAAATTCAGTGAAGTCTACGGAATCGATCTGTCACCGAACGCCGCCGCGTTCTGGCAAGCGCGCGGGCTTAATACCGTCGCGTTAGCGTCTGCCAACAAGCTGCCGTTTCGGGAAAGCGAGTTTGATCTCGTGACGTGCTTCGATGTGATCTATCAACTGGACGATGAGCGGGCCAGCGCTGCCGTCTCCGAGATGCATCGCGTGCTCAAGCCGGGCGGGTTGTTGTTTATTCGCGAGCCGGCTTACCAGTGGATGCGGGGCGCGCACGATGTCGCCGTTGGCACTCACCGGCGCTACACGCTGACCGACCTGCGGCGGTTGCTGCGGGCGCACGGATTCAAGCTAAGGCGTTCCACTTACGCGAACACGCTATTGTTCTGGGAGGCGGCTCCTCATCGATTGCTCTCGAGGCTGCGAGGCAGCACTGAATCTGATGTGAAGCCGGTGCCACGATGGCTAAACACTGTGCTGGGGGCGGTGCTAAGGCTTGAGGCGCGCATGCTCGGGCGTGTGGCGTTCCCGTTCGGGCTGTCGGCGATTACACTGGCCGAGAAGGAATCCCGCTGAAAGCTAACAGCAACCTTCTCGGTGCTGGCTTATCAACGGGGAATCAAGAGTGGGACTTTTGACCGGGCGCTCACAGACTTTCGCGAAGACGAAGAAACCCGCGACAATGTGAATAGAATACGCGCAGCGGGTGTGCCAGTGATGCTGGTCTATGTTCCCAAAATGCCCGAGCTAAGGAAGCGGGAAAGGATTATCAACCCACAAACAGATCCGTTGATGACAAGCTTGGAAAAAATGTTCAACAAACCTTTCTACCTCATCCAGCAGGAGTATCGGGGTGAGCTGCCGCCGAAAATAGACCTTCGCCCAAATGATGGGCATCCTAACCGTGAAGGACTCCGATTCTACGCCGACGCCATCACTACCCCTGCGCTCGCCGAACTCCGCGGCGGTCCCGGTAATATGAGTGAGAACCGATAGTCGCGGACTATCTCGATATTCCTTTATGCAATTATTCAGTTCTAAGACCTAGGCATGTTCGCATCGCGTTGCTATGAAAGCTCTCAGGTTCAATCTTGACCTTATCATCTTCTCATTGGTGATCGCGGCTTTTGTAGCTGTTGCTGCCCAGCGGCTTGCGACGGTCCCAGTCCCTGAAGGCGATGAGGCATTCACACTTCAGGTCCCTTACGAAATGCTCTATCGGGGAAAACTCGCATTGCCAATGCTGCGCTATCTGGGCGGCAATATCGAAAACGCCTGGCACTCCTATATTCCGGGTTACTTTGTGATTCTTAGTGCGTTCCACAAGCTATTCGGTTTTGGTCTTGCTGAAGGGCGCGCGTTCAATCTGATGACGGCAGCGCTCACGTTACTGATGGTGTACTTGTTAGGTCGACGCATGTTCGATTGGCGAGCGGGAATGATATCGGTTGTCCTGCTTGTCGGAGATACCGTCTTTTTTGAGCGCAGCCGGCTGGTGAGAGATGACTACGCGGCTGCGGCCTTCGGACTGCTCGCCTTCTATCTTTACGAGATGGCGGAAGAGCGCAAAAAAGCGTGGTTCTATGCAGCGTCCGGGCTTGCAGCAGGAGCAGGCGTGATGTGCCACACGAATATGCTCTACATGATTGGCGCTATCTGTCTGTTGATTCTGATCAGAGAAGGATGCCGAGCGTTCTCTTCACAAAAGCTCTACGTCTTCGGAGCGAGCGCTTTAGCCCTAATGGCTTATGAGATAGTCTATGACTTGATTGATTACAAGAATTTCCTGCTGCAGAACCGCGGGGACGACGTGCACTTTCGAGTTTTGAGTAGCGGCGGCCTTTTGCAAAACCTGTTGGAAGAGCGTCTGCGTTATTTGAAGTGGTACACCGGCAGCATGATCTTTCCGGACCTCCCCCAAACCACGCTTCGAATCTTTCAGCTCTTAACCATAGTCGCAAGCATCTACCTTGTGTTCGTGTTCGCGCGTGAAATCAAACGCCGCAATGTCATGAGCGATCCGAGGGCGCGCCTTCTTCTCACTGCTGTAGTCGTGGTGCTGTTTCACGCATTGATCGTAAGCCAGAAGAGAGTATTCTATCTGGTTCACATTGTTCCCTGGTTCGCGCTGGCGGCCGGCGTCATGTTGCGCGACGGACTGGATTGGATCAGCAGGCTACGCACCGCGCAGTGGCCGCACGCCAGACTTGCCTACAGGGTGGCGGTCGTTGTTGTCACCCTTGCAGCGCTTGGCTACTCATTCCAACTTGTCGCGCAGGGCCGTCGATATCTCGCCGAAGTTCGCAACCCCAACCTGGCCTCATTTGAGGAGTTTACTATGGCGATCAGGGATATCGTCCCCGAAGGTCTTTGCCCGGTTGCCGTCAAGAATCCGTCCATCTGGCTCGCGTTTCCTGAGAAGGATAGTTGCTTCGCTTCAATCGAGAGCCGGACAAAAGAGCAGGCTTATGCGGACATCGGCGGTAAGGACTATGCGCTGATAACGCGTCCGAATGCCTTGCCCGAACGCGTCGACAATGCTGGCGCGAGATATCACCTGATTGGCGAGATGTCGAATACACCTTATGGTAACCTGCTCATCTATTATACGGGCACCGACCCGCGCTACCTTGCGCTCAAGCCAAAACGTTATGAATTCTTCGGCCAGTCGCGCGGCTACACCGGCGGGAAGCCAGAGGACCAGGATTAGTGCCGGAAGCATCCTCTAAGAGTGATTTCGAGCGAAAGGACTCTCGATCACTGGCGGAAGTGTCTTCGCATAAGATTTGAGTGGACTAGCATGGGCGGCAGAAGAATATGATAGGTTCCCGCTCGAATTCGCGCACAACTCGGTCTATGTTCGCAAGCCGGGTCAATAGACGATCATCCAAGCGATGGCTCACACCGCGGCAATCTGCGCGTCAAGCACGTACACCTTTTCACGGCCCCCGGCTATTGTGAAGGACTGAACAATATGCGATGAGTAAGCCGAGAAGAAGTCAGCGAGGCTTGCTTCATCGAATCGGAGATGCTGTTCGCCTGAACCCGGGTTCGTAGACAATCGGCCCAACAGCGCGAGTAGTCGCGAATTGCTTGTAGCCAGGTTGCGAATGGGCTCAGCGATGATGACTCGCTTGTGCGCGGCTTGAAGCATTCGATTCACGATTGGTGAAGCGTCCGGCAGAAAATGGTAGAGACTCGCTTGCATTATCACGTAGTCTGCCGCTGGTAATGGCTCGTCGCTTCGGAGGTCCCAGAGCTTGCCGCGACCACCCCGCCGAATCAATCGATCGATGAACTTCGCGTTGAGGTCCAGGCCGGTATACTGAACCGATTTCGGTTGCAGGTAGCGCTGATATAGGAGCGCCGGACCGCAGCACAAATCGAGGACGCTTGAGCTGGAAGGAATCAGCTCGGCGATCTTGCGATAGCGTGAAGGGTAATGGCGGCCATATAGCAAGAGCATGGCGAGCTCATAGATTTCAGCGCTCTTGTAGATGAGACTCGTCGCCACATCAAACCTCACGCGCGTGTAGCATAGACTTTAGTCTGTGTGCATTCATCAGTCTGTGTGCAATCATCTCTTTGTTGAGATCACTTTCTTTTCACCTACCGCAAGCGCTGTCGCGCTTTGGTTGAGCACCTCGCGAATCGCAGCCTGCGGCTTGTCATTAACTCTCAAGAAAGTCCGTCCGGAATACTCCCCCAGGATTCCGAAGAACAGCATCTGAATCCCGCTCAGGACCAGAAGCGCCACCATCAGCGAGGCCCATCCCACGGCGCCCGGCGGGAAATGCTCTGGGAACAGAAGCCGGTACAGAATCACGACCACAGCAAGCAACAACCCAAGCACGGCGAACCCAAAGCCGAACCAGCTTACCAGGCGCATCGGCCGCGTCGAGAAAGAAAACGCAAGCCGCCCCCAGACTTTCAGCGATTTCCAAAACGTGTATGTGCTCCGTCCCGCGTACCGCGGATGATGGTCTACTGGTATCTGGCTGATCCTCGACGTGATTTGAAACAGCAAGCCGTCGATGTATGGGTCGGGACCGTCGTAGTGGCAGATCATCTCGGCCACTTCTCTGCGAATGACCTTGTAAGGCGAAAGGTAAATGTCTTTTGGTTTGTTGATAACCCACTGGGCGAACTTGCCGTTGAACCAACTGCCCAGGTTCTTCCACACCTTCTGCTGCTTCACTCGGAAGTCTGCGTAGACGGCGTCACCGCCCTCTTCGATCTTGTAAAGAAGCGCTGGGAGGTCGCGAGGGTGATGCTGCAAGTCATCATCCATGATTGCGACGTACTTTCCGCGAGCCTGACGGAGGCCGGTGATGATTGCATTGTCCTGTCCGAAGTTGCGCCGCAAGTCTATGCCGACAACATTCGGATTAGTCCGGCACATCGCTTCGATGAGAGCCCAGGAGTTGTCTGGCGAGCCGTCATTGACCAGCACAACTTCATAGTCGCGGTTTGTGGGGTCGAGAGCTTCGGCGATGGCTTCGATCAGAGCTTCGAGACAGTCTTCGCTTCGATAGACCGGAACGACTATCGACAGGTCAGGTTGAAGCGCGTGATCGTCAGTGTGCATCGAGTGGATCATAGCCACAGTTAATGTCGTTGTCGACCAGGCGCAGGCGCAGACGCTTACGTTTGAATAAGGAACTGGGACACACACTCCACTACGCGCATCTGTTCGTCATTGGTGATGTCATAAAAGAAAGGCAAACGCAGAAGCCGCTCGCTCAGGCTCTCGGTGAGCGGGAGATCGCCTGCCCGATAACCGAGTTTCGATCCCATCGCGGAGGTGTGCAGCGGTACATAATGAAAGACCGCGCTGATGGAATTCTGCTTGAGGTGCGCCATCAAGCCGTCCCGGATTCTCGCGTCGCCGAGCAGCACGTAGAACATATGATAGTTAGTCTCGCAGCCCGTGGGCAGGCGCGGAATACCGAGCAACTCTCGCTCTTCGAGCGGCGCCAGGTTTTCCACGTAGAATTGATGGACCTCGCGCCGCCGGGCGGTGATCTCGTCGATCGCCTCCAACTGGGCAAGCAGAAAAGCGCACAAGATCTCGGCGGGAACGTAGGAAGAACCGACGTCTACCCAGGTATACTTATCAACTTCGCCGCGGAAGAACTGGCTTCGATTAGTTCCCTTCTCGCGAATGATCTCGGCGCGCTCGGCGAGCTCGGGCGAGTTTACACACAGCGCTCCTCCTTCGCCGCAGATATAGTTTTTGGTGTCGTGGAAACTGTAAGCTCCCAGATGACCGATCGAGCCTAGCGCCCGGCCGTTGTAAGTGGCATTAACGCCTTGTGCCGCGTCTTCGACAACGAGCAGCTTATGCGTTTGAGCGATTGCCATAATCGTATCCATCTCACATGAGACTCCCGCATAGTGTACCGGAAAAATCGCTTTGGTTTTAGCAGTGATGCTTTGTGGGATCAGCCGTTCGTCGATGTTCAAAGTATCAGGGCGAATGTCTACGAAGATCGGCCTCGCTCCGGCGCGAACGACGGCATTGGCCGTTGAGACGAACGTGAATGACGGCATGATCACTTCGTCACCGGGCTTCAACTCGCACAGCATCGCAGCCATCTCCAGGGCCGCGGTACAAGAAGGGGTGATCAGAACTTTGTGTATCGAGAAGCGATCTCTCAGAAGCTCGGCGCACCGCCGCGTGAAGTGACCATCGGCAGCAATCCCGCCACTGGAAATTGCGCTCGCGATGTATTCAATCTCTTTTCCAGTGATGAAAGGCTTGTTGAAGGGGATCTTCGGCAGCACGCTTGACCTCAATTCAGGAGTTCGATAACCCTTTCATCACTGGATAAGAGATTGAATACATCGCGAGCGCGAACGCCCTGACGATTAAGGCTCGGCGAGCTGAACAATGTCCGCGCGCTGGCGAGCGGAGGCGAGCCAACGGTCCTCCTCGGCGATGATCTTCTGCTGCTTCAGAATCGCGATTATCCCATCTCGAACCGTTTGGTTTTCAATCGACGGCGGGACCTGACCCTGGGCACGAACCCTGGGCGCGAGCGTCTCATCGTAGTAGCGCTTTATCTCTTGCTCGGTGACCACCACAAACGAACGAAATCTGAAATCGACAAACCTGTCGATCAAGATCCTTCGCCGGATCAGCTCGTCGATCTTCTGTGGGGTCAGGCCGACCGAACCGACTCGCTCGCGAAACTCGGCTTCTGATTTGAAACTCTTGATCAACTCCGTGCGCTTCTTGTCGATCTCGTCCTCAGATATGTCGGTCGTCGGAATGCGCGCGGCCTCCTGAGCAATCAGCCGCTCGTCAATCATCACGTCGAGAGCCCGTTGAAGCAGATCAGGCCCGACCGGCCCCGCAGGACTCGGGGCCTTCGGATCCATCGCTATCCCCCACAGCAAATCAATGCGCGTGATGATTTCATCGTTCACTAGCGTGAGTATCTGATCGACGGTCTGTTGAGCATGAGCCCGCGGCGCTATCAGCGCAATCATACAAACCAAAAAGGCTCCGAAGACGCGCTTCGCGGCAACCTTGCCCTTTGATTGAATCGGCGTCCAATTCATATTCAGAAAGTTTGTCCGATAGTGAAGTGCTTATGCGAACCCGCAACGTTAGGCGGCTTGTTAGCGACGAGAAACCCATAGTCAAACCTAACCGGTCCGATCGGCGTCTTAAGTCTCAACCCAACACCGACCGTCTGGGTGATGTTGCCAAGCTTGATGTCACGCACTCGCGCAAACACGTTCCCGGTGTCAGCGAACACCGCCCCTCCTACAGGTCCCCAAAGCGGAAATCTCACCTCATTGCTTAAGACCAGCACGGCGTTGCCGCCTAACGGGCTCAATACCTTAATCGTGTTTCCGTTTCCATCCTTCACTACGTTCCCATTCGAATCGCGCTTTGGCACCAGTATTTGCGGCCCTGCCTCTTCAAACCCGAGACCTCGGAGGTCACGCGCTCCGCCCCCAAAAAATCGCTCCGAGATGGGCATCGATTGCCTGCCGCCGAACGGACTGGCGAGTCCCAGGCGCGCTGACAATGAAAACACAGTGTCGCGGAATCTCGGAATCGGATAGAAACGAGCGTGCTCGATGTAGAACTTCACAAACTGCTCGTTACCGCCCAGCACAGACGCAGCAACGAAGAAGCTACCGAGAGTTTGATTGCCCGATGCCGGATCGAACTTGTTGTCACGTTTATCACGCACAAAACTGGGTCCGATGCGGCCAAGCCTGATCGGTTGCGAGTCCCGCTGAATCTCTTCAAGTGTTAGCCCCTCACAATCGGGGCTGGGCGCCGAGCACGGAAGATCGAAGATGCTGATGCGTTCGAAGTAGTAGCTGAAATAGACGATGAAGTCGAGCGAGTAGCGCTTCTCAAGTTGGAAGTTCATCGTGTAGCGATCGGTGCGAAAACTCTTCTCACCCAGTCTTCGCGCGAAAAGCGAAATCAGCGCAGGAAAGTTCGTGCCGAACGGACGCGGATTCTGAAACGATATCTGCCCGAATAGCTCGTTCTCGGAGACGCGTATCTGCGTGGTTGCGCTGTCCAGCTTGCCGAACAGATTGGAGTATGTAAGCTGTGTCAGCCCGCGCACACCGCCGAGAAAACTGAGCGCCGGAATCGTCTTGGTGTTGGCGGTGTTCGTCTGATAGCCGAGCCCGTAGACTACATCGCGGCGCTTCGATTCGAGCAGATTCACGGTCACGTCGCGCTCTTCTATCCCGTTTACGGTTTGGCCCGCCGCATCTGAATTGATCGTTACCGAATTGAAGGCGTTGGTCTCATAGAGCTGGCGCTCGGTCTCTTGCAACGAGTCTGTGCGCAGCCAGTCACCCGCTTTGAAAAGGTAGAAGTCGCGCGTGAGCCGCCCTGTGTCAGTGACAGCCGCGCCGCGCGTAGTTACGCCGTGAATGCGAACTCGATTCCCTTCCGTCACGTTGAACATCAATCGCACGCGATCCTGGCCGTCGACGCTGCCCATATCCACCACGTCATACACTACTTCCGCGGATGCGAATCCGGGTTCGTTGTAAGCGGCGAGCAGTTGATCGGTATCATTAGTCAGGACGCTTTCAACCAGCGGGTCGCCCGGCTTGATCGTCAGCCGCTGGCTCAACTCCCCGGTGGTCATCACCTGATTGCCGCGCAAACCGACTTCTTCAACGTAGGTGCGCGGCCCTTGATTAACGTCAAAAGTGATAATCAGGTTATCGCCTTTCAATGACACGCCGCGCCTGACTTCAACGTGCGCTCTGCGATAGCCCACCGAGCGCAAGCGTTTGGTGACGAGGTTCGCATCCTGTCGAAGCATGTCATCGCTGGTAATGCCCCGGCCTCGGAAGAAGGGTATCGGCGTAGCAATTTTCGATTTCATCTGATCTTCGAGCGTGCGGTGTGGTATCGCATCCACGCCATTAATCTCTATTTCGCCGAGCTTATACCGTCGGCCGGGTTCGACCGTATAGGTTAGGGTAACGGCCGGAAGCGAGAGATCGGGCACGTCGGGCCGCGTCACGTTGGCAAAGAAGTAACCTTGCCGCTGAGCGTAATCCAGCAAACTGCGCCGTCCTTCTTCAAGAGAGAATTCGTCAATGCCCCCCTGCGTGTAGAAGGGCAGCTCTTTCATCTTGTCCTTCGGCTTGATATTGAGACCGGCCACTACTATGTCGACACGCGGGCCCGACTCGACGTTGATAGTAACGGCGACCTGGTTGGTGTTCGTGTCCGGCGAAATGTTGTGGGTAACGCGCACCGCGAGGTAGCCCTCCTTCAAATACGCATCTTTGATATGCTCCGCCGCGTCCTGCACGAGGGCCTGATTGAACGGCTGGCCTTCGACTATTTTTGGCGTTAGTTTCGACAGATCGATCTCGTTGCCTTTGATTACGGGCGTGTAAGTCGATACTCGCGCCTGCTCTCCGGGTGTTATGTTGTAGACGACGGCAGCTCGCGTGCTGGTGGGATCGAGCCGGATCTCATAGGCGATCTTCGCCTGATAGTAGCCGCGCGCCGAATAGTAAGTAGTAAGGTCGCCAAGCCCGCGCGTGACGGCCCCAACCGAGAGGCGCTCTCCGGCATCAAGTTGATTCAGCCTCGCTCTGAGTTCTGCTGCTGGGAAAATGGGCGTGCCCTCGAAGACGACGTTCTCGATGCGAGCCTGGGGCTTGACGATGAAATGCAGCGAGACGCCGTTTGCTCCGTCGTTCGAGCCTTCAACTCGGGCGCCTGAGATCAGCCCCGAGCGGTAGAGTCTCAGAAGCGAATCGTGAATCCGAACCGGCGAGTAGTCCTGACCCGGGGCCACATCAATCAGCGACTTCATCTCGGTGACGTTTGCGTTTGGCGCGCCTTCGATGACGACCTCGACCCGCGTCACCCGACGCCCAAGAAAGTCGCCGACTTCGCTAGCCAGCGCTGAAGGCAAAAGCAAAAACGCAAAAGTAAAAAGGCAAAAGGAGAAGGCAGAGATGGCGGTGCGCAAGGTTGCGAAAGGAAGCAACCCCGTAGGGGTGGAATGTTTATAGTTCCGGCGCGCGTTAGATTTCTTCAAAACTTTTTTCTGAACCGAATATCAAACCCCAGCTCCCCGCGCTCATTGCGAATCCCGACCACCGAGAAGCGATTGCTCAATCGATACTCAACCAGCACTACGCGATCTATTCCTGACACACCCGATGTGAGGTTCTGTGAATAAGTGACGGTCAAGTCTTTTGCAATACGCTGACCGATTGTAATTCTCGCCGTCGGATCGCTGCCGCGGCCGACCAACAGCGGATCGATCGAGAAGCGGCTCAAGCCGAACAATCTCTGCGTACCCCGCTCGAGTTGCTCCGATAGAGAAGCCGACAGAATCGACTGAGCAAGGCCCAGGCCTGTCTGCCCCAGCCCTGCAATGGTCGAGCGATCACCCCCTGAGATGCTGCCGTTCAAGATCAGCGAGATGATATCGGGCTCGGGCAACTCGGGATCGGACCTCACACTCGTCTGAAGCTTGGCAATAGTGCCGTTGAAGTTGATTGAGATGTGATAGCCTCGAATATCGGACTCGGCTTGAAAGTCGATCGTGGGCTCGGCGCCGCGACGGCCGGGTATGGTTATCAAGGCGCGAGTCAAATCGTATCGGCCGTTCCTGAAGTTCAGCGTGCCTCGTGTCAACAGTATGCGCCCCGATGCCTGAGGCGTGTCGATCGAACCGCGCAGATTTATGTAAGCGCTGCCCACCGCATCGGCCAGATTGTTTTTTACGATCAGCGTATTGTCGGCCGTAATATGAAGGTCAAGCACAGTAGGCAGGCCCGATGGACCGCCTGAACCTCCCGGGCCGGCTTCCAGAAAATCGGGTTGAAACGGACCGCCGGTGGTGATCAACTCTTCCAGGGTCAGGTCCCTGGTGTAAGAAGCCCGCCGCACCTGCGCATTGCCGCTCAGCACCTGCAGCTTGCGATTGCCCTCGAGCGTGACTTGCGCGTCCACGACCGTCTGGGTGTCCTTCGGATACTCAGCACCCATCTGATCGGCTCTTGCTTCCAGCCGCCACTGAACGGGCACCAGCCCCGACAGCGCGGCTCCGCCCTCGATTGAGATGGTCCCGCCCCCGGGTGTAGCCCCGACGAAATTCTCGATCACCGCCTGATTCGACGTGAACCTGATTTGCCCGTTGCCCCGCGCCATCGAAATCGGGAAATCAAGTATTCGTATCCCGATGTCGCGAAGGTTCGCGACACCCAACAACTGCGGCGAGTCGAGTTTGCCGACGATCGAAGCTTGCACCTGCGCGATTCCGGTCGTGAAGATCGTTGGTGTGAATGATGACAACAGCTTCAGATTGATCTCACCGTTTACGGTGAGGTTCGACCTCGCCGCGTCACGCGAGAGGATGCCTTCCAGGGTGACGCTCGTGCCTTCGCCCGTGAACATCACCCGATTGAGCGTGACCTCTCGCGGGGTAGCGGTCAGCACGATATCGCCTTGATTAACTATCTTGTAGGTCTGCCGTTCTGAGATTGCGCCGCCCACTTCGAGCTTGGTGAACGTCGCCACCGCCTGTATTCGGTCTGTTTCGAGCAGGGGCCCTGAAAGCTTGATGTTGCCAGTCGCAATGCCTTTGATATCTGCCAACTCGGGCGCGATTAAACCAAGATACGGACCGATTTCCGTGTCGATGAACTCTATCCCTGCGCTGATGGGATAGTGGTCCCGGTCACGTAAATCGATCGTCGCCTCGAGCATCCGTTGCTGCTCCAACAGTCTGCCAGACGCTTGAACTTTCAAGATTCCGCCGTCGGTGAACGCAACCAGTTTCGCGTCGCCGAAGTCACGCCCCTCGATCGCTACGTTGTGTCCTTGAATAGTCGCGTTGAGTTGGACCTTGGACCAGTCTTCAGCCTTGCCCCATTGCCCTTGCCCGACTATGGTCACGTCTGCCTTGCCGGTGAGCTTAACGGTGTCGGCGGCGTCGGAAAGCTGAGCAAGGTCTACATTCTTACCTTCCGCGTTGATCGAGTATTCGTAGGTGTCCAGGTTGTAGCTTCCCTGCCCTGCTATCTCGCTGTCGCCAACACGCATTCGCAGGTTCTGGACGTTGATCACGCTGTTGGAGAGAGTGATATCCCCGGCGAACTCAGGCACTGAAATCTTCTTGGCCTCCTGCCCTTCTTCCTGCGCCGGCTGATTGAACTCGGCCGCGGCGATTGTGAGCCTGGCACTTCCCTCGACGGTGCGTGGTCCGGGCAAGCCTTTTAGATCCAGGGTACCGTTGACGACTCCCCGGCTAACGAAATCTTTAAGCCCCGGTGAGACCGTGTTAAGAATCGCAGCCAGATCGAAGTTCTGAACGTTGGCTTTAAGCGCGATGTTGTCTTTAGCGGGAAGCGGCGCATTCAAGCTGAAGTCAGCGCGTGAACCGTCCGGCCGGACGAGCGCACCGTTGTCGATTCGCACGAGATTCGGTGAGTAAGCGATATCCCCTTCAAACGATCCGGTCTCTTCCTCGTGTGACTTTATGCTTGCGAGCTTGATGTGGCCTGAGACACTCGGCGACGACAACTTGCCTCCAACCTGGCCGCTGAACTCGCCATCACCCACAAGTGCGATCTCGTAGTCATGCTTCACTTCGTCGGGTATCAGGCCGAAGGCATCGACAGCGCGCTGGACTTCGGACATGTCCGTGGATTTGAAATTTACGTTTAGCGATCCAACGCCATCCCAACCGACCGCGCCAGTCAGGGTCAGATCGCTTTGGTTCGAGCGCACGAATGCGCGTTCGATGTTGAGGCCTCGACCCGTCGCAACGAGGCTAATCTCTCCCTGGCCTGGAGCGCCCTCCCCTTCCTTGTCGATCGGCGAGACCGCTGCATCGAAGGTCGCCTGGATCTTGCCGGTCGCGGCTTTGTAATTCAAACGAGGAAACGTAAGGTGAGCGCTGCCGTTGGCGGCGCCGCGCACCTTCACATCTTTAGCCGAAGCGAGCGTGGCAACCTGATCGAGATCGATCGACTTGAACTCGGCGTCGACTTTTGACGAGCCGCCGCCGTAGGCAACAGTAGCCGAGCCCGAGATGCTCCCGCCTAACGTTGCAGCCGTGAACCGGGACAGATTTGCTTTAGTGCGGTCTAAAGAGAGCGTTCCTTTGACGCCGCTCACCGTCAATTGCCCGCTCTTGAGCGAAGCGAGGTTCAACGATCCAGTTGCATCGAAGTCAAGCGCCTTGCCCTTGACCGCGTCGCTAAATGTGATCGAGCTGGTCGTTAATCCGCCTCCGCTGACCCCGGACGACGTCATACTCAAGTTGCCTCTGTATTCGTCTCCGCGACCAGTGATGTCAGTCTTGACTCGAACTCCCGCCACGCGAAAGCCTGCGACCGAAACCGTGTCCGACGTTACCGCACCCGACGCCTTATAGTCAGCGCCTGCACCGTCCACCCGTCCGACAAAGTCCACCTTTCCGGTCATCTTTGTATCGGGCGCGAACACGCGCGAGATCTGATCGAGCACGGCCTCGGCGCTGACATCAGTGAAAGCATATTTTAGAGGCTCGAAGCTCTCGACCTTGCCGTTGACTTGTATGTGGCCGAGGTCCGAATCGATCTTGAACTGCGGAACTCCGTTCAGGCTAAGTATCTCAGCGTTATGATCCGTGACGTGGGCCAGGATGTTCGCCGTGATGGTTTGAATCTTGCGTCCCTCGACGGTGGCACTTGCCTGCGTGAATCCGAACTCGAGTCTGTGATCGAGCCTGTCTTCGATTACATCAGTTCTAAGCGGGACGAGATGAGCGATCAGATCAGTCACCTGCGCGCTGATATTGTGTTGGCGGTCAAGGAAGTTAATCTCGCCTCCCGTCACCTCGAAGTTCGAGGTAAGGAAAATGATGCTCTTTTCTTTGACCTCTTTTTTACTAGGAGGCGCGTGCAACTCGGCGAGATTGAAGCGGCCCTGTTCGTCGAACTCAATCCAGGCTTGTGGATGGACGACTTTGACCTGTGTGATGTTGATTCGCTGGCCCAGGTAGGAGAGCACAGAGAACTGGGCCGAGAGGCTTTCAATAGCGCCGAATGGCTTTTGCCCGTCTCCAGCGTAGAGCTTTATGTCTTCGAGCGTGACGCGGTACCCGCGGATGTCCAGATGCGCCCGGGCAATCTCCGCGCGGATGCCGACATCGGCAAAGGCCTCGACAACCTGGCGCTGAAGGTAAGTGTCCAACTGCCCGCTGCGGATGTAGAAGAACACGGCGATGAGCAGAAGCAGGACCAGGCTTAGAAGTGAGGCCGCGACGATCAGTAGTTTTCTGCGCATGGACTAGTGAACTCCGGGAAAGTCACAAACCAGAATCTAGATGATGGCTTCAGTTAGCATTCCGCTATTTGCCCAATGGCGGCTTCTAGAGTAGCGAGAGATCACAGGTCAGGAAGGGTGGCTTGCCCCCGCTCTTCGATTGCCCGCATAGCTGCGGCGAGAGCGGGGGCAAGCCACCCTTCCCGACCTGTGATCCTGCGCCATATTTCAAACTCACCGACGTGGCTTTACTAGACCTTCGTCAACAAATGCCCCAACTTTTCCTTCCGCGCCCGCAACACTTTTTCGTTCGACTCGTTGGGGTCCATTTCGATCGGAATGCGGTCGGTGATTTCGAGACCAAACCCTTCGATTGCCGCGCGCTTCACCGGATGGTTGGTGATCAGCCGCATCCTGCGCACGCCCAAGTCGTGGAGGATCTGCGCGCCAATGCCATAATCGCGCGGGTCCATCTTGTGAAGCCCGACCACAGCGGCGTCGGCGTCGACCGCATCTTTATCTTGCTCGTCCATGAGCCGGTATGCCTTAAGCTGATTCACCAGGCCGACTCCCCGCCCTTCCTGTTTCAGGTACAGCAGAACACCACGGCCTTCGTTTGCAATCAACTCCAGGGCGCGATGAAGCTGCCAGCCAGTGTCGTCGCGCAACGAGCCAAACACGTCGCCGAGTACGCACTGCGAATGCACGCGCACAGGCATGCTCGCGTCCGGATCGATCTCGCCCATCACCAGCGCCAGGTGAGTATCTTGATTGATATCGTTGGTGTACACGATCGCGCGAAAGTCTCCGTACACGGTCGGCACTCGCGCTTCCCCCGCCGCGTGCACCAGCACCTCGTTCGCCATCCGATAACTTACGAGATCGGCGACGGTAATAATCTTAACGCCGTGCTGCCGGGCGAACTCACGCAACTCAGGCAAGCGCGACATCGTGCCGTCATCGTTCATCACTTCGCAAATGACACCGGCAGGCATCAGCCCCGCGATGCGAGCCAGATCGACTACCGCCTCGGTTTGACCAGGCCGCACGAGCACGCCGCCGTTGCGCGCGCGCAAAGGGAAGATGTGACCCGGGCGCGCGAGGTCCGACGGTTTCGCACGCGGATCGACCGCAACTTGAATCGTCGTCGCTCTGTCGGCTGCGGATATTCCCGTAGTCACGCCTCGCCTCGCCTCTATAGAGACGCAAAAAGCGGTGCCGCGCGTTGCCGTGTTGTCGGACTCGGAAACCTGCAACGGTATCTGGAGCTCATCAAGCCGCTCTTCGGTTAGCGACAGGCAGATGAGCCCGCGGCCGTAGCGGGCCATGAAGTTGACGATCTCGGGCGTAACTTTTTCGGCCGGGCAGGCGAGGTCCCCCTCGTTCTCGCGGTCTTCATCATCGACGATGATGATCATACGTCCCGCTCGAAATTCTTCAAGTGCGTCTTCGATGGTTGCAAATGGCATATATGTCCTTACGGTAGAAACGATCGTTTCATCTAGTAGCCTCTTTCAATCAAGTACTCCAGGGTCAGGTTGCTTGAAATGGTGGCTGGTTCTTCCTTATTAAGCATCAACCGCTCTACATATTTCGCAAGCACGTCCACTTCAAGATTTACAAGATCGCCGCTTTTCAAATCGCGAAGAATCGTCTCACGCCAGGTGTGCGGAATGATCGCCACTTCGAACCAATCGCCGCCTAGTCCCGCAACAGTCAAGCTAATGCCATCGACGGTTATCGATCCCTTCATCGCGATGTAGCGCCCAAGCTCGCGCGGAAACCGGAATCGCATGCGATATGCGTTGCCTTCGGGCGCCACCGAAAGAAGTTCGCCAGTACCGTCGACATGACCTTGAACCATGTGACCGCCCAATCGCTCGCCCACCGCAAGCGCGCGCTCGAGGTTGACCCCGCTTCCGGCGTGGAAGCCGCCCAGCGTCGAGCGCTTCAGAGTTTCGACCGAAGCATCGGCGCTGAAGAAGTCCTCGCCCATCTCGATCACTGTGAGATCGACCCCGTTTATCGAGATCGAATCGCCGATGCGCGTCCCTTCCAAAACTGTCTTAGCTTCGATCACCAGGAATGCACCGTCTGCTCGCCGTTGGATGCGGCGCACTCGGCCTACTTCAATTATGAGTCCGGTGAAGATTCCCATCTTTCGATTCAGGATGTGAGGCGAGCGCTCGATCCGTCAACCCGGGAATCGCTTCTAGGAAAGCGCGATACTTTGGGACGAGCGCAGGTGAGCTTTCCTTTCAAGATCGTCTCCGCTGCGAGGTGCAAGAACTATTCGAAGCGTCCGGTGATACGGGTTAGAGTCTAGCTTCGCGTTCTCACAATTTCAAGCACGCGCTCAACCACGCGATCGAGCGGCATGTCCGACGTGTCGATGAACATCGCGTCGTCCGCCTTTACGAGCGGCGTCGCGGAGCGCTCACGGTCGCGTCGGTCGCGCTCGTCAAGCTCACCGCGGATCTGATCGACGGTTACATCCCGTCCGCGCCCGTGCTCTTCTTCGCATCGCCTGCGCGCGCGCACGTCCAGCGTGGCATCAAGAAATAGTTTTACCTGGGCCTCGGGGAATACCTTCGTACCGATGTCGCGGCCGTCCATCACGATGCCGCCGGCGCGGGACATCTCTCTAAGCTTTTCGACGACGGCCTCCCGCACTTGCGGGATAGTTGCAACGACTGATGAAGCGTGGCTCGCATCGGGGAGTCGAGTCTCCGCGGTCACGTCGCGGCCGTCGAGAAAAACTTGCAGGTGGGCGGGGTCGCCTTCGAGTTTGATGTTTGAATCATGGGCGAGGCGCGCAATTGCTGTCGCGTCTTCCAGGGGTGTATTTGTGTTAAGAGCTTTGCAGGCTACAGCTCTATAGACGGCGCCCGAATCGATGTACAGATACCCAAGGCGGCGGGCGATGGCTTTACCGACTGTGCTCTTTCCCGAACCGGAAGGTCCGTCGATGGCGATGACTAGTCTATCCATTAAGCTGTACGGGCGGCCCTCCGTGGCCGCCTGAAATGGAAAATGACAAATGACAAATGATGACAAATGGAAAATGGAAAATACACGCTCTCAGTGCTCACTGTCCGCGAAGCATTTTTATTTTCCATTTGTCATTTGCCATTTTCCATTTGTCCGGCGGCCACAGAGGGCCGCCCCTACACGTTATGCCAACACCTCGCGAATGGCTCCCAGAGCCGTTTCGCAATCGCTTAGTGAAACGTCTTTGTGCGTCACCATTCGCATCTCGCGAGCATTGATCCCGTTTGCAAGCACCCCGCGCTGTTTAAGCTTCGCCGAGAATTCCGCCGTTGTCTGTCCCGTACCGGCGATGTCAAAGACGAGGATGTTCGTTTGAACTCTCTCGGGATCGATCTTAACGCCGCTAGACTCGGCAAGCCCTCTCGCGAGCAACTGCGCATTCGCGTGATCCTCTACCAGCCGTGCAGTCATCTTCTCAAGCGCAACCAATCCCGCTGCCGCGAGCACACCGACCTGCCGCATTCCTCCTCCGAGCATTCTGCGAACCGGGACCGCGCGATCGATGAATTCTCGCGAGCCGGCGATCATTGAGCCAACCGGCGCGCCAAGCCCTTTCGATAAGCAAAACATCACCGAATCAAAAAGAGCAGCAATCTCGGCTACATCGCGCTTGAGCACTATGGCAGCGTTGAAGATTCGCGCGCCGTCCAGATGCACGGGCAAGCCTTTTCTGTGAGCGGGCTCGGCGATCTCTTGCATGCGCTCGAATGACATCACCGTTCCGCCGGCGAGGTTCTGGGTGTTCTCGACCGCGACAAGCCCGGTCTGAGCGAAGTAAGAACTTCGAGGCCGGATTGCGGCTTCGATGGAGTCCCAGTCCATCATTCCATCCGGACATCGCACGGGATGTGCAAGGGCGCCGCTGATAACCGCCATGCCTGCCATCTCCATGTTGAACATGTGGCTTCGCTCTTCGACGATGACTTCCTGGCCGGGCTGAGTGTGAAGCCTTACGCAGATCTGGTTGCCCATGCTGCCCGAGGGCACGAACAACGCCGCTTCCTTACCGAGCATCTCGGCGGCTAATTCCTGGAGGCGCCGCGCTGTCGGATCCTCGCCATAAACATCATCGCCAACCTCGGCGCGGGCCATTGCTTCTCGCATTTCACCGGTTGGCTTCGTAACCGTGTCGCTTCGCAGATCGATGTAGTTCACTGGTCCATTTCCTCGATTGAAGTGTTATGGTATCGTCTGGAGTGCGCCATTTCACCAGGCCAGGTGGCGTTCCCTCGCAGAGTTCCCATCCAGGTAACTCAGCCGCTTCAGCCTCAGGCGAATTACCTTGCCGATTCTGTCAACTTTCTTCCGGAATTCCTTGTGTCGCAACAATCGGAAATATACTCTGCCGACTCTCTTTGCGTGGAACATCCAGATGAATCAAGCAGTATCGGGCGTGAACCAAAGAGCGTGAGTAGAAATCCTTATCACGCGTGAAGAACGTTGGGTCTCGAAGATTGTGCAGCAGTGGGATCACATCGTTCAGGTCTTTCATTCCCGACTGCCCGATGTCGCTGCCGATATGTCTAAAGTGAACCTTCAACGAACGCAGGTGCTCGCGCGCTACGGCATCAATGTTCTCATCAAGGATGTTCACGCAGCACGCTGCCGTTTGTCAGTCCTTCGCTTTGGAGTTCCACCAACGAGCACGTCGCCCGCCAAACGCACAGCTTCTGCGATCGCTTCGCGGCTGACTTTTCGGTCGAAGGCGGAACAGATCCAATCCCAGTCTTTTCCATCGGCGACATAGTAGAGTAAGTCCTTGACAAGTATGCGCGTTCCCTTGATCGTGAGCTGTCCATGACAAATCTCAGGATCTGCAACGACGTATTCGCCCATCTCTTTTCGTCTCCGCGATTTCATTAGTCGCGCTCCCTGATGCAAATTATCAACGGTGAATTTAGCACAGCGCCGACAGCGCAACAACACTCGACCTTGGCCGCTTGGCCGTTTGCAATAAGCATCCAGCTTGTAGATAATCAGCGCGGTCGCGCGCAGCAATTCTCCACCAATGTCATGTAACAAGATGATCAATCTATCTCCGCAAGTCTTCCAGCAGGCAAAGGCACGAGTCGCACCTCACGTGCATCACACGCCTCTTCTGACATCGCGGCTATTGAGCGAGAAAACCGGCTTCGACATCCGCCTCAAAGCCGAGATCTTTCAGCGTACCGGGTCCTACAAGATTCGCGGTCCGCTTAATAAGTTCGCACACCTCTCGGACGACGAGCGCCGGCGCGGCGTCATCTGCTCATCGGCGGGCAATCACGCGCAAGGCGTCGCACTCGCAGCCAAGCTGAACGGCATGCGGGCAGTCGTCGTGATGGCTGAGAACGCCACGCCATCCAAGATCGAAGCGACGCGAGCATATGGCGCCGAGGTCGTGCTGCACGGGATGATTTGGGACGAGGCCAACGAAAAGGCAAAGCAGCTTTGCGAGGAACGCGGCCTGACTTACATCCATCCTTTCGACGATCCACACTTGATAGCCGGGCAAGGGACTCTTGGGCTGGAAATCTACGAAGACTTTCCTGAGGCTGAAGTAGTGGTTGTTCCAATCGGCGGAGGCGGGTTAATCTCCGGCGTCTCGATGGCGCTCAAGGGTTTGAACCCAAAGATAAAGATCATCGGCGTGGAATCGTCCGGGGCGCCAGCGATGAAGTTGAGCGTTGAAAGCGGACACCTGGTCACGCTCGACAGGGTGGATTGCATAATCGACGGGCTCCGCGTCAAGCGAGTCGGCGAGCACACGTTCGAGGCGGTGCGCCAGTTTGTTAACGAGGTCGTCGCTCTGCCGGATTCAGAGATATTCGAAGCACTCATCTGGATCATGTCTCACTGCAAGCTGGTAGTCGAAGGCGCTGCAGCGGCATCGGTCGCCGCCGTATTGAATGGCCTTGTCAAAGCGCCTCGCGGTTCAAAGGTTGTGTGCGTGCTGAGCGGGGGAAACGTGAACCTGCAACAGCTCAAAGGATTGAAGTGGAATTGACGAATTGAATCCTAGCAGGCTGCTGAAAAGGGGCGCTCGCCACTAAGACACAAAGACACGAAGCTGCACGAAGTCAGTGAATGTAGTATGTTGTGGGCTTTGTGCTCCTTCGTGCCCTCGTGCCTTAGTGGCGGAATGCGATTGAGCAACCAGTAAGCCTCAAGTGGGAGAAGTGAATGACTCTGATCATCAACATTCCGCCAGAACTTGAAAGCCGACTCCAGAAGGAAGCACATCGAAAAGGAGTTGCACTGGACGAATACGCCCGGATGCTGATCGAGGAGCAACTCGCGCCGAAAGACGATCAGGCTTCTGGGAAGGGTGATGCCTGGGCCGTGCTCAAATCAATGATGGGCACCGTCGAAGGTCCCGCCGACTGGTCAAGCGAGTTAGACCACTACCTTTACGGAACTCCGAAGCGCAGCGAAGAACCGCGATGATTTCGTGGGGCCTTGTTAGAGCAGTCCGCGACAACTACAATCAGCTAATCAAATATCTACCGTAGCGATCACAACCGTACTTGAGGCGCGCATCACCGCTAATGAGTGGTTGATGGCTCACCTGCCCGATCGTTTTGCTGCGGGAATACCGGAACACAACCGGAGCACGTCTGGCTGGCGAGTTCCCATTTGGCTTTCCTATCCGCAACTTGAACCGCTTGGCCCCGTGGGGGAGCTGGTGATTGAGGAATCGACCGGCACCGTCCTTGTGTATACGCCGATTGATGATATGAAGGATCGGGCGACCAAGCTTTACGAACGACATCGTGAGCAGATCGAAGCCCCTCTTCCTTAGACAAGCAACGCGCTATTCGTGCGCGCCGGTGTGTTTGATGACGGAGGAGATGCGTTTCCTCACAATCGTGGTCAAGCCGCAAAGGATAAAGCACCAAATCATCTCACAGCCCGTTGTTTGACTCTTTTCGCTTCCATCCCTTATAGTCGCACCCGCCAATCACTCGAGTGCCGCGAGCCGCCTCTATGACCCAGCCCGCGAAGTTCGTTGTTCTACATCCAAAGCTCATCATCGCTGCGACGCTCGCGATCACCCTCGGCTATCTGGCGGTCATTCTCATTCGCGGGGTCAGCTTCAACGGTTCACCCGAAACGCTCGCTCGCAAGGACGAGACGTTTCGCTTTTACAACGAGACTCGCGGCATTTTTGGCGATGATCGAATAATTGTCGTAGGAGTGACGACCACTGACGTTTTCACTTCAAGGTTTCTCGAAAAACTCGAACGCTTAACAAACCGAATCGCCGCTGTTGCCGGAGTCGATCAGGCGATGAGTCTCACCAACATCAAGGCGATCACACGCGACGAGGGAGGCGTCAGTGTCGGACGCTTGATTGATCCCCGCACTGTAAATCCATCCGATCCCGCCGGTCTCGCCAGACTCAAACAACAGGTTACGAACGATCCGCTGTACGTGCGCCACTACGTCTCAGCCGATGGTAAGACCGCCTCCGTGGATGTCTTTCTAAAGACAATCGGCGAAGCCGAGTCTCGCGCGGTAGCTGAACAGGTCGAACGCGTAGCAAAGTCCGAACCGGACGGCGACGAGGTGTTCCTGTCTGGAGTTCCAATAGTCGACGCCCGAGGAATAAGAAGCATGCTGCGCGATATGCTTGTGCTTTCGCCAATCGCGGCGGTGTTCTGTTTCGCAGTTTTTCTGCTTGCGTTTCGCAGCTTCTGGGCAGCAGCTCTGCCAATGGCTGCGTTGGTGATCGGACTTGTTTGGACCATCGGGCTTATGAGCTTGCTCGGCCGCCCCTTCACTCTCGCGACGTTGTCACTGCCGACCGTGTTGATGGCCGTTGGAAGCTCGTACATCTTTCACGTGCTGAATCAGTATCGCCTTTCGATGTCCACCCTTAGTCCAAACGCAGACGCTCAGAGCGAGCGAACAGCCTGGCTCGACGGTTTGACTTTCATAAGCCCGGCGGTGATTGTTTCGGGCACCGCCACGATGGCAGGCTTCGGCGCGCTCGCATCGAGCGAGGTCCCTACTGCGCGCGACATGGGAATCTTCGAAGCTTTTGGGGTTCTGGCGATGCTCGTTCTGACGGTAGGGTTTCTTCCTGCGGCTCTGTCGCTCCTTCCGCGTGACGTGCTAGGCAAAGCCGATTCAGGGGGAACAGACTACGCGACCTGGCTAAACAAATCTCTGGTCAACATCACCGCGCTGGTACTGTTTCGGAGGCGGTCCGTGTTGATCGCAACTCTCGCCACCACGATCGTGATTGGCGCCGGAGCCGTATGGCTTCAATTCAACACGGATTACCTCCGCATATTCCCGGAAGGAAGCGAAACGGTGCAGGACGCCCAGAAGCTCCACGAGCGGCTTGCTGGAGCAGCCACGATCCACCTCGTTTTGAGCGGCGCGGCGGCGGCCATCACTGACCCAGAGTTCTTGCGCGCGGCTTCAGCACTTGAGCAGTTCGCCTTGAAGCAACAAGGCGTTGACGCCGCTATCTCGGTAGCCGACATCATCGAGCGAATCAACAGCGTTCTGCCGGGCGCGCCCGATCAAATGTCGGCAACCATCCCAGGCGATCACAGCAGACTCGGCTCGATAGTGCGCGATTATCTTTCCGGAGATGAGTCGGTCTCCCGATTGGTGAGCGCCGATGGCTCGCGTGCGGTGATTGTTCTCAGAGGGAATCTCTTCAGCTCGAACGAGCTAATGGAACTGACAAGAAAGATTGACGAGTGGTCAAGCGCGAACCTGCCCGCGGGAATCACACAGCGCGCGACCGGCTCGATCATTCTTCTCAACGACGCTTCAGACGCAGTGGCGGCGTCGCAATCATCAAGCCTGGCGATCGCGCTGATAACGATCTACCTGATGATGGTCATTATGTTCCGCTCATTTGCGACGGGCCTGCTTGCGTTGATTCCGAATCTGCTTCCGATCGTCTGCTACTTTGGGTTCCTGGGATGGAGCGGGACGGCTCTCGACATAACGACGAGCCTTATCGCCAGCGCGGTACTCGGATTGGCTGTTGATAACGCTGTTCACGTGATCCGCCGCTATCGCCAGTGTGTAAAGGAGCGCAGGAACGCACCGGCCGCTGGAAACGCTCAGCTCGCAGCGTTGTCGCCAACCGACGAGGGATGGGCGATCTGGCTAACGATGCTGCGCACCGGCAAGCCGATGATACTCGCCAACGTCATGCTCATCGCGGCGTTTCTGATTTTCGTGCTATCGTCGTTTGTGCCGGTCCGCGTAGCCGGCCTGTTGTGGGCCCTGACTATCGCAGCCTGCCTCGCGGCTGATCTGATATTTCTGCCGGTGTTGATGAAGTCGAAACTGTTTAGACGCGCGGCGCTGGGAGAGGAGACTCAGAGTTGAATTCGTCCGAGGCATTTATCACTAATCTTTCTTGCTCCAGGATCAGAGCAAGTGTGAGACACCCACCCGCCGAAGCGATGAATAGGTGGTCCCTGACCGCAGTCAAGCGTCGGTGCATAGCTTGCACGTGTCTGCTCCTGCTCTCATTGGCCGGTTGCGAAAAGAGGCCGGAGGGGGAGCTGGCGAATACTAGAAACGAAAACAGCGCGCCCTCGTCGGGGCTCAGCGCGGCGCAAGTCATCGAGCGATATCGCGCCCTCGACAACAGCCGCGACTCGACGATCAAAATGCGGGCACACATCAACAGCCAGGAGGAGTCAACTGCCCTCAATGCGCCACGGCAGATCGAGTTGACGATGTATCGCAAGCGCGAGCCGGACGGACGCGTCTTGATCCTCGCTGAGTTCACCGCTCCTGACGAAGAGCGCGACCGTGATGGGCTGATAACAGTCTTTCCCGATGGCCGGATCGAAGCCGTTCGTTACGTGCAGAGCACCGATAGCTTCCTCGTCGCCAGTGACGCGATAAGCGAAGATGCACTGTTTGGGTTGACAGCTCAAGAGCTCGCGGATGGTCAACCTGAGAAATACGACTTCGCCCTCGTGGGCGAGGACACATACGAAGGAACAGCGCTCTATCGTCTCGAAGGAAAGCTCAAACAGGGCGCCGAGTCAAAGTTTCCCCGGGTGGTGTTGCTGATCTCAAAGGAAAACTTCGCGGCTTTGCAGGCAGAGTTCTACGACAATCATAATGAGCTAGCCCGCCGCCTCGCGGTTGCCAAGGCTGAGCAGATCGCCGGCCATTGGACTCGCGTGCGCTGGACCATCGACAATTTTGCTCGGCGGAAGAAGATTGATTTTGAAGCCGTCGAGGTAAAGCACGATCAGAACCTACGCGACTCGATCTTCACCCGTGAGCACTTGAAGAGGATTGCGTCGCGGTAGCGGGGGGTTCAGAGTACCGGCTTTAGCCGGCTCGTTCGTCGACAAGAAGCCGGCTAAAGCCGGTACTCTGAACGAGCCGAGCAGAGGTGCGGAGGTGGGGGGCAGCAGCGGTGAAGAAGGACAGAGTGAAGGCGTGTCCATCGACTCACCTGCTACAACTGCTTCTTGCCCCACTCCCTTGCTGAGTTCATACCATGCCCACTGATGATCTTCTCGCAGCAATCGGGCGCGCTGACGAGCTATATAACCAGCGCGCGGAGCCCGGCGCGGTGAGAGAAGCGGTGATGATCCTCTCCGGTGCGCGAGGCGGGGTCGCACGTTACGAGGTGCAGTGGCGTCTTGCTCGCGCGCTTTTCTTTCTGGGGCAGCAAGCCGGCTCGCGCGAGTCTAGCCGCCAGCTTTATTCTGCCGGGATTGCCGCAGGCGAGCGCGCTGTCGCGCTAAACTCTGAGCGAGTCGAGGGGCATTTCTGGGTAGGAGTAAATCTTTCACTGTTCGCCGCGGTCAACCGCGGCATAAGAGGCGCGCGTGCGATTCGCTGGGCGCGGGCTGAGTTGAAGCTGGCAGCCGCGATCAGCGAGAGTTATCACGACGCGGGACCGCTGCGTGTGCTTGGGCGGCTCGAACACAAAGCGCCAAGGATTCTCGGCGGTAACCTGAAACGCAGCCGCGAGCTCCTGGACCGGGCGCTTGCGATTGCTCCCTTGAATAGCGTAACGCTAACTTACGCGGCAGAGCTTGCGATTGAGATCGGGAAGCGCGATGCCGCCGTCTCTCTACTTCAACAGGTGATCGAGTCGCCGATCGATGCTGAATGGGAATTCGAGAACAAGCGTGACCGCGAGCTCGCTCGGTCACTCCTCGACCTACTCACCAGGACATGATCGCGTGTGTTCGCCGCTCGCCCCGGCGCTCATATGGATAAGACCGCCGGTCGTGTCGTACAATCAATCAATCTCGCAGCTTCACGCGACGCACCCACATCTGGGCGGAGGCAGACTTCATGAGTTTAAGGCGCGTAGTTGTCACCGGAATGGGAGCCGTCAGTCCCAACGGCATCGGCCGCCAGGCTTACTGGGAAGCTACCGCCGGCGGCGTGAGCGGCACCGGTCCGATCACTCTCTTCGATGCGTCGAAGCTGTCCTGTAAGGTGGCGGCCGAAGTAAAAGACTTCGACTTTGACCGCTACATTTCAAAGAAAGACAAGGACCGCGTGCAGCGCGCAGTGCCGATGGCGTTCTTCGCCACCGATGAAGCGGCCGAAGACGCAGGGATCAAACTCGAAACGCTAAGCCCATCCGAACGCGAGAACATCGGCGTCATCATCGGCACCGGAGCGGGAGGAATCGAGTTCGCCGAGCGCCAGTACAAGCAGTACTACGATCGTGGCGATCACGATGCCGCCTATCGCCGCGTCAGCCCTTACTCGATCGTCGCGTCGTTTGTCGGGATGCTCTCAAGCGAGATCAACATGGCTTTCCGTCTGCACGGCATGAGCCACGTCGTCTCGACCGGCTGCACGAGCTCGACCGACGCGATGGGATACGCGTGGAATGCGATTCGACTCGGTCAGATAGATACCGTGGTGTCGGGCGGGGTTGAGGCTTGCATAACGTTCGGATTGATGACCGCCTTCTGCCGAATGGGAACGGTCACCACGAAATGGAACCACGATTCAGCGCGAGCCTCGCGTCCATTCAACGCGGACCGTGACGGCTTCGTGCTCGGCGAAGGCGCCTGGATTGTAATACTCGAAGAACTCGAGCACGCGCTAAATCGGGGGGCAAGGATTTATGCCGAGTTGGCCGGGTACGCTTCGACTTGCGACGCTTATCATCGCGTGCAGATCGCGCCAACTGGTCACGACGCGGCGCGAGCTATGCGGATGGCAGTCGAGCGCGCCGGCCTCACTACCGATGAAATTGACTATCTAAACCTGCACGGAACCGCAACGAAAATCAACGACCGCACTGAGTCTGCCGCAGTGCGCATGGCTTTCGGCGACCGCGCGAGAGCGATTCCTGCCAGCTCGACAAAGTCGATGGTCGGTCACGCGCAAGGCGCATCGGGTGCGGCCGGGGTCGTAGCGACGCTGATGGCGATGAAGCACAACTACGCACCTCCGACGATCAACGTTGAGGCGGCCGACCCTGAGTGTGACCTCGACTATGTGCCGAACCACGGGCGGGAAACTCGCATCGATACCGCATTGTGCAACTGCATCGCCTTTGGGTCGAAGAACTCGGCGCTGGTATTTAAGAAATTTGCGCAGAACGAGGCCTGAGTCCCAAACCCTTAAATCATGGATTGTAGATGTAAAGACTCCGTTGATTATACTCACGGCTTGAAGCGGGACGGCAGCGGAGTCAGGAGTCCAGCCGATGCGCTTTGAGTGGATGGGTCCGGCGGTTTATTCGGAAACCGAATAAAACCCCGAAGCACTCCAACCTTGCAGCCATATGCGTGAGATGGCAAGGTTTACCGCGATAGCGCGTCGGCTTTTATTCGGAAAGCAAACTGAGTCGGCATTTTATTCCGAAACCAGATATACATAGTTAGATTGCTTCGAGTGGTGTGAGATGAAAACATCTATGCGAGTTTTGCCGATGGTGCTTCTCACGGGCGCTTTATGTTTCGCCCAAGACCGAGTTGTCAGCCGCACCTCCATACGGCAGCATCCACATTATGCTCGCTACGTGCTTCCAGCTCTCGAAAGGATTGTGGCTCAGAGTGGAATAAAACGAAGAAACCACTTTTATGCCTGTAAAGTTGAAGCTTTCGGGAATGGCTACGATCATGCTTGGGTTTATTGGAAAGAAAATCGAGCCATAGTTCTGTGGGAACCGTTAAGAGGTCATAACGCACGAGGAGATGCAGATCAAACGTATGATTTAGTGCATTCGCGGCGCTATCTACGGCAGGACAAAGATGTAGTCCCCACATTGAATGATGTTGGCGGAAGCAGTTTCCTCGTTACTCGGCAATGGTGGCGCGAAACGGTTCAGGATTGTGTGCAGAATGGCGACAGGTTTGTAATTGATAAGAGAGTGCGCAATCGTCGAAGGGCGCAATCTAACAAAGCCTTGCAGCTGACGGCGCGATAGCATGCTTCTCAAGTAACTCTTTCCTTCAGGTCGAATGCTGATCGCGCGCCGCAGCTGAAGGCCAGCGTTATATCGCTTACTGTGGCGTAGGTTTGTATAAGCAGAATGGAAATCATAGGAGCAGCTATGAGCATCTCTGAAGAGCAAAACACATCGGATGATGTTTGTAAGGACTGCGGAGCGGTTGTGGCACAAGGCAAGGCTGGCTGTCTAAAGTTGTTTGAAGAAATCCTCGCCAGAGAGTTTAGCGATTATCGGTATGGCAAAATCCACCGCCTGACGGTAGATGCCTACTCGCTGCAACATCCTGACGCATACATGCGTTCAGGAAAATCGTTTGCCGCACATCTGACAGGCATGTGCGCCGCGTTTGAATATGAAGACACCTTAGCCTTCAACCGAGCGGTGCAGAAGTGGCTTAGTACGAATCCGAAGATTGAGAAGCCTGCTCAGATTCCAGAAGAACGAGGAAACTTAACGATTACTTATATACACAGTGCGGCTGATGCAGAAGAACACACCAAGCGTGTCCGAGAGTGGGCGCGAGATGTCTGGGGCGCGTGGTCTGAACATCACGGTTTAGCGAGAGAGTTAATTGGTGAAGCAACCTCTGGAATCAACAAGACCTGAATATTTCCAGCAAAGGGCGATATAACAAAGCCTTGCAGCTGACGGCGCGATAGCATGTTTCTCAAGTAACTTCTTTCCTTCAGCTTGAATGCTGATCGCGC
Organism: Acidobacteriota bacterium; assembly: GCA_038040455.1. Taxonomy (GTDB): domain Bacteria; phylum Acidobacteriota; class Blastocatellia; order UBA7656; family UBA7656; genus Onstottus_A. The sequence goes on from JBBPIH010000031.1 coordinate 85,915, forward strand.
GCCGCAGCTGAA
>JBBPIH010000032.1:0-70814 GCA_038040455.1 Acidobacteriota bacterium
CTGTCTCTCGATATCACTTGTGCAAATCTGTAAGCGCATCTCGGGCGCGAAGAGAGTTTCAGAAAGACCAACATAAGATTAGGACACTACGCGAGAATGTGCCCCGTCTCACTTCACTTCAAACTCATATATATTTTCAGACAACCGCTTGCCCTCGCGATTGAAAACCACTGCCCGAAGCTCGTACTTTCCCGCACTCGCAGCCTTCCAGCGCAAATCATCGAGTTTCGCGGAAGAGTCTTCCGCAATGTTCACGCTCAACTCGCCGCCCGTCGCCGCAGCCCCGCTTGAGTCAAAGATCTTCCATTTGATCCGCGCGCCATCCATCGCGTACCAGTGATCATTGATGATCCACAGACCGCATTGGAAATCTTCTCCGACCCGCCACACGTCGCGGTCGTATTCGAGACTTGCGAGCACCATCTGAAAGCTTCGCTGCACGGTGAAGTAAGATTTCGTAGGCTTGCGAAAATAATCGAGCGCGGCCATTGTCACCGACGGCCAGAAATCAATCGCATGAAAGTGAAGGATCCCCCCGGCATCGTACTTGCGCCGCCTCATTCGCTCTATCGCCAGTTGATGAAGTCTCGCAACGTAAGCCTGAGTCTGTGGAATGTACTCTTTGAGGGATTTGCCTGAAGGGAGACCCCAGGCGCGCATCGCTTCGCTGATCTGCAGCTTGCGGAAGATCCACTCTTCTTTGTGGTCTTCGATGGGCCAGTGGCGGGGAAGAAACTGCATCAAGGTTTCGTAATCCGGCAGCGCCGTGGCTCCAAGCTCTGAGATGAATTTTTCTTCCGTCGTCGTGTACTGCCAGATGCTGCCGCCGTACCATCCATAATAAATATGACCGTCGCCATACCTGCCTGTGGAGCGCACGACGGCGCGGCGCTCCTGGTCGCCGGCATATAACCGCCCGGCCAGGTGCTTCGTCAGCACCCGATAATTCTCCAGGTCTTCTTCATCGCTCGTTGCCCAGATCGCCACGCACGGGTGATTGCGAACCATTCGAATATGAGCATCGTACAGTCGCGCCGCATGCAGCGCGAACTCCGTGTCGTGCGGATACCAGGCTTCCAGAAAGTCCTGCCACACCAGTATGCCAAGCTCGTCGCATCGGTCATAGAACTCCGGATTCTGAAAATGACAGTGCAGGCGGATCATATTGATGTTCATGCTCTGCATTAGATTTAGATCGCGGTCGTACTTCTCGCGGCTCATCTCTGACAGAAACAACTCGAGGTAGTACGAATTGGTGCCGCGAATATACAACCGGCGACCATTGAGGTAGAAGACCCAGCCGACTTTTTCTATTTCGCGTATGCCAACCGCCTGCGAGCAGGAATCAGAAACCTGCTCATCAACCAGCACGCGCGTCGAGAGGGTGTAGAGATTCGGCTTGCCGTGGTCCCAGGTCCACCATAATTGCGGCTTGTTCAGGTGAAAGCGAACCGCAAAGCGCCGCGCACTCCGGTCGCCGAGACGAGAGAGGTCAACCGTTGCCTTCAGTTGCTCAGCGCCCGAAAAATTGCGGGGCACGAGCGCAAGCTCTACTCTGCCTTCCAACTCTTCTGCTCTCAGAGCCACTTCCACGTCAACGTCTGCCGAACCGTCTGGATTTAGCGAAGGCCGGGCCACGACCGTGTCAATGACAATTGAGTGGTTGGCGATGAGGCGCACGCTACGAGTGATGCCGAGAGGAGTGATGTCATCGGGTTTTTGATCAACCGCCCCGTACGAGCCTTTGATCGTGTACGGACGATGCCGCCAGTAGTAATCAACAGGAGTCCATACGCGCACCGCAAGGACGTTTTCGCCATCGAGATTCAGCTCATCAGCAACGTCAAACTCGTAAGGGTCAATGTAGCCTTCGTGTCGCCCGAGGCGTTTGCCGTTGAGCCAGATATCGGCATAATAGTCTGTCGCGCCGAATTGCAACCGCAGGCGCTTGCCTTTCATCTGAGCGGGCATGCGAAAGCTCTTGCGATACCACCACTCTTTGAAGCTGATCCATTCGGCTTCGTGCGTATAGTAGGCAGGGTATTTGAGGATTTGAGTGTGAACAGAGCCCGGCACTTGAACCTTTTGCCAGGTTGAATCGTCTGCCGCGACTTCAAACAGTCTCTGTTTTTCGCCGTCGCCTTTTTCCGCATGCCGAAGCTTCCACAACCCGTCGAGAGAAAGCTCAATTGCGCTGGATTTGTCGCTCTCGGCAGGCTTGTCTCTCGCCGGCCCCTCTTCAACACGGTAGATAGCCGTTCTCGGAGCGGCCGTGTAAGCGGGGAGTTTCGCCAGCGGCTGCGGCTCGAGGCTATGCGCGAGGATCGGCTGCGCGAATCTGCGATAGCAGGCGCGGGCCTCAAGCAGCGTTTCGGTGCCTTTCCACGACGGGAAGGCAATGGCGATTTGTGATGACCAATCCTTGGCTCGCTCCAGTACATCCGGCCGTTTTATCGCTGCGATTCCTGTCTGCACCGCTTGTGGTGGAGCTGCACCGAGTTCTCGTACGGCGTAGAACTGTCGAGAGCCGGCGGCGAACCATTTGAGCGCCGAGTCCAACTCAATGAAGTCCAATGCGCCGTAGTTGTCTTGCGGATTGTAGTAAAGAATGTGGCCGCCGGGGAGGTCGTCGAAATTCTGCGCGCGGACTAGAAAGCTCTGCGGAATGATTTTCTTATGTGGCGGCTTGTCGGTATCCCATCCGTCGGGCCAGCCGACTTCCGCGCCGCCAGCCCAGTGTGTGAACGGTTCATACGGGAAAGCCGAAAGCGCCGAAAAGAAGAAGCCGTAGGTTCCTGCTCTGGTTTCGGTTCGCGCGCGCCACACGACGACCGGGCTGTTAGCGTACCATTCAAACTCCCATTCTTCCGCGCTTGTTCCGAGACGCGCACCTCTGAGCCGCACGCGAGCGCGCAACGGGCCGGACTCTATCACATCAACGCCAGTGAATCCGGACGTGCGGGCTGGGTTAGCGACGTTATTTAGGGCGGTTCCCCAACCGGCGCTTCGTATGCCGAATTGCAGCTCCTCTTTTACATCCGGTGTCGTTTCGACGAGGTTGAGCATACGATGCTCGCCCGACTTGCGGTTGTAGGCCTCAACAATCGCCGGCGTCGTGTTGTCTTTACCGAGATTGATGATGATGCCGAAGCGACTATTGCCAAGCTCGAGGCGACTCGTACCCAAACGACGCACGACGATGTCCGTTAGGTAATCGCCGCCGCGCTCTCCGGGCTGTCGCGCCGATTGTGCGAGCGGCGAGGCCAGAAGCCGGTAACGCGGCTGGCGGCCGGGTATCAAGGTGACCGGGAAAAGAATCTCGGCTGATTTGATCGAGCCGTCCGGGTGCGCGTCGCCGACGACAACTTGAACGGCTACCTCACGGCTTTCCTCATCAAGCACGCGCAACAACTCGGCGCGAGCCTCGCCCGCGGCAAAGCGGGTGATGAAGCGCACAACCTCGTTGTCGCGGCGCTCGATTCCTGTAGGTTCTTCGAGCTGTATTACCCAACTCCGCCCCTGTGCCGCCGCCATCACAGCAGCGCCGAGGATAGTTAAGACCAGGGCGGCTATCTTAATCATCAACGTATGCTAGATTGTAAACGGCTGTTGTACAAATCATTCTATTCTTAGTATGGGTGCCCCTCGATCAAGGCTAGAGGCACACCAAAAAGAAAAGGCAGCCGTTTAGCCGCCCCGTAATCTCCTGATTCTAAAGTACGCCCGGCACGACTCGAACGTGCGACCTCTTGCTTCGTAGGCAAGCGCTCTATCCAGCTGAGCTACGGGCGCGTAAGCGGAACTGATTGCTAATGCACCGTTGGTACTCAGCGATTATTGCAAGGCTCGCAAAGAGTGTCAACGAAGCGTGATTCGCGAAACGTGATGCGTGATCCGTGTAGCGTGAAGGTTGTCCTGCCTGTGACAAACAATGAGTGATTTAGCGGGCGCGCGATCAACCGAAGTTGCGCGCGAGGGTTTGTGGTGATAGACAGTTCGCGATGAAGCAGGTAGCCCCCAACGCCTTTCCGCATATTCCAGAGTCGATCCCGTATGTCATTCAGAATCTTGAAGCCGTCTACGGCGCGCCGAGGCCTGAGCGCGGGCTTGATCCGCTCGACGTTCTTATTGAGACAATACTCTCGCAATCTACAACGAACGCTAACAGTAACCGCGCGTTCGCGAGCTTGAAGCAACGGTTTCCGACGTGGGATGCGGCGAGGCGCGCGCGCGTCAGTTCAATCGAAACGGCGATAAGATCGGGCGGGCTTGCCAGACAGAAGTCGGTTCGCATTAAACAGTTGCTTACCGAAATTCACAAGCGCCGCGGGTCGCTCGATCTCTCGTTTCTCGAGAGCGCGCCCCTCGAAGAAGCCAAGCAGTTTCTGGCGAGCTTCAAAGGCGTCGGGCCGAAGACAGTCGCTTGTACGCTGCTGTTCGCTTGCAACCGCGCGGTGTTTCCCATTGACACTCACATCTTTCGTATAGCTGGAAGACTCGGATTGATTTCTGAAAGGTGCTCGGATGAAGAGGCTCACAGCTTGATGGGCGCGATGATTCCGCGGAAACGCTACTACGAGGTTCACATCAACCTGATTCGTCACGGTCGCAAGGTCTGCCGCCCGCGCGACCCGTTGTGTGAGCAGTGCTGTTTGGTTGATTACTGCGAGTACTATCAAACGCTCTACTGAACGGGCGGCTTCAACAGCTTTGTTATCTCGAGCGCGAGATGCTCAGGTGAGAAGTCGCCCGCCTGAACCGCAAAGTCCGCCTGAGCATAATCCGAACCCCTCTGTTCTAGTAGCTCTCTCATTTCATCTTCATCACCCAGCAGCGGACGCGACCGGTCGCCCCTGATTCTTCCGAGGCACACCTCGAGTGGACAGTCGAGCCAAACGGTCTTCCCAATCGCGCGCAACGAGGCCCGGTTCTCTTCCGAAACATAAGCACCTCCGCCGAGCGCGATGACCGTGCGAACCATCTCACTGCACGACTGAAGCGCTTCGCGTTCTAAGCGGCGAAACTCTGACTCGCCAAAGTCGGCAAAGATTGCTGGGACCGATTTGCCGACCTGGTTTTCAATAAGTCCGTCGAGATCGAAGAAGTCGTATCGGAGGTGACGGGCCAGCGCTCGGCCGACGGTGGTCTTGCCCGCGCCCATGAAGCCGATCAGAAAAATCGGCTCGTCTCCTGCCAGAGAGTTATTCGGCGCGGTCATCGTTATCACTCAATGGGGCTGGGCGCAACGGTGCCTGGCGCGGTCAGCATCGCGAGCGACTGATAGAACTCCGGGAACGATACGCCGGCGCAGTCGGCATCGATGATCTCGGTCGTTCCTTCCGCGATCAAGCCGGCGATCGCGAACGCCATGGCGATGCGATGATCGCCGGAGGTCTCAACCCGGCCGCCAGTGAGCTGCTGCGGGCCGTTTACGGCGAAGCCGTCGTCGAACTCTTCGATCTCGCCGCCGAGCGCTCTTATGCCATCGACGACAGTTCTGATGCGGTCACTTTCCTTGATCCGTAGTTCTCCGGCATCGCGAACCTCAACTCGACCTTCGACTTGCGTGGCGACGACGGTAAGGATAGGGACCTCATCGATGATGTTAGGAATGATTCCGCCTGAGAGCCTAGTTCCGCGCCGTTCGCTTCTAAGCTGCCCGCCGGAGACAAGCAGGTCACCAATCGTCTCGTTATGCTGCTCCCTAACATTCTGCTTTTGTATGTTGGCGCCGAGTTCATTCAACACGTCGATGAAGGCTGTGCGAGTGGGATTGAGGCTCACGTCCGGAACCAGCACTTCGGAGTCGGGCAGCATTGTTGCGGCGGCAAGGAAGAAAGCCGCAGAAGACAGGTCGCCGGGCACGTGATAGTCGACGGCATTCAAGGCGTATAGCCCGTCAACGCTCAACGTGCCACTGAATGAGTCGCGTTCAAAGTGTGCGCCAAATTCTTTCAGCATCAGCTCGGTGTGATTGCGAGATAAAGCCGGTTCCGAAAAGCTTGTCCGTCCATCGGCGAGGAGCCCTGCAAACAGCACGCACGTCTTCACCTGAGCGCTTGCGACCGGGCTCGCGTAATCAACCGCGTTCAGCTTTTGCCCATGAATAGTCAACGGCGCGAAGGTTCCGTCTCTCGCTTCGATACGCGCGCGCATCAAGCTGAGCGGCTCGATGATTCGCGCCATTGGCCGGCGACGGAGGCTCGCGTCGCCGTCGATCTCGGATGTGAATTGTTGTCCGGCAAGCAGACCGGTGAGCATTCTTATCGTTGAACCGGAGTTAGCGGCGTTGAGGTGGACGGCCGGCGCGGGCGGGTGGTATCCGAAGAGTGCTTCGCCCTGAATTACCAGCTCCGAGCCGGCGTCTTCCACTCGCACTCCAAGCCTGCGAATGCAATCGAGGGTGGCTTGGCAATCGGCGCTGGAAGCCAGGCCGGTGATTCTGGATGCGCCGCTTGCGATCGAGGCAAGCATTACGACTCGGTGTGAGATTGACTTGTCGCCGGGAACCTTGAGCGAGCCTTTGACCCTCGCTGGCCCCATGATTCTCATCGATCTTGACATCGCAACTTTCCGTATGTTACACAATGACGCGCCTTGTGACCACCTAGCTTATATCGCGCGGTTCGACCAGGGTCTAAAAGGTTAAACGGAAAGGCATACCGCGAGCCGATGACAGAGACCATCGAGCTTTCAATCGACAGCAAAATCGAGTTCGTTGATTTGGTCGCGTCGGTTACCAAGAGCGTTACGACTAAGATGGGATACGACGAGGACGATGCAAGCTGGATCGAGCTTGCGGTGCATGAGGCGGTCATCAACGCAATAATGCACGGGAACAAAAGCGCGGCCGACAAGCAGGTGGATGTTCGGTTCGTCACCGAACAGGATGGGCTCACGGTTTTCGTAAGGGATTATGGGGAAGGGTTCGACCCGGCGCAGTTGCCCGATCCCACAAACTCAGATAACCTGCTTAACCCGAGTGGCCGGGGGATCTTTTATATGCGCACTTTTATGGACGAGGTCGAGCATTCGATTCATCCAGAAGGCGGAAGCGTCGTGCGGATGAGAAAGATCAAGCGCTCATCTTAAGAACCCAATTTCTTGTAGACGGAAAAGGAGACGTAGACGATGGCTAATCTGAATATCAAGGACCGCCAGGCTGGCGAAGTCACGGTACTCGATCTCTCGGGCAAGATAACGATCGGAGAGGGGAGCGTGCAGCTACGCGAGGCCGTCCGCCGCCTGCTCGACGAAGGTAAGAAGAAGATATTGCTCAACCTCGGCGACGTGTCGTATGTGGATAGCTCAGGCATAGGCGAGTTGGTCAGCTCTTATACCACGACGAACCATAACGGCGGCCAGTTGAAGCTGTTGAATCAGACCAAGAAGATTCACGACCTCTTGACCATCACCAAGCTTTTGACCGTGTTTGAATCGTTCGATGACGAAGCAAAGGCGATCGCGAGTTTCAAGTAGAACAGCGAGGCCCTGACCGAAGGGCAACTGATGTTGAAGCTGATTAAAGGGCGCAGGCCTCTACGCTAAGTAGAAGGCAGCGCCCTTTCGCATCTGTAAACCATGGCGACGAAGTTCCACTTGTTTGCAATACTGTGCGCCCTCCTGGCAATGCCAGCCAGCGCGCAGCCATCCAGGCAGGACGGGAAGACCCTGGCCGTTGTCATAGGAATTTCCAAGTATCAGAAGCTTCCCGGCGGCCAGCAGCTTCAGTTTGCGGATCGCGACGCCACATCGTTCGCCGAGGCTATCCAGAAGAGGGGAGTCAGCGCTCAAGACCTCAGGTTGTTGACCGCCAGTGAAGCGACCGCCTCCGCCATCAAGTCGGCAATCGGCAACTGGCTCGCGCGGTCGGCTTCGGAGTCGGACACGGTTCTAATATTCTTTTCGGGGCACGGGTTGTTCGAGCGCGAGTTCGGGGAAGCGTACCTGCTCGCTTACGACTCTGATCCGAAGGACCCCTACAGCACCGCGTTGTCGGTCAGCGAACTCAGCCGGGCGGTGAATCGCAGGGTTCGTTCAGGTCGCGTGCTTGTGATTGCCGACGCCGTGCGACGCGACTTCTTCGATCCGGAAACCGACCGCGGCTCAGCCACTTTGTTCGGACAGTCTTTTGATCAGCTTGCTGCCTCTCGCCCGGGAGTGTCGGCGATTATTGCGAGTGGGCCCGGAGAGTTTTCTCGCGAAGGACAACGCTGGGGTGGTCGCGGCGTGTTTACCAAGCACCTGGCTGATGTGTTGTCTGACGGAGCCGATAGGAGCGGCAACGTAGCCGCTGCCGCCGCCGAGCTTTTCGATCTCTTGAAAGGCCGAGTGGCGGAGGATACCGCCGGCAAACAGCACCCGTGGAGAAGCGGCACCGGGCTTGCCCCGCTTGAGGCGGCTCGCGCCGCGCGGCAAACCGTTCCGACGGTAGCCAAAGTCGAACCTGTCGTGAAGACGACCGCGCCTAATGTAGATTCGCCATCAAAGCCCGCTGAGGCGAAGAAGCCTTCCGAGGCTCCCGCTCAGCCCGAGCAGAAGCCGGCTCCGAGCCTGCCTCCCAAACAAGTCGCTGAGACAAAACCTGACCGCGCGCCGACTGAACCAAAGCCTACTGAAACGGTACGGGCGACTGTTGAGAAAGGCGAGCCCGTGTCGCCGGGTGTGAGCTCAAAGAGAGAGGCCGGACCGCCTGCTGGAGCGAGTGAAAAGAAAGCAGTGACCGGCGCGGCTAACGTCAGCGGTGAACGTCCCAATGCCAGCGTAGCGCCAAAGCCTGCCGCCACTTCAAGCAACACTACTCCCAGGCCCGCGCAGCCCGCGCCGGCCAAACCTTCGCCACCGCGAGGTTCAACTCCGCCCGCAACTGAAGCCGTTGGCGGAACACAACCGGCGATGGCGCCACCTCACGGGCTGGCGCGGCCCGAAGTTGCGATTGCCGACATATCCGCAGCCCCAAGACCAACAATCATTCCGCCGAGCACTGGCGCTGTCTCATCGGATCGGGCGACCAATCAACCTGAAACTCTCTCCGCTTCTGTTCCCACGGCGCGGCCGGAAGCCGTGCCTTCGCCGCTGATCATACAACTCGAAACCGCGATCGCTTCGAAGAACTTGATCGAGCCCAGGAACGCCAGCGCGTGGGACTTCTATCAGCGGCTGGCTTCCGACCCGGTCGCGTCGGCGGACGCAGCTCGGTTGAAGCCGATTCTCTCCGGGGCGCTAGCCGCGCAGGCGCGAGCCATAGTAAGCGGGGACGTCCGCAGCGACAACATCTCCGACAAGGTGGATGACTTCAAGCGAGCCGGACAGATGCTCGCACGGGCTCGAACGCTGACGCCTGATAACGGCGAAGTGAGCGCGCTCGAGAAGCTGAGTGCAGCCGAGGCTCTAATAGCGCTGCAGTTCTATGATGAAGCTGAACGAGCTTTGGGGCAGGTTCAGACTGCGAAGCTTGCTGCGGTCGAGAATGCGCTTGGGCTCGTGTACCAGGGCAAGCTCGACGCGTTTCGGGCCGAACGCGCGTTCAAGCGAGCGGTCGAGCTTGATGCGAAATGGGCGGCTCCGCATTACAATCTCGCGCTGCTTTATCGGAGCCAACAGAATCAGGCGGCGCTTTCAGAACTGGAAACCGCCGCCTCGCTTGACTCGAGCAACGTGCACCTGCTGGGTGCGCTGGGCGAGGAATACTTCACCCGTCAACAGTGGAAGCAAGCTACGGAAGCATTTCGCAAAGCGGTTGCTCTCAAGCCTTCCGATGATAACCTGCACACAAAGCTGGGCCACGCGCTCTACAGCCAGGGGCTTCAAGATGAAGCAAATCGCGAGTACCAGAAAGCTCGCGAGCTGCGCGGCAAACAACCCTGAACCTGTGAAGTAGCATAGACTTTAGTCTGTGTCCCGTGACTTTCCTGGTACGGGAATTACCGGACACAGACTAAAGTCTAGGCCACTTCACACGTTCTACTTTTTCTTCTTTTCCTCAAACGGCTGACGGAGATCGAGCAGATAAAGCTCATTGTCCTTATCGCGGTCTGACCCATATAGAATCTCGGTGTTTGAAACGAACATGGGCGAGTAGTTGTTGGCAGGCTTGTAGGTAAGCTGCTTGATTTGATCCGTCGCCGAATCATAGAGAAAGAGCTGCGGGCCGGTTCGCGCGAGCCCGATGAACGCGATGAGCTTGCCGTCGGGGGAAAGCGTTGGATTCTGTTTGGGCAAATCAGGCTCCGGAAGCTCGTGGGCCTGCCCGACTAGAGGATCTAACAGATAGATGGCGCCCTGTTGCTCCGCCTCTTCTTGCGCCCAAAGCACAAGCATTCCACGTGCTGCTCCGGTAATGTAGCTACGGATACGGGCATACCTGGTTTCGGTGATGTCCCGCTGAGCGGTTCCGTCAAAGCCATATTGCCAGAGCGAATGCCTTCCGCTGTTGTCACTCACCTTCAAGAGCAAGACGCTCTTGCGGTCGGCCGATATGCCGGGCTGAATCGATGAGCATTCGTCTTCGGTAAATACTTGCGGCTTACCTCCTTCAACCGGAACGGAGGCGAGGTGCAGAATGCCGAACGCCGCGTCGGGGAGCGGGCTTTCATCCGAGGTGTACAGCAATCGCTTGCCGTCGGGTGTGAACACAGGCTCCTTGTCGCTGAAGGCGTTCTTGGTGAGTTGGCGCACTCTGCCTGATTTGAGATCCACGATGAATATCTCGTCAAAGCTTGCAGTTTCGTTGAAGCCCGCAAAAGCTATCGATTGACCGTCGGGCGACCATTGGGGACCGCCCACGCCCCACTTCAGATTGGTTAGCGGCGGCCGTATCGAATGATCGCCGAGGTTCATGATGTAGAGATTGGGCGATGCATCCGGTTTGCGAGCGATCAGCAAAACGGATTTCTTGTCTGGCGACACCGGGCCAATCGAGTATAGCCCCATTCCCTGAGTGAGTCGTTGGACCTTGAACGCGTCGGGCTTCTTCTCTTCTTTCTTCTCGTCATTCGTCTTCGGTTCCTGGGCGGGTGCGCTGGACACGGAGCAGAGAGCGAAGGACAGGATTAGCAGAAGGGGCGCGCTCGGCAACGTTGGGCTGAGAGAACCACGTCCAATGATCAAACGCGATTTCGCAATAGAACAAACTTCGGTTCTTAACCAGAGTCTCATCGTTGCACCCGCTTTACCGAGTCGAGGCGTTGAGCCTTAGCATCCTAGCACGGCACTACTTTCACAACCAAAGTGCAATGGAGTTCAGGGTTCAGGGTTCAGAGTTCAGGGTTCAGGGTTCAGAGTTCAGGGTTCAGGGTTCAGGGTTCAGGGTTCAGGGTTCAGAGTTCAGGGGATGCAGTTGTTGACTAGATTTACACACCGACCCAGGAACGCCAAACGTTCAACCCTGAACCCTGAACCCTGAACCCTGAACCCTGAACTCTGAACCCTGAACTCCATTGGTTAGTGGTTCCCCCGCCGAGCGGGGCCGTGCTACACTTTCTTCCTTGCGCATGACCGGCGAACTTAACATAGGAAACGTCACGATCAGTCCCAATCTCGCGCTTGCGCCGATGGCTGGCGTCACCGACTCGTCTTTTCGTCGATTGATCAAGGAACTCGGCGGGGTTGGCCTGATTATCACCGAGTTCATCTCGGTCGAGGGAATCACCCGCGGCAATATGCGCACCCACCGCATGATGAAGTTCCTTCCAGAAGAGCGCCCGCTGTCGATTCAGATATTCGGTTACGATGACGAACGGATGGTCGCTGCTGCCGAGATCATTCAGGAAAGCGGCGCTGACATCGTAGACATCAACTGCGGTTGTCCCGCGAAGAAAGTCGTCAACGGTGGAGGCGGTTCCTCGTTGCTTCGCGACCTGCCGCAGCTCGAAAAGATTCTGCGCCGCGTTCGCGAGGCGGTGTCGATACCGCTTACGATGAAGATTCGAACCGGCTGGGATGATTCTTCGATCAACGCGGTTGAAGTGGCTCGGTTGATCGAGGACTGCGGCGGAAACATGGTTGCCATTCACGGGCGCACTCGCGCTCAAGGCTACAGCGGACAGGCGGACTGGAACGTGATAGCTGCCGTGAAGCGAGCGGTCTCAATACCAGTCATCGGATGCGGGGACATCACCACGCCTGAACAAGCGCTCACTCGCCTGGCTGAGAGCGGCGTTGACGGAGTGATGATCGGCCGCGGAGCGATCGCCAACCCATGGATATTCGGCCAGACTTCGGAGTTGATGCGCGGCGAGCCGGTGTATCAGCCCCCGCTTGCAGAGAAGCAGCGAGTGTTGCATCGCTACTACGAGTTGCTTCGCGATGAGCTGCCCGAGCGCGCCCTTTCAGGGAAGCTGAAGCAGATGTGCGGCTACTTCACGCATGGGCTTGCTGGGGGCGCGCGGCTTCGAGAGCGAGTATTCCATTCGCAAGCAATTTCTGAGATCTACGACCAGATAGACGAATACTTCGCGTCGATGATCGAACGCGGAGTCCCACCGGACGCTCTTACGCGAGAAGAGCGAGCGTTCGTTGACCCACATCCTCGCGATCCAAAAACCGCCGAGTTCACTCGAATTGCGCCGAGGGGAATCGGCTGAGCAAAGTCGGCTCTCAACGAGATGCAGAGTACGGGGGTGAGAACATGGCGAGGTCAGATGAACGCGAGTGTGAGTGGAGCGATTGCACAAACAACGCCTCGAAGCGCGTCGTTTACAACCATCGGAAAGGAGAAGCAGTGGGTAACAACTTGGGTGTTAGTGTTGAACTCATTTCAACGCATGCAGATCTCTGTGACGTACATATTCTGGAATTACGAAATCGTTATGCCGAGGTGAGTGAAGACAAAATTCGGACAGTGTGATTGTTACAACGAACAAACATGACCGCAAGACTTGACCCGGTGTTTGACTGAGGTCTGTTGTCCTGCTTAACGCTGTTATTTCGCCGCTCGCTTCTCGTGCCGTACGTCAACGCGGCTTCACAAGTGATATCTTCTTCAAGGCCAAGTTTACTTTGAGCAGGCATCGAGTTTCGCGCTACTTGCTTTGCCTCAACTGCTTCGCCACGCGTTTGGCAATGGCAGCTATAAACCGGTCGTCGTCAATCAGCGATGACCGAATCCGAGGTTGTTCAGTTGGCTCGGCATGCTCTCGGAGAATGTCATTTATCTGAACTTCAAAGGAGGTGCCTGATTGCATAGTCCCTTGTTTGAGACGCTGAACAATATCGGCATCGAGAGAAATAGATACCCGTACTTTGCAGTTGCGAGGATCTGTGTCACCGGGCTTGATTCTCGCGACGTAGCGCCCTCGTTGCCCTTCGCTGAAGTCATATTCGCCACGCATCGGCCCTTCCTCGATGTGTCGGCCCAAATGGCTCTCGATGGCCTCAGCGACGAAATCCTGCTCATCGATGCTGTCCGCATCGCAAAAAAGCTTAAGTTTTGTAGCCACTTCTCGCGGGAGCCTCAAAGTCTTCTTGATCCGTTTGGTCCGTGAGGGGTATTGCGATTCACTATTATCGGTTTTCATAGTTCTTCTGCTCTCTGCGTGTCGGAATTCTCGCGCTGATTAGTCGTATTACTTCGCCTCGTTCAGCGTAGGACACAACCAGCAAACGACGCTGATTCGATTCACCGAGAAGTAGAAACCTGGCTTCGTCAATCGAATGATCCGGGTCCGGAAGCGCAACGGCAAGATCATCGTCAAATACCGTCGCAGCCTCGATGAAAGTCACATTGTGATCTCGTTCCTTGCCGTCTGCTTTCTCGTCGTCCCACTCAAATCTCACCGTCTCATTATACCTTCGGATAAGTCTTTCACTAAACTAAGCCGTGGAAGTGACAGCAATCTAAAACGTGTACTTGACAGGGCATTGAATCGGTGTGCTTGGTTCAGGTTTCGTTAGCCTTCGCCACGCTTCGTGCTATAATCCCGCCGCTCGCTTCCCGCGCAACAAATTCAGAGTGGAGTCACGGTCATGTCTTCGCCCCAGCCGAGCTACTCCGGTATGCACGTCAAAGGAGGGCTGCTCCGAGCGCGGTTCCTCTTCGTACTTCTCAATCACGGCGCTGACACCTGGGCGCGCGTATTGTCCAGTCTACCCGACGAAGAGCGCGAGTCGCTCAAGGAAATCATCGTAGACAACTGGTATCCGCTTGGGATGTTGGATTTGGTCGACCGCGCGATTGCGGAACAACTCGGCGACGAGGACAAGGAAGATGAAGTGTTCGACCGGCTGGGAGACTTCTCGGCAACGTCGGCCCTCTCCGGTCCTTTCAGCAGCTTGATCAATCCGGACGTTCACAGCTTCCTTACTCAATCAGCCTTGATCCATCACGGGTATCAGGATTTCGGTACGGCCTCTTACGCACCCCTCAGCGACACCAGTGGGCTGCTCACGATCCAATACGACACGGCGCCTCCCTCAAGCTTCTGTGCGAGCGGCTCCGCATACTTTCGACACGCCGTCGAGCTGTGCGGCGCCCGGTCGGCTCGAGTTACACACACCCGCTGCCGGAGTCGCGACGATGCGGTGTGTGAGTTCTACTTCACCTGGCAACCTTGATCCCTGGGAACGCAGGCATCCCTGCCTGCTTTGGCGATGCGTGAGAAGAGGCAGGCAGGGATGCCTGCGCTCCCAGGGACGCGGTGTGCCCGCCACCACCAAGACAACCTAACCTCAGAAAAAGGATACAAAGCACTCGCTGAACCTCACGCCTGTTGGACCAGGGGGTTCGCTCCCGTGTTTTTGACTTGGAAAGCCTGCGGCCATATAATCCGGCCGGTCGATTTTAGAGTCGTCGGAGGCAGCCTCAAAGTGCCGTTGCGGTTCATTCACCTTCTCGTCGTGCTGGCCGCGTGCTCTTCCCTTGCAGCATGCAGTCGCCCGTCGCGAGCCCACAACAATTCGGTTCAACCTCTCGTCGAGCCCTTCGCTGATTCCGATGGGGATGGCGTTCCCGATAAGGCCGAGCTGCGCTCGTTTGATGACCGGCAGAACTTCGCGCGATGGTTTGCGGCAATCGCCGAATTGCAGTTTTATCGAATGAGCGATGAATGGAACGCGGAGCAGCGCGATTGCGCAGGCCTGGTTCGTTTCGCGTGGCGTGAAGCGTTGCGCAAGCACGACCGGCCCTGGTTCCAGAAGATGGGCGCCGAGTACGAGTCGATAGCACCCGACGTCCGGGCGTTCACCCTGGAGACGAGTCCGTTAGGCGCGAAGCTCTTTCGAACGGATTTCGGCTCGTTTCAGGAGGGTGACCTTGCAGGTGGCAAGTTCTCGGAATTCGCGGATGCGCGCACGCTGAAGAATTTCAACTGTGTCCTCGTAAGCCGTGACCGCCGCCGCGCCCAGCGAGGCGATTTGCTCTTCTTCCACCAACCCCGGGTTCAGAAATTCCCTTATCACGTGATGATGTTCATAGGCGACCCGCTCAAGGATGGCGAAGGCGCAGCGGACTGGGTCGTTTATCACACGGGGTCTTCGCCAACGGACGAAGACACGGTGAAAAAAGTTCGACTGTCGGTTTTGGATCTTCACCCCGACAAACGCTGGCGACCGATTAAAGGCAATCCAAACTTCCTGGGGTTCTATAGACCAAAGTTCTTGGAGTAGACATACCTCATCAACTTCAAGCGACCGCTTCTCAAGGAGGGCATCAGACGTGTTTCAATTTGATTTTTCTTCTCCCCGTGCTCCCCGTGTTCCCCGTGGTTTTATGACTGTCGCCGTCTATTCACTGATGATCGCCGGAGCGCTCTCGATATCGACGATGCGGCTCCGCGCTCAGAGCGGAGCGGTCGAAACCCCAGCCCCCTCAGGAGCGGCTTCCGCAGCCGATTACAAGCCGTATTTTTCACTGTCGACCAATCGAACCTATGGCACCGCCGATCGAACGCGCGTCTGGATCAACTACGTGGGCGTCGACCATATGGACTTTCGTGTCTATCGAGTCGGTGACCCCGTCGAGTTTTTCAAGCAGCTAGAGGATCCCCACCAGATGGGCGAGGGTGAGAAGTACCAGATCATCTCGGCACTCAAGAAAGAACCGTCTGCTCTCGAAAAGGTCCGCAAGTTCAAAGTGTCGATCTTCAAATCAATCAAAAATTATTTCCGCAATCAGCTTCGCCGAGGAACACGCGAGTCACTGAATGAGAAACTGGGCCGTGAAGGCGACCGCCAGCCGCTCAATGTCGCCGACTACGCACGCGTTCCGCTGCTCAACCCCGATCGGATGGTCAGCAGTTGGCGTGAAAGGCTGACACCGCTCGATAACCTCTACGACACGCGGATGGTGATGCTGGGCAAGCGCGACCCGGGCGTGTACCTGATTGAAGCCGTCAACAATGACCTTCGTGCTTACACGATAGCGATCGTCACCGACCTGACGATGATCAACAAGACCACTCCGGCTGGTGAGATGCTCATCTACACGGCTGATCGCAAATCCGGCGCGCCTCGTGGAGGAGTAAAAGTCGAAGTCATCAACGCGAAGAAAACCGTCGCCACCGGAACGACCGACAAGAGCGGCATGTTGAAGACTCACATCGAGCGGCCGAAGCGACAGGCTGAACAGGCGCCGGAGGACCGCGATCCCGAAGCCGAGGCGTCCAGCGAGGGGCGCGACTCTTATCTGATCACCGCACGCGACCGCGACCATTTCGCGCTCTCGGATCTTGCAGCTTATTACTTCGGCAGCGTCGAGGGCGGCGAGGAGGGCGAAGGCGAAAGCGAGGGCGGCGGCGGACTCACGAGTTACATCTACACTGACCGGCCCGTCTACCGTCCCGCTCAGAAGGTGTTCTTTAGGGGAATATTGCGGACCGCCGGCGAGCGCGGATATGAGTTACCGAGCGGCGCTGTCAAAACAACTATCGAAGATCCGAACGGCGGCAAGCTACTGGAAGCCGATCTGAACCTGACCGCGCGCGGAAGCTTCAGCGGGGCGGTCGACGTAGCGCCGGGCGCGCCGCTCGGCCAATATCGCATCATCGCGAAAGCCGGCGCCGCAACAGCAAGCGAATACTTCGAAGTCCAGGAGTACAAAAAACCCGAGTACAAAGTAACTGTCACGACTCCCAAGAAGTTCGTCGAGGTAGGCCAGAAGGTCAAGTTCTCAATTGAAGCGCGCTACTTCTTTGGCGAGCCTGTCAAAGAGGCAGACGTCACTTATTACATCTATAGATCTCGATATTATCCCTGGTGGTGGGCAGCAGATGATGACTCCGCCCTCGACGAGGCCGAGAATGAGGAAGAAGGCGGCTACGGATACGGCAACGATATGGTCAAAGACGGCCAGGGGGTTTTGAAAGCGGACGGCAAGATGGAAGTTGAGTTCGAGGTCCCGGCCGCGGATGAGAAAGATTCTTCGGACTACACCTACAGGCTGGAAGCGCAGGTCACCGACGAGTCACGCCGTACGATCGAGGCCCGCGCGAGTTTCGTCGGCACGCGCGGCAACGTCATCGCCAACACTCGCACCGATCGCTACGTTTACTACGAAGGCGACACGGCAAAGATCAAGGTTAACACCAGCGATTACGAGGGCCGTCCGCTTGCCGCCGGCGTTACACTCAAGTTCATCGAGCGCCGATGGGATGCAACGCCGAAGCAAGACGAGTCGGGCAGGACGCGCAACGAGTACACCATGCGCGAGCGCGAGTTGGCCTCAGCCGATGTCACGACCAATCAGCAGGGCGAGGCCAGCTACGACTACGCGGTCACCGGGCCCGGCAGCATAAACATCAAGACAATAGTCAAAGACGGCACGAAGCAATACCCATCGAATGAGGATTCCTTGTGGGTGGCTGATAAGAAGAGCGAGTGGTCGGACTGGTCTTATGGCGACGAGCAGTCGATCAAGCTGGTCCCCGACAAGAAATCCTATCAACCTGGCGAAACGGCTCACGTGCTGGCTATGTTGCCTACCGACAAGGCCCACTTGCTGGTGACGACCGAGCTGACCGGCGTGATGAGTGCGCGAATCGTCGACGCTCCGTCGCGCGCGGTGATGATCGACGTGCCGATCGAAGGGCGATACGCGCCGAACGTGTACCTCAACGTCGCGTATGTGAAGGACGGCGAGATGTACATGCACGACCGCTTGCTCAGCGTGCCGGCCAAAAGCAAGTTCCTCGACATCGAGGTGCTTGCTGACAAGAAGGAGTACAAGCCTCGCGAGACGGCTCGCTACACTATACTCGCTCGCAACTCGGACGGCTCTCCAGCGCCGGGCGCGGAGTTGAGCCTCGGCGTCGTCGACGAAGCAATCTACAGCGTTAAGCCAGATCAGACGCGCGACATACGCAAAGCCTTTTATGGGCGGCGCTACAACCAGGTGCAGACGAGCTTCACGATCTCTTATTACTTCAGGGGCCACTCCGGCGAAAAGCCCTCGCCGCTCGCCGCGAACAAGCGCGCTTATCAACTGGCTGATTTCAAGAACGAAGGCCAGTATGCCGAGCCAACTATTCGAAAGGATTTCAAGGATACAACATTCTGGCAGCCCGACATCGTAACGGGCGCCGACGGCAAGGCCAGCGTTGAAGTCAAGCTGCCCGACAATCTGACTACGTGGAGAGCGACCGTGCGCGGCGTAACTGCGGACACGCGAGTTGGCTCGGCGATCTTGAAGTTTGTCTCGCGCAAGAACCTGATCCTCAGACTCGCGACACCACGCTTCCTGACCGAAGGCGATACTGTCACATTGTCGGCGATCGTTCACAACTATCTCGAGACAGCCAAGGCAGTGCAGATTTCAATCGACGTAACCGGCGCGCGGCTTCTGAACGCAGCTTCCCAGACGATAACGATTCCGCAGCAGGGTGAACATCGGATCGATTGGCGTGTTGCCGCAAACCAGGTCGGAGAGCTGAAGCTGCTGGCAAAAGCGCTGACTGACCAGGAATCCGACGCGGTAGAGATACCTCTCGAGGTTGTGCCTCACGGATTGAAGCAGACCCTCGGCGGAGCTACGACGCTTTCGGACGACAGCGCCGAAAAGACCATCTCGCTCAACCTTCCAGCCAATGCTCACTTGCAAGCGCGCTCGCTTCGCATCGACGCGGCGCCTTCAATAGCCGGAACGCTGTTCGGCGCGCTTGATTATCTGACCGCGTATCCGTACGGCTGTACCGAGCAGACGATGTCGAGCTTCTTGCCTAACGTAATCGTTGCCGGGGCGCTGAAAGAAGTAAAAACAACCTCGATTCGAGCGACGAATGATCTGGGCACGAAGGTTCAACGCGGGATGGATCGGCTCTACGGCTTCCAGCACGATGACGGCGGTTGGGGGTGGTGGAAGGATGACAAGACCGATCCGTTCATGACCGCTTACGTGATCGACGGGCTGACGCTTGCGTCTCGCGCCGGCTACGCCACAGATAAGTCACGAATCACCAGCGGCCGGGACAAGCTGATGCAAATGATCGCCAGCCGCAAGAGCGACGACGGACAGGCGATCGATCCCGAAACGCGGGCCTACATGATCTACGCGCTCGGCGAAAGCGGGGGCCTGGACGCGGCATTGATCAATGAGCTGTTCGCCAGGCGCGGAGAGCTACAGCCTTACGGCCGCGCGCTGCTTGCGCTGGCGCTTAAGCAGCACCGCGATGACGCCCGGGCGAAGCAAGTCGCGGGTGAGATCGAGCAATCCGCTCGCTCCAACGAGTACGACACGCACTGGGAATCGAAGCACAGCTCGCACGGTTACACGGTTGAGAACGACACCGAAGCGACGGCGCTCTCGCTCAAAGCGCTGGCTCGCATCAATCCGCAAAGCGCGCTGCTGGCAAAGGCAGCAAGATGGCTGGTCGGCAGCCGGCGCAACGGCCATTACTGGGAGTCGACCAAGCAGACGGCCTTCGCGATCTTTGGATTGACCGATTATGTGAAAGTGAGCAAAGAGCTTTCACCTGATTACAACGTGGTCGTATACATAGACGGCCAGGAGGTACTGTCGCGACGCGTGACCCCCGAAGACCTTACGTCCGCGCAGGCGTTTGTCATCGAGCGCAAAGGTTCGCAGCTCGGCAGCTCGAATCAAGTGAGGGTGGTCAAGACCGGAAAGGGTGCGCTGTATCTTTCGACGACGCTCAGCTATTTCACCCGCGATGAAGAGATTCAAGCGCAAACAACGCCGAATCTGACGCTGACGCGCGAGTACTTGCGGCTGCGGGTGGTCGAAAGCGGCGAGCAGCCGCGCTGGGAGATCACCCCGCTGACAGGAGAGCTGCGCTCGGGTGATTTGATTGTGTCGCGACTTCGCGTTCAGGGTTCGAGAGCGCGGTACATGATGGTCGAAGACCCGATTCCCGCCGGTTGCGAACAAGTCGATCGAGTCAGCGGACTCGATCTGGCTTACATCGAGGGCGCGGGCACAAGGCGATGGACTGATTGGTACAGCGCGCGTGAATTCCGCGATCAGAAGACGGCGTTGTTCGTGGACTACTTCGACGGCGACGCGATGTTTCAAGTCGCGCTGCGGGTGCAGGTGCCCGGCGACTTTCGGGTAGCACCGGCTCGCGCGGAGTTGATGTATCAACCGGCCGTGCAGTCGAACACCTCGAGCGCGAAGGTGAGTTTTCTGGATAAGAAGTGAGCGCGTCGAAGGCTTATCAGACTGAACAGTGCCGGGAGCTATTGCCAAACAATAGGAGGTTTGCAAATGGCTACTCTAAGCGCGGATGTTCTGGAAGACGATATGGCGGTATCTTTGGCGCGTGTCCTGGCCGCGGCGAATAGACGTGCCCGCGAGCTGAACATAGATGTTCCACAAAGCCTCATTTCCGTCACGCAGGTGATCGATAATGGCCCGGGCTGGCGGATCAACTACGGCCCTACGGATTATATTGGGCGGCGCGGTGGCGACTTGGTCATTGAAGTGGATGCTACCGACGCAAGCGTCAAACAGGTGCTGCACGAGCAGTAAGGAAAGGGTTACGGACTACTTCGACGGCGACGTTTCAAGTTGCGTTGCGCGTTCAGGTGCGCGGCGAGTTTCGAATGGCGCCGACGCGCGGAGTTGATGTATCAGCCTACGTTTCAAGCTAACACCTCGAGCCCGAAGATGAGTTTTCTCGATAAGAAGTAAGGGCGGCGAAGCTGAGGCTAGGCGCGAGCAGTAGTTAGCCCGCCCCGTGTTCGCCGTGATATTCTGCGTGCATGCGTTTCCAAGAATTGGAGGCGGAGTGGGACGACGATAACGTGGAGCACGTTGCAAGGCACGGAGTGGAACCGGAGGAAGTCGAAGAGATCGTATACGAGGACTGCCACCCCTCGTGGACTGTCCGCGGGCGCCGTCGCGGAGTCCGTGAAATGCGTTGGACAATCTTGGGCAAACGTGCGCCGGTCGTTATCTGATCGCCGCATTCGCACCGTCCCCGAAGCGCGGGGTGTGGCGTGCGGTAACCGCGAGGGAAATGGAACGGCGAACTCGACGGAGGTATCAACAGTGGCGCAAAAACTGACGGCAGCAAAGCGGCGGGCTCTTAGCGAAGAGGCCCTGGAATGGGATCATCTTAACGACGAAGATCTCGCGCGGCTTTTCGACGAAGGCAAACCCGTTCACATCCGCCTGCGGCGGCCACCGCCGAAGACGCTTACGGTCGCGCTCGATGCGCAGACGCTGAACCGGCTCCGGCGTGTTGCGCGAAGGAAACAAGTTGGCCCAAGACAACTCGCGGCGATCTGGATCTCAGAGCGACTCGGTGAGGAACCGGCCACCGCACCCAGACAGCGTCGGACGGGCTAACCAGTTCGTCAACCCAATCGGATGAGTCTTCCTACCATTTCGGGCCTGGCAGTTTCCGCGTGGCTGCGGCTCGCGCGGAGTTGATGTATTAGCCGACGGGGCAATCTAACGCAGCCCAAATAGTTTAGGGAGTTGCTTTGCCGTCCGCTGATGTTGCTTTCATGGGATGGTCAACATTAGGTTGGACCGCCGGGCCATGGGTAGCTATGAAATTGTTGGTATTCACAACACTTTATTCTCTCACGGCCTTGGTGGGCTTTGCTCCTTTTGCCGCGCACGGCCAGACGAGAACTTATGTTGACACACGAAAGCTACTACTCAAAGTAGAGCGATCCCCAGCCAACAAGGCTCTTAAGAAGCTATTTGAGGAACGCGACACAAAGAGAGCAGACTTAATTCAAGCTCTACACGACCCGGAACAGAAAGTGAATCTCAACTCGCAGGTAATCCTAAAGTACTTGGCCGACCCCCAGGCGCTAGCCGCATTGGAAGAATGGTACGGCCTTCAACGAAAGCTGGGCAAAGATTATTCGATGCCGAAGATGGAAGTTCTGTCAGAGGTAAAATACCTGGAGGGGATTTATCGAGACCTAGGAGAGTTGGTGCTGAAGAACTTACATCCAGAGTCAAAGGACGTATCGGTAGCTTACAACAAAAGAATGAGAACTGCTCTCATTGAGGTGATTATTGGTGAGGTGTTCACTGAGGGATGGCACGTAGTCGTAAGGAGAGAGAATAGAAAGTGGCGATTGATTTCAAACCGTCTTGTATGGCAATCATAAGTTCAATGATGGGCGCTGACATTCGAGCATCACAGTTCCGACCCGGGCGCTAGCGAGGTGGTCGAGAACAGGGTTTATTGCCATGATCGAAAGAATCTTTCACGCACTCGCTTCGGCCTCGCGCGAACTGTTTCGCCGCTGGGGCGCACTACTCATTCTGTTAGTGCTCTACCTGGGGATGCTCGGCGCCATCTACCTGTTCTTCGTCACCCGCGAGGCAACCGTAGGCCAGTTGCTTCTGTCGTTATTGTTGGCGCTCGCGGCGCCAGTTCTGTTCCTGGTCATTCAGACGATGGCTGCGAGGTACACCGCTGGAGACGGCCGCACATTGCCATTGCTGGGCGGATCACTGCGCGACTTCTGGAAGCTGCTGGTGATTTCGCTGCCTCTCATTCTCATCGCGGCGGTGGCGATTTATCTTTTCGGCAAGTTTGAGACAACCGCTCCGGCGGCGACCGTTCGCGAAGCCGTGCGCACGCTGCCCTCGCCTCCGCGCGCGCCCGTGCCGAAGCCTCAGCCGGTTAATTGGAAATCCATCGCGATCACCACCCTTCAGTACCTCGTGTTCTGTTTAGTGCTGCCGCTAACCGCAATTCACCTGTGGATCGTGACTGCCCGCGATGGACTCAAACAAGCGGTCAAAGGATCCGCGCGCATTCTCGGTCGAGCTTTCGCGCCCCAGGCGGTGATCACCTACGCGATCGGCTTCGTCTTTTTCGCCGTCGTTCCCTACTTCCTGATTGTGACAAAGACATCGGCCGTTAGTGCCTGGCTTGACGCCGCGCTGTTAGGCTCGCGGCTGGTGTTGGCGGTTGTGTTCTCGCTCGTCGGTTGGGTTGTGACTGTCGGCGCGCTGGGAAGACTGTCTGCGGAAGGTGGTAGGGAGAATGTTGCTCAAACGAGTGAGAGCGCCGGTCATGTTCCTGCCGAAGCATAACTACCTGAAGTCGGTTGTCGTAGTTGTCGCGCTGTTGCAGATCGCGGCGCTCTTCTCTTCTTGCGCGCGGCCGGAACCAACCGCAGAGGGCGCAGAGGACGCCGGGAAGAAAAAAGAGAAACCAAACGCAAACGCTGCTGAGATGGACCGCGCGTTGGCACAAGCCGCGACCGCAGCGCTCGGTTATCGCGAAGGCGCAGTGCTGGTGATGGACCCTCACACTGGCCGTCTTCGCGCAGTAGTTAACCCGCGACTCGCCTTTGAACAAGCATTCCCGCCTGGCTCGACGATAAAGTCCTTCACAGCGCTCACCGCGATGAGAGCCGGCTTAATTGACAACGAGTCGACAACGCTCTGCCGCGGGCGCTTTAGCGGAGTTGGCTTCGATGTTGTCTGTTCTCATCCAAAGAGCAAAGCGCCGTTCAACCTACCGCAAGCGCTTGCCTATTCCTGCAATTACTTTTTCGCGACGCTCAGCGGAAGGCTCAGCTTTGACGCGTTCAAAGCCATTCTCGCGTCGGCGGGACTTGGAGCGCGGACCGGTGTGAATTCCGGCGGCGAGTCGGCGGGAATGCTTCGCGAGGGCGAATGGCGAGTGCGCGATTTGCTCGGCGACGGCGACAACTTGCTGGTCACGCCGATTCAATTGCTCACCGCTTACTGCGCGCTGATGAACGGCGGAAGGCTCTATAGGCCACAGATCGCTGTGGCGGAAAAGTTCGGTGCCGAAGAGCGAACAGGTCTTCACATCGAACCTTCCCGCAGGGCCGCGCTGGTAGAAGGCATGCGAGGTGCTGTCGTATACGGAACCGCTGAGAAGTCTGGACTCCGCTCGCTTCCGATTTTCATCTTCGGCAAGACCGGCACCTCGACTTCGAGCAATGGATTTCGACGCCAGGGTTGGTTCGTCAGCTTCGCGGCGGACGCTAAATCAGCGGCTGAAGCGACGCCTGAATCGCTTGAACTCGCGGTGCTCGTGTTCATCAAACGTTCGCACGGATCGGACGCAGCCGTCGTTTCGCAGCGAGTCTACGAAGAGTACGTTAAGCGACGAGGCGGCGAGGAGAGCGCTCAACTCAGCGACCGAGAGATCGAGAAACGCGGCAAGCAAGATGCCAGCTCCCCGAGTGTGCGCGTCAAAATGCTGAGCGAAGGCCGAGTTGTGAAGCTTTCGCTTGAAGACTACGTCGCGGGAGTTCTGGCGGTTGAAGCAGCGGTTGAAGACGAAACCGAAGCACTCAAGGCACAAGCCATTGTCAGCCGAACTTACTCGCTAAAAAATCTCCGGCGTCATGCGAGCGAAGGCTTCGATCTTTGCTCGAACACTCATTGCCAACAATATGTGAGTGATGATTCACGAATTTCGGAAAGAATTCGCCGCGCAGTTGCCGGCACCGCCGGCGCGGTACTGCGAGATGCGAGCGGCCGGACGGCCGATGCTTACTTCCATGCAGCGTGCGGCGGATACACTGCGAACTTCTCATCACTTTGGGGCAAGTCTGGGCCGAGCTATCTTCGCGGTGTCCGTGACGACTACTGCCGAGCGATGCCCAATCACGAATGGACCGATGAGATTGCTGCCGCGCAACTGGCAAAAGCGCTCGCCGGCGATCCGCTTACCGACGCGGGGCGAAGTATCGGCGATGTCGTCGTGACAAAGAAAGATGCGACTGGCCGGGCCGAGATCATATCGATCGAAGGCGAGCGCCGTCGTCAGGTGCGCGGATGGGAGTTTAAGTTGGTCGTCGGCCGCGCGCTTGGATGGAATGTGCTGAAGAGCTCGCGCTTCAGCGTGAGTCGAAGAGGTTCGCGCTTCATCTTTCGCGGAAGCGGATTCGGCCACGGGCTCGGCTTATGCCAGAACGGCGCTCACGTAATGGCTCAGCGTGGCGCGACCTGCGCGGACATCCTCAATCACTACTTTCCTGGCGCCCACCTCCCCGCAAGCATCAACGCAAAGACGCAAAGTCGCGAAGACGCAGAAGGGGATGGATTCTCTTTCGTTCCTGTTGCGGCGTTGCGTCTTCACGGCTTTGCGTTAAGTTCCCGGCTGACTCTCTCGAGCGAACACTTTCACGTCAACTATCCCGCTCGAACCCCACGCTCCGAGGTTGAAGCCGCGCTTCGCACACTCGAAGCTTCGCACGCGGAGCTGGTCGCCCGGCTCAACTCTGCATCGATCCGTTTTTCAGAGGCGGCTTCACTGGAAGTGGTTATCCACGAAACCACGCAAGACTTTATCGCGGCGAGTGAACAACCGTGGTGGGTGGCAGGCGTGACGCGCGGCCGCCGCATGGAGCTTCAGCCGCTCGGAGTCTTGAGGCGGCGGCGCATACTTGCTTCGACGTTGCGGCACGAATACGCTCACGCCGTGATCGAAGTTGTCGGTCTGGGCCGCTCTCCTCGCTGGCTCGCTGAAGGGCTTGCGATTCGTTTCGCCGGCGAGGGCCCGCTGCTGGAACGCTTCAGAAGCCACGCGCGACTGCCGCTTGACGAACTCGAGCGAAGACTAGCCAATCCCAGATCACCTGACGAGATGCGATCGCTGTACGCGGCGGCTTATCGCGAGGTACAGGCACTGATTCAAAGCGAAGGTGAAGCAAGCGTCTGGCGCCGCCTGAGAGCGGCCGCTTCGAGGGCCGCTGCCCAAGCCACCTCGTAGAGGTGGAATGATTGTAGACCCGATGCTAAATACGACCTCACCCCAGCGGGGTGATATGTGCTGGTCCCTCGTTCGGATATTGACGTGAAATCCCCGGATCAATAAGAACATTCAACCCCTGACGGGGTTGGTAGTCGGGCGCGCGATTCTTCTACAAACATTCCACCTCTACGAGGTGGTTAGGCCGCTACGCGGTGCACGGCAGCTACGCGGCCACTCGCGTGGAGCGTGCAAATTTATCCCTTGTAAGTCCCGCCGGAGAAGCAAGCACGCGGGACGCGTGCGCTCCCAGGTTTGATGCTGCTACAATCCCCGTTTTCAATCAGGATAACAAATGAGCGAATCTGGAACGGCGATCGGCAGCAGCGGCGAACCGCTATTCGAAGCTTTCTTGAACCGGCACGATGATAAGGCGTGGCGCGAAATCATCCGCAGGCTGCTTCCGTCTATACACGAGGTCGACCGTACAGCCACCGAGATCTGGTTTTACTTCTTCCCGCTCACGCTCGTGAGAGCTTTACAACAAGCAGGGGATCCCGAGCATCTCGCACGGAAGCTCTTGCTCGAGGGGAAGTATCTCCTCAAACACCAGATCGACTCTTCGCACGAGTTCTTCTACGGCGATCGTTACTGGCCGCAAGTCAAAGCCGCGGTCAGCGAACTGGCGGCTTCGACGGGCTCGCCCGCAAGCCTGGATCTCGCCGCTCAAATCCGCCGCCTCGCCGCAGGCGTTGCCAGTCTGGAACAAGTTGACGAGCCGCTGGTTGTTGGCATCACCGCGGTGGCTTTCATGACTCTTCAGCAGGTTGGGGCCGAGGCGTTCAGATTGTCGCCGAGTACGAAGCGCACGCTATCCCCGAAATCGCCTGAGCAAATCCTGAAGGCGCGCTCGCGCGATGATAGGCAGGGCCTGTTCAGCTTCCTCAACCCGGATAAGATCTTCACGATCACGTTTACCGAAAACGACCCGGGCGCCAGGTTCAAGCTCATCAACACTCAGCACCTGACGACTGCCGCCGCCAACGACAAGCGCGACTACCATTCGCGCGAGCCGCGCTGTGTTGTAGGTGAAGGGCCGATTCCTATTCAGTGTCGCTCAGCGTCGTGCGGCACTTGTTGGGTCGGCGTGCTCGGTGGCGCGGAGAAGCTGTCAGAAGTCGCCGATCTCGAGTGGCAGCGGATCAGAGAATTCGGCTACATCGATACGGAAGAGCCTCGTCCGCTGATCAGACTCGCGTGTCAGGCGCAAGCTTATGGCAATGTTTCGATCGTGATTCCACCCTGGAACGGAGTGTTCGGCAAATTCATACGTCAGCAGAAGATCGAGAGCGAAGAAGAGCAACAGAGCTCGATCATCTGAAAGCATGAAAGTCCTCATCATCGGCGGAACGCGCTTCATAGGCGTCCGGGTCGTACGGCGCCTGATCGAAGAGGGCAATGACGTTACCGTCTTTCATCGGGGTCACAGCAAATCCGAGATACCAACTTCGGTGAATCACCTTCTGGGCGAACGCGCCGCTCTATCAAGCTTTGCTTCTGAGTTCGCACGCATCGCGCCAGATGTGGTGCTGGACATGATCTGCTACAACGAGCAAGAGGCCGAGACCCTGATGCGCATATTCAGAGGCGTCGCGCGCCGTGTGGTTGTCGCAAGCAGCATGGACGTTTATCAAGCTTACGGTTGCTTGCTAGGTCTTGATGCTGCTCCACCTGATCCAATGCCGTTCAACGAGGACTCGCCGCTTCGCGAAAGCCGCTTTCCTTATCGGGGGCAAGCGAAAGGTCCCGACGATATGGCTTTCAACTACGATAAGATCCCAGTCGAGCAAGTCGTGATGAGCGATCCTGATTTGCCCGGCACCGTGTTGCGCCTGCCGGCGGTGTACGGTCCCGGCGACCATCGCGCGTTCGATCATCTGAAGCGTATGGAGGATGGCAGGCGAGTTATTCTTCTCGAAGAGAAACACGCGCGTTGGCGTTGGACTCGAGGGTATGTTGACAACGTCGCGGCGGGGATAGCGCTCACGGTGACCGACGACCGCGCCGCAAATCGTGTCTACAATGTCGGTGAGCCGGATGCGCTGTCCGAAGCAGAGTGGGTTCGAAGCATTGGACGCGCCGCTGGATGGCAAGGCGAGGTTGTTGCGCTGCCGAAAGAGTTGATGCCTGAGCATCTCAGAATGCCTTACAACCTCGAGCATCACCTTGACGGCTATACAAGCCGAATAAGACGAGAGCTTGGCTACGCCGAGCACATCACCCGCGATGAAGCTATGAAACAGACTGTCGAGTGGGAACGCGCGCACCCTCCAGATCAAGTGGACGCGAGCCGCTTCAACTACGCAGCAGAGGATGCGGCGTTAGAGAAGCTTGCGGAACCGAGACGCTGACGCTTTCGGCGATCGAGTTTTCGAATGTTTCTGCTACATCGGCCCACCGAAGAACAAATCCGCCAGTTTCTCTCCTCACAACAGCACCAGTCCTTCTCATATCCAGGTCCTGGTGCTTCAGGGCTAGCAGCGCCTCGAGGTTACACGGTGGATCACAACCGCATAAGGCTGGGCACCGGGCCGGAGGTCTTCAAACGAGCGGTTGAAGCACTCAAGCGATGGGAAATGTTCAACATCGGTTGGCTGCATCTCTGCTGGCCCGCCGCGCCGATTGAGACGGGCGCCACGGTCGCCGTGCTTGCTCACATCCTCGGCTTCTGGTCGCTGAACGCTTGCCGAATCGCCCTCGTGATCGACGAACACCGTGAGGTGCGGAAGTTCGGCTTCGCATACGGCACTCTGCCCCGAGCACGTAGAGCGCGGCCAGGAGTCGTTTACGATCGAGTTGCACAGCAAAGACGATTCAGTGTGGTACGACATCTATGCTTATTCGAGGCCAAATCACTTGATTGCTAAGCTCGGATACCCGGTCACTCGCTTACTGCAGAAACGCTTTGCGCGCGAGTCGATGGACGCGATGCTTCGAGCAGTGTGACCTGTGCGCGATTGTGTCATTAACACCTCACTTCAGTGAGGTGACGGCCGCAGAATCCGGCTCGAACTGTTTTAACAGTTTCAACGTGCGACTGTGGGCAAACCGTTGAAACGGTTCTACTCGACGCGACAGCGCAGTCCACCTCACTGAAGTGAGGTGTTAATGAGATTCTGAGTGTGCCAGCCCAGACATTTGTTATGAGTGGTGTTGTGTTCAAGCCTCACTTCGAATGGCATCACGGAGGGACGCCCGCACAGGTGAATGTTTACGCGCGCACAAACTGGACATATAATCCTCGCTCATCGTTATCAGTGGAACCCCAAAGCTGACAGGAGAACAGCAATGCTAAGAACCAGAGCCTTCTTCATGATATGCGTGTCACTGCTCGGTTACGCGCCGGTACTTGCGCAAGACGCCGCAGACATCAACGCGAAGATTCGAAAAGAGGAGACGGACAACTCGCAGATCATGCGGACGATGCATTTTCTTACTGACATCCACGGTCCGCGTTTGACTGGCTCGCCGAATCTGAAAGCCGCCGGTGAATGGGCGATCAAGCAGATGACCGCCTGGGGTTTTGAGAACGGCCATCTGGAACCGTGGGACTTCGGTCACCCGGGCTGGATGAACGAACGCTTTTCGGGCTTTATCACATCGCCGGTGAAGGACACGCTTACCTGTGAAGTGCTCGCATGGACCGCGGGCACTAATGGACCGGTGACGGCGAAGGCTTATCAGATGGTCCTTCCCGAAAAGCCCACTCAGGAAGAGTTCACTGCGTACCTTGCAACGCAGAAGGACAAAGTCAAAGGGAAGTTCGTGCTTGCGGGCAAGCATCAGATGGTCGCCGTGAATCTTACTCCGCCTCCGCGCCGGCAAGACGACAAGCAGGCGAAGGAACGCTATGATCCGAACAATCCGAACGCGGGGCAGGGTCGCAGGGGTCGCGGGCCTCAACAGGAAGACCCGGGGAAGCTGACGGCGCGGCAAATCGATGAGCAACTCGATCAGTTCCTTCTTACAAGCGGGGCATTGATAAGAGCGAACGATGCCGGACGCGAGCATCGCCAGATTCGGGCTTTTAACAATCGCACGTTCGACGCGGCCAAGGCGCTCCCGACCGTAGTGATGAGCAACGAGGACTATGGCCGCATCTCGCGCATTCTCGCGGACGGCCAGCCTGTCGAGCTTGAGTTCAACATAGTCAATCGCTGGTACCCCGAAGGCAAAACCGCTTACAACACGATCGCCGAAATTCCGGGCACGGACAAGACAGACGAAGTAGTGATGCTTGGCGGGCATCTCGACTCGTGGCACTCGGCGACTGGAGCTACGGACAACGCGATCGGCTGCGCGGTGATGATGGAAGCCGCGCGGATTCTGAAAGCCATCGGCGTGAAGCCTCGCCGCACGATTCGAGTCGCGCTTTGGAGCGGTGAGGAGCAAGGCTTGCTCGGCTCACAGGCTTATGTGAAGGAGCACTTCGGAACGTTCGAGGAGCCGAAGCCTGAATACAACAAGCTGGCCGCTTACTTCAACATCGACTCGGGGACGGGACGCGCGCGCGGCGCAAGCGTGTTCGGACCACCGGAGGCCGCAGCGATCGTGCGCGCAGCACTTGCGCCGTTCGAAGACGTTGGCGTGATGGGAGCGATTCCGTCTAAGAGCCGCGCGCTCGGCGGCACGGACAGCACTTCGTTCAGTCAGGCGGGCCTTGCCGGTATCGGGATAGGGCAGGACCCGATCGAATACAATTCAGCTACGTGGCACACGAACCTGGACACCTACGAACGGATCATCTTAGACGACGCGAGGAAGGCAGCGATAGCGATTGCCGCTGCCGTGTATCAGCTTGCGATGCGGGATGAGCTGCTTCCGCGCTTCAGCAAGGAGAACATGCCGCCGCTTCCGCCGAAGCCCGGCACACCCGCGACTCCAACACCGCAGGCGCCGCCCGGGAACAACTGAACCTACGGTTCAGAGTTCAGGGTTCAGAGTTCAGGGTTCAGAGTTCAGGGTTCAGGGTTCAGAGTACAAGCTTTAGCTTGCTACGGAGAGCAACCTAAAGGTTGTACTCTGAACCAGAAACCAGAAACCAGAAACCAGAAACCAGCAACCAGCAACCAGCAACCAGCAACCAGCAACCAGCAACCAGCAACCAGCAACCCTGAACCCTGAACCCTGAACCCTGAACCCTGAACCCTGAACCCTGAACCCTGAACTCGGAACCCTTTTTATGAGCGAGATCAAACGAATCAACGACCAACTCAAGCGGGCGTTTGAAGGTAAGGCGTGGCACGGGCCGTCTGTCTCTGAAGTACTGGCGGGCGTCACTGCCGAGCAAGCGGCCGCGCATTCGATCCCGGGCGCGCACAGCATCTGGGAGCTTACTCTGCACATCGCTACATGGGAGCGCGTAGGCCGCAGGCGGGTAGAAGAATCGGATCCAATCGACGTCTCGGACGAAGAAGACTGGCCGGCAGTTGAAGACACGAGCGACGGGGCATGGCAAAACGCGCTTGAAGAACTCCGGCGCAACCACGAAACCCTCCGCGCAGCGATCAGGGGGCTAGATGAAGCGCGGCTTGAGGAGATCGTGCCTGGCACGCAGTACTCGATCTACTTCCTTTTACACGGCGTGATTCAGCACGACCTTTATCACGCGGGGCAGATCGCGCTGTTGAAGAAAGCGTGAACCGCAACGCCGATGGGCCAACGACGACAAAATCCTCCGTCACACCGGCATTTCGTTGAGAGTCGGCAAAACTCTGACCCAGCGACGGCGTTCAAACGGAGCTTTCTTGACCGCTTCTTCGTGCGATTTCACATGACCTTGTTGCTGGCGGGCGTGTGCGCTTCAGGTCTTCTTGCCAGCAAGCTTCTACTCGAATTCGGCTTGCGCTCAATGTTTTTCCGTTACTTGATAGCGGTCTGCGTCTCATATGCCGTCTTCTTCTTCCTGATCAGAATCTGGTTGTGGCACGTGACCGGTTCCTCAAAGTACGAGCCGCGATTGCCCGATGTCGACGTTGTCGATGCGGCTGATCTTGGCCGGATGTCTGTCGATGTGATTCCCGAGCGCTAAACTTTTTGGGTGCGGGTCAGGTTTTCGCGCATCACCTCTGACAGAGACTCATGAAAAGTCCGGGAATCCCAGCCACGGCAGTGGGTGGATTGTTCAAGCCCAGCCTACGAAGAGAGCCGCCGGCCCCCTTTGTTTTTGCATGCGCGCCGTGTTTACCCGCGCGCGAAAGACTACGCCGTCCATCGTCGTGCTCGAAGACCTGGACTCGCTGATCGACAATGAGAATAAGGCGTTCTTCTTGAACGAGCTCGACGGATTTGCGGAGAACGACGGTGTCGTGGTTCTGGCCACCACGAATCACCCCGAGAAACTGGATGCGGCCATACTCGATCGGCCCAGCAGATTCGACAGGAAGTACTATTTCAACTTGCCGGCGCCGCCCGAGAGGTTGACCTATATCGCTTCGTGGAACAAGTCGCTGGAAGTTGACCTGAGGCTTTCGGAGCATGCGCTTCCGAAGCTCGTCGAAGCAACCGGCGGCTTCTCCTTCGCATACTTGAAGGAGCTTTTCCTCTCGTCAATGATGCAGTGGGTAGCGGAGCGTGGTACCGGAAGAATGGATGCAGTCATGCTCAACCGGGCTACGGTGCTGCGCGAGCAGATGAACAACGCCGACGGCAAAAAGCGTAAGAAGGGTGACGGCAGAAAGAAGGCTAAAAAGGCGGCTGCATCGCGGTTGTGAAAATCAGCGTCCACGTTGCATACTCGTGCACGGCGTGCTTCTGTGCAATCTCTATCACGCTGGGCTGACTATACCAGCCTAGCAGGCTGCTGAAAAAGGGCGCTCGCCACTAAGACACAAAGACACGAAGCTGCACCAAGTCAGTGAATGCAGTATGTTGTGGGCTTTGTGCTCCTTCGTGCCCTCGTGCCTTAGTGGCGATAGATTAGTTTTTCAGCAGCCTGCTAAGTTATACCCACGATTCCCAAGATGATTTCCTCGTGCCATTCCCCCATTTGAGGCCTGTGGCAAATCTATTTTTGATCAAAGACCAAAAAAGAGAGGCGTCTGGGTCAGCGGCTGTGCCAATAGGGAACCGCGCGCTAGCTACTTCTTGAAAAGTTGATCCCTCATCTTCGACACGATCCGGTCAGCTACCTTGCGCTGGCCGCCCCGTCTCAAGCCGAGCCCCCAGAGCGAGCGGTCGCCAGCCTCTCCGGCCCATACCATTGTCTTGTCCTTCACGCTGATCAACTGGACGCTGCCTTCGTTCTTATCCTTGCCGCCGAAGACCGTGTGATACCACTTGTCATCGCCCTTGATAGAAGCGCCGGTTAATATGAAGTCGGCGTCCTTATCTTCGGTGACGACGGTGAGCGGCAGTTTTTTCTTGACGATTTCAGCTGCGATGAAGGGATGCAGATTGCCTTCCATCGGCGCGATGAAGACCTTCGAACCGCTCGGTACCTTGGCGGCCAGGTCCTGAGCGACTGCGGCGCCGAGCATTGCAACCAAACATAGTCCTAAAGATATGAGACGATTCATTTTGTCTGAGCCTCCGTTAATCCAAAAGGTCGGCCTCGGGGCCCGACGCTCCTCAGAAATACAGACGACGTAACTCCGCACGACAATGCAAAAGAATACTTGCATCGCATGCGGTGTGCGGGCCGGCCTGCGCGCGTCAAACGAAGCATGAAGAGGAAATGTCTTCGACCTCGACGCCTGTATGCCACCCTAACAAGCGGGTCATTCTTATCACGTACCGAGCAGTAGATTCAATGAGTGGAGTGGATTTTTCAATGGGCGAGGTCAAATTGAGACACAAAGTGTTGGTCGCTTTTGAAGTCGCTGCTTGCTAACATCAGATGGTCGATATTTCTACGCCTCGCTAAAATTACTGGACTGAATGAGCAGTGCACCAAACAAAGTCATCTACTCAATGGTCGGAGTCGGGAAGTACTATGACAAAAAACCGGTCATCAAGGACATCTATCTCTCTTACTTCTACGGCGCTAAGATCGGCGTCATCGGACTCAACGGCTCGGGTAAGAGTTCGCTTCTTCGCATCATCGCCGGCGTTGATAAAGAGTTCGTAGGCGAGACCGTTATTTCGCCCGGCTACACGACCGGCTTCCTTGAACAAGAGCCGCGCCTCGATGAATCCAAGACCGTTCGCGAAATCGTCGAAGAAGGAGTGCATGAAGCGATCGATCTGTTGAAGCAGTTCGAACAGATCAACGAGAAGTTCGCCGAGCCGATGAGCGACGACGAAATGACCGCGCTGCTCGAACAGCAGGGAGATGTTCAAGAGAAGCTCGACGCGGCGAATGCCTGGGACCTTGACAGCCGGCTCGAGATGGCGATGGACGCCTTGCGATGTCCGCCAGGAGAGACGCCGGTCAAGATTCTTTCAGGAGGCGAACGGCGCCGAGTTGCGCTGTGCCGGCTGTTGCTCAAACAACCTGACATTCTTCTACTCGACGAGCCCACTAATCATCTCGACGCTGAATCAGTCGGATGGCTCGAACAGCATCTTCAGAAGTATCCGGGCACGGTCATCGCAATTACTCACGATCGCTACTTTCTGGACAACGTTGCGGGTTGGATCCTCGAGCTGGATCAGGGACGAGGCATTCCGTGGGAAGGCAACTACTCGTCGTGGCTCGAACAGAAGCAAACTCGCTTGTCGCATGAAGAGAAGAGCGAATCGCAGCGGCAGAAGACGCTTCAGCGTGAGCTTGAGTGGATTCGCATGTCGCCCAAAGGCCGTCACGCGAAATCGAAGGCTCGCATCAACTCTTACGAGGCGCTGTTGTCGCAGGAGAGTGAGAAGCGCTCACGAGAGCTGGAGATCTACATCCCTGCCGGGCCGCGACTGGGCGATGTCGTCATCGAAGCGAAAGACGTCAGCAAAGCTTATTGCGATAACCTCTTGATCGAAGGCATGTCGTTCTCGCTTCCTCCCGGCGGAATCATCGGCGTGATCGGTCCAAACGGCGCGGGGAAGACTACGCTATTCAGAATGATCACCGGTCAGGAACAACCCGACAGCGGGACGATGCGAATCGGCGAAACGGCAACGCTCGGCTACGTCGACCAAAGCCGCGACACGCTTGATGCGAACAAGACGATCTGGGAAGAAATCTCCGGCGGCAACGACATGATCGAGCTTGGAAAGCGGCAGGTGAACTCGCGTGCGTATGTGGCTCGCTTCAATTTTTCTGGAACCGATCAACAGAAGAGAGTCGGCTTGCTTTCGGGTGGCGAGCGGAACCGCGTTCACCTGGCGAAGATGTTGAAGGAAGGCGCGAACGTCCTGCTGCTCGATGAGCCGACGAACGATCTGGATGTGAACACGATGCGCGCGCTCGAGGAGGCTCTTGAAAACTTCGCCGGCTGCGCGGTCGTGATCAGCCACGATCGCTGGTTTCTCGACCGCCTCGCGACGCACATTCTTGCTTTCGAAGGCGAGAGCCACGTCGAGTGGTTTGACGGAAACTACACTGAATATGAAGCGGATCGAAAGGCAAGGTTGGGCGCGGCCGCGGACCAGCCTCATCGAATCAAGTACCGCCAGTTGACGAGGAAGTGACGCAGCGGCGTTAGCCGAATTTCTTGACGCAAGATCGATCAGTAATTACATTGTGAGTATGAAAGCGCAGATCGTTAGAATAGGCAATTCTCAAGGCATCCGAATTCCCAAGCCTTTCTTACAGCAGAGCGGGATAGCGAAGGAAGTCGACATCGAAGTGCAAGGCAACCAGATAGTTCTTAGATCGTTGCGCCGTGCCCGCGAAGGATGGGAAGAATCTTTCCGTCAGATGGCGAGCAAAGGTGACGACCGCTTGCTGGATGAGAAACTTCTGAAACAGACCAGTTGGGATGAAGACGAGTGGCAGTGGTAATCAAACGATTCGATGTCTTTCTTGTAGACTTGGACCCCACGGTCGGCAGCGAGATCAAGAAGACGCGGCCCTGCGTTGTAGTTTCACCAGATGAAATGAACCGGTACATAAGAACAGTCATCGTCGCGCCCATGACGACCCGCGGCACTTCCTATCCCACAAGAGTTTCATGCAAATTCAAAGGCAAGCAGGGGAAGATTGTATTGGATCAGCTTAGAACGGTTGATAAGGTGAGACTTGTGAGGAAACTTGGAACGGTGACTCGGCCGACTCAAGAGCACGTACTTTCGGTATTGGCAGAAATGTTCGCTGAATGAGAGACCGCGGGAAAGAATCGCTACTATCTTCTGAGGTTGGCGCGTTGAAGTTGAGGTGACCAGATGAAAAGGGCTTTGGTTTGTACATTGATCGCGGCGATGGCGGCGTGCACAACGAAGACGACGGAACAGACAATGAACAACTCGGGTGACAAGGAGTTCAAGAAGATTCACGACGTTTACGTCGTTGAATTCCTGCGTCGCAACCCGACGGTCAACACCTATCTCGGCGGCGCCGGGCTCGACCCCTCCTTGCGCGATGTCGATGGTACGCTGCGGGATCACTCGGCCGCGGCGCTTGCAGCCGAAGACCGCTGGCTCGCAGAAACCGAGAAGGCTTTCCAGAACATCGACCCTAACACTCTTTCGGCAAGCCTGCGCATAGACCGCGACGTCGCGCTCGCTCAGATTCGGTTCCTGCTCCATCAGCATCAGGTGCGCCGTTATCAGGAGCGCGCGCTCGATACCTACACCGATGAGCCCTTTCGCGCGGTCGACTGGCAATTGCAAGGGATGACTCAAACCGGCGAGAAGACCTACGGCACCGCTGATGAGTGGTCGCTCGTGGCCAAACGAGTGAGCGTGATCCCGCAGTTTCTTGCCGTCGCTCAGGAGCAACTGCTCGCCGGTGTGAAGTCGAACAACGCGCCCGACTTTCGAGTGCTCAAACGCAACGGCCTGGATACGTCAGCAGCCGATGCGAAGTATTTTGAAGAGACTCTACCAAAATTGGCGGAAGAGCGGATCGCCGGAGCCCAGCGCGATCAGTTGCTCGCTCAGGTTCGCGACGCCTCGAAACAGGCCGCTGAAGCCTATCGCAAACTGGCCGGGTTTGTGACGAACACTTTCTTCGACTCGGGTAATGCTGCCAGAACGGTGAAGAAAGAATTCGCCGGCGATCGATTTGCGATGGGGGAAACCGAGTACGACTGGGCGCTCAAGAACAACTTTCACATCGATAAGACTGCGGCGCAGCTTTACGACGAGGCGTGGCCGATCGTCGAAGCTACCCAGAAAGAGATGATCGAGCTGGCTCGCGAGATCGGAAAGTCGCACGGGTGGACCCTTCCCGCCGAAGGCCCGGCTGCAGTGCGCGCCGTCTTCGATGAATTGTCAAAAGACTACCCCAAGTCCGACGCCGAGATGGTCTCGTGGTATCGGGATGCGGCATTTCGATTGGTCGACTACGCGCGCAAGACAGGAATCTTCGACGTGCCTGGTGACTACAAGCTCGAAGTGGTCGAGACTCCGCCGCCGCTGCGAGCTTCAATCGACGGCGCGGCCTACTATCCGGCGCCTCCGTTCAAGACGACGGGTGTCGGCCGGTTCTACGTGACGCCTACGGACAACGACCCTGCTGCTTTGAAATCGAACAATCGTTCAGCGCTCGCAGACCTGTCGGCGCACGAAGGCTTCCCCGGCCACGATTGGTATTACAAAGTCATGACTCAGTACAAAGATCAAATCGGTGAGGTTCGCTGGCTGACACCGGGGGCGGTTGAAGATTCATCGTCGATGTGGGAAGACTCGATGTCGGCGGAAGGATGGGGGCTGTATGCCGAAGCCTTGATGGCTGAGCCGCAGCCCGGCGCGCCTCAAGGGGCCTACGCACCTGAAGAAAGACTCTACCAGTTGCAGGGCAAGCTCTATCGCGATCTGCGAGTTCGCGTCGACACGGGCATTCACACCGGCCGGATGAGCTACGACGATGCGGTCGATCTGTTCTCGCAGGTGGTCGATTTTCTTCCGGGCTCCTGCCGCGATACGTCGGCGACCGCGAAGGACGATAAGCGAGCAAGCTGCAAGTCGGCCGAGGGCGCTATCTTTCGTTATTCGAAGTGGCCGACGCAGGCAATCACTTATCGCCTCGGCAAAGACCAGATCTACGCCTTGCGGGAAGAAGCGTCGAAACTCCTGGGTGATCGGTTCTCGGCCAAAACATTTCACCTTCTCTTCATCAAGCAGGGCACCATCCCCGCGGGATATTTTCGCGATGAGTTGCTGCGCGAGCTTCGCGAGACGAAATGAGAAGTGATGCGTGAAGCGTGAAACGGGATGCGTGGCTCGTGATGCGTGAAACTGTTTGGGAAGGCCCTATGTGAAGGATCACAAGTGGGGAAGGGAGGCTTTGCCCCGCTCCTTGAAAAGTCTCCTCTACCAAGACAAGAGCGGGGGTAAACCACCCTTCCAGACCTGTGATCCTTTCGCAGTAACTTGAAACTTCATCTTCACGCATAACGCATCACGCGCGTCACGATCACGCATCCCGCATCACGAATCACGTTTCGTTTCACGTGTTACGCATCACGCATTTCTTATGGCCATGCATTTCTCTTTCGGCCCCGCCAGTCCCGGCAATGAGCGGCCAACGCTTCACGAACGGTTCGCTGCGCTCCGCTACATCCCTCCACTGATCAAGCTCGTGTGGGAGACGCATCGCGGCTACACGACGGCGATGGCGCTGCTGCGTCTGCTGCGAGCCGGCATTCCGGTAGCGATGCTCTGGGTCGGCAAGCTGATCATCGACGCAGTGGTTGCTTCGCGCGAATCATCTCCGGACTTCGCAAGGCTGTGGAAACTCGTCGCTCTTGAAGTCGTCATCGTGACTGCGAACGATGTTCTTGCAAGAGCGTCGTCGCTGGTTGAAAGCTTGCTGGGCGACCTCTTCTCAAACCACACAAGCGTGCGATTGATGGAGCATGCTGCCACGCTCGACCTTTCGCACTTCGAAGACCCGGCATTCTACGATCATCTCGAACGCGCGCGGCGGCAGACGACCAGCCGCATAGGGTTGCTGGCGCAGCTTCTGGCGATCGGGCAAGACGGCCTCACGTTGATATCGTTGGGCGCGGCGCTGATAGTGTACAGCCCGTGGCTTTTGCTGCTGCTTGCGGTCGCAGTGCTGCCGAGCTTTTTCGGTGAGACTCACTTCGCGTCCCTGGAATATTCGATGCAGTTTCGGTGGACGCCCGAGCGAAGACAGCTCGACTATCTGCGCTATGTCGCCGCGAGCGATAGAACCGCGAAAGAAGTGCAGCTATTCGGACTGTCGCCGTGGCTGATCGAGCGGTTCCGCAAACTATCCTGGAGGTTCTACGACGAGAACAAGAAGCTCTCGGTTCGCAAAGCGTATGTCAGCACGGCTCTGTCGCTGATAGGGACGCTTGGCTACTACAGCGCGTACGTAATCATACTAGCGCGTGCGGTGAACGGTGTAATCTCGATCGGCGAGCTGACCTTTATAGCCGGGTCGTTCGCGCGAAGCCGAGGATTGATCCAGGGACTGTTGATGGGCGCGGGCGGAATTTATCAACAGTGTCTCTACCTTAAGGACCTCTTCGATTTCTTTGATATGAAACCGTCGATCGCTTCGCCGCCGGGCGCGCCGTCGGTGCCGCGGCCCATCCGTGAAGGGTTTCTGTTCGAGGACATCGGCTTTCGCTATCCCGGGAGCGAGGCGTGGGCGGTGCGGCACGTGAGCTTCACGTTGCGTCCCGGCGAGCGCATTGCGTTCGTCGGTGAGAACGGCGCGGGCAAGACTACGCTCACCAAGCTGCTGGCGAGGCTTTATGATCCAACCGAAGGGCGCATCTTGCTGGACGGAGTCGACCTTCGCGAGTATGACATTCATTCCGTGCGCCGCGCGATCGGGGTGATCTTTCAAGACTTCGTCAAATACGATTTGCGCTTCGACGAGAACGTTGGCGTAGGGGAGATCGAGGAAGTGCGGTCATATCTCGACGCTTCCAGTGCCGGCGAACAAGAGCGCGACTCAAGTGCGGAGGCTGACGGCAACGGCGCAGTGCCCGGCGCGATTGTTTCCGCATCTGAGAAGTCGCAGGCCTCCTCGTTACTGCCGCGATTCGAAAAAGGCTACAAACAGATGCTCGGCCGGCGTTTCGACGAGGGGGTCGAGCTGTCGGGCGGCGAGTGGCAGAAGATCGCGCTCGCCCGCGCTTACATGCGCGACGCGCAGGTGTTGATTCTGGACGAGCCGACGGCTTCGCTCGATGCACGCGCCGAGTATGAAGTCTTTATACGATTTTCGAAGCTGGTAGCGGGAAGGATGGCGGTGATTATCTCGCACCGCTTCTCGACGGTGAGGATGGCCGACAGAATCATTGTTCTTCAGAACGGAACGGTTGTCGAAGACGGCTCGCACGCCGAGTTGGTCGCCGCCGGCGGGTTATACGGTGAACTTTTCGCGCTGCAGGCGGAAGGGTATCGATAGCTTGGCGCATCACCGGCTAGCGTTGCGCTCGCGAGGGGGTTCGCTGGGTCAGGTGAGGAAGGAATTTGTTCAGGACGCGATAACCTAATAACACCGCCACCGCAACGCCAAACAAGACCGGCTCGCGAGTGTCGGCCTTAACGAGCATGTAGTAGTGAATTACCCCGCCAATTGCCGCGACGTAAGCTAGCCAGTGCAGCCGATTCCATCGCTTCCCGCCCAACCGCTTGATGCTCCTTTGAGTTGAAGTCAGAGCAAGCGGCACCAGTATCACAAAGCTAGCCATTCCTACGGTGATGAATGGGCGCTTGACGATGTCTTCGCCGATGAGCCGGAACCCGAAAAACTTATCGAACCAGACGTAGGTCAGCAGATGCAGGCAGCCGTAGAAGAACCCGTACAGGCCAAGCAAGCGGCGGAACTTGATCATCCAGGGCAGCCCGAGCGTTTTGCGAAACGGCGTGACGGCAAGCGAGAGTATCAAGAACAGCAGGGTCAGAACGCCGGTCGTGCGAGTGGCGAATTCAGTGGGGTTCGCGCCAAGGCGGTGGTGATACCAGTCCCAACCAAGCAGCGAAAGCGGCACCGCGCTGCTGATGAAAATCACGAGTTGTGCGAAGCGAGTGTCTTTCATGCAAATTTCGTGATGGGTGATGCCTCATTCGTGAAGCTCAAGGTCTAAGCTACCGTACCAGGATCACAGGTCGGGAAGGGTGGTTTACCCCCGCTCCTTGTACAGCCAACTCTGCCAAAGTCGAAAGACAAGAGCGGGGGTAAACCACCCTTCCCGACCGTGATCCTACCTATGGATCCTACCCAAACAGTTTCATGCATCACGGATTACGCATCACGATCAACGCATTACTTCAATAGTACTTCTTCAAATCCAGCCCGCTGTAAAGCTGCGCGACCTGCTCCCCGTAGCCATTGAACATCAACGTGTCTCTCAAGCCGAACTCACCGATGCGCCGCTCGCGGGCCTGGCTCCATCGAGGATGATCTACCTGCGGATTGACGTTTGAGTAGAAGCCGTATTCGCTCGGGCCCGCGATGTTCCAGGTAGTCGGCGGCTCGTCTTCAACGAGCTTTATTCTCACGATCGACTTGAGCCCTTTGAAGCCGTACTTCCACGGCACAACCAATCTAAGCGGCGCGCCGTTTTGAGGCGGAAGCGTTTCGCCGTACAGCCCGCTCGCGAGAATCGTCAGCGGATGCATCGCTTCATCCAATCGCAGTCCTTCGACGTACGGCCACTCAAGAACGTCCGAGGTCACGTTTGGCATCTGTTTCGGATCAGCGAGCGATTCAAACGCGACGTACTTCGCTTGTGACATCGGCTGCACTTGATCCAGGAGCGTGGCCAGCGGAAAGCCGACCCACGGAATCACCATTGACCACGCCTCGACGCAGCGAAGGCGATACACGCGCTCTTCGGGAGGGCTGATCTTCAACAGGTCGTCGATATCAAAAACGCGCGGCTGGTGAACGAGCCCCTCGACCACAACCGTCCACGGGCGAGTCACAAATCGTTTGGCCTTATCCGCGACCGCGCGCTTATCGGTCGAGAACTCGTAGAAGTTGTTGTAGTGGGTTATGTCTTCATAGGACGTCTGCTTCTCGTCCAGCGTCTGAGCCACCGCCGGGGGAGGTTGCACGCTGGCGATCTTTTCTCCTGCCTGCGATTCTTCACTGTGACTTGTGAAGCGGCGGTAGACGAGTCCGGTAGCAGCCATTGTGCCCGCCAGTGCTGCGCCGCGGATGAACAGGCGCCGGGTCAGGTACAAATTCTTGCCGGTGATCTCGCTGCTTTTAATGTCTTCAGGTTTCTTGATCAACATAGATGTTTCAATTCTAGCACTGCTCCATTACATGCACTCTCTAGTACGAGCCGCGCTGTGTCGGCGGTCTCCGAGGTAGCACAGACTTCAATCTGTACTCTGCCTGACACTCATGAATGCTTTCGCGCGGGCCGTTTATTCCTTTTGATTGGAATGTTCAGCGCGTTCACTCAGCGAAAAGCGCTCATCCTTTGGGTTTTGACGGCTGCTGGGCGAGCCGTAGCGGGTCCGCTACGGCGCCTTGTTTGACGGGGCGATCAACCGGCCGCGCTTTGCCGAGCGCCAGACACAAGCGCCGGAGCTGCGACACGCGCTTCAAGCGGACGGTCACCGCTTTTGGAGACATATCAACTTTCATCCAATCCCTCCTTCAATCGCTCGATGTCAGCGAGGTCCTGTCCGCTTGATCGCAGGGACTTCAGCGCGATTAATCCCCTGCGAGATACTAGCCAGAGCGGTCCGTTTTCCGATTCGACTTGAGATCGAGAGGCCCACACATCTACGATCTCCGGTGTCACCAGAAGCAGATCGAGTGACAAAACGTCGCCGGCCTCGGTATCCAGCTTCGAGAAGCGCCGAATTTCGATTGCGCCGTGCGCGAAAGTCATCGGCATCGCTGCGATCGTATAGCCGAGATGCTGAACTGCAGTCCTCGCCCTATCAAGATCGTTTGGAAGAATCAGAAGATCGATGTCAACGGTAGCGCGAGGGTCGCTGTAGACAGATACGGCTAAGCCACCACACACGGCGTAGTCGATCCCGCCCTCCGTAAGAGAGGAGATTATCTCCCTAAATTCATCGTAGAGATCCAGCATCAACTGTTGCCATCATAGCTTTCAGCAAATCTACCGGTTCGTCGAGCACAAGGTCCGGCGACGCGGCAAGCAATCGCTCACGGCTTGATCCGCCCCATAGCGCCGCTGCCGTCCGCGTTCCGGCTGCGCGCCCCATCAAAATGTCAGCCGGACTGTCGCCGATGACAAGCGTCGAACAAGGATCCGCGCCAAGCTGAGACATCGCGCGCAGCACCCCGTCGGGTTCCGGTTTGGGTCTTTCAACGTCATCCCCCCAAACACTCAAGTCTATCATTGAGCGCAGCCCGGTGAAGTCGATCTCCCGTTCGCCCGCGCGCCTCGGCTTTAACGACACGACAGCAATGCGAGCGCCCCCCTCATTCAGCGACTCGAGCAACTCGGCGATGCCGTCGTAAGGGGTGAGATGATGATGGTGATTGGCGTAGTAGTGCTCTTCGAAGCTAACCAGCATCTCGTCGAGCAGTTCGCGGCTGTAGCGGCCGAGCACTTCTTGAGGAGTGACGTTCCAGAAATCGTGAAACTCGTCTTCGTTTAATTCGAGCCCTGTGTGCAATCTGATCGAGTAAAGAAACGCCCCGCGGTACGCGGGTTCCGAGTGGGCGAGCGTTCCGTCAAAATCGAAGATGAAGCAATCGAAATCCATGAAAGATGGTTTCGGGGTTCAGGGTTCGGGGTTCGGGGTTCAGGGTTCAGGGTTCAGGGTTCAGGGTTCAGGGTTCGGGTTCAGGTTCAGGGTTTACCTAATCGACGTATTACTCGAGGGAACTGGGACCTCCAAACGCTGAACCACGAACCAGGAAACTGAACTCGGAACCCTGAACTCTGAACCCTGAACCCGGAACTCTGAACCCTGAACTCGGAACCGTTGACCCGCTATTGAATCAGCTTGATCGAAGACTTCGACTTCTCGACAAGCGTGCCTTCGCGCGGCTGCAGTTTTTCGCCTTCTCCCTTTGGAAGTGTGTTTGAGAGACGGCCTTCGATCGAAGTTTCGGTTGTTGCAGCAATGATGCGGCTTGCGGCCACGTCGTACTCGATTATGGTTCTGCCGTTCCCCGCCGCTATCACGCCTACGTCAATTCGGGCGTCCTTCGTTGTCAGCAATGAAGTCCCGCTCTGGTTCAGTGTGATTGCGCCTTCAATTAACGCTTTGGAACCATTTACCGATGATAGCTTGTAAGCGATTGTCGCGCGCTTTGTGATCTCGCCAATGGGTGTCGCAGAGATGTATTCAAAATTGCCTGCGAGGTTCTCACCGCCCGAGCCTTGTCCCCACGTCTGCCCGACGGCAACTTCGCCCGGCGGCGCCCACCTCCCCAGGCTGAATATCACCTGGGCCAGCCCTGTTTCGCTTACCGTTTCCGGAAGCGAGACTTTCATAACCTTGTCCTCTGAATCCAACTGGTATTCGATCTTCCGCCCAGCAAGAGAGGCGTCGGCGGTTGGTCTATCGACTCCGTCAAC
This sequence comes from Acidobacteriota bacterium, assembly GCA_038040455.1. Lineage (GTDB taxonomy): Bacteria > Acidobacteriota > Blastocatellia > UBA7656 > UBA7656 > Onstottus_A. The sequence goes on from JBBPIH010000032.1 coordinate 44,702, forward strand.
AGTCGTGCGAGTAGTAATCGCTTCGATGACCGCTTCATTAGTCAAATCGCCTTTCTCGCTGACAAGTGCCCGAATCACTACGGTTGCGACTGTCTCTCGATGCACATTGCTCGCGATGCCGTTCGAGCCCGTCGGAGTGACGTGCGTGTCAACCGATCCGTTGATGAGGTAGCGATACTCCTGACCCGGCTTGAACACCGGCCTTAGCGACACGCGGCCCACCTGCGCACTCGCGGTTATCACTGTTGTCGTAACAAGCAAAATCGAAATGATGTTGGTTTTAGCGGTCATTGCTCTCCTCGTTGTTTGTTCATCCGTGGTGTTTCTCTTCCCGTACCAAAGCAAGTTTGCGTTGATCCTCTGATCTCTACCGTTCCGGAGGCGGAGGCAAGTTCGTGCCGCGCGGCCGGTTATACGGTGAAGACGCCTTCCACGCGGGCATCGCATCCTGATTGGCGATGCGCAAGCCTGCGATCATTCCGGTGACTGCAAGCCCCCGCGCGCCTTCCCAGTTCCAATCCGGCTGAACAGTGTCGGTGCTCATGTGATAGTCGGTCACCAACCACTTCGCCGCTCTTGGCATAAACCCCAGCAGATTGCCGGCCGGCGCGCCGATGAGATAAAGCGACGGTACGCCCTTTTTGAAGAACTCGTAGTGATCGGAGCGATAGAAGATTCGCTCTTCAGGAGCCATGTCCGGGACCAGCGTCAGACCCTGCGCCACGAGCACGTCATTGAGCAACTCGCCGAGGTCCGAGTGTTTGAACCCGTAGTCGATCACGTAACCCAGCGGTCCCCAGACTTCGGTGCCTATGCCGTCGTAGTTAATGTTGGCCGCGACTTTCTCTATCGGCCACGTCGGATGTTTGACCCAGTGAGCGGCGCCCAGCAGTCCGTACTCTTCTCCCGTCACCGCCAGAAAGATAATCGAGCGGCGCGGTTTTGTCTTTGACTTTACCAGAGCTTCAGCTATCGCAATCAGCTTCGCAACGCCGATCGCGTTGTCGGCGGCTCCCGGATAAATCGTTCCGTCGGTGTCGATGCCGTATGCGTCGTAGTGTGCAGAGAGCACAACCGCTTCGTCTTTCAGCTTCGCGTCTGAGCCTTCGAGCACAGCTACGACGTTGCTGCTGGTTACCTCCTCACGGCGGAGCTTGACCGATACCGCAGCCTGCTTCGCGAGCGAAAGCGAGACGAACTCTCCGTTCTCGGCCTTCTGCTTAGCCTGAGCGTAAGTAGAGCCGGAGCCAGCGAACAGCTTTTCGGCGGTTGCGTCGCTTATCACGACCATCGGCGGAAGCTTCAACGGCAACTGCGGAACATCGGCGAGCGCAACCCGCCGCCGTGACAAATAGACGGTCACTAGATTGAACGGTTGAGTATCGCGCGCCGCGACATAGGTCAACACGCAACCTGCCGCGCTGGCAATTGCAAGCCTTCCGAACACCAACTGCGGACTTGCAGCTTTGGACCAGGCTGCCTGGTCCACATTCTTCGGCTTGCCTCCGAGAAGGACGACAATTTTGCCTTTGACATCTATGCCGGCGAGGTCGTCGCGCTTCAACTCCGCGGAGGTCACTCCGTAACCGGCAAACACCAATTCGCCGTTGGCATCTGTAGATGCCGCCGGCAGCGGCGGCACCACTACGAAGTCCTTCTTGTACGCAAACGCACTGTCCGCAACTTTGAATGAAGAGTCAGCAAGAACCTGCTCGACTCTGAACTTGATTGGCTGAAGGTAGCTGCCGCCATCTCCTGCTGGCTTCAAGCCGAGCTTAGCGAATCGATCGCCGATGTACTGCGCCGCTCGATCGGCTCCGGGCTGCCCGGTTCCCCGGCCTTCCATTTCTTTTGAAGCCAGCAGGTTCGTGACTTCCCTAATGGTCTCGGTGCTTATAGCTGCGGCGGCGGCGCGCTCCTTCTCCGAGAACCCAACGGCAGCCCGCGCCTCGAAATGCGAGCTAAAAGAAGGACTCGGCGCGATCGCCGACAACAGCAAGCCAGCCATTGCCAGATGAGAGCAGAATCTTTGGACGCGCGATTGCCCGATCAAGCTTGTCTCCTTGTTAAGAAGGATCTCTTGTTAGCCGGCCGGTGTGCGAGTGGGGCTGGTTCGTACGATCTTCGAACTCGCCCATCTTGCGAAACTTGTCGTAGCGTTGAGCGATGCGCTCCTCGCAACTGAGATCCCGCACCGACCGCAGTGCGTCCGACAGTGACGCGGCCAGCAAGCTGCCGGCCTCCTCGTGATTCATATGCGCGCCGCCGTCGGGCTCGGGAACGATTTGATCGATCAATCCGAAGTCGAGCAAGTCAGGCGCGGTCAATCGCAGTGCCCGAGCCGCTTCCTCGGCGTGTGCTTGATCGCGCCAGAGTATCGCCGAGCAGGATTCGGGCGAGATTACCGAATAGATCGAGTTCTCGAGCATCAACACTCGATCGCCCATCCCGATCGCGAGCGCTCCGCCCGACCCGCCTTCGCCGGTCACGGCCACGATCACCGGCACGCGGAGTTTCGCCATCTCGCGGAGGTTGTAAGCGATGGCCTCAGCCTGGCCGCGCTCTTCGGCGTCGATGCCCGGGTAAGCGCCGGGAGTGTCGATCAGGCAGAATACCGGGCGGTGAAATTTCTCGGCCAGTTTCATCACTCGCAGCGCCTTGCGATATCCCTCGGGTTTAGGCATGCCGAAGTTGCGGTGCTGGCGCTGCCTGGTGGTGCGGCCTTTCTGATGACCGATAACCACGCAGGGATCTCCGTGGAAGTGGGCGAAGCCTGCGATCATTGCCGGATCGTCACCGAAGCGGCGGTCGCCGTGAATCTCGAAGAAAGCGGTGAAAACCAGCTCGATGTAGTCGAGCGTGTAGGGACGATTCGGATGGCGGGCGAGCTTCACGCGGTCCCAGGCGTTGGGGGTGCCGGGCTCCGCGGTCAGATTGGCTGCTCCAGACTCCTTGAGTCGACGGTGAATCTCTTCGAGTGAGTCGTCGGCGACCGGGCCTGTCTCCTTCTTTCTCTCTACCATTTCGGACCTTAATTCTAGACTAAGCCGGGCGATGTTCGCCTACCCTCACGGCTGGGCCCCTCACTTGTTTCGCGCATACCTACCTCTGACCGAGGGTGGGTATGAGCCCAGGTTCAGAACTTAACATCTAACTATGCCGTTACCGCTCCGAATCTTGACACTTGCTCTCGCCCGGTGGTTACATTGCCAAGGCGTTCGCACCAAGGAGGTTCGGAGCTGATGGCGAGGTTCAATGGTATAGAAGTTCCCCCCGACGGTCAAAAGATTACGGTCGACGGCGTGAAGCTTAAGGTGCCCGATCGCCCAATCATTCCGTTCATCGAAGGCGACGGCACAGGGCGCGACATCTGGCGCGCGTCTTGTCGCGTATTTGACGCCGCAGTCGAGAAAGCTTATGGGACCAGCCGCCGGGTCGTGTGGTACGAGATATTCGCGGGCGAGAAGGCGTTCAACCAGTTCGGCGAGTGGCTAACGGATGACTCGGTCAAAGCCATCGCCGAATTCGCCGTCGCGATCAAAGGCCCGCTAACTACACCGGTTGGCGGCGGCATTCGGAGCCTGAACGTCACGCTTCGTCAGGTGCTGGACCTCTATGCCTGTGTGAGACCGGTGCGTTATTTCGATGGAGTGCCCTCGCCGGTCCGGCATCCCGAGCGCGTTGACGTGGTCATCTTTCGTGAGAACACCGAAGACGTTTACGCCGGGGTCGAGTTTGTTTCGGAGAGCGAACGCGCGAGAGAAATCATTTCGCTGTTGAACGACAAGTACGGCTACAAGGTGCGAACAGACAGCGGCATCGGCATCAAACCGATCTCGCCAACGGGAACAAAGCGGCTCGTGCGCCGCGCGATTCAGTATGCGCTAGACTTCAACAAGCCTTCGGTCACGCTTGTTCACAAGGGCAACATCATGAAGTTCACCGAAGGCGCGTTTCGAGATTGGGGCTACGAGCTGGCGAAGGAAGAATTCAGAAACCAGATCGTCACCGAGCGGGAGACCTGGATACTGGAAAACCGCGAGAAGAATCCTTCGCTCACCGAGGAAGAAAATGCACGGATGATCGAGCCGGGCTTCGAGCAGATGTCTGAGAAGCAGCGTGCGGCGCTAGTCGATGAAGTCAAGAACACTCTGGCGGCGATCTGGGCGACGCATGGCAACGGTGAGTGGCGAAAGAAACCGCTGATCAAGGACCGGATCGCCGACTCGATATTCCAGCAGATACTGATCCGTCCTGACGAGTATTCGATCCTGGCGACGCCGAACCTGAACGGAGACTATCTGTCGGACGCAGCGGCTGCGCAAGTTGGCGGCCTGGGAATGGCTCCGGGAGCCAATATCGGGGACCGAGCCGCGGTATTCGAGGCGACTCATGGCACGGCTCCGAAGTACGCCGACAAGGACATGATCAATCCTTCGTCGGTGATTTTGTCAGGCGTAATGATGTTCGAGCACATGGGCTGGCGCGAGGTGAGTGAGCGGATCGTCGCCGCTCTGACGAAGACGATTGGGCAAAAGCGGGTGACCTACGATCTACACCGGCAGATGGAAGGCGCGACCAGGCTTAAGACGAGCGAGTTCGCGTCGGCGATCATTAAGAACTTGTAGAAGCCGGGACGTCTCTGGATGATCGCGACCGGCAACTAGTGGAGCTTAAGGGCGAAAGTGACTGACTGTTACTCGCAATCATGGAAGAAGCTACAACGCAGAAGATCATCCCTGAGGATTGGGACGATTTCGTCAAGTTCATAAGCCAACATCGTGATGATATAGCCCACGGTAAATACGACCTTCGGATCGAGAAGGACTGGGCGAGAGACCTCACTGATGAAGACCTGCTGCTATTAATCGATCACTGCCCCAGCTCGCGACTCACTATCGCATCCGCAACCAGATCCGCTGAAGTCCTGGACCGCCTCGCGCGCGATTCCTCAAGCGATGTCAGAGAAGAGGTAGCCGACAACCCGCGCGCGTCTGCAAACACTCTCGATGCTCTCGCCAAAGATTCGATCGCGGCTGTTAGGATGGCGGTCGCCGAGAATGTCAATGTGCCGGCAGCGAATCTCGAGCGCCTCGCGGCAGATCATGTGAATTACGTTCGGTGGGGCGCGGCCCACAATGAGAAGACATCGGCAGACGTCCTGGCGCCTCTCATCCAGGACCCCGATTCGTACGTCAGCGACGAAGCGAAAAGAAACCCTAACGCTCCGAAGGCAGGGTTTTGGTCAAGGCTGTTCAAGAAACGTCAGTAGGACAACGTCGATTCTTGGTGCATAAGCCCGGAGCCGATGGTTCATCGGCCAACTGGAACTTTTTTGGTTGCCATCGTTTCCTCATGACGATAATCTAACGCGCATGACACGAAGACTCTTCCTGGTAGGGGCGAGCTTGATATTAGTAGGTGCGTTCGCGCGTGATGCGGCGGCACAAGCTTCGCATCCAATCTATCTTCAGTACGACGGCTATGTGAAGAACAAAGACGGCACCTACACGCTGTCGTTCGGGTACTTCAACATGAATCACGTCGACGTAAGAATCGCCCCGGGCGAGGACAACACCTTTCTCCCAGGTCCCGCCGATCGAAACCAGCCGATACTATTCTTGAAAGGGCGGCATCGATTCGCATGCAGCATGGTGGCCCGGGCGGACTTTGACGGCAAGCTCCAGTGGACAGTGCGTTTTGCCGGGAAAACTTTCACGTCGACGGCGAAGACACTCGATCCGCTGTACGAGCTTGAACTCGCGAGCGAGAAGCGGGCTACTAACGGCCTCGACTTGGCGAAGGCCCCGAAGGGGGTCTGCGTCAACCGCTCGCCCGCGATTCAGGTGATCAATCCGCAGGCAGACGTCAATGCCGGCGCCGACACGCTCGCGGCGACGGCGTTCGTTACACGCTTGGATCAGGAGCTTTCGCTGAACGGCAGTGTAGAGGATGATGCACTGCCGAGGGGCGGCAAGGTAACGGTCTCCTGGAAGAAGAACAGTGGACCCGGGACGGTCACCTTTTCTGACATGACGACGCCCGTCACACGCGTGCGTTTCAGCGCGGTGGGCGTCTATGAGCTAGAGCTGTCAGCCACGGACACTGAAAACACCAACGGCGTGAAGATCAAAGTGACGGTCAACGCGGCGGAAGAAAAAAAGCCGGGCTGAAAAACACGAACGGGAGAGCCCCGGCATTCTAGAGAGCTGCTTTCAACATCTATGGCCGTTCACTGGGAGTAAGCCTCATCCGCTGCTAACGGGGAGGTCCTTTGCAAATTCACCGGAATTACTTCTAGGTTTCTAATCCAGCTCCCGTATATGGCGAAGAAGCAAGAAAGGGATCACCCGGCAAAGTATTCTCTGTGGCGACTCAGGTCGGTTTCGCCGAAGTATTTTTCCCACCACACATCCGTGGAGTTGAGGTACTGGGGCTCGTTGGTCACGGCCGGATTTCGGTGGGCGAGCCAATCGCGGAAGGCGTTATGTTCCCACAGGCGCATGAATTCGCCGAGATATATGTCCACCACCCGCTGGTTGCCACGAATGATTAGCATGTTCTCGTCGTTCTTGTTGCTCGAAGCACCGCTAAAGTTAGCAGAACCTGTCACCAGCACGGGGTCTGGGCCGAGTGGATCAAGGAGCATGTATTTTGTGTGCACATATTCCACGTGAGTATTCAACTCGGTCAGCTTTTCGCGAAACCATCCGGCGAGATCCTGCTCGCGGATGTGGTTGCCGACCGCGAAGCGGTTCTCGACCATGAAGCGGAGTTTCCTCATCTTCGCCGTTTCCTCCTCGCGCTTCTCCTTGCGTACACCTGGGCCGAGCAATTTCTCAAAGAGAGCGTAGCGCAGGCGAGACTTGCCGCTTGCGAAAGCGTCCTGGAAGAGCTTATGCATGCCGAAAGCAAAGGTCATGAAGACTGCCTCTTTGGCCTGTCCAGCCAACCACGCGTAGAGCTCCAGCGCGTCGATGGAATCGCGCGGACTGAAGACCGAGGTGGTACCCTTCGGCGGAAGCTTTTTTGCGGCGATGGAGAAGTCGCTCGTTAAGCCGGGCGCGAGGTCGTTCTTCTCGGGATTCTTTTCCAGGCGTTGCCAATAGTCGAGGTAGGCCGCTGCGACTTTCGGATCCTCAACGATGTGGACGACGTTAGATTGGCCAAAGATGCCGCCGAGCGAGAAGTTGGTCGAACCGGTCAGGACGGACTGCGCTTCGCCGTTCTTGAGCAACACGATGAATTTGTTGTGCGAGAGGGCATCGGGCTTGGGCACGCGCTCGGTGCAGAGACTCTTGATCCGCGCCTTGGCCACTTCCACACGGTTTTCGTCCCGCGGGAAAGCCTCGCCTGCGTCGTAGAAGATCTTCACGTCTACGCCGCGGTCCTGCGCGTCGTCGATCGCGCTGAGCACCGTCGGCAGACGGAATTCATAGGCTCCAACCCGCAGGCCCCAGTGGTTGTCTTCGGCACGGTCGATGAAATCGAGAATCGCTTCGTGCGCGCCGCGCGAGAGCCACTTCCAAGTCGGATGGTCCATATTGTCCTCCGGCGGTTTCCTGTTGCCGAAGCGGCGCGCGAATTCCTGCGAGGCCGTCGCCCCGCGGTTGAAATAGACATCGTGATCGCCTCCCGCCGGTTCTTCCGTGGCGATCTCCACCTTAACCTCGGCAAAAGGCTCGAGCGCCGCGGGTTCGCCCTTAAGCGCCACGACCCGGTACGTGTATTTGTGACCCGGCTTTGCCGAATAATCTGACCACCAGAAATCTTGGATCGGCTGTTCGCGAGTGGAATGCCGCGCGCCCGGTGCCAGCTTCGGGTCGTTCTCGCGAAAGACCTTCGTTCCCTGCAGCCAATAAGCTTCTTCCTCGGTGTGGTCCGTGCGATGGATTCCAAAGCCGCGCAGGCCCGGGCAATGCGACTTCTTCAGATTGAATGTCAGCAGCACCACATAGGTGCCAGCGATGGCGTGAACGGACAGGCGCGCGCTGGTGGCTTTTTTCCTCATGACCTAACTCCTCTGTAAGGGCAGTTCGAATTCTGAATCTACGGTGCGTTGATCTTTCTAGTGGTAGAACGAGAGAAACATATTTGAATGACGTCAGGAAGAAAAGACGCCAGCTCTTCTTGAGATATTGAGTGGAGCTACATGAAGAGGAGAGGCTCTCGCGTAGGGAGCCTCTCCTCCGGGAACTGATCGCGACTGCGCCGGCGCGCTGCTACTGTGGATTTCCGCTTGCGGACGCCACCGACCTCGACCGGCTCCCCTTTTGCTTCTGCAGTTCCGCGTACTCCTGATCGCTGATGTAGTAGAAGTCGAGCCAGCCGATGTTCATCTCGTCGACCGTCCGGTCGCCCCAGCCGATGAAGGCAGTTGGATCAGGATTTTCCTTGTTGCCCGGCGAGTTGTCATGGTAGGCGGTCATATGGAGGACCGTGCCCTTCGGCAAAGTCGGCGGGTTCTTGTACGGATAGGTGATCTGCCACGTCCAGACGAAGTGCGCAACATCGGTTAGCAACTCCACCTGGCCGCTTGGAAGAATCGCCTCGAGCGTCTGCCGCTTACCGCGATAGTGCATGTGCGGTTGGAAGCTGACGAGCCTCGCCGGCTCCTCGAGACGAAAGTAGGCATCGCTTCGAGCATTCGGTTCGCCCGGAGGAATGGCCAGCGTCGAAGGCGACGAGATGCCCTTGGTGGAGATCAAGTATTTCGGAGTGTAGCCCTTCGGGAAGAATTTGAATCCGATTTTCGCGCGCTCGTTGACTGCCTTTTCACCGTCGGGGTGATAGTGGAAGCTGAAACGGAGTTTCGACCCTGCCTTCAGCAGCTTGGCTGTGCCGTTGGTGAAGATGTCGCCGTCGCCACCTCTTGCGTGCTCGATGAGGAGGGAATTACTGACAGGGCTTCGGCGCTGTTCGCCCCGCACGCCGCCGGTGGCAGGTTCGCCTTGGAGTGCATAAATGAGGACGTGGTGAAGAACCTTCGGGTCCTCGGGGATGACTTGCATCCACTTGATGTACCGATCCTCGGTAAGCCCCGTGGGGACATCCACCTTAGGATACTGATCAGCAGCGACTGCAGGCACTAGGAACCCTGAGCTTGTCACGACCAGGTCAGGCTCCTCGCCGAACACCCACGAATTGGCTGCCGGAAAAACTTTCGGCGGAGGCGCGTCTTTCGGATCCCCTTTCGGCGCGCCGCTGTCCACCCACTTGGCGATAGTGGCGATCTGCGCATCGCTAAGCGAGGGATCGGGGTCGTATTCACCGACCGTGCGATCGATATGCCACGGCGGCATGTATCGCGTGACGACTTTCTCCTTGATCGAGCGCGCCCACGGCCGAGTCTGCTCGTAAGTCAGCAGCGACATCGGCGCCATTGTGTCAGGCCGATGACACTCCTGACATGACTTTTGGAGGATCGGAAGGATGTCCTTGGTGAAGGTCGGGGTCTTCGGGACCGCGCCGTCATTCGAATCGGCCGTCGCGGCGGGAAGAGCGATCCCTGTGATGACGATCGCGAAGGCTACGACGCCAGCGAGCTTCCAGTTGATGTTCATAATCAGACTCCTCCTTGATGGGTGTCTGAGTCTCGAGACTTTCGGACACTCTAGCACTACCAGACTTCAAAGTCTAACACTTCTCGATCCGGTTGTCTCTGGGATCCGAGTCCCACGATGCCTTGTCACCTCCAGCCCCCTGAGTGCGGCACCCAGATGTTAGTGCAATAGTGCCGTCCCGGTAAATCGTGAAGTGCGGTAAGCCGCTGCGATACCAATTCTTCAGCGGCTGGACATCGGCCGCGCATCCGGGCGCAGCGTGAGCTTCTGGACGCGCCAGTTCAAAAGCTCCGCCACGTAGACCTCGTTCTCCGAAGGGCAGGCTATTTCGTGTATCCAGCCGAACTGCTTGGGCTGCTTGCCTGACTTGCCCACCACCCCGAGGACCTTCCCCTCCAACGTGAGCTTGTAGAGGCGGCCGGGGTACGCGTCCGAGGAGTACAACACTTGATTCGGTCCGGGAGTTATGCACATCGCCCAGGGCGCGCCGTTCTGCGCGGCCGCCGCTTCAGGCGTGGGCATGTTGCCCTGTGCCGGCCGCGTGTTCGGATCGAAAGGCACATCGATCGTGATCGCGCGAATGAATGCGCCGTTGGGATCGAACACCTGAATGCGCCGGTTCCCCCGATCCGCTACGTAGATGTTTCCTTTGGCGTCTGCAGCGATGCTGTGGGGCGTGTTGAATTCACCCGGTTTGGTTCCGCGATCGCCCCACTGCTTCACCCAGGCGCCGTTCTTGTCGAACTTGGCTACGCGAGAGTTGATGTAGCCATCGCTGATGAATACGTTGCCTTCGGTGTCCCACGTCACGTCGGTCGGCTGCCGGAACAGGCCGTCTACGGCTGGGCGCGGCGGCGTGACGCGCGTCCAGGGCACGGCCTCATCCGACGCTTCCTTCTTGCGGCCGAACACCATCACCACGCGCCCTTCCGGGTTGAACTTGATGACCATGTCCGAGCCTTTATCCACCGCCCAGACGTTGTCCTCTTTGTCGATCCGCACGGTATGAGCGTACGACCACCCGTATAGGTTCTTGCCGATCTCACGGATGAACTTGCCGTTCGGTGCGAACTCCAGCAACTGCGCCGCCGTTGCCGCGTAAGCCGGTCCGGTTGTGTTCCCGCGCTGGAAGACGAACACGTGGCCCTTCGAGTTGACGGCTACACCCGCCACTTCACCCAGGTGCAAATCTGGCGGCAGCTTAAGGAAGTCGACGTTCGCATCGACCTTGATTTCAGGCACCGGTGTTTGAGTAAACACAGGATTCGCTGTCAGCAGGAGAGTCAGAACTAATAACAAGCGTCTCACGATATCCTCCTAAAATGTGCGTTATTGCTCGAGAGTCGAAGCGTGAAATGCGACGACCTGCCATCTAGCCTCGAGCCGAATGTACACCTTCGGGAAATCTTGGCTTCAATTTGTAAGATCGGCTCTGATTTAGAAGGCCTTGGTTTCCAGGAACACCGCATCATTTCGGACGCTTGAACCACGATTCTATCTGATTGGTGTAGCCTGCGTAGGAGCCCGAGCTGAAGGTTTCACTGGAACGAGGTGTTACCGAAACCAATTCCCATCCCTGATCGCCCAGTTCTTTCACCTTCGAGACGGCACTAACGGGGCCAGGAAGCGCCTTGTCGTCCTCAAACCAGGCTGACCAACCGCCACCACCGGTCGAAGAACGATGCACAACAATGACTTTATACTCCCAAGCTTGCCTCACTGTTGTAGGTCTTTGTGCGTACACGCTCCATACCCCTACGCACAAGAAGGCGGCCACAGCCAGCGAAAGGTAAAGTTTGTTCTTCATTGTACCTGTCCACCTCCGTTTGATTCTGAGTTGCCAGAATTAGGCGAGCGGCGTTAGAGCCTAAAACGTCGTTGCGACGCCTGAACGTCCAGTCATCGCCCCTACTTCTTTACATATCTCTTCAAGGCTCGCGGGCCTACTTCCGCCCCGTATATGTTTCCCTTCGCATCCACCGCGACGCCCTCGGCCGCGCTGGTTCCCGCCCCGGGTCCTGAGTCCACATTCGGGTTCGGATCAGGAATGAAAGCCGTGACCTTACCGTCCTTCACGCTGCCGATCCTTATGCCCCTCTTCCATCCCGGGTTCCGCCTCGCGCTCGATTCTGAGTCAGCGGCATAAAGGATATCGTTCCTGATGTAAATACCGCTCAACCGGCTAAACTGCTTCCATTCTTCGAGGAACTTTCCATCCTGATCGAAGATCTGGATCCGGTTGTTGTTACGATCGGCGACGAACAGCCGGCCTTTGGAATCCATCGCCAGACCGTGAGGCGTGTCGAACTCGCCGGGAGCCGTGCCCTTCCTTCCCCACGTCTTGATGAACTTTCCGTTTTTATCGAACTTGACGATGCGAGCGTTTGTATTGCCGCCGTGTCCGTCCGCTACGAAGATGTCGCCGTTGGGAGCGGTGATAACATCCGATGGCTGATTGAAAGTGTCCGGGGCGTCTCCGGCAACTCCGAGTTTTCCAAGCGTCAGCAAGACCTTGCCCTCGGGACTGAACTTGACGACGATATGTCCCTTTCCCGTTGCCGCTTGCTGGTTGGCAGCGCCCGGCGGAATGCCGTCGGTCACCCACACGTTTCCCTGTTTGTCGACATGGATGCCGTGGGGGAAGACGAACATTCCCGCGCCGAAACTCTTCACAAGTTTGCCCGTCTCGTCGAACTTGAGAACCACCGGCAGGTTCGAACCGGCGCAACTGTTTGCGCCGCATCTTTCGGCGACCCATACCGACTTGCCGTCGGGAGCGATGTCGACAGCGCTTGTTGCTCCCCACGTCCTTCCCTCAGGCATCTTCGCCCAGCCCTCGACAGTGCTATATGGATTGGGCAGGTCATTGACCGGTTGCACATTGCCCTGGGTGTGCGCCATCCCCGCAGTAGATGCGAGCACGGCAGCGATGGCTACGAGAAGCATGAATCTCTTTCGACCTGAATGCGACATGGCAGTTCCTCCCTTAAGAAAAGACGTAGTCCATCCATTCTTCATTTGTCATTTGTCATAATTATCATTTCAATTTTGAGTGCCCGCAATAAATGGCCTATGACAAATCAAAAATGACAAATGACAAATGGAAAATGGAAAATGACATGCTCTTTCGACCTCGTCAGTTTGACCGCGGTTTGGTGGTGGACTGTATCATCAACTCTGGGTCGTTCGCCATATTCGAATCTTCGCGGTCAACGACCGCGCCTTCAGCGACCCGCCCTGCTCGGTGCCGAAGCACCCCGGCGAGCCAGATCACGCCCGCAAGAATCAAAATCACAATCAGCCAACGCATGGCAGTCGCTAGTAGAGCGGCGTTCATGACAGGCCATCCGAACTGCCTCAGCCGCTCCGCGCGCTCGATCATCCAGTGCCAACCGGCGTGGGCTACCAGCGCTGACAGAATGATCGTACCCACGCGTTCAGCGACAACGAACCGGAACAGGACCTGCAGCGCGGGGATGAGCAGCGCGAGCACCAGGAGCTGCCCAAGCTCGACGCCGATATTGAATGACAGAAGCGAGGTCAGCAGGTGGGACCCGCCAAACTGGAGCGTCTGCCGGAGCGCGAACGAGAAGCCGAACCCGTGGACCAGACCAAACCCGAGAGCGATCATCCACCGGCGCTGCACGTTGCTCCCGACGATGTTCTCGAGCGCCATATAGATGATTGAAACTGCGATCAGCGTTTCGATCAGCGGCGGAAACCACAGTGCGTCCGGCCCGAGGTTGTAAGCGGACGCGATCAGCGTAATCGAGTGCGCCACGGTAAAGGCGGTGACGACCATGATGAGCGGGCGGAAACGGCGGAATGGGATCACGAGACAAAACAGGAACAGAAGATGGTCGGTTCCGTCGAGGATGTGCAAGAACCCTGCTTCGACGAATCGCAGCGCGGCTTGATGCCACCGCGGATCAAGCCTGACCAGACCCGGATCGCCCTCGAACTCGAAGGCGCGAACAGCACCCCCGGGCGGGAGGAACCGAAGTACGGTGACTACTCGCAACCCCAGTCCCGCGAGTCGGGGACGGATCGAAAAGTCCGATAGGGCCGAGTGAATCGGGTACTCGAACAACACGTCGAGCAGCCCCTGGTTCCAATAGAGCTCGGTATCGATGGGTAGCCTGGTGCCCGTAACGTGCGCAAGGGCGTCTTCGTAGGATTCGAAGAACTTCTCCGACTCCAGACCCGCGCGGGCGGCGATGACGCGCGGCTCACTGAGGCGGGCATCGCCTTCGTACAGCTCGACATTATCAGAGATCCACAGTGTCGCCGCGTCGCGGAGCGAGGCGTCGGCTCGCGCGAGATCCAGATAGCCCGGCCCACGTGTCGGAAAATCCACATCGCGACAGGCCCGTAGCGGCACGCGAACCAGCAAATGCAGCCGCTGACCTTCGGGCTTGAGAAATGCCTGAACCGTGACGTCGTTCGGAATGTCGTGAGCGGTCGCGCGGAACTGCAGCGTAAGAATCAGCGCCGCCACCAACGCAGCGATCACGCGCGGCCTGACGATTGTGCGACCGCCCTTCAGCACGATCCTCTTCTCCTGCGGGTTGCTGAGTTGAAAGTCTGACTCGGAGTCCAACACAGTGAAGCCCATCACTCCGCCAGGCCGGTGCCTCTCTCCGCGACCGCATAGTAGTAGTCCGGGGCGGCGACTGACAAGCGAAATGAGGGGCAGCACTTTCCTGGACCGCGGAGCCGGCTATCGAGGCTATCGAGAAAAACCTCGCGACGGATTTGAAGCGAAACGCGTATAGTGATACGCTCCGAGATCTCCGAGAGAAATCCTGTTTCTAGTTTGTAATCAGCACCAGTTGAAGGCGAGCCTCCCCGCTGTGACCACGGAGCTTGCACCTGAAAAGGGAGAACCTGGATGAGCAATATCAAGCAGAAGCATGATCTTCATGTTGGTGCGCTTCTTGTCACTGCCCTAATCGCTCTCATAGTCAGTCACACGTTACTAGAGAAGAGCGTAGTCGCTCAGCGACGGGGCGGAGTGCAGGCGCCCAGGTTCCAGGTGGACCCGCTCTGGCCGAAGCCGCTGCCTAACCACTGGGTCCTCGGTTCGGTTACTGGCGTCGCCGTTGATTCTCAGGATCATATTTGGATTGCGCATCGAGGAGCGGATTCGCTCGGCAACAACGAAAAGGGCGCGATACTAAACCCTCCGACTGGCTGTTGCGTCCCGGCCCCGCAGGTTCTCGAGTTCGATCAAGCAGGTACCCTGGTCAGTCACTGGGGCGGCCCGGGGCAGGGCTTCGACTGGCCGCAGTCTACTGGTGGGATCACCGTCGATCACAAGGGAAACGTGTGGATCGCAGCCGCTGGTCAGCCCGAAACGGCTGCTGGGCGAGCCGCCGGAGCGCCCGCTGCCGGAGGCGCGAGAAGCGCCGCCTCGGCAGCTCCCCGGCTGCAAGACGCTCACGTGATCAAGTTCTCTCGCACGGGACAATTCCTTTTACAGATCGGACGCGCGGGCAAGGTCGAGGGCAGTGACAGCAAGAGCGGGCTGAACCGGCCGGCAAGCGTAAGAGTCGATCCTGTTGCGAATGAGGTTTACGTCGCGGACGGACTAGGCAATCACCGGGTAATTGTGTTCGACGCGGAAACCGGGGGCTACAAGCGGCACTGGGGAGCCTACGGCGATAAGCCTGATGACGCGACTCTTGGTCCGTACGATCCCAATGCGCCGCCGGCGAAACAGTTTCGCACCGTGAGCGGCGCAGCCCTCTCGAAGGATGGCCTGGTATATGTCTGCGACCGCCAGAACGACCGAATACAGGTGTTCCGCAAGGACGGCAAGTTTGTAAGGGAAGCGTTCGTATCGAAAACCACTCTCGGCGACGGGTCGGTGTGGGACATTGCGTTTTCCAGCGACCCGCGGCAAACCTTCGTCTACGTTGCCGACGGACACGACAAAAAAGTGTTCGTCCTGCGGCGGGATACGCTCGAGGTCGTGACGAGCTTCGGCGACGGAGGGCGCCTGGCAGGCCAGTTCTACGGTGTCGGAAGCATCGCCGTGGATTCGAAGGGCAACGTCTACACCGGCGAGACCTACGAAGGAAAGCGCGTACAGAAGTTCGTTTATAAAGGCCAGGGTACGGTCGCGGGTCAGAATCGGTAGCAGTGGATGGAAAGCAACTACCAGCAACTGACGCGAAGTGGCGAATACCACCAACGCAGTTGGTGGATCATTCATACTCAGCCTACAACAGCGTCGCACGATCGGTTCCGGTTCTCCCTCTCGCGGCACGAGAGGGAGCAAAACGCGGGGGGGGCCGGCCTTCCTTGTAGGCTGGGTATGAAAGCACCACCAACTGCGTTGGTGGGATTTCCCGGAAGGTCTCTGTATTAGACTTCCCGCAGGCCTGATGGAGCAGGAAGGAGATGCTGAAGCATGAAGAGCAATCGTAATGTCTATATCGGCGCTATCTTTCTCGCGCTTCTTGTCGCGCTGTTCATCGGTCAAAGCATGCTGGACAAGACAACGGTCGCTGAAGGAGCGGCTGTGATGGCGCCCAGATTCGAGGTTGACCCGCTGTGGCCGAAGCCGCTGCCGAACCGTTGGTATATCGGTATGACGATCGGAGTGGGAGTCGATGCCCAGGACCACATCTGGATCGTTCATCGGCCCGACACGCTCTCTGCTAACGAAGCTGCCGCCGACCAGAAGACCGGCGCATGCTGCTCGAAGGCGCCGCCTGTCCTGGAGTTCGATCAAGCAGGCAACCTGATCGGGCACTGGGGCGGCCCAGGACAAGGGTACGAGTGGCCAGAGTCGAATCACGGAATCACCATCGACCACAAGGGCAACGTCTGGATCGGGGGTAACGGCACCAAGGACGCTCACATTCTGAAGTTCACCCAGGACGGCAAATTCCTGGCGCAGTATGGTCATTCCGGAAAGAACGGCGGCAGCAATAACATGGAGAACTTCGGGAGAGTGGCCAAGATCTTTGTCGATCCAAAGGCCAACGAAGCCTACATCGCCGACGGCTACCTCAACAAACGCGTGGCTGTGATCGACGCGGACACCGGCAAGTTCAAACGCTACTGGGGCGCCTACGGGAACAAACCCGACGATAAGAACCTCGGCCGCTACGATCCGGACGCGCCGCCTGTCCAGCAGTTCCGCAATCCGGTCCACTGCGCCGAGCTCTCTAACGACGGGTTCTTATACGTCTGCGACCGCCCGAACAACCGGATTCAGGTGTTCGAGAGAGACGGCAAGTTTGTGAAGGAACAATTCATCGCCAAGAGATCTTTGGCCGACGGGTCGGTGTGGGACATCGCCTTCTCAAAAGATCCGCAGCAGAAGTACATCTACGTCGCGGACGGCCGCAATCAGAAGGTGTACATCATACAGCGTGATACGCTCGAGCTGTTGACCAGCTTCGGCGATGGCGGTCGCCAGCCGGGGCAGTTCTACGGGGTGCACAGCATCGCCACCGATTCGAAGGGCAACATCTACACCACCGAGACCTACGAGGGAAGGCGATTGCAGAAGTTCGTGTACAAAGGTCTCGCGCCGGTCACTAAGCAAGACCAGGGAACGGTCTGGCCGGCGGCAGGCGCAAAGTAGTCGGGAGGCGAAAACCCCATTTATGATTTGCAATTTTCCGTTTGTCATTTGTCATTTGCCATCGCTGGAAGCGCGCCAAACAACAAAGAGAACAATGAAAAATGACATATGGAAAATATGGAAAATCGAAAATGGAAAATTGGCTGCGTGCGTCAGATAGTTCTTGCCAGTTTCAAACAAAGGAGTCGCATATGATTCAGAATTCAGCGACACGTCGAACATTCATAGGGTCAATAGCAACGGCTCTTGGTCTAGTCGGCCTACGTCCCCATCTAGAAGCTTTCGCGCAAACGCGACAAGCTCGACAGGGTGAACCCGGGGAGGAACATCCCGAGGAAGATTACGACTCCATGGCGAAGCTCGCGAGCAACGAGAATTGCTGGGGACCTTCCGCCTCTGTGCTCAAAGCGATGAACGACGCGTGGAAATATGCCAACCGGTATCAGTATCCCGACGGCGGCATCGTCGACGCTATTGCCAAGCATCACGGCTTGAAGCCCGAGAACGTGATACTCGGCGCAGGGTCGGGCGAAGTCCTCAGGATAGTCGGTCAAGCGTTCCTGCTTGATCACAAGAAATGCGTCGGCGTCGACCCCAGTTACGATTCAGTTTATCGCTACGTCACAAACAGCAAAGCCGACGCGATCAAAGTCGCCTTGCTGAAGGACTACCGTATGGACATTCCAGGGGTGATACGCGCCACGAAGATGAACTATCGCGATGTAGGCTTTGTCTATCTCTGCAACCCGAACAATCCAACCGGCAATATCATCCCCAAGCATGAAGTGAAGATGCTGCTCGACAGCATTCCTGGGGATGTCCCGGTGCTGATCGACGAGGCCTACCATCATTTCGTCGCGAGTCCTGATTACGCGACGTCGGTGCCTTACGTTCAGGAAGGACGGCCGGTGATCGTGACCCGCACGTTTTCGAAGATCGCAGCACTGGCCGGGATGCGTCTCGGCTATGGGCTCGCGCCGAAAGAGCTGATCGAGAGGATGCGCCCGTTCGGCGGCGGCGGCCTGAATGCCATCGTGAAGTACGGCGGCGTCGCGGCTCTGAAAGACGTGGCATATGAGAGAAAGATCAAGCAGATGGCGATTGATCTTCGCGAAAAGACGACCCGGGAGTTGCGTGCTTTTGGCTACGAAGTAATTCCGTCAGAAGCAAACTTCTTTATGGTGAACGTGGGCCGCGATGTGACTCAGGTGGCGGAAGACTTCAAGAAACGAAAGATTCTGGTGGGGCGAAAGTTTCCGCCGATGAACAACTGGCTGCGGGTGTCGGTCGGCACCGAGCCTGAGATGGCGCGCTTCATGGCGGCATTCAAAGAGATGTTTCCGGCGGGCGGCATCAAAAAGGCTAAGAAAGAAGCGAAGGAGGCGGGTGCCTGACCTGCGATGCCAGCGGCTGGCGAAAGTAGTTGGAGAGTTACCTGGAGATCCTGCGTTTCCGCAGCGATCGTTTCTTTGCAGCGGTTGGCGGGAACACGTTCTCGTCTATCAGGGCGTGTCGAAGGTTAACGCGATGGGGCAGATTGATTTCCAGGACGGCAATTGTCGAACGCCCTATCGAAGTACGCCCTTCGAGAATAGGGCCGTTCCATCTGAAATGTTGGCGCCACTTGTGGCGGCGCGGATGGAAAAGACGTACGATGCGTTCTGTGAGAGGATCACGTCCTGCGATGTTCGGTCCTTTGTGGTTGTTGCAAGGGAAGCAAGCTAAGGCCAGGTTTTGGGCGGCAGTGAGTCCGCCATGTTTGCGCGCCAGGATGTGATCAATCTGAAACGGGAGTTCGTCGTATTCCTGCGGTATCTGGCAATACTCACACGCTCGCTTAGCGCGCCGCCAGATCAGACGTTCGAGACGAATGTTCATGGCAATGCTCAGTTGGCACTGCGGACCTTTTTGAGAGCCTTGCGGGCTTTTGACTTCATGAGCGATAACACATGACCGACCCGCTCATAATTATCGAGTTCGATGTGCTCTTCTAGAGTCAATGTGCCGGCGCGGGCCTTCTCTGCCAGTTCGTGCATGCGGTCAATGTCCGGCTGCGGGAACCTTAGAGTAAGGACGTAGCGAGCCAAGTCTGTAGAAAGCTCGTGGCTGGTTGGATCGAAAAGGCGCCCCCACAGGGCTGCCTCGCTTGAGTTGATAATGGAGGCTTCTTGCATCTTGAACTCCGGTTGGTGATGTTTAACCGACGCCAATTGTACGCCTGTTCGGCTCACGAGGTGAAGAGATGCGCGTTTGATTCGCAGTTGTTTTTGTTTATGCGGCAGTCACTGGAGGTTCTGGCCTGTCGCACTGTTTGGGCTGAACTGGTTCATGCCGCTGTCCAACAAAACGGAGGTGAACGATGTCACGAATAGTATGTCGATCAATCACAGCGTTGGTGTTGCTTGTCGTCGGTTTGGTATGGATGACGACTGAAGCGCTGGGTCAGTCCGCGACTAGGAACCGCTTGTCGGCCAATCCATCTAGAAAAACGACGCCGGTCGATTCAACCGGTAACGGAAGGGCGGCACTTTCGACTAAGAACGGCGAATGGCCCCATTACACTGGGGATCTTACCGGCGCAAGATACTCGCCGCTCGACCAGATCAATGCAGACAACTTCAACAAGCTCGAGGTCGCGTGGCGCTTCAAGACCGACAACCTGGGCACGCGTCCCGAATACAAGTTGGAGGGGACGCCGCTGATGGTCAACGGCATTCTCTACGCGACAGCCGGAACGCGGCGATCGGTCGTGGCGCTCAAGGCAGACACCGGCGAACTATTGTGGGTACATGCCGAGTTTGAAGGAGCGCGCGCCGTAGCCGCCCCGCGGCAGTTGTCGGGCCGCGGGTTGTCCTACTGGAGCGACGGCAAAGGCGACGACCGCATACTGTATGTGACCACGGGCTATCGACTGATCGCCCTGAATGCCAAGACCGGCACTCGAGCATCACGCTTTGGCCAAGACGGCGTCGTGGACCTCAAAGTGGGTGTCGTGCACGGGAGCGGTCAGCAGATCGACTTAGAAACCGGCGACATCGGGCTCCACTCGACGCCCGCCGTGACAAAGGACGTCGTGATCGTAGGAGCCGCGCACAAGGAAGGCATGACGGTCAAGACTCATGACAACGCCAAGGGACTGGTACGCGCCTTCGACGTGCGAACAGGCAAGCTGCTGTGGACCTTCAACACGATCCCCAGACCTGGCGAGTTCGGCAACGACACCTGGCTCAACAATTCATGGGCGATCAATGGCAACACCGGCGTCTGGACTCAGATCACCGTGGATGAGGAGCTGGGTCTGGTCTATCTGGCGGTGGAGTCGCCGACGTCGGACTTTTACGGCGGGCACCGGCCCGGGAATAACCTGTTCGGCGAGAGCCTGGTGTGTGTCGATCTGAAAACTGGTAAACGTAAATGGCACTACCAGGTCGTTCATCATCCGATTTGGGACTACGATCTCTCCTCCGCACCCATCCTTGCCGATATCAACGTAAACGGCAAAGCAATCAAAGCCGTCGCCATGCCGAGCAAGCAGGGCTTCGTCTACGTCTTCGATCGAGTGACCGGCCAACCGGTCTGGCCGATCGAGGAACGGCCGGTGCCGAAGGGCGACGTGCCGGGCGAGTGGTACTCACCCACGCAGCCGTTCCCGACCAAGCCTCCAGCGTATGCTCGCCAGGCAGTCACGGTCGATGAGTTGATCGACTTCACCCCCGAGCTACGGGCACAGGCCATGAAGCAGATCGAGCAGTTCAGGACCGGGCCAATGTTCAATCCGCCGGTCGTTAGCAAGATCGGAGGCCCGGTCGCGGCGCTTACCATTGCGACGCTCAACGGAGGAACGAACTGGCCAGGAGGGGGCTACGATCCCGAGACACACACCGTGTATGCTCCGGCCTCAAATGCCAGCGTCGCACCGATCGGACTCGTCCCGCCGCCAGGATCGTTCCCGTCGGACATCAATTACCTGTCGGGCAGGGCGGGGCAGCCATTCCGGGTCAGCGAGGGACCCGGCTTCGGCAGCGCGGCCGACTATCCGCAGGAGCCGAGACGGCGCCCGGCGCCGACCACGCCTGCCGCACCTGGCGCTGCGCCGGCTACTCCTCCCACTGGTGGCGGAGGTGGCACGTTTGTACAAGGTCTCCCACTTGTCAAACCGCCGTATGGGCTGCTGTCGGCCATCAACCTCGATAAGGGTGAGATCACTTGGCAGGTCCCGCACGGCGACACGCCGGACGTGATCCGCAATCACGCTCTGCTAAAAGGAATGAACATACCTAAGACCGGCCAGGGCGGAGCCGTCGGGTTAGTAGTCACCAAGACGCTGGTGATCATGGGCGACCCGCAGGTCACCACGACGCCGGAACATCCGCGAGGCGCTATGCTCCGCGCCTATGACAAAGCGACCGGTAAACAGGTCGGCGCGATCTATCTCCCGGCGCAGCAGAGCGGATCGCCGATGACCTACAGGGTCAACGGCAAGCAGTATATAGTCGTAGCCGTTAGTGGCGGCGCTTACTCGGGCGAGTACATTGCGTTCGCCCTGCCGTCTACTGATTGAGGTGTTCAGAGTACCGGCTTTAGCCGGCGTCTTCGTAGCCGACGGTATCAGCCGGCTGAAGCCGGTACTCTGAACACGGCCGGTGACTGGTTACTACCTACGAGTTTCGAACGAAGTGAGATGAAGGTGAAGAAAGTCAAAATCGCGGCTGCGGCGATCGTCGTTTTAGCGGCGATCGCGGTTTGCCATCCGCCGCTTCGCGCGCAACAGACGGACAAGGCCTCGCGTTCGATCTGGGATGGCGTTTACACAAACGATCAAGTTAAGCGAGGCGAAGTGCTCTATGCTCAACACTGCTCGTCGTGTCACGGGCCCGACCTGTCAGGCAACGATGAGGCGGCGCCTATGACCGGCCCGGCTTTTCTCGCGAACTGGGATGGCCTGTCCGTCGCCGACCTGTCCGAAAGAGTGCGCGTCTCGATGCCGCCAAACAACCTGGGACGGCTGAGCAGGCAACAGATCGTCGATATCCTGAGCTACGTGCTGAGCGTCAACAGCTTTCCGGCTGGCAAAACAGAACTCGATCCAAAGGCCGAGCTGCTGAAACAGGTTAGGATCGAAGCGACGAAACCAAAGGAAAAATCGGGATAGAACACCGGGCGTTGTATTAGTCTCGGCGCTCTTTGCGAGTCTCTGCGGCCTTTGCGCGAAATGCGGTTTCTCGCAAGGCACACAAAGTCTCGCAAAGAACGCGAAGGAGACTCGATAGCATTTTGAGCAACCCCTCAGACCCCGGACACGTATTCCTCTTCGCGAGTCGGTGTGCCCAACTTCACCCATCGAATACGGAGTGATCTATGAAATCTGTGACTGCAAGAGCTGTCTTACTTGTTTTTGTTCTCTCACAAGCTGTGCTCGGACAGTCTCCTGTTCAAGCTCGAATCGAACGCGTAGAAAAAGGCCTGCTGCCCACTGTTTTGATCAAGGGAGGTCCCTCATGGACCATCCAGGAGCGCCTCAAGTTTTATAAGGTCCCGGGTGTCAGCATTGCTGTCATCAATGATTTCAAGGTCGAGTGGGCGAAGTCGTATGGCGTCAAAGACGTCGAGACCAATGAACCGGTGAGCACGGAGACTCTTTTTCAGGCCGGCTCGATCAGCAAACCGGTAGCAGCCATGGTCGCCCTGAAAAAAGTCGAGCAGGGAAAGATCGCGCTTGATGAAGACATCAACAACAAGCTGACCTCCTGGAAGCTGCCCGATAACGAATTCACCGCGAAGCGCAAAGTCACGCTGGCCAATCTACTGAGTCACACCGGGGGGCTCACTGTTCATGGATTTCCGGGTTATGCAATCGGGGCGAAGATACCGACTCTGTCAGAGGTCCTCAACGGCTCGGCGCCGGCAAATACAGCGGCTGTCCGAGTCGATATCGAGCCCGGCACTAAACACAGGTATTCAGGCGGCGGCACAACCATCGCGCAGTTGGCGATAATGGACATCGAGAAGAAACCCTATCCTCAAATCGCCCAGGAGACAGTTTTGCGGCCGCTGAGGATGACCAGCAGCACCTACAGTCAACCCTTGCCCGACGAGACAAGAAAGAAGGCTGCCTCAGGACACAAAATCAACGGGAAGCTCGTCGAAGGTAAGATCCACGTCTATCCGGAGATGGCGGCGGCGGGACTCTGGACCACTCCCACCGACCTGGCGAAGTTCGCAATCGAGGTTCAACTGTCGCTGAGCGGCAAATCCAACAAGGTCCTTTCAAAAGAGACGACTGCCAGGATGGTCACGCCTTTCGTTGCAGACTTCGTCGGACTGGGCTTCTTTATCGAAAAGCACGGAGCGGCGACGTACTTCGGACACGGCGGCGCGGATGAAGGCTTCAGGGCTCAGCTATTGGTAAACCGGGACAAGGGCTACGGCGCGGTCGTTATGGTTAACTCCGACAATGCTCAGATCATCAACGAAATCTTCAGGGGCATTGCGAAAGAGTATCAATGGGATGATTACTTGCCACGGCCCGTCGACGTAGTTTCGGTTGACTCGAACAAGCTCGACGATTACCTTGGCCGCTTTCTAGTGAACCCGGATAGGGTTCTCACGATAACCAAAGAACAGGGGAAGCTCTATGGCGAGCCCACGGCGTCACCGCGCGTCGAGCTGTTCGCAGTCTCTGAAAACGAGTTCATAAGAACGGACGCGAACGTCCGGTACACCTTTGTGAAGAATGCCAGCGGAAAAGTGGACGCGATCAAGATACGGTTCAATGAAGGAACGTCGGATGCTCCTGGAATTTCTACGGATGTAATGATTCCCTTTGAGCAGTTGATGGCAGGGAAGCTTGCCGAAGCGGCAGAGGGCTACAGGAAGATCAAGAGAGAGAAGCCGAATAACGTAGTTGTCTCGGAAGCTCGCCTCAATGATCTCGGATATTCGCTGCTGCAGCAGAAGAAGATAGCCGAAGCAATCGCTGTCTTCAAGGTGAACGTTGAGTTATATCCACAGTCGGCGAACGTGTATGACAGCCTTGGCGAAGCTTACATGACAAATGGCGATAAGCAGCTTGCTATCGCTAACTACAAGAAGTCAGTTGAACTCAATCCGCGCAATAACAGTGCGGTAGACATGTTGAAGAAGCTCGAGCGGTGAGTGGACTGCTTCTTCATAATAGGGGCGAGGAGGTACCGAATATGTCGAACGACTCAGCACTTGTGACACAGAGCGCCAGCCACACTCGATCGAAGAAAAGGGGACGTTCCCGCCAGCGGGCGCTGTGGATAGTGGTATGTCTCGCGTTGTGGCCGGCAGCACTGCTGGCCGGGCACGCGCAGGCACAGGAAAGAGCCGCAGCTCAAGCGCCTCCGACTCCCAAGGACGTCAAGCCGGGGAGCATCACGCTCGATGACGTGCCGTATCCGTACCCGGTCGCGTACCTGCCGATGAGTCTCTACGGTCAGGACGTGCGGATGGCTTACATGGACGTTGCACCCGAAGGTCAGCCGAACGGCCGGACTGTGGTCCTTTTCCACGGGATGAATTTTTTCGGAGAGTACTGGACCGGGACGATTGACGTCCTACGCAAGCAGGGCTTCCGCGTAGTCGTGCCTGACCAGATCGGCTTCGGCAGATCCTCGAAGCCCATCATTCCCTATAACTTTCATGACATGGCGTTGAACACCCGCAAGCTTCTGCAGCACCTCGGCATTTCCAAAGCGGCGATCGTTGGGCACTCCATGGGCGGGATGTTGACAGCGCGGTTCGCGTCGTCGTATCCGGACATGACTGAGCGGGCGGTGATCTACAACCCGATCGGATTGACTGACCCACGATGGGACCGGCCGTGGCGAAGCACTGAGGAGGCGTATAAGCAAACGCTGGGCTTAACCTACCAGCAGGCGTACCAGGGGATCGCCCGCTACTTCGTCACAGGATGGAAGCCGGAGTATGAAAAGTACGTGCGCATTCACTACGCGTGGACGCTCAGCGGCGACTGGCCGAGGTTCGCGATGGTTCGAACGCTGGTCCAGCAGATGGTGTACGTCGACCCGGTAGTCTACGATTGGCCTCACATCAAAGTGAGAACGCTCGTGCTGGGCGGCGACAAAGACACCGCGAACTTTCCCGAGCGAGCGAAGCACATAGCCGACACGATCCCTGGCGGGGAGCTTGTGTTGATTCCGAACATCGGCCACGTCCCACACTTCGAAGCTCCGGATTTGTTTTATAAGGCGCTGCTGAAGTTTCTGAACTCAGAGTCGACGACACCTCCGCAAAAACCCGGAGCCAACCGCTAGGTCGGGCTGTGGGTTTCGCTAGTGACGTGTATCCGTGCAAATCCGTCGAATCAGTGTCATCGGTGGTCTATGCGTCACTAGCAAAGCGATTCTTCCGGACGCATAGACCACCGATGACACTGATTCGACGGATTTGCACGGATTTCTTGCCGATTTGATGGCTAGCGAAATGCCCAGTACAAGTCACTAGATTCAGCCTTAGACTCAAACTTTACGTATGGCAAACAAGAAGAAGCGAGACGAGGATTGGGCAGAGGCGAAGCGCCGCTGCCAGCTCAATCAAGATGACATCAGGAAGGCCAAGGAACTCGGCCTGAATCCGCGCAAGCTGATCAAGAACATACCCAGTAAGAGTCAGCAGTGGAAAGCTCCAGTCAAGTACTGGGTTCGCGATCTCTACGAGAAGCAGCAGAGGAAGATCGCCGCCCGCAGAGCTTCAAAGCTACACAAGCCTTCGACTGCGCCGTCGGGACCTGCATCGCGGTCATCTTGGGAACCAATCCCGGCTGATGCTGATTTCCTGTTCGATGAGGAATCAATCCCGGTTGATGTTGACTTCCTGGCCGACGACGATTCAATCCCGGCTGATGTTGACTTCCTGTTCGATGAGGAATCAATCCCGGTTGATGTTGACTTCCTGGCCGACGACG
>JBBPIH010000032.1:70914-79964 GCA_038040455.1 Acidobacteriota bacterium
ATTCAATCCCCTTCTGAGTGACCGTCAAAGACTGGTAGGCCCGGCGTGGCTTGCCGGTCCGCTTAGTGCGGCGTGCGATTCCGGTCTGGACGTTTCATGTGCATCTTCAAGCAATCTCTTCGTGATTGCCGCCATGTTCCACGCTGGAAGTGGAAGCCAGGTTCGGATAAACTGCGCTTATGTCGAATGAAACCATCAAGACTCACGCACACACCACGCAAGACGGCATGCTTAGTTTGAGCGTTAACGTCGGACTGTCGGATGTCGATGTAGCCGTCATTGTTCAAGTGAGGCCGTTGGCCCCGGCAGGAGAGGTGGACGAAACCGGCTGGCCTAAAGATTTCTTCGAGCTTGTCGCCGGCTCGATGCCGGACTTGCAGCGCGCGCCGCAAGGTCAGTTTGAAGAGCGGCTGTCTTTTGAATGATTTTTCTCCCGGACATCAACGCGTGCATTACCCCGCTGCGGCGGCGCGATAGCCGTCTGATGCCTGAGCAGCCACCACTCGCTGGCAAGCGCCTCCTCGGTACGCAGCGCCAGACGCTTGAACTGGAACTCGTGGGCTTCAAAGGTTCGCCTCAAAGCGGTTGGTCCGGACTCGCAAGGGTGCGCCACATATGAGCTACCGGGCTGTTGTCGTTTCCGAGCCCTTCTTTGGGCTGTTTGAAATGGCGGCCGATGATGTCTATGAACGGCTCCATTGACACCCTGGCGTTCGGATCGAAGGCGTACAGATCGTTAACGGTGATCAGCCGAGCATTCATGTACCACTTATGGCTGCGGGCGTAGGTGTACGCGGCTTTGATATGAGGCGCCGGCACGTAGTCCTTGCCAAAGATCCGGTTGTACATCTCGGGATACTCATAACCCGCAGCCTCATCAGGATAGAAGCGCAGCGCCTGATGGTAACGAATCGCCCAACTCACTCTCTCGGAGACGTAGGGTTCGATTAGTTGCGCCCCCCACCATCCGTGATCCGGCTTGATCAGGCTTAGGACGACATCGTGCAACAGACAGGCAAGGATCGTCTCCTCATTCATGCCGGTCTTGAGGGCGCGCGTTGCGCTCTGGAGCACGTGGTTAGCCGGCGCAAACCGCAGCTTGAAGAAGTCGAGCAGAGTTGGTCTTGGCGGCATCGGCTCAAGCTTGTTCGCTGAGAACACGCCGTCCCCTGACCCGCCCAGCACGAACACCGATCCCACACCCCGTCTGTAAGATCGTTCCGTCGTCTGACCCGATCGCGCGCCGGCCGCCTGATCCAGCCGTTCGATCATGTGGTGTTCGAGCTCGTCGGCCAGCGCTTCAGACGGCATCGCCTCGATCGCGACAGCTCCACCCAGCGTGGCCAGGAAGGCTCTTCGGTCGATATCCATTCCGAATCCTCCGAGCCTGGGAGCGCGGGCGTCTCGCCTGCTTGCCTTCGGAAGGGGCACGATTGGCAAGCATGCAGGCGAGACGCCTGCGCTCCCAGGAAAGTTCACTTGAGCGTCGCCATACATTCGATCTCCACCCGTGCACCCAGGACAAGTCCGCTTGTGCCAAGTGCACTGCGCGCCGGCAAGCGTTCCTTCTTGAAAAAGGCAACGTACACGGTGTTCATCTCAGCCCATTCCTTGATGTCAGTCAGCATCACGGTGCACTTGATCACGTTGTCCATCGACGACCCGTTCTTTTCAAGGACGGCCTTAATATTCTCCATCGTCTGCTTGGTTTCGGGCCCGATGCCTCCAGGCGCCAGCTTGCCTGTGCTGTCGGTTCCGAGCTTGCCCGACAAATAGAGCATGTTTCCTACGCGCACGAATTCCGAAAGCGTTCTGGCCGAGGGGTTGGCAGCGCTCGAATACTCGACCGTCGTGCTTTGCGCCGTTGCCGGCAGCGGCTGATCTTTCTTCTGACGAGATTCGGCCACAGCGGAGAAAACGAAGACGATTGCTGCGACGCCCACGAATGATCTGATGTTCCTCATAGAATCTCCTCTCGCGACACCGGTCAGATTCCCGATTTGATGTCGCCGTTTTTAGCCATACGAATGATGTGGTCTGACGCGCGGTAGGCGAGCGCCTGGATTGTGCAAGTAGGCTGCCCGCGGCCCGACGTCACAAAGCTGCTCCCGTCACAAATGAAAAGATTAGGCACGTCGTGCGCTCGATGGTACTTGTCTACGACTGAGTTGCGCGCGTCATTGCCCATCCGACAGGTTCCCAGCAAGTGATATCCAAATGACTGCTCTCTCACCGGGCGGGTCCATATCTTTCGAGGTCCGGCAGCTTCGAGAAGCTCCTTGCAGCGGTCTTGAAAGAACTGCATCGTTTTCATGTCTTCCGCATGGTCTTTGTAGGTCACTCGAATGACGGGCAGCCCCCACGCATCTTTCACGTGCGGATCAAGCGAGATGCTGTTCGTTTCTACCGGCAGAGAAGTCGTGTGACCTAATGCCGTCACGGTCCGCGTGTAGTGCTCCCTGAGCATGGCTTTGTACTGAGGTCCCCAGCGAGGCGCGTCCGGCGGCAAACCCCGCATCGCGAACCCGATCGGGTAAGACACGAAGCGCATATCCATTCCGCCGCCTCCATAAAACCCCCGCTTGGGATCGCTGTCGTAAAAGTCGTGTATGACTCTGGTCACCGCCACGCTCTTGAACTCGTTCAGCGGGTGCTCGAACAACGCTGAGGCTGAGGCATGCCCATTGAACATCAGGTACTTTCCAACCTTGCCGCTTGAGTTCGCGAGACCGCGCGGGAACAGAGGCGACTTTGACAGAAACAGCAGCCGAGGAGTCTCGGCTCCGTTTGCGGAGAGCACCACCGCCTTGGCGCTCTGGAAGTGCTCACGGCCGCTCTGATCGATATAGGTGACACCTGTTACGAGACCGGCCTTGTTGACTTCAATCTTTCGCACGTAGCTGCCAGGGCGGATCTCGCACTTGCCAGTCTGCTCCGCCTCGCGAATGACGGTCGCCAGCGTGGACGACTTGGCCTTTGCCTCGCAACCGAAGTACTCGCAGAAGCCACAGTGCAAGCAAGCGCTGCGGCCACGATATGGCTGGGAGATGATGGCCATCGGCGCCGGGAACGCGTGCCATCCCAGCTTTTTTGCGCCTCGCTCGGCAAGCACGCCCGAGGACTTGATGGGGAGCGGAGGCAGAGGATAGGGCTTTGAGCGAGGAGGATCGAACGGGCTTGCACCGGCAAGGCCCGATACGCCCAGCTCCCACTCGGTCTTTGTATAGTATGGCTCGAGCTCGGCGTAGGTAATCGGCCAGTCGGCAAATCCGGTTCCCGCTATCGATCCCAATCGCGTTCGTTCGACGAAATCTATCTCATGAAAGCGCCAATAGTTGGCGGTGAAGTGAACCGTGCCTCCGCCAACCTGGCGGCCGTAGATCAAGGCGGGCTGCAGCTTGGCCTTTTCTTTTTCGGTCTGGCGAAAGGTGTTTGGCTGACGCTTGTAGTCGTTGGTGATCGCATGTTGGCGCATGTATTTCAACTCGTCATGCTCGAAGTCCTTCTCCGTCATGTACGGCCCTTGTTCGAGCACCACGACGCGAAATCCGGCTGCGGATAATTCTTTGGCGATGATGCCGCCCGCAGCGCCCGCCCCGATGATCACAAAATCAATCTCGGTCTTCGGGTCAAACTTGGCCTGATCGTGCGTCATAGTTCCGATTGCCTATTTGGCTTGGCCGTCATAAAAACCGAAAGGCGATTTGAAGAAGAATTGGTCTTCAAAGCCGAGCAGCTTCCAGCCGATCTGGTTGTAGTTGCCGCCGTATTCTGGATTGGAGAACGTTCCCAATATCGTCATAGTGCGGGCAAGCTCAAAGAACGGAGTCTTTTCAATTTCCTTGAGGAGTTTCGTCTGCTGCTCCGAGTTCAGATCGGAGAATCTCTTTATCTTGCCGAAGCGCTTTCTCGCCTTCTTCTGAAGTTGCGCGAGACCTTCAACAAAGGCTGCCCGCTCGTCGGCAGCGAATGTCGCCAGTGCGCGATCGATGAAGTAGATGGCTCGGGCTTCGCGTGCGCCGGGAGTGTCGTCAGTAGGAAGGATCTGCGCGGCAATTGCCTCGACCTCTGCCGCTTGCTCGGAGTTAAAGAATTCCAACTTCGTCGGCGCCTCTGATTGCGCGGCATGGTGGGCATGTTCCTGAGCGGCCAGGACCTCAGTCAAGTATGATGCAAGCCATGCGGAGCCCAGGCCCGCGCAGGACTTGATCATGAAGAGACGCCGTGAAATATCTTCTCGATCGTCCATTGAACCCGCTCCAGGGTTGGCCGGCTTCGCGTGAGCTACATCGCGAGATGACATCAAGACTCGCCTCTGAGGCCGGGTCTTTCGAGTCGAGTGTGTATCACTGTTTGCCGGTCATTTCAAGGTGCGCGAAGAACCACTTGGCGCACCGAAGCGCGATTTGGGTCACGACTGTCTAAAGAAACCGTGAGGGTCAGGGCGACTCGCTAGCGAGTTACAACTTCTGGTGCGTCGAATGCGGTAGCCGTGATGCCGAGATACTCATCAATCTCGCTTCGCATCTGCTCGATCTGAGCAATGAACCCTTGTGACATGGTCTCATACGCGCGGGGAGACTCCGCGCGCTTCATTTCTTCAAGGGCTAATTCCAGTTTTGTAATCTGGCGCTGAGTATGTTCGAGTTGTTCTCGGTTAAGGATTCCCATTAAAGCTCGACCTCGACAACACCGACTTGCTTATTGTCCCTCTTGCTTTGGAAGAACTCAAGCACAAGGTCCATCTGAGTGGTTCCGTTCCGCACTGTGATTGTGTCCAGAGCTTCGGTCTTTAAGACCCGTCGCAAGGCACGTCGATCAGTAACCGTGAATTGGCTTGGAGTAAGCGCCTCAAAGTCCAGGTCGTTCGAAAGGATTATGACCACGTCGATGTCATTTGGCTCCGCCGTCGAAGTCACAAAGCTCCCGCCGACCACGAGTCGATTAACTATACCCGAACTTCTTGCCATGGCCACCAACTGATTGAACCTTGCAAAGAGGCTAATGCGTCGATCAGAGACAACAAATCTGCTGAACCGCTTCTCAAACTCGTCGAGAGTGGCGTGATGGATCCCCGGAGGTAGATTTCCATCGATGTCGAATTCTGGTAGCACGCTTCATATATGATCGACAGAATCCTGATCCGTGGCAAATCGCATTCTCGCGGTACGATGAAGTTTTAGAGCCGAGATGTAACCTTTTCCCTTGCTCGAACGTGTTCACGTTAGTCAGGAGGCAACACACATGCAATCAAACAATCATCACGATGTACTCGTTGTCGGCGGAGGCCTAGCCGGGCTGGCGGCGGCGACCCTTATCGCCAGGAGCGGTAAGACAGTGCGATTGTTTGAGCAGTCTCACGCTCTTGGAGGCCGCGCGCAGACCAAACAACAAGACGGCTTCTATCTGAACATCGGGCCGCACGCGCTCTATCGGGGCGGGCGAG
Source organism: Acidobacteriota bacterium (assembly GCA_038040455.1). Taxonomy (GTDB): domain Bacteria; phylum Acidobacteriota; class Blastocatellia; order UBA7656; family UBA7656; genus Onstottus_A. Next base: position 76,361 of record JBBPIH010000032.1, read on the forward strand.
GCATCGAAGTCCTCCGCGAATTGGGCATCGAGCCTCGCGGCAGAGTGCCGTCGGTATCCGGCGCGTTCGCGGTCAAGGACGGCGTCAAACACACTTTCCCAGCGGGCGCAATGTCGTTGCTCACGACAAGTTTGTTTGGTCTTTCTGCGAAGCTTGAAGCCGCACGCTTGCTCGCGTCGATCGGCAAGATCGACGGCAATCGGTTCATGGACATCAGCGTGCGAGAGTGGCTGGATCAGACCATCTCGCACCGCGAGGTCAAAGACTTCGTTCTTGCCGCGTTCCGCGTGGCGACCTACATCAACGCGCCGGAACTCATGAGCGCCGGAGCAGCGATCGAGCAGTTGAAGAAGGCCCAGGACAAGAGCGTGCTCTATCTCGATAACGGCTGGCAGACGCTAGTCGATGGGTTGCGCGAATCCGCCGTGCGCGCAGGAGTCACCATTGAAACCGGAGTAAAGGTCGAAGCTGTCACGCGCGATGTAACCGGGGCTGTCGAGGGCGTGCGGCTCGCAGACGGCCGAGCGCTGCAAGCGTCAACTGTGGTTGTCGCGTCGAGTCCCTCAGCCGTTGTTGCCATCGTGGAAAACGCCGAGCGCACTTCGCTTGCACAGTGGGCTGACGAAGCAACACCCGTGCGAGCGGCGTGTCTTGACTTGGCGCTCAGCCGGTTGCCAAGACCAAAGGCTACCTTCGCGCTTGGCATTGATCGCCCGCTTTATTTCTCGGTGCATTCGGCGGCGGCGCAGCTTGCCCCCGAAGGATGCGCGTTGATTCAGGCGGCAAAGTACCTCTCGCCCGAACATCGCGACTCAGCGGAAGAGGTCGAGCGCGAGCTTGAAGGCTTGCTCGATCTGGTGCAGCCCGGATGGCGCGAGGCCGTTGTGTATCGACGATTCCTGCCCGATATGATAGTGATGAACGCGATTCCGTTAGCCGGACGCGAGGGGACACGAGGAGGGCCCAGTCCCAAGGTGAACGACGTGCGAGGCCTGTTCGTTGTCGGGGATTGGGTGGGCGATGAAGGGCTCCTCGTCGACGCAAGCCTTGCGAGTGCGAGCGAGGCGGCCGGGTTGATCGCGGCTTCGCGCTCAGCAAATGCGGCGGCAGTTTGAAGAATAAGAATCTGAACCGCAGAGGGCGCGGAGACGCGCGGAGGGGTGATGTTGCCAGTGTCGTCTCGCCGCCAACCTGAGGAGAAGCGTGGCTACCTTTGTTGAGGCTCTGGAGACCGATCGCAGGTTGTTATGGGGCCTGTGCTATCGAATGACGGGCAATGCCGCGGACGCGGACGACCTGGTTCAGGAGACTTTCGTCCGCGCGATCGAGAAACCCCCGCTCCGCACGGATGAGCCGCTAAGGCCGTGGCTCGTGCGCGTTGCGATCAACCTCAGCCGTGACGTGCTGCGCCGAAGAAAACGGCAAGGCTATCTCGGTCCGTGGCTTCCGTCGCCGGTGCCGACGGACGAGGAAAGCCCGGCGTCGTACGAGCCGCCCGCTCCAGGTGAAGACTCGCCGGTTGCGCGTTATGATTTGAAGGAGAGCATCTCGTTTGCTTTCTTGCTTGCGCTCGAGGCTCTAACTCCTTCTCAACGCGCGGTGCTGCTGTTGCGTGAGGTGTTCGACTATTCGACGAGGGAGACGGCCGACGCGCTTGCCATGACCGAACCGAACGTGAAGGTAGTGTTGATGCGCGCTCGACGAAAGATGAAAGAGTATGACAAGGATCGAGCGGTGCTCACTCCAGCGCGCCAGGAAGCGACTCGCCGCGCGCTGGAACAGTTCCTACTCTATATGAGCACCCGCGACGCAGCCAGACTCGAGCGATTGCTGGCTGAAGATGTCGTCAGCCTTTCGGACGGCGGCAGCGAAGTGAACGCTGCGCGCCAGCCGGTTCGCGGACGTGACAAAGTGCTGCGGCTGATCCTCGGCCTTGCGGCGAAAAGCACTACCGAACCGCGGTTCGCTATTCGTGTGCTGAATGGCTTACCAGCGATACTGGTTGAGGACGTTCGCTCAGTCACGACCGCCGCGACCCGCTATACAATTCATTTCGAAGTTGACGACGCCGGTCGCATTCGCGGTTTGCATGCCGTGGTTGCGCCGAGCAAGCTGAGCGCTGTGAGGTGAGAGTTTGTCAAGCGTACGGGCTATTCACTAACTCTTTTCAATAGCCCGCCATTGCTCTGGGCTCAAGAGATGCTCTCGAAAGCACGAACCAAGCGATCCCTATCTTAAGTAGCAGATATTTACAAACAATCAAAACTTGATATTGAAAACAAAGATCCCCATAGTCGGGAACACGCGAGGACTTTCACTCGGCCTGGCTCAGCGTTTGACTATATTATTTGTTTCCACTACTCTAGCGTCCTAATTATGACGCCTCGACGGATCCTTTTTATTCAAAGCACTATTGATAATCCTCAGACTGTACCTTACTGGGGGTACTTCCGAGCTGAGCCCGCAGTAAGCTGGGTAGCCGCTGCGATCACAGAACCTGAATGGGAACATCAGGTCTTGGATGCGGATCAGGCGATTGATGATGATTCCGTGCTGCGGCAAATACTTTCCTACGCTCCAGACGTAATCGGTTTCTCCTGTTATACAGCAGGTTTTCCACGCGCTCTTCGCCTTGCCAAAAAGGTCAAGGAGCAAAATGCGACAATCTTTTGTATTTTCGGTGGGTGGCACCCATCTCTTGTTCCAGACATGGTTCTTGCAGAGCCTGCCGTAGATGCGGTTGGTGTTGGGCAGGGCGAGAGGTTCATCAACATACTTCTGCGGAATATCGAATCTTTTAGAGGGCGGGTGATGCGGGCGGAGGCCTACGATCCGCTATTCGTGTTTAGAGAGAAATCCTTTCAATTTAGAATTGGCACACTCTCAAGTGGCTTGAAAGCTGTGATATACCTCCTGATCATTTTGGGTCTGTTCTCCGTTCCAATATACAATCTTTCTAAAGGTCAGATGATATTGCAGAACCCTGCCTGGGTTAACTCAAGCCTCCTATTAATCGCGGTGTTACTGATTTTTTATTTGACGGCGCCTGTCTTTAGAATAGCCTATCGTTCGATGCGCCTTTCTCCACTGGAATTCTTAGATGACTTTCGAGACAGTCAAGAAGGACAATATCTACCTCAAGCGCTAGCCTTTCGTACAAGCAATGAAATGCGCAGTAAGGTACATGAGCTATGGGCAGGGCAAGCGTCGGTTGAGTACCTGAGGCATCAGGCCTGTTTGTACGTAAAGAGTGGTGTTCAAGAGATCCGAATGTTTATCATTTGGGCCCTTTTGACAACATTTCCGATAATGACACTGTCATTCGCAATCATCTCATTAACCGGGCAAAGATTGTCTGCTTGGCAAATAATAAAAGGGGGTAAATCAGACGAAAGTACCGTTGTACTTGGTTCGCTTTTGGAACATCTCTATTTCTGTGTTTCGGTATTCTCCACTCTGGGAATTGGTGACACAAGGCCTTTGATTGATGAGTGGGGCTTTGGGGAGGCTTTCGTTATTTCGATGCTTACGATGTTTATGATAACTGGCCTAGTAGTCAGTCATGATGCCATTGATCCAAAACGCAATAGGATGTAAATTTGGC
>JBBPIH010000033.1:0-79161 GCA_038040455.1 Acidobacteriota bacterium
ATGGGTGGAGACCGGCGTCCCGAAGCTGTGCCACGGTCAGATGACCCTGGTCGCGTCCGCATGGAAGGGGAACTATATATTTGAGTGCCCTGATAACAAAGGGAACTATATAGATGACTACCTCGGTGGAAAGAATGAGCCAATGCCAAGATTGCGAACGGCCCTATACCGATGGTGGATTCCCCGACCTGATCATTCCATTCTGGGCGTGGAAGAGGATTTCCCCGACTGGCGATGACGGCGGATTGCTTTGCCCGACTTGCATCTGCAAGCGGCTACACGACGCGTTAATTAAATGCGAGGGTGCTTTTATGTCTGGACCGATTATTTCCGTGGACGGTCCTACGATGAACGTGATGCGGCGACTTGAGAATATCGAACTCGCGATTGAAGGCCGGAACAATAAATGGGCCACTATTCGCGAAATTATTCCCAAGAAAGAAGAAGGGTAGTCAAGTATATAATTCCCATAACAAAGGAGTAAATGAAATGTCCGATATTATCGTCAGAATTCCTGCCCGGCAGATGCGACACTTCGTCGAAGACAAGATGACCTCTACGCAAGCGTTTTGGCGAATGATTGATTGTACTGGCGCAGCGAATACCACTCCTTCGGGTCGCGTAATTCTCAAAGAGACCCCGCGAGTTGAAGCCCGGCAACTACATATTCTTTTAGAAGGGAGCGATATGCTCTCGGAATTGGGCTTCGGGCTTATCGGGCTCCATCGGTAATTTCAACGCGATTTGGCACGGCGCGGAAAGCACTCAGCAACTTGAACCCCCAGACGCGACTGTCAACTACGCGCAGCAGGGATTTCGCTACCTCAGCGCAAGTGAACAAAAACGACTTAGAAAAAGGGTGAAGGGGCACTCAAATATATAGTTCCCCATGGAAGCAGGTTTTATCACCGCCGAACGGTTTTGCACAAGGGGCGGCGCGAAGAAACGCGAAGCGAAGGTAGCCCTCGGAATGAGAGTGAATGGGTATGTGGATTCCGAAGAGTGATCTAGTAATGATGGGCATAAGCGAAGCCACTATTTATCGAAGGACCCAGCGCGACGGCGAATGGCGGTCGCGCGTTGAGTCCGCATCAGGGCGAGAAGGCAGGCCGTCGAAGGAATACCTGCTCGAATCACTCCCGGGCGAGCTCCAAATGAAGTGGCAGAGGATGAAGAATTGCGAATTGCGGATTGCGGAATGCGGAATCGAAGAATTATCAAGCGAGAGGCGAGCAAGCGCAGCCGTCGTAGACAGGCCAGCCCCCAGGCTCGAAGAGCCGGCTGAAGCCGGTACTCTGAACGAGCGCTACGACGACGCCAGCCTGGAAGAGTCGGACTCAAAGGGGAACCCACGCCCCGATGATCGGCTCCAAAGGCTGGCGGCTGCGCTCGCTCGCTTCTCGCCCCCGCGGTACACGCTCGATCAACGCCAGGCCGTTGAGAATCGGTGCCTGGAACTCTCGGCGATCTGCGACCAGGTCATTGCGCTAAGCCGCAAGGGAAAAGGACGCAGGAAGATTTCAAATTGCAAATCTCAGATTTCAGAGAACAGGCCCGGAAGCCAGACGGACGCCAGAGCAGGAACTCTGACAGTCAGGTCGCCGGGGGCGAGTGAGGCGGGAAGGAACCGCTCATACAGCCCGGCACTTATCCAGCTAGCGAAGCGGGCCGCTTCTTCCGATCCAACCTACACTGAGATGTATCCTTCCGCGCAACACCCACCAAGCGTATTCACGTTGCTCAAATGGACAAAGCAGTATCGGAAGAGCGGGCCGGTCGTCTTTATTCGGCAGACTCAAACGCTCAGACCCGAGATAGACGAACGGTTCAAAGACGTTCCCCCGCGCGCCGTGGAATGGCTTCAAAGCAACTATGAAAGCTATTCAAGCGGGGCCCTGAGTCAGTTCGGAAAGAAGTGGATGGAGTTCTGCCGGCGGCAAAAGATCGAGATGCCGTTCGAGGTCAGAAGTCAGAGGTCAGAGGCGCAAGCTGGTAGCGTGCGCTACGAGTGGAGGCCGGGCGCGCCGGGGAGCTGCTACGCGTGGCTTCACAACTGGCGGCGCCGGCTGCCGCAGCTCGCCAGGACGCTTGCCGAAGAGGGACAGCGTTCGGTCGAAGCGAAATACGGCTACATCATTCGACACTATGAAGACGTGCGGCCGCGCGAACTGTGGACAATGGATTGGAAGCAGCTCGATGTCTGCTTTTGGAAGCCGGCCGACAAGCCAGGCGGCTCTCCCAGGCTGGTGCGAGAGTGGTTATGTCCCGCGTTGGACGTCGCCAGCCGCGCGCCTTTCGGTTGGCACATTCAAGATCGGCCAAACGCTCGAGGCGTGACGCTGGCTTATCTCGACGGGGTTAGCCGCTCCGCGTGGAAACAGGATCCTGAGCTTGCGATGCTCTGCGGAGTGCAGAGAGTAAGCGGTTCCGGGTCCGGGGTTCCGGGTTCCGGGCCGGGAGATAGGAAGCCGAGGCTGCACCTCGACAATGGGAAGGATTTTCGGTCGCACACGATTGAAGGGCAGACGATTCACATCAAGGGCTTCGATCTGGAGACAGGATTGTTGCTAACGTTGCGAAGCTACGATGTCGGGCTAGCCGCCGATTTCGACCTAACGATTCAGAACGCGAAGGTCCGCAATGCCAAAGCAAAAATTGTCGAGCCATGGTTCCGATACGCGATCGGCCTCTGGGAAGAAGGGATGCCGGGATACTGCGGCAACCGGCCCGAGAACAAGCCTCACTGGTTCGCGGCCGCGGTCAGGCTCCATAAAGCTTTCGCCAAACGTGAGAATGGCAAGCCTGCGGACCTCCGCGAGCTGCCTAACGTGTGGCGTGAGGAGTTCGAGCGCAGTGAAGCCGAATACGGAGTAGGGACACCGTTCCTGAGCGAGCAGGAGTTCCGGGCTCGCTTCACCGGGCGGCTGCTCGAGTATCTGCAGTCACCGCACGGCAGCCTTCGCGATGTGATCGGCGATATGAGTCCGGTCGCGCACCTGAACGCATACGCGGACTCGCCGCATATGCTCACCGAACAATCGACGGCGATCTTGTTGATGATTCCGCGCACGGAGACGGTCATCAATGGCGAGATCAAGATGACCTGGGCGGGCGAGAGCTTCATCTATCGGGCGGTAGCCGGCGACCTGGGAACGGACGCCGCGCTGTACAACCTGCCATATCGGGCGAAGGTGGAAGTGCGCTACGACCCGAACGCGATCGGGCGGGTGCTGGTGCTGAACGAAGGCGGCCCGGTTTGCTGGGCTGAGAATCCTCAGCTCCTTGGATGGAACGCGCGCGCCGAAGATCTGAGAGCGGCCGGTCAGAAGAAGAAGGAACGGGATCGAGCGGGACGGGAGTATTGGGACAAGCAAACGCAGCCGGCGCCGGACTGGCAGAATGAAGCGGAGGCGCGGCAAAACGTGGTTCAGCTCAAGAGAGCTGTTGGGGATGAGGGTTCAGGGTTCGGGGTTCAGGGTCCCGGGTTCGAGCAGAGTTCAGATTTCAAAACGCAGATTTCAGGAGACTCAGAACCGGCTCCGGGAGCCGGTCTCGCGGGAGTGACGAAGTTGACCAGGTTTGATGGAAAGGGAGCGGTCCAAGGTCCAAGGTCCAAAGTCCAAGGCCCAAGGTCAGAGGTCAGAGGTCAGAAGTCAGAGGTCAGCGGGTTTCAGGGACTGACTCTTGTTGAGGAAGAGGCGGAAGACCTGGAGCCTTGGGCTCTGAGTCAGATGCCGGAGGCCGAGGGCGCCAGCGAAGACGACGTGATCGAGTCGCTGCTGGCGTCGAGCGAGGAGTATCTGAATAGCCTGGGGAGAGCGGAAGAATGAGCTACGGGGATGTGCCCAACAGTGCAGGCGAATCCTTCTTCGCGGCCGGCGCCGGGTGCCTCTTGGTGCTCGCCTGGTTCGCATTCGCCGGGCTGATCTTCTGGGGCATCGGCGCATTACTGAAGATGGCGGGGGCGATGTGAATAAAAGCCGGAAGAAGAGAGGCGTGTACGACGAAGAGATCGCACGGACGGTGGCGATCCTGGAGAGCCTGCCGATCGAATTGCTGCCCTGGTTAACGGCAAGCCAGTTGATCAATGCCTATGAAATCAAGCTCTCGCGCAACACCGTGAAGCCGATTATCGCGGGGAAGAAGGCAGAAGGCGGAAAGCAGAAGGCGGCCCAGCGGCCGGAGGATATCGAGGCGCGGATTGTGATCGAGAGACTGGCGAGGGTGATGACGAAAACCTATGCGTACTGTGGCGACGCTGAACTGATCGGGACCGAAGACGCGCAAAGGATGATGCTTCGCGAGCTTCGGAAATACGATCCGTCGATTCTGGCTCGCAATGAGAAGCGAAAAGCGACGAACGCTTAATGTAGAGGAGATTGAATGTCGGCGAACCCAGCCTTTGTCAGCAAGGTCGATACGAAGGGCATCCAGGATGAGGAGCTGCGCCAGCGATTGCTCGGCTTCCGGGCCCGCTACAACTGGAGCCTCGATCAGATCTCGCGCGCTATGCAGCAGTTCTTCGGCCGCGCTAAAGACAGCGATAGCCGCGCGCGCAATGTGGGCCTCGGTCCTTCCACCGTCTACGCCTACTCCGCGGGCAAGTGGATGAGCGGGCCCGACGCGCTGGCGCGGTTCGAGAATCGGCTGCGCGCCTGGCTGGATCACCGCGAGCACGGCGGCAAAGAGACCGACATCGATATGACGGTCAGCGCCGCCAAGGCCATCCAGCACGGGCTTGCTGAAGCCCATCGCTCTCAAAAGTTTGTCACGATCGTTGGGCAGTCGGGGATGGGAAAGAGCCTGCTGCTTCGACATTTCGCGAACGCGCGGACGACGGGCGCGATGGTGTTGGTCGAGGCTTATCACGGTATGACCGCGAAATCGTTTCTGGCGGCGATCGTGAGGGCGCTCGGCGAAGTGCCGCGCACTTCCAAGGATCAGTTGCTGAGTCTCGCAGCCGGGTTGTTGGCCGAACAGCCGAAGCTGCTGGCGATCGACGAGGCCAACTTTCTCACCGAAGAGTCGATCAATCACCTGGTGTACATCTGGAATCAATCGAACATCGGCATTGCGCTGCTGGGGACCGAGGAGCTGGATCGAGTGGCGAAGTCGTCGAAGCTGCAGCGGCTGCGATCGCGGTTGAAGCTGGCGGTGACGGTGAGCGGCTTGACTGACGAAGACGTCAGGCGGCGATTGGAAGAGAGCTTCGATAAGAAAGAGGTCACGGCGCGGGTGCTGGAGCTCGCGCGCCACGGGAGCTTCGGCAGCTATCGCGATCTGGATACGTTGATCGAGTCGGCGAACTCGTATCGCGAGGCGGCGGCGAATGCGGGCAAGTCGCTCGAGCAGGCGTTCGAGGGGGTTGGGAGCAGGACCTTTGTGATGAATGAGAAGCGAAGATGACCTACACGATCTTGACGAGCGTTGAGGGACCGGGGGATTTGGCGAGGCAGGTCAATGATCTGCTGTCGATCGGATATGAGCTTTACGGTCCGCTTACGGTCCGCGCCGCGCCTTGCCGGAGTGGTGCACCCGCTGATCGAGTCGGGCTGAAGACGGTTTGGGCCCAGGCGATGACCTACCAAGCCTGCGAGGAGAGGGGGACGGGCTAAGACGCGTGGAGTTTGAGAGTTCGAGGGGACGCCGGGAGGAGTACGCGCCGCCAAAAGCGCAATCGGGGGATATAGAGCCGGAATCCCTTCGTGGTAACGCAAAGGAAAACAGTTTCGGCGGGTGCCGCAACAATAGGGCTCCATTCCCCTGAAAATTTGCTTGGAGCCGAGAGGGGTACCGAGGCGCCCGCCGATGGTCTTTAGTCAGAGGTCGGAAGTCAGAGGCCAGAGGTCAGATGAGATCAGCGATTGTTCAAAGGCAGATCGTCGAAACGGCTCGGGCGCGAGGCTTCACCGAGAGACATATTGCCAGAATGAGTTTTGAGATCGGCCATTCAATCACGGTGGGGGGCTTGAGCAGCCGGCAGATGGATACGTTGTTGGATGCGCTCAAGAGAGAGAAGCCGGAACCTGAATTGTCCTGGGCTGAGAACCTGATCGATCTGATGTGCAAGTGCCAAGACGGAGTGTTCAAGCCTATTGAAGCGCATAAACCAACGTGCGCGTTTCGACGGGTTATTGAATTGACCGAAGGCTAGGTTTCAGATTTCAAATTTCATATCTCAGAGGCCAAGAGATGAGCACTGCGATGCCTGGAGTCATTGAAGAGGTTGAGGCGTGGGCGCTCAAGCAGGTACGCATGCACTCCGAGTCACCAACGGTTGGCGAACTGATCGTCTATTTCGTCGAGCGCAAGGAGCGCCGCCGGGTGGTGATGATCAGGTGCTCGGATGGAAGAGTGCTGGATTCGCGGCCGCTCGATTCCCGGTTTCGGGTTCAGGGTTCCGAGTTCGGAGTGGAACCCGGAACCGCGAGCGGAAGTGAGGGAGGAGTTTATGGGTGTTCTGATTAGCGAAGAAGCTTTCGAAGGGCCGGCGGATATCAAATTGCCGGCGGCGATCGGGCGAGCCTGGCTCCGGATTACGGGATGGGTGGATTCGCTGATTCCGCAATCCGAAATCCGCAATCCGCAATCCGTAGCTGTGTTCCTCGATCAGCCCCTTATAGAGGGGCATAAATTCGACCAGGAGATCTCGCGCGTCGCGATCGTGTGTGGGAACTGCGCCGGCCAAGACGAGCGGCCGCGCAGGACCTTATTGATTCGGGATCCGCTCACCCAGGTGGGCCGCTGCGCCGATTGTGGCGGACAGAGTTATGAGTTGGCCTGCAGGTGTTATCCGCGAACGCGGTTCAGGGTTCGGAGTTCAGGGTTCAGGGTTCAGGGTTAAACCCGGAGAAAGCGTTATGTCTGACACGCGCAAACTCGTCAAGATTTCAATCAGCTTTACTGTCGACGGTAGTGAAAGCAACGGGCTCAGCAATTTTCACAACAGATGCGGCGCATTCCTGGAAGGTTTGAAAGAAGACTTTGGCCCATCAATCGAAGACTTCCAAGGGGAAGTTGATGTTACTGGTAATGAAACCTGCTTCGGCGAGCTTCGAAGCGGAACAAGGAGCCCCTAATGAGAAATGAACAACAACAACGAATTGCCTCGGAGCTGGGCGCAAGTCTCGGAGTCGATCCCGAGCGCGTCTTGTTTCCAAACAAGAAAGAGCCGCTCAAACCGTGGCTGCCGCCGGACGTGCTTACGGCGCTGGCGCGCGGGTCGGGTGAATTCCAGGCGATCGATGATGACTTCGTGACCTTTATAGCCCCGCTCAACCAGGTTGTGCACAAGGGAACCGTTGTCGATCGCGAGGGACGGTCGTTCAGCGCAACCGGCGTAGCAACTATCGGAGAAAAGGTCCCAGACACCGACGAAGAGTTTGACGAGCATGTTTTGGCTCGCGGGCGAGGCCTCGGCGCCGCGCTCGATCTGGCCGGGTTCAACCCGTTGCGCGGCGGATCGGCGACGACGGCGAAGCCTGAGCGGATCGGGTTCGCTAATGAGGCCGAGCTGCGAAACAACCATCTGGGGCGGATTCACATTCTGGCGGTCGAGGCGGGCTTGATCAAGCATCTGCCCGAGGGCGGAAAGGATATGAGCCAGTATCACGCGTTCTTGATCGAGAACTTTGGGGTTGAGTCGGCCGCGGGCTTGAGCGAGCAAGATCGAAAGTCGGTGATCAACGCGCTCGAGGCGATGATTCGGAATACGACGGCGGGGGTGTAAAGCCGGTTCCGGGTTTCGGGTTCGTGGTTCCGGGCTGGGGTGCGATGGGCGATACATCCTCGAGATGGGCGAGTACTGGCAATTCCTGCGAGAAGAAGCTCAGAAGCGAAAGGCGGCCAGACAAGCTGCCAGAGAGATGAACAAACCCGCTCTCAAAAAGTATCGCGAGCAGATCCGCGAGGCGTGGCTGCCGTTGACCGGACTCAAGAAGCTGAAGTCGCGAGACTATCGGCTCGTCGAGCGCTGGTTCGATGAGGGCGTGGATCTCAAGTTCGTTCTTCGTGCGATCGAAGAGGTCAAAGGAAATGCGGTGTATTCGCTTGGGTATATTACCGGCCGGGTGGAGCGGCTTCGAAGAGAAGCGCAGAAGTCAGAGGTCGGAGGACAGAAAACAGAAGGCAGAAGGCAGAAGGCAGAAGGCAGTACGGACGAGCAGCGCGAGGAGTGGCGATTGTTGATCGAGGAAATGTACGTCGCATTTCAAGGCCACGATCTTGAGCGCGCCGCGATGTGCAAAGAGCTGCTCGGCGTGCTGGATGAACTCAGTTTGGAAGAGATTCTAAGGCGCATTAAAGGGCTTTGAAGAGTTTATCGAAAGGAGAAAAGCAATGTCAGGAAAGCAATGTCAGGAAACTGAGACGAGAGAGACGAGAGAGTTGCCGGTTCGATTGCTTGATAGCGAACTAAAAGTGAAATCCGATCAGTTGGTTCAGATGCTTCAGGATATGCAGAAGGTCCGGGCCGAACGTGAGCTGTTCCTCGCTACGGCTAAAGAAGCGAAAACCGTCTTTAACAAGCGAGAGGACGAGATCTACAAGAGAGTTCAGGAACTCGGCGGGGAGATAGCTAATCGGACCGAGCGCCGCCAGGTGGAATGCGCGCTTCACTACCATTGGGACAGAGGATTGGTCGAGATTGCTCGCACCGACTCGGGCGAAGTCGTGGACCAACGCTCGATCACCGCCGAAGAACGCCAACAGAAGATGCCGTTTGCTGGGGCGTACGAGACGGCGAGCGAGAGCGTGCAATAGGCAGAAACGTTCCGGGTTCAGAGTTCCGCGTTCCGGGTTAAACCCGAAACCACGAACCCGAAACCACGAACCGCGAAGCTATGCAAGCAGCAACCGATCAATTGAAGTTTAGGGTCTTTGAAGAAGAGCTGATTGCCCCGCTCAAGGGGCATAAGCTGACCGCGCTTGAGTCTTATGTCGCGAACCTGTTGCTCGGCGCTACTAAAGAGAGGCCGCTTGACAACGAATCGATTCGAATCTCGGCTGGATTGCGATTCGATAAGGTCATCAATGACCGCACGGTGAAGCTGGTGATCGAGGACCTGCGGCGCGATCATCACTTTCCGATCATCGCCTCCAAGGGCAAGAAGAAGACTAAAGAGCGGCCGGCGCAGAGGCCGGGCTATTGGTGGGCGGGCTCGGCCGACGAGCTGAAAGAATGGTATCGAAGGGTGCGAGGCGAGTCGGTGAAATTGCTGCAGACGATCGAGCGGATATGGGATTCGAATTACCCGGCGCTGGCAGGCCAGTTGAAACTGGAAGATGCGCCGCCGGGTTAAGGGACCATCGGGTTAAGGGACTTAAAAAAGGAGAACGACGATGGGAACGAAGTTGAATGCGGGACAGTTTGATTGCTATGCCAACGCTGAGCCTGACGAGCCGAGGTTCATACTACTAGCTCGCGACCCACTTGCGCCGTTGCTGGTCGAAATATGGGCTCAGCTACGGGCCGAGGCGTCACAGGAAGACGATTCGGCGATGGTCGAAGAGGCTCGAGAGTGCGCCGACTCAATGCGTGAGTGGCGAGCGAAGCGCCGACCCGAAAAAAGGCTGTTACTGGAAACCGTTGACGCGGGGCGGTTGGCTAAGAAGGCGCTGGCTTACCTCGGGGATAGCGCTGAACACGCGATTGGGACATTCGCAGAGGACGGCAGCACGCATTCAGACTTAATCGCCTTGGCCCGCAAGGTTCAAGCATCGAGGGAGTCAAGTATTATAAGTCCCATTGAAATGCCGTGTGAAGGTGGCCGAGTTCATTCGAGAGCATAAATGCATTGAGTGTCGATGGAGCGGTGCGGCCTAGGAGAAATTCAAATGGCGACGGGTTTCGATGATCCCATTGCAGTTATCCAGCACACGATCAGGCTGGATCTGTACAAGACCTTCTATGTCGTCCGGCTGGCGGACGGATCATTTACGGCTAGCGCTTTCGGAAGGCGGGGCGATGAGAGGGTCGCTTATGTAGTCTTGTATCCGGGCGCGCGGGAGCATTTCAAGTCTGCCTTGGAAGGGCTCCGGGTGATGACGCCTAAGAAGCGAATCAGCGTGCCGAGCTACCACAAAGAATACGGCGCGAGCTACCGCTATGGTCATGGCGATGGGTTCGCTGGAAGACGCGCGCAGGTCCGGAGCTTCTTCAGCAACTATGGCGCGCATTCGGCCTACGTCGCGGGTTGGAATAAGGGCAAGGAAGAGAAGCTTGAATCGGAAGTTCGGCAGGAAGAGCAGAGCGGAGGTCAGGGGTCGGCAAGTCAGAGGTCAGAGCCGAAGGAGAGAGACTCATGATCACCGCGGACGAATACGCATTGAAAATGGCGAAGCCGAAGATGTCATGAAGGCGAAGGCGTACAAGCGAATGATGCGCTCGTCCAAAATAATGGAAGCCGGGAGCACGATCGAATCCGTCTACATTGCGCTTGCGCAGAAGCCGAAGGTTGAAGTTCTGCATATGTACTTGCTGGTCGGGGGCCGCGTCATCGTAAGGGCGAACATAGCTGGCTACGCAAATGGGAATGGACTCGACATCAAGTGTTGGGATGGGTCCGTGCGTCACCCGAAGTTCTGGGCTGTCCTCACTGCGCCGGTTAGTTGGCCAAAAGAACCGGTTCCAATGAGAGGGTTTCAAGGGTTCAGGTACACGGAAAGTTTGTGGTGAAGGTAATCGAGCGAGCTTAACGAAAAGAGATCGGCGAATGACTCCGTGTGTCCGGTATTCGAATCTGAGGGAGACTGTTCTGAGGAGACTGTTGTATGAGCGCACAACCGAGTGACAAACAAACCACGCAGCGGAGGATGATCGCCATCATCGCGACCTGGAAGAAACTTAGACCGGATCTCGCGCACGATCAGGAAGATCTCCGCGCGTCGAGACTCGAGTTCGCCGCTTCGGTTCTCGGGATCCCGCCGATCGACTCGCTTACTGAGTTGACGGCCGGCCAACTCGGCCGCGTGCTGGACAAGCTGAGAGAGGTTCAGGGTTTCGGGTTCAGGGTTCAGGGTTCGGCCGGAACGGTTGAGAGTTCCAGGGTTCAGGGTTCGGCCGGAACGGTTGAGAGTTCCAGGTTCAACCAGAAACCCCGAACCCGAAACCCGGAACCCCACGGCCGCCGCGGCGCGGCCGTGGTTCATCTCGCTTCGAACAGCCAGGTGTGGGCGATCGAGAAGATCCTCGATTATCTCGGCTGGAGCGAAGGGGGACGCGCCGGCTTCTTTAGAAAAAATTTCAAAGGAGCGCCCGCGCGAATGCTCAAGACGCGCCAGGCGAATTCGGCTATCACGATCCTTCTGACTATGGCGGCGTCTCGCGACATCAAGGCCCGCCGGGGCGAAGAGACGAAAGTGAGTCGGGAGATGGCGACGAAAGAGATGCCCGAGTTGAAGAAGCGGATCGGGTTAGGAAGCAGAGAAGAGTAACCGCAGAGGACGCGGAGGAGCGCAGAGGGAAAGAATGGTTACGGCGGTCGAAACAACTAGGAGCGCGGTCCCTATCCACCAGGTGGGAGCGTCACGAAAACTCTGCAGGGAGTGCGGCCAGAACCCGGCGTGCGGAGATCGGAACCCATTCTGCGGCGATTGTTGGAGCCGCCGCCTTGCATCGCGGACGCTGCAGAAGCCGCCAAAATACAAACCGAACGAAACGATTGATCGCATCATCCGCGAGCACTATCTGAAGAGATTGGAAAACGGGGGCAAGCCGCGACGGCTGCTGACACTCAAGCAGCTCGGTAAGAATATTGGCTGGTCGAAAGCTGCCGTCGTGAACCGCGCTCGGACGCTCGGCCTCATCAGGACGAGAGACGACGGCTACCGGTGGTGTGAGGCGGAGATGATGCTTTTGGAACGATACGCGTATTTGACGCCGAAACGCATTCACCTTCGGTTCGTTAAAGCGGGCTTCAGGAGGTCGGCGACAGCGATCAGTATGCAGCTCAAGCGCAAGCATTTGCGATCCACGCACGAGTTCTACTCGGCCCATTGCCTAGCGGAACTGTTTGGAGTCGACCGGCATTTGGTGGCGCGATGGATCAATCTCGGTTACCTGAAATCGAAGCGCCGCGGAACCGATCGAGATCCGAACTGCGGGGGCGATGAGTGGCTGATGAAAGATGATTGGGTCAGGGATTTTGTGTTAGCGCATCCGGTCGCGTTCGATATCCGAAAAGTCGATCAAGTTTGGTTCTTGAATATGTTGATGCGGGGGAAACTCTGCCGGCGTGATGAGAAACGGGCATCGTAATGAAAGTCCAGGCAATGGGACTTCTCCCATCGGAGTATGGATGCAACCTGTGCGGGCTCACAAAGCCCGTGGCCGAGATGGTTCTCGTCCGGCTGCGACGTGAGAAGGCTTATCTTCTGCGACCACTCTGTAAGGACTGCCACAATCAGCGCGAGCGTGGCCATCGCAGAGAGTGGAAAACGAAGTACCTGCGCGGCTGGCGTTTTCGGAACCGGCAATTAAGCGATAGCTACTGGCGCGGCAATCCGGCCGTGAAAGAGAAGGCGCGCATTAGGGCTGCCGCTCGATTCGAAAAAAAGCATGAGGCGATTTTGATTCAAGGCAGATTGAATCGTCGCGGCATGGGCGTGAGTTTGAAGCAGGCTGAGGAGTTGCTGCAACGATTCGGGCCGTGCTACCCGAGTCGTCTCGGCCTAACCCCGAGAGGGTTGCGAGAGTGCGAGCGGATCCGGGCGGGGCTGCGTCGTCGCCGTACCAAGCGGATTTCAACCTTCGAGATTCGGCTGATGGTTTACGAGGACGGGCTGCACATCAAACCAGGGCGCCAAACAAAACCATTTTTAAAGGCAGCCGAAAGGTTGCGTGAGTGGCATCGTGCGCAGGGACAAAAGAAGATCGCCGCGGCCGCGGCGGCATGAAGAGGAGGAACGGCGAGTTGGGAAGGAGCCCATATATGCTCGAAATCAAATACACAGCAATCGTGGAGTGGCCGGGCGAATTGCTGGATGATGAAGATCGGCTCCGAGGTCCGTTCACAGCGACGTGGGGCAAGACCCGAACTCTGCTTGAGCGAGAGCTTCGACACCTCGAAGCCACCAACGTGATCTTTCAAGTCGGTGTTCACGAAAACGACATCAGGCTAGACGGAGGCGTGAAGGCCGGCCGGGTCTGGTATCACCCCGGGGTAATCTTAACCTTCGATTCACCACACGGCCCTCTTAGTTACCACACCGACCAATACGAGGAGTTCTCCACTAACGTCCGTGCGATTGCTTTGGCGCTCGAAGCTCTACGGGCTGTCGACCGATATGGCGTGAACAAACGAGGTTCGCAGTACACCGGCTACAAGCGGTTGGCAGCGGCCGGCGAAACCGGGGACGGGCGCAAGCGGATTACGACAGACGAAGAGGCGGCGGCATTCATTGCCAAGCATTTCCCCGAGGTGACTGTGGAGCAATTGCTCGCGTCATCGTGGTTGTTCGAAGCGAGCTACAAGAACGCGGCGAGGAAGCTTCACCCTGACAATCAGGAGAGCGGCGACGATGATGCGTTCGTGGATCTACAGGACGCAGCCGCGCTGCTGAAACAGAGGCACGCAAAATCTGAATGAGACCCGCGGGAATAACAGATTGGATCGAGGTTCGGTGTCACGTCTGCAACGCGGTGCTCTTCGAGTGCAGCGCGACGGAGACGCGCGGGCCGATCCGGATCATCTGCCGCAAGCATAAGTCCGGGAAGATCACCGTAACCCTGCCCCTGAGAGGTCAGCAGTCAGAGGTCAGAGGTCAAAAGTCAGAAGTCAGAAGTCGGAGGTAGTAATGGTGTCTCAACGAATATCTTCCATCCGAGCCCCGCACCTGCACCTCCACGAGGGGGCCTCCTCTTGCCTTGACCTGGACGGCGCGGCAGTACAGTCGCCACTCATCCTGCTTGAGGGAGACGCACTAACGAAGCTTCGAGAGTTATCTGCAGGTTCGGTGCATTGCTGCGTGACCTCACCTCCTTACTGGCAGATGCGGGACTATGAGCTTGAGCCTCTGATATGGAACGGTGTCGCAGACTGCCCGCACGAGTTTATTCCTCTCGGGAAAAAGACGGCGCATCCGGATCGCAGCACAAGCGGCGAGAAAGACCATCACGGGAACGGGAAGTACACCGATCGCATCGCGCGCGGATCCCAGCCGGCAAAGGCTGCGCGAGGCGTGGAGTTGCAGTTTGGTGAATTGTGTTCGCGTTGCGGTTGCTGGCGTGGGTCGCTAGGGCTGGAGCCGACCGTCGATTTGTACATCGAACATCTAGTCCAAATCTTCCGCGAGGTCAGGCGAGTGTTGCGACGGGATGCAACGTTGTGGCTCAACCTCGGCGACACCTTTACGAAAGGGCGGATCAAGGTTGGAAAACGAATCATAGGGCGAAAGAATCTGGTCGGGATACCGTGGCGGACAGCGATAGCTCTCCAGGAAGATGGCTGGTATCTTCGGCGTGATCATATTTGGGAAAAGCCCACGGTTTCGCCAGAGTCGGCACCGGATCGATGCACGACAAGTCACGAATATCTATTTCTGCTTTCAAAGTCGGACCGCTACTACTATGACCTCGACGCGATTAAGGAGCCCACATCTGGCAATGCTCATTCACGCGGGAAAGGGGTTGGTCCAAAAGCGATGCGGCCCGTGGCCGGTTGGGCTTACGGTGCAGGCGCTCATACCGCGCTCGCTCATAATAGACCGGGAAGGGACGGAGGCAGTCAGAAACACGCGCTCATCCGCGGGAAACAGAACCCATCGTATCAGGGTACGCTGACGCGCGTTGTCGAGAGCCGCAATCGACGTAGCGTCTGGAAAATTGCGGCTCAGCCGTATAAGGGCGCCCACTTCGCGACGTTCCCTACCAAGTTGGTTGAACCTTGCGTTCTTGCTGGATCCGCTTCGGCGTGTTGTTCCCGGTGCGAGAAGCCACATCGGAATGGCTTGCCCAACTGTGACTGCCGATCGCGGGAGATTCAGTGCGTCGTGATGGATTGCTTCGCCGGAACGGGGACGGTTGGGAAGGTCGCCCTTGAACTCGGGCGCCGCGCAATCCTGATCGAGATCAATCCGAACTATGTAGAGATGATCAAGGATAGATGTACGGTGGAGCCCGATGCCTAAGCAGAAATGGTTCTTCAACGAGCGGATTGATGATGAGATCCGGCGCATCTACCTGAATGGCAGCCGCGGCAGAGGCAGGGAGACGCTCGCCGGCTACGCGAAGCGAATACAGTATCCGTATTCAATCGTCCAGTTGCGCGCGGGAAAGCTTGAGATCAGCAGTCCTTACAGTGCGCGTCCTGTTTGGTCAATGAAAGAAGATGAGATACTGCGGCGCGGCGCCCAGCATTCATATCAAACAATCTGGCGACGGTTACGAGCGGCGGGATTCAATCGCAGCCTGATCGCCGTTCGCCGCAAGGTAACGAACGCGGGCTCAAAACAGCATTCAGACATGATGTCTGGCTCAGAGACCGCGCAATGCTTTGGTGTCAGTGACGCGACTGTCTATCGCTGGATCAAGAAGGGATTACTGAAGGCGAGACTAAAAGACAACGCTGCGATACCTTCGCCGCAGTGCCACTTTCTTGTTCACGACAACGCGATCCGGGACTTCGTCCAGCGGCATCCGATGGAGTTTGATCTTCGCCGGGTTGATCAGTTGTGGTTTCTGAATTTGATCTTTGAAGATCGATTAGGAGCGAAGGACGCGTGACATGCTCTCTTTTCTCGAAGGAGGTGAGTGATGGGATCAAGTTTTGGAGATACCGGTAGTGACCAGGGGGTTGAGTATGATGATGATCGACGGAACGTCGAGGCTCTGCCTTGTCGAATTCAAAGGGAACTATATAGATGACTCCCGTGGAGGTGAAAATGACCGGAGTTGAGATGATTGCGCAAGAGCGCGAGCGACAGATCAGCGCTGAGGGCTATTCCGCTCAGCACGCGCACACGGACGGAAGCCTCGCCCTGGCCGCTGCCTGCTACTGCGTTCCGGCTCCGATTTACACGATTGAATTTTGCGGAGACGGTGACACTCACGAGGTCTGGCCTTGGGATGCTGACGAAGAGGAAAAAATCTACGCCTGTGACGAGATACGCCGGTTGACCATCGCTGGAGCCTTAATCGCGGCGGAAATCGACCGGCTGATTCGCGCACGGGAGTTAAGTATATAGTTCCCAATTCAAACGCGGAGCAATTGAGATCAGAACCTACCAGGATAAGAAGGCGCTCGTGGCGGATCTTATAGAGACGTTGCACGATCATGATCCGGCAGCGCAGGTAGCGTGGCTGCAAAGCCTGCCCGAACTCGTGCGCTTAAACATTGAACGGATCAATAGGAAAGCGAAAGGCACTCTATGAGGTCCTCGGCGTCGACAACGCGGCTAGCCAAGGTCCTACCTGGTAGATGAAATCATGGGAGAGGAGCCGGTTTGTGAAAAATGCAACGGCATCGGATGGGAACTCGTCGATGGCAACACCTCCCGAAGGTGTGAATGCTACTCCGAAAAACGCATCCGGAGATATCTCGAACGCGCGAGGATTCCAAAACGCTACCAGCACGCCGGCTTCGATAACTTTCAAACGGCTTCCCCGTCGCTCTATCGAGCTCTTCAGACGAGTAAGAAATATGCGAGCGAGCATCCGCTGGTCGACGTCGGGCTGCTCTACCTCGGGTCCTGCGGCGTGGGCAAGACTCATCTGGCAGCCGCGGTCTTGCAGGAAATCATTCGGAAGGGAAACGCGGGATTGTTCTACGACTTCAGAGACCTTTTGAAGGAGATTCAAAGCAGCTATAATCCAGTGTCACAGGCCTCGGAGTTGAAGATCTTGGCTCCAGTTCTCGATACAGAGTGCCTGGTGCTGGATGAGCTTGGCGCGAATAAGCCAACCGAGTGGGTGCAGGACACGATCACTTATATCATCAACGAGAGGTATAACGAGAAGCGAGTGACGATCTTCACCTCGAACTATTTGGACAAGCCGGCCGGGCCGATGGATGAGAGCCTTTCTGAAAGAGTGGGTGTTAGGCTTCGATCGAGGCTTGAAGAGATGTGCAGGGTGATTTTGATCGAAGCGGATGATTTCAGAAAAGAGATTGGGAAGAAGCGGAAAGGGCGGTTTGTGGATTAAGGGGAATTGAAAATTGCAAATTGAAAATTGAGCAGAGGCGGTTCGAGACGAAAGATGTAGACGCGAAAGGTGAGTCCGTAATATACTTCGCACGTCTTTGAAACGAGGCCCAAGAGAGGCCCAAACGAATAAGTTCAGAGTTCAGCCTTTAGGCTGCCGAAGCCCGGCAAACTAAAGTTTGAACTCTGAACTCAGAGGCTCAAGAGAAGCCCATCGGTCCCTGTCGAAAGGGGTCGGTGGGCTTTTTGCGTTGTTAGACCCTAATTCGCGGCGCTCGCCCCCAGGCCGTCTGAGAAGGAGAAATGATGAAAAGGATTATGGCGGCAATTGCTGCGGGGGTGGCCTTGTGTATCTCCGGTTTCGCGCAAAGCTCGCAAAGCGGGAACGCGCAAAGCTCGCAGAACTATGAACCGGCGACGCCGGCGGCGTTCGTCTCCGTGAGCGCGATCGGGACCTTCGCCGGTGAGTTCGGCTACAACTCGCCCGGCGCCGGCGCGGTCATCGCCGTGGGGATCCCGCTGCCGCGGAATCTCTACCTGACCGAAGACCTGTGGATCGTCCGCGAACATAAGACCGGTTTCGAACGCGGCCGAACCGTGGCTGCGCTCACCGGGCTGCAATATCACCTGCCAAGCGGGGTCTCGTTGCGAGCGAAGCTGCAGATTACCAATCACACCAACGAGCTGTACACAAAGTGGGCTACGCGCGCCAACCTGGGAGCGGGATGGGCCCGGCTGAGTAAATCGAGCGCGCTGCCGCTGATCGAGCTTGAAAGCCTGGCGCAGCTCCCGCTCTCGGACCAGAACAAGAGCTGGGGATTGAAGACGAGCATCGGCGGGTTCTACGAGTTCCCACACAACGCGTTCGGCGTGAAGGGCAAGCTGACCGGCGCGGTTATGAACGCGAGAGACAGCTTCACGCCCCGACGTGGATGGGCGCGATACGGCTCGGTGGAGTTTGGCGTGTTTGTGAATCTGAGCGCGATCGCGGGGAACTAAAAAACGGTTCGTGGTTTAGGGTTCGTGGTTCCGGGTTGGACCCTGAACCCTCGAAACCGAGGAGCTAACGAATGCGCATCCTCAGCGGTCTCTGGGTGCTGGCCGTCTTCAGCGACGTCTTCGCGGAGGCGCTATTGATCTGGGCCTTCTGGCGGCAACGCCACACATCGTGGGTTGGCTGGTACTGGTCGGGCGCGGTTGCAGGAGCACTCATCGAGAGCCTGTTCTCGCTTATCGTGATGCTGTCAGGAACCTCAGTACCTCAGACTTCGATGTTTAACATTCTGCTCCGGATGATCGGGCGGTCGGCGAAGGCCGCGGGGTTTTGGGCTATGGCGATAAAGGTGCTCAGAGAGCAGGGCGGAAGGGAGCCGGCGCGATGATTTTCTTCTTGGAAGACGGGGGACTGACCATGCCATCTTGGTCACAGTTGGCGCAATGGGGGCCGACGCTGGTGCTGGTGGCGATGCTGATTGTGTTCGCGTTGAAGGCAATGCCGACGTGGGAGCGAATCAAAATGCGCGAAATGGAGGTGCGCGAGAAGGAGGCCGCTTCCCGGACTTCTCAGGCAGCGGCGTTGACTCAACTCGGCAACGGCATAGAGAAAATGTCCCAGGTGCTGGAAAACGTTGCCGTCGAGCAAAGAAAAGCGACCGACGTGGTGAAGATACTGCAGGCCGCGAACATGGACACGCAAGACCAACTTGCGGCGGGAGTCAGAGGATTAGTCGAGCGCGTCGGAGTGTTAGAGGAGACAACAAAGTGATGCACAGCACGAAGGACCAAGAGCAACTGAAAACAGAGCGGATGCGCGGCTGGATGATCTTCTTTCTTTACAAAGAGCGGCCCCTGCCGATGGAGTTGGCCGTCTTGTGGGAGGTGATCGCCCGGCGCGGCTTCCCAAAAACGCGCAGACAGTTCGCTCAGGAACTCGATTATCTATGCTCGCTCGGATTGATACGCGTGTTTCCTTCAGACGCCGATGATGAGCTGGATAAGGTCCGCCAGTCGAAGTGCATTCAGATGTACGCCGTGACCGAAAGCGACGACGAGCTGAATGTGACGCTGTGCGCCCGGATAACGGGGGACGGGATCAACTTTCAGCACGGCATAAAGAACTACGAGGGAATCCATCGGGTTTAGCGGAAGACCTCGCAAGGAGTTGTCTAGTGGGCGAGCATCGAGCTTCTGAGAGATCACTGTTTGACAGGCTTCAGCAGCCGGATAACGCGCGGGCCCGTGAGTTTATCGAGCTGCTGCTGGGAACTCCCGATCTCACCTATGACGAAATATGCAAGCGAGTGAATGCATCGGAGCTTTGGAAATATCGAGACCCAGCGACAGGGCGGCCGGCGGAGCTGCCGGCGCTCCGGCCTCAGCAGCTAACTCGCTATCGCGCGCGTAAGTCGGCGACTGAAGACCGCGCGCGGCTTCTCGGGCTAATCGAAGAGCAAAGCGACACGCTCTTGGAAGCGGCCACCAAAAACCCTACGGGCGTGGTCGCACGGCTGTTACGTAAAACGCTCACCGAGCGCGCGGTCGCGCGCTTCGACGAGGAGTTCGCTCAGATGGGCGCGGTGCAGATTTCGAAGGAGGCGGCTCGTCACGCCGGGATCGAACAGGCTGATCGAAGGATCGAGATCGAGCAAGAGAAGTTGAGGCTGGAAGAGAAACGGGTCGAGCTGCAGCAGAAAGCGTCAGAGGTTGAGAAGGATCGGTTGGGAATCGCGATCAACGTCTGGGAGTCGGTGTTGGTCTGGTGCGCGAAAGAGGAGCCAAAGATCGCGGATGTGTTGACCAGGCGCGGCGAAGAAGTGACCGGGTTCATTGAAGCGTCGATCGCGGCAGAGTGAGGATTTCAGATTTCAAATTGCGGAAAGGCGCCCGTTCATAAATGGCTTTTTATTCGTTGGCGGGAGGATGTGGCGACACGAGTCTCGCCGTTATCAATCACCTCAGATCTGAAAAGGAGAAAAACCCATGGGTACCAAAGCAGAAGACGAAGCAAAAGCGCAGGTGGACCAAGCAGCTGAAGAAGCTAAGAACAAGGTTGACCAGGCAGCCCGGGACAGCCGGAGCACTCCGGCGACTCATCGGGAAGAATCGAGCTCGAGTTCGGAATCGAGTTCGAGTTCGAAGTAAGACGGAAAAGGGTTCAAGGATGGCGGCTTCAAAGCCGAAACCCTTGAACCCTAAACCCCCAGAGGTCAGAGGTCGGAGGCGGGAGGTTCAGATGATCGAACAGCAAGAAGGCATGTACGAGGATGACGATTATGTTGAAGCTTTAATCGCCGAGTCTGATGTGAGGTTCAGATCGGCGCCGGAGAATGGATAAAGACGGTTCAGGGTTCAGGGTTCAGAGTTCAGGGTGTTTACCCGGAACCCGGAACCACGAACTGCGAAGCGATGGAAAAGGCGAAGAAAAAAACTAAAGCAGCGGTGATGACTCCCGAGCAGTTTCGCGAGCGGGCGAAAGCTGCGGCTGAACAGATTCAGCAGCATCGCGCGGCCGCCCAGCTCG
This sequence comes from Acidobacteriota bacterium, assembly GCA_038040455.1. Lineage (GTDB taxonomy): Bacteria > Acidobacteriota > Blastocatellia > UBA7656 > UBA7656 > Onstottus_A. Next base: position 20,660 of record JBBPIH010000033.1, read on the forward strand.
CCGCGGAGTCGCTTGCTCACGGACGCGCGGCCTTTGGTCCCGAAGACGGTACCCGTGAAGAGCGGCTCGATCGCACGCACGATTCGGCGCTCGAGTTCGGCCGAGTCTACCTGCCTCACTACTTCCAACAAGAAGGCGCCGTCTTTCACGAGGCGCTCGATCGATTGCTGACCGGCAACTATTCGAAAGAAGATCTGAAGCGCTGGACCGAAGAGTTCGGCATCGAGATTCACATCGGCGATCCCCTGCTTCGGTTGATGGCAATCCAGATCGCGCGCGGCCATGCAAAATCGGTGATCGCTAATCTCTGTGATTCGCTTCGCAGAATCTGCCACGGGTTGGATCCTTACTTGGTGATCGCCGGCGACACGTTCGCTCAGGCCGGCTCTCAGCTCGAGGATATAAAAGACGAGCTCGCCTCGAATGAAAAGCTCGCGGCCGATTTCGGCAGGTTGAAGCCCGGGCGTGGTGGCTCCTGGGGCTCGGTCGAGTTGATCCAGGATACCGAAGGCCGGGTGACCTGGCGCGAAGGAATGATCGTCACCGCGAACCAGGTGCGCGTGGACGCTATAGGGCGCGGCGGCAAGATGCGCGGCCGGCGCCACGGGGCCCAGCGCCCGACCTGCGTGAAGCTGGATGATCTGGATAACGATGAGAACGTGGTATCGAAAGAGCAACGAGACAAGGCCTGGAACTGGATCATCAGCGCGGTGATTCCGGCCCTGGATCCACGGCGCGGCCAGGTGCAGTTGCTGGGCACTACGATTCACTTTGACTGTTGCATCGCGCGCGCGGTTCGTAAGACGGATGGCTCAGGTCAGCGGTTGTTTACTTCGATCAACTTTCCCGCGATGAGGAGAGTGCCTGGGAGCGCAGGCGTCCCGCCTGCCCCTGGGGAAGTGGAAAGAGAAGAGCAGGCGGGACGCCTGCGCTCCCAGGCACGCTCCCAGGGGGCGGTCGAAGACGACGAGAAGCCTGGTCAATTTTGGATATCTAATTGGCCGGCACGTTTCCCGGTCAAGAAGCTGCTCGCGATTCGACGCTTGATGGGCGCAGCGAAGTTCGGCGCGGAGTATATGAACGACCCGCGAGATCCAGAGACGCAGATCTTCAACATCGAAAAGCTCACGTACTACTCGCCGCGCGAGCTGGAAGGCAAGAGCCTGAAGCGCCTGCTGTACATCGACCCCTCGAAAGGTAAAAAAGGCAAGGGCCGAAAGAAGTCAGACTTCTCAGGGATGGCGGACGTGCTGATCGATCAGGCCGCTCGAGTCACCTACATCGTCGACGCTTATCGCAAGCGACTCTCGCCGACTGCGGCCGAGAACGAAATTCTGAAATGGTATCCGGCCGTGCTTAAGACGGATCCAACTTCGGAGCTGTGGATAGAAGAAAACTCGTTTGGCGATTTGCTTGGCGATCGCTTTCAAAATCGCTTGCGCGAGACGGGTGTCGATAAGCTTGTTCACACTCTGCTGCACACCGAAGAAAAAGCGGCGCGGCTCGAACGGTTCTCGATCAGGATTGAAACCGCGGGCGTGCGATTCCCTCAACGGTGGGAGCAAGAGGATCGCCGGCCTGAATGGTTTTCGGAGATGGAAGATTACCCGGGCGCATACGACGACACCATCGACGCGATCGAGAGCGCCGACGCGATCGGCAGCCGGACGGTAACGGCCGCGAGCGGCGGGAAAGACCCGGAAGGCGAGACCTCGCGCGATCGCGCGAGAAAAGAGAGAGAGGAACGGACGTTTGCGCGAATGAGAGGGTTGGGGCGAAGGAAGGCGGCTTAGGGTGGCGGCTTAGGGTAGCGCGGGAATTGAAAATTGAAAATTGAAAAATGCAAATTGAAAATTAGAACCGGCCGGGTTGACCGCTGGATATACGAATGGAGCCCGCTGTTCGTCCCAATCCTGATTTGGAATAGGCAATGAAGAAAACGAGCGAGCGAAAGAGCTATCACCTGGTTCCAGCAAAAGGGACCGATCGCGGCAAACAACGCGGCTGGCTCCTGAAGCTGCGCGGAAGAGTCGTCCGATACTTGCCGATCAAAAAGCGTGAAGCGGTCGCCTTCGCTCGAGTGATGGCGATGGCGAATCGACCGAGCCAGCTCGTCATCCACTCGATCAACGGACGTATCGAGAACGAATGGACCTACGGCGATGACCCCTCGCGATACAGGGGATGAGGACATTGAAAATTGAAAAAGGAAAATTTCAAATTTCAAATTTTCAATCTGAGCTAATGAAGAAAGCGAAAAAGAAAGAACGAGCACTGGTCCGACAGGCTGCAAGGGATCTCGGCGTCGAGTATCACAAAGGCATGGGTGTCAGAGATCTGATCCGCGCGGAGTCGGAACGCATCGTTAGACAAGCCGCGGCTTCTTCGGGAGTGGATCCCGATGAATCAAAGTGGCGTGGGCTGACTACCTCGAGGCGTGATCTCTCTCCGATCGATCAGGATAAGCTGATCGACATCGCGAATTATCTAGCGTTTCAGAATCCATTGGGCTCGCGCATCCATCAGGTGACTCGCGACTTCGTGATCGGCGAAGGGGTGACAATCGAAGCCGAAGAGAAAAACGTTATTCAGCCGAGGCTCGATGAGTTTTGGAACGACCCCGTGAACAATCTGGATGAGTTTCAATTCGACCTGGTCGATTTCCTCGGGATCAACGGTGAGCTGTTTTTGCCGAGCTTTGTCACACCGACCACGGGGCAGGTGCAACTCGGGTGGCTCGATCCGGTCGAGGTGCAATCAGTGGTGCCAGATCGATTGAATCGACGCGTGATGCGAACCGTGGTGATGAAGCCCGGAGCGAGCGCCGGCTATTCGGCTTATTACGATCTGTCTGTCAGAAACACTTACTCCATCGCTAACGTCGACGTTGATCCTCGCAGCCGGACCTTTGGGCTGCGGGTCGGCGAGGCTCAGGTCTATCGACTCAACTGCGCGCCCGATGCAACGCGCGGCCGCAGCGATTACGAACCAATTGCCGATATGTTGGACGCGCACGACCAGGCGAGTTTCAACGCGCTCGAACGCGCCGGGCTGCTGCTCAGTTTTATCTGGGACGTGAAGCTCACCGGCAAAAGCGAGCCCGAAATAGAAAAGTGGCTTGCGGATCAGAGCGCGCCGAAGCCGGGCTCGCTCCGGGCACATAACGAGAACGTGGAATGGAAAGAAGTCAGCCCTAAGCTCGAGGCGGCGGATATGGCAGACTTGACGAAGCTGTTTCGGCAAATCGTGCTCGGGTCGAAGGGCCTGTCAGATATTTTTTTTGGAATTTCGGATCAGACCAACCGAGCGGGCTCTGAAGGTGTGGAGCTGCCGATCGTCAAAGCGCTGACTTCGCGGCAGCGGAAAATCAAAGCCATCTTTCGCGAGATATGCAACTACGTGATCGATCAGTTGCTGCTGACTAAACCGGCTCTGCGGCGAGAGGTGCAAGCGGGCCGGGTGTCGCGCGCCTTCGAGGTCAGTATGCCGGAGATCTCGGTGAAGGACCTCTCGAAGATCGGCGCGTTGCTGCCACAGATGACCGCAGCGCTTGAGCTCGCGGTTGCGAGGCGATGGATCAAAGAAGGGACGGCCGCGCGGGCATTCGCAACTCTGATCGCGCAGATCGGAGTCGAGTACGACCCGAGTAAAGAAATGGAAGAGGCGAAAGAAGAGGCGACCGAGGCGATCGACATCGGCGCGGATGATTACGGGACCGGCGCCGGTAAAAAGCTAACGGAGGGGATGGCTACGAAACTCGAAGCGGTGGCCTAAGAAAGCAATCCAATCCACAGATGACGCAGATGACACAGATGGAGAGAGGAAAAAGGACTAGGACGAGAACGGCATCCCTCTTCGGCCGTCCCTTCGCTCTCATTATCGGTTCCCCTATCTCTGTGTAATCTGCGTCATCTGTGGACGAAAGTATTATGCCGCAACAGCACGGAGCAAATTTCGATCGGAAGGTCCGCGAGATTATCGAGGCCATTCTCACACACGAGGAGACCTCGATTCGAAACGCGATGACGATGCTCGATCAGCTCCGCCGAGACCTGACCCTTGAGATGCGGAGCCACGGTATAAGCGAGTTTCAGTTGAGCATATATAGACAAATCGAACGCGCGGCCGAAGCCACTCTGAATCAGTTCAGACTCGATTTGGAAGCGCGATTCAGAACGGATTTGAACACGTCGGTTCGGTTGGGACTCAGATTAGCCGAAGAGCCGATGGTGAGTTTTGCGGCCACTCCGCTTGCGGGGATCACGCCGCAGTTGGCGATCGTCGCGGCCGAGTACTCGCTGGCTTATGTGAGCAATCTGTCGATCGCGGCGAAGGACCAGATCCTGGGGATCATCCGGCGCGCGGCGCTTGGAGGATTGCAGATAGGGGACGCGATTAAACAGGTGGGCACGTCGCTGACTTCGGCAGGGGCCTTCAAGTCTATCGCCGCGAGAGCTGAGACGATCGTAAGGACCGAGGTGCTTCGAGTGCAGGCGATCGCTACTCAGGCAAGGATGATGGAGGACCGAGATCGAATGCGGCGCATCGGCTACGACCTGCAGAAGCAATGGCTGACCGCTGACGATGAGCGAGTGCGAATCAGTCACCGATTGATCAACGGCCAGGTCCGCGAGATCGATAAGCCGTTCGACGTGCCGATCGGGATTGTTGGATTGATAGCGGGAAGCACCGAGGAATTGCTGTACCCGCGGGATCCAAAAGGGAGCGCGGCGAATACGGTCAACTGCAGATGTGTGGCGAGTCCGGTGGTGATTGAAATGGCTGTGACGACGGCCCAGAGCAACCGAGGACGGCATAAAACCGGTTCCGGGTTCGTGGTTCAGAGTTCAACCTTTAGGTTGCTGGTGAGCCTGGCAAGCTAAAGCTTGAACTCTGAACCTCTGAACCTCTGAACCCTGAACCCGAAACTAATTCAAGGAGAATGACAACGATGACGGAGAAAACCGATAAGGCAGAAGACGCAAAGGAAGAGCCGAAGATGAAGGAAGAGCCGAAGATGAAGAAAATCCCCAGAGACCAGATTCTCAAGTTTTCGGACGACGGCACAATGGCGGTGACGGTGGACGGCCGAAAGGTATCGGTCGATCAGGTGGCAGCGAAATAGCAGGACGACCGGAGCGAGTACGCGACCGGTGACCGACGACGGGTGACCGTCGGTCGGAGGGGGGGGACGGTGAAACCAATCTACTGCAAGGCCTGCAAACGGAAACAGAATGTCGAGGTCGCCGCGGGGACGATCGGAGAGGTGCGGATCAAGTGCCAACGGCATTCGTGCGGGCGCTGGTTCATCGTCCAGCTTCCGGTCCCCGTGGCGGCGGCTCCGCAGCTCAAGCTGGTAGCGTCCGGACGCAGAAACGTGGCGAGCCGGGCCTGAGCCTGGGAGCGCGTCTTGCCTGCTGTCTCGATAGGGCGCGGACCGACCTAGAAACCGTGTACACGGTTTTGTTGGGCTCTCCCGGCATAGACCAGCCTCTTTAGGGACAGCCTCTTTAGGGACAGAAAGGCCCCCCTGATGGAAATTGCCGCCGAAAGGCGTTGCTTATGTGGTTGCGGAAATCGACTCTCGCTAAAGCGCCGGCATGCGCGGTTCTACTCGGACGCCTGCCGGGATCGTTATCACAACCAGGAGCGCAGGGAGTGCACGGTTGATCTCCGGCGCACCGTGACCGTGGCGCAGTACGCCGAGCTGACCGGGAAGACCGAGCGGCAGGTTCGATACGCGATCGCGAAGGGATCGATCACGCCGGTGAGAGTGCCGGCGAAGATCATGATCGTGAAGCCGAGGACTCAAGATGGGGGGACAACTAGAGATTGAAACCCTGAAGCGGCAAGTGTTTGGCCTCCGGCAGCAGATGCACAGGCAAGAAGAGTTGCTAGCAACTATCGCGTCCCCACCGTGGAAGCGGCTCTGGTGGTTTATTCAAGGCTATCGTCTGTGGAGCGTGGGCCGCTGGTATCGACAGACGGATGATCTGAAATCTGAAAATGGCGATGACGCTTTACGCTAAAAATACAACTGCGAACGGGATCATCGATAGCGGGGACGCGATTGTCTATGACATGACGATCGCTGAGGGTGCGTCGATTGATACAGCGGTCACAAACACAGTGGCTAGCGGGACGCAGATTCAACTCACCAAAACTGCTGGCGGCTTAACGGTTGCGTGGATTTCCGGCCGCTTTCCCGCAGTAGGCGGCGGGTGGGGCGGCACTCTCACGGGTTTATCTCTTGCTATTAAGGCACTTGAATCGAATATGAGCGCCAACGTCGGTTTACGTGTGCGAATCTTCCGCTATCAGCCGGGAACGGTTACAGAACTAGGGGGAGGTCCGTTTGATGATGGCATAGAACTTGGGACCACTGCTGCCGAAATGAATTTTGTCGCGAACGTAACCGATCAAGTGTTCAGCGAAAACGACCGGCTTCTACTACGGACTTATCTGACCAACATCGGTACGATGGGCGGCGGATTTACCGCGACGGTGAACTTTAATCACGTAAATGAGCGAACGTCTTTCGTGCTTAACGAGACGGTCGCATTCAAAGCGGAGGCGGCGCCAAACTTCATTCCTCGCCGAGGCTCATTTGGACAGGATGGGAGGTTAAGAAGATGACTGGACGAATGTCGACGATCACGATTTCAGGAGTTGTTAGTCCGGCTGCGGTGTTCGATTTTTACGAGATCGTTTGCGCGGTCGCAAAGCCAATTCGTATTCGACGGATTCGTATCGCACAAACTTCAGAGCCGCCTACGACTGATGAAGAGCAGCTCGCACTGACCGTTATCCGAGGACATACAACAAGCGGCTCTGGCGGCGATACAACACCGGACGGCGGCGTACTGTGCTCGACCACCCCGGCACCCGGGTACACGGCGGAAACGATGAATACTTCCATCGCTTCGGCGGGCACACCAGTCAACTTGGTTGAAGACGCCTGGAATACTCGCGCCGGCTACGATATGGCCTTCGCTCCCGAGGAGGCACCCGAAGCAGTGAACGGAGAGCGGCTTGTCCTCCGCAGCGCGGCGCCTGCTGATGCGGTCACTATTCGAGCCACGATGTGGGTGGAAGAGCTGGGCTAAGATGAGTGACGCTGTTTACCGATATCCGTATCGGCGGCCGCCAGAGAAACGTCGGTGGATTCCGCCCACCACTTATGCCTTTGTGACGCAGGAGATCAGTGCATCGGCGGTCGGCACGGCGGCGATCCAGATTCCCCAGATCGGCAAACTGATTGCAATAACCGCGACCGGGACGGCGAGTTTGATTCGCAGCGTGATTCGTTTGCTGCCGCTCGTCACCGCCTCTGGACTGGCGACACTTTTCAAAGGAGCTTTGCACATTCTGCCTCTTGTTAACTCGAGCGGAGCAGGGAGCCTGGTGAATCGCCCGGATAAGCTGCTCTCGACCGGAGCGACCGGATCCGCCAACCTAGTTCCCGCGCCGATCAAGCTGTTGAGCGCGGCGGCGAGTGGGGCGGCCGTGTTGATCCGACAGCCAGGCCGCGTTCTGCTCGCGACCGCTGCGAGCGCCATAACATTTCTCAAGACGCCGTTGAAGTCGATCGCCTCGACTGCCACCGGCGCCGCTACCGTCCAGGCCGTAACAGTAGCGATTCAGCTCATATCGGCCGCCGCAACAGGCGTCGCCAGCTTGATAAAAAACCCCGGGAAGCTCCTCTCGATTTCCAGCAGCGGGTTGGCGAGCCTGGTCAAGCGGGCTGACAAACCGCTCTCGGTTGACGGCAGCGGCGCGGCTACTATTACGAAGAGTCCGTCCGGGAATCTGAACGCCGCGTCGGGATCAATCGTTACGATTTCTCGCTCTCCAGGGAAGCTGCTCAGCAGCTCGGCCGCCGGTGCGCCCGCGCTCACCGCGCAACCGAATAAAATCCTGTTGGCGATTGCGAGCGTGATGGCAAGCTTACTGAAACAGCCGAGCAAATCGGTTGCGCCCAGCGCGATCGGCTCGGCCACGCTGACCGAAGTGAAGGTTGTCATACAAACTATCAGCGCGATCGCGACCGGCGCCGCCGCGTTGATCCGAAGCCCTTTCAAGTTTCTGGCCGCGGGCGGCAGCGGCGCGGCTTCGCTCTTGAAGCAGCCCGCGACGAGAGTGAGCAGCGCCTCGACCGGCGGCGCCAGCGTTGTGAAAACCCCGGACCGGCAATTAACGGCGACGGGTTTGGCTGATGCTACGATCGCGCGCGCCCCGAGCAAGGCGATCAGCGCGGGAGCGTCAGGCGACGCATCGGTGCTCAAGCGACCTTCGCTTCTGCTCTCGGCCGCGGCCGCGGCGACGGCGTCGCTTTCGAAGGGTGCGATCAAGCTGCTGCAGGGCAGCGCGACGGGGAGCGCGTTGATCTCGGCAATCAAGCTTGTGCTGCGAACGATCACCGCTACGGGCTCGGGTAGCGCGCAGGTGGCGAGGCAGCCCTCGAAGCAACTCGAGACCGCGACCGCCGGCAGCGCGACGTTTTCAAGACACGTTGGAAAGGTGATCGCGGGATCCGCGACAGGCGCGGCGACGGTGCTGGCAAGCATCGTCGAGATGATGACGAAGTTCATCAATCTGGCTTTGCGGCGCAGGACCGTTTCACTCACGCTCGGCAGCCGGGCATTGGATCTGAAGCTATCGGATCGACGAAGGACGATTTTCACGCTTCCCGATCGGGAATAAGGAAGATTGTGGTTCAGGGTTCTGGGTTTGAACCCTGAACCCTGAACACGAAAACCGGAGATTCAAAATGGCGTCACCGCGCGAGGTAGTGCAGGGCCGGCAGACACAGGGAGTCGACGAGAAAGTTCCCTATAAGATCACAACTACGCCGTGGGGCACCGGCCCGGCCGCTGTTTCGGTCGTGGTGAAAAAGCTCGGCGCGTCCGGAACGACGGATGTGACGTCGACCGTGATGCCTTCAGGCGCGCCTTCGGTTGCGGGCGATGTGATCACGCTTCCGAAGCTCCAGTCGCTCGCAGCGGGTTCCTCGTATCGGGTCGAGGTCAAATTCGATGTCGGCGGCAGTACCCTCGAGGCATACTTCTTTGTTGATGCGGAGGACTGATGGACAACGAGGTGCAAGCGATTGGCCGAGGCAAAGCGCGCGAGGTGTCGATTTCGGCCGTGGTTATCCGGTGCAGATGCGGAGATCCGGACAGTCATCGGGGGGAGGTGTGTCCGCGAGGCGAGCGCGAGGACCGCGGCACAGTCAGCTATTGGCACCGCAATCCCCTGAAGCGCTTCTACTACTGGTTTGAAACTGTGTTTAAGAAAAGGAGAGTGCAAAGATGAAACTTTTGTTCAAGGTTGTATCTTGCGAGCCGACGAAGATCGAGCGTGAAGTGGAGGTGGATGGCGCAAAGTTCACGCTTCCGGTCCCGGCCATCATCGCTCAGTTGATTCCGTTGAACGATGCGGGGGCGGGCACGATAAAGGTGCCTGTTCTGGCCGATGAAACGAAAATGTTCGAGGTGGGGAATACCGTCTCGGTTCAGTTCTCGCCGGGCGAGTAGAGATCGGATTGCAATTCCCCAGAGTTGTGATAATCTGCAAAGGTTCAGAGTTCAGGGTTCAACCCCGGAACCGCGAACCGAGAAACGAGCGGTCCGTTAGCGACCCGAAATAGTTTTTCAAGAGCGACCCGAAAGCGGTCCAGACCTGATTCAAAGAGTCAGGTCCGGACCGCTTTCCCTTTTTTGGTGATTGGAGGCCAAAGGCGATGGTGAAACGGGGGGCTCGAACGCGAAAGTTATCCGGCAAGCAGGCGTTGTGCTTGCTGATGATCTATTTCCTTCTGGTCGGGGTGTGCTGGCTGAAGTCAGGACCGCTGCCGCTGTTCATCCCGCCGGGATCGCTAGTCGTGTTGGCGATGGTGTTCACCAACGCCGGAAAAGCGATCACCACCAACCGCCTGAAAGGCTCAGGTACCGAGCCGAACTACGTGGCTATCGGGACGGGCGCGGGAACGGCCGTGATAACCGACACGACCTTGTTCACCGAAGTCGAGACGCGCGTCGCGGGAACCTCTACCCAGCAGACGACGACCGTCACTAACGACACCTATCAGTCGGTTGGGACCATTGCGATCACCGCGACTCGCGCAATCACCAATGCGGGACTGTTTGACGCGTCCTCGGCGGGGAATCTGCTGATCAAGGGCGATTTCGCGACTATCAACCTGGTGGGCGGCGATTCGATTCAGATAACCGGCAAGCTCGCGTTTAGCTAGACGACAACATTGCGGATTGCGAATTTTCAGAGGCGCGCAGAGGGACGAAACGATGGGTAAGAAACTAAACCGAATCAAATCACTCTTCACCGTCAAGCAGGCCGAGGGACCTACCGCCATCATTGAAAAAGTCCAAGCCGCGTTGGGCCCGGCATTCCCCAAAGCGGGCTCACCCGATCGCTTCAGGTTCTATTGGCCTCGAGATGTCTACGACGATTACTTGGTCGTCGAGGAAAACGACACGTCGAAGCTCTTCCGGATTCCTTATGCGATCGGGCTCAATGATGAAGTCACATTCGGAGAGCCCGTCGAGGTCGAAGAGGAATATGTCGAAGTGAGCGCGGCTCAGGTTCAGGGTTCAGAACCCGGAACCCGGAACCCGGAAGCCGGAACCGTCGTTGCGCAAGCGGCCCGCGAAGAGGTGATCGCGCTTGCCGCCGCCGAGTTCGATAGCGCTATAGATAAGACCTTCAGCAAGACCCGATGGCTGCTCGCGAAGTTCGGGCCCGCCGCTCACAAACAGATTCTTAAGCGCGAGGCCTTCGAACGCAGCTTGCAGAAATGGTCCTCACAAGGCTCGAAGTGCTACCTGAACCACCCGCCTGAGACCGCGTATTACAAACTCCCAGAGCGTGACCTGAACACTCAGCTCGGATGGTGGTCGGAGTTCCAGGTTTCCGCGCAAGGGTTCGAAGCGACATTGAACCTGGTTCCTTCGGCTGATCGATTTCGGCTGGATCTGAAGGCGGCGGTCGAAGGCGGACGCAAAGATTTCTTTCAGCCGTCGATTCTCGGTTTCGCCGCGGGGAAGAATGTTCAGCACGAAGCAAGCACATGGTTCCAGGTCGAGGATTTCAAAACGGCATTTTCGATCGATATGGTCAACGCTGGCGGGGCCGCCAGTGAATTTCAATACGCCCTTCAATCCGCAAAGGGGAGCGAGGCGGCAAACCACAAAGGAGCAACCACGATGGATCCTAGAATCCTAGCAGCATTGTTCAAGCAAAATCCGACGCGGTTTGCGCTCGTTCGTCAGGCGGCCGTCGCCGCTAAAGCGGAGGGTGTGACCGATCAATCAAACGCAGAAGACGTGGCCGGGAAAATCATCGGCAATGATGCGCTGGTCACACAGTCGCTGACACTGATGCAGACGCCAGAAGGGGCTGGGGGTGGTGATGAAGACCCGATCGCGGCGCGAGCTCGTGAGGTTGCGGCCGCTGCGGTTCGACAGGGTGCGGGGGCGGACCCGGCCAATCCGCAATCCGCAATCCGAGATCCGCAATCCGAACCCGAGATTCCTTTTCGACGGATGCCCAAGCCGTGGCGCGAGTCGATTGTCGCGCAGGCCTATGCTGATTCCAACCTCTCCGAGGCGGTGCAGCAAAAGGTCCGCACCCGCGTGGCCGCTCGCATCAACGCACGGCCCGAGCTTGACGAGCTCGAGGTGGTCAGCGATGCGATCGAGCAGGCTCGCGAAGTCGCCGGCATAGTCGAGCAGTCGGCGGGCGGATTCAATAATCCAGCGCGCGGCGGCGTTCAGGTGACGGTCGATCGCAAAGACAAGATCGCGATCGCCTTGGCGAAAGCCTTCGGGCTGGCCAAGGAAGACATGGTGATCGAGTCGGCGAACGACATCATTCGGCAGAGCCTGGGCAATTACGTTCAACCCGAGGAAGGCATCTGGAGGAGCATCCCCGCGATTCGGTCAATCAAGAAGCTGTACATCGAGATGACCGGCGATGAGAGCCTGACTGGCGCGCGCCGGAATGAGCGCATCACGCGACAGGCCGACTGGCTGACCACGGATCTCCCGGAGCTGCTGGCGAACGTGATGGGCAAACGCCTGCTTCGCGACTATCGGCAGTGGGATTCGAGCTGGCGGCGGATCGTCACGATCAAGGCGCTTACGAATTTCAAGGAGCAGACGGCGGTGCTGCTCGGCTACTTCGGGGATCTGCCGGCGGTCGCCCAGGCCGGCCAATACACGGACTTCGACGTGCTGACCGATACGAAGGAGACCTACACGCCGGCGAAGAAAGGCAAGATCGTGCCGTTGACGCTGGAGACGATCTCTAACGACGACCTGCAGGGCTTCTCGAGAGTCGTCGGCCGCCTGGGCCGCGCGGCTGCGCGCACCCTCGCTAAGTTCGTATGGAACACGTTGGTCATGGCTAACCCCGTGTTGAACGCCGACGGCAAGACGCTCTTCCACGCCGATCACGGCAACTTGATTACCGATGCGATCACGTCCGCGGATGGGCTTAAGAACGCGGTCGGCAAGCTGCTGTCTCAGATCGAGCCGCAGTCGGGCGAGCCGATGGTGCTCGGCACTTCGAACCTGACGCTGGCGATTCCTCCGCTGCTGTATCTGGATGCGAACGCCAAGACCGATTTCAACAACGAGCCGGGTGGCAACGTGAACGCGCTCGAGCGTGAGATTCGCCGGCTGGGAATCACTCCGGTAAACGTGCCGGTGCTCACCGATGCGAACGATTGGCTGCTTGCTGCTGATCCGGCGGACATCGACATGGTTGAGCTGGGGTTCTGGCAGGGGCAAGAGGAACCGGAGTACTTCACCCAGAACTCGCCGACCGATGATGTGGCGTTCGAAAAGGATGTGATCATGCGCGTCAAGGTGCGGCACATCTACGGCGGCGCGCCGGTCGATCACCGAGGGTTGGTGAAGTCGGCAGTCGTATAGCGACGACGGTTCAGCGTTCAGGGTTTAGGGTTCCGGGTTCAACCCGGAACCACGAACCCGAAACCAGGAACCTTTTTAGCACAAGGAGAATGAAGATGAAGACTTGGAAAACGACTCAACCATACTTTGAAGCGGCCCTCGTCGCGGCGTTGATGACCGTGCTTGTGCTCTTGCCGATCGTGGGAATGCCCGCCGTTGCGAGCGCGCAGCGGGCGACGGTGCACAAGAACATGCAAGTGCCTTTCGCGTCGGCGGCGCGGACCGCGAGCGCTAACAGCTCGGCCTTCGATGCCGGCGACGCGGATGTTCTGGTTTGTTATCTATCGGTGACGGCGAATTCGGGGACCACGCCAACGCTTGACGTGAAGTTTCAAGACTCACCGGATGGGGGCACTACCTGGTTCGATGTTGCGGGCGGGTCTTTCGCTCAGGTTACCACTACTAACGGTACGCAGGTGGTGTCGACCACACGCAAGTTCGCGTCCAGGGTGCGATGCGTCGCGACTATTGCGGGCACAACACCCTCGTACACGTTCGCGGTCTGGTTTATGAGCTACCGCAGCTTCGCCTAGAAGGGGGTTTCAGGGGTCGGGGTTCGGGGCTGGCAAGCTAAAGCTTGAACTCTGAACCACGAACCCGGAACCGGTTACTTGGGGTTGGCGGGCTAACGGGGGCTGGCTCGTCACAAAGGCCTGGCCGCGTGGTGCTCCGAAGGCGCGGCCAGGCGACAAAACCCTCGACGCTTTGTACTTTTTTGAAAGACCGAAAAAGGAGGACCTTTATGAGCTTCTACTGTTTGGACGGGCGTGTTTGCCCGATGCTCGCGCAATGGCCGCTTGAGTCGGACGGCACTCCACGCCGTGCGGTGTATTTCTATATGTCCACGGAAGGGAGCGGAAAGACGGAAATGCGTGACTCAAATTCACTCTGCCGCGTTCCTGATGACAACGGGCGTTCGTGGGGTGCTGCGAACGTTCCGCGCGGCGCGACTTTTTATGTCGAGGCATCGGACCACGCGAATCTGATCGATGTGAACAAGCGGCTAAACGAGGCCAGCGAGAACAGAAAGCGTGCGCTTCGCGAGCAGCAAGCGGCAGGTAGATGGGACAACGTTGGAGCCGAGGACGTTGTCGACGGGGGTACCACTGCGCCGCTTGAGCCGGTCGATCAAGATGCGGTGGTGACGGCGCCGCAACAATTTGATCCCGCCGATGCCAACCAGGATGGCGCCGTGACAAACAAGGAACGCAAGAAGCATCAGGGGTGAGTTTTGAAGCGACCCATCGGTTCAGGGTTCGTGGTTCCGGGTTGAACCCGGAACCCTGAACGCTGAACGCTGAACGATTCAAACAGGGACTGATTGACGAAAGGAGAATTTATGGCTACCAAAACAAAGTGGAGTCGATGGCTGAGAATCGCGATACCGTTCGTTCACGTAGCGGCGCTTGAGGTAGAGAATCTGGACGACAACGACGAAGGACCGGATGACCAGGCGGCAGCGGGAATCGCCTACTGCGCAGACGTTCTTCAGGCGATAGTGGACAAGAAGGATATCCCCTATCCGCCAGATGGACTTTTCGAGAGGCCGCCAGTTCCGACAGAAGAAGCCGTTAGATAGGAAAGCAATCGACAGGCGAAAGACTAGGATGAAAGCTGAACTACGACGACTTAGCCGTATCGCCGCAGAGATCAAAGCGCGGAACTTTGAGACTAAGTACAGTTTGACTGACGACGAAATACTCCTTCTCTGCTTGATCTGGCATATCGGACACTGAGTATCAATGTCGGTTCTCAAGGACTACACCGACGAGGTTAAGCGGCAATTGGCTGATGGCTCGATTATCATCGCGCCCGACGACTACCCAAAGCTCGTCGTCCAGGCTGTGCTGCTCTACTCGAACAAGATTCAGCGCGAGGTTGTGCTGGATCTGCCAAGCGACGGCTCGGGTGAGTTCGCGATCTCGGCGTTGACGGGGTTTGACGAAGAGCTGAGCGGCGACGTGGAGATCGAATACCCGATCTCGACCAGCGGCAGCCCAAACACGCTCGATCGACGTAGCTGGAGATTCTATCGCAAGCCCGCGGGTAAGGTGATTCGTCTCGAGAGCAAGCCGGCAGCCGGCCAGCAAGTGCGCTTCACGTTCGCGGCTAAGCACTCGATCACGGAGGCGGCCTCGACGATCGCGGACGCGCACTTTGATGCGGTGTGCAAGCTGGCGGCGGCGGAAGGGTGCGAGCAGCTTGCGCGCCACTATAAGCAAACAAGCGAGAGCGGCGAGGTAACGATCGGCGGGCAGGCTTTTTTCGGCACTAAGGATAAGGCTTACGAGAGCGGCGCGAAGCTGCTCCGGATGCAGGCCTATGAGGTGATCGGAGCGGGCTCGGGCGCGGATGCAGGCGCCGCCAGCGTGACGAAAAATTTCGACCAGAGCGATAGCCGCGGAAGGGACTGGCTCACGCACGGGCGAAGGTTTAGATAGTTTAGAGTTTCGGGTTCGTGGTTCCGGGTTGGAACCCTGAACTCGGAACCCTGAACTCTGAACCACAAACCTTTAGGTCTGTTATGGCTGAGCGCGGTGTAGAAGTCAGATTCAATGTGATCGACACGACGCACTTTGAAAGCTTCGAACCGATCTTTGAAGAAGAAATGACGCCGGTGATGACCGTCATCACCAACAAGGTCCTTGGGGATGCCGAGACGCGCGCGCCCGTCGATCGCAACTTCTTTCGCGGATCGATGCAATCGCTTGTCGAAGCTTATATCAAGGGCTCGGCGAAAGTGACCGGGCGCGTGGTCGCGACGGCGCCTCACGCCGCGGTACTCGAGGCCGTCGATGAACAGGGAAACGAGGTCGAGTTCGGACGCCGACCCGGCGCGAAGTTTCCGCCGCTCGATCAGCTTCGCGTCTGGGTCGAGCGTCACATCGCTC
The DNA here is from genome assembly GCA_038040455.1 of Acidobacteriota bacterium. Lineage (GTDB taxonomy): Bacteria > Acidobacteriota > Blastocatellia > UBA7656 > UBA7656 > Onstottus_A. Next base: position 36,543 of record JBBPIH010000033.1, read on the forward strand.
CGGACCAGTTGCTCAATCTCGAGGATGACGATGAGGAAATCGATCAGATCACTTTCCTGGTTGGAAGAGCGATCGCGCGGCGAGGGCTCAGACCGGAATTGCGCACCAACAAACCGGGACGGCCGATCGGCGATGCGTTTCGCGCGAATGCTGAATTCATCGACAAGGAAATCCAGCTAGGGATCGACCGAACGTTGAACCGACTATAGAAACGGTTCCGGGTTCGTGGTTCCGGGTTCCGAGTTGGAACCCTGAACCCTGAACCCTGAACCCCGAACCGTATGGTTAGCGAATCAGCAATCAGGACCGCGATCGTCGCGAAGATCCGTGAAGCCGACGACACGGCGAAGGTCCATCGGCGGTGGCGGTACCCGGCGCAGAATCGCCTGGCTGAGTTTGCGAATCTGTTCCGCGATGAGCAAGGAAAGATCAACGGTTACATGATGCGCCGGATTCGGCGTGATCCGGAGATGCGAGGCATTCCCGCGCGGCTGGTTTCGGTGTCTCAGATCTTCGCGATCAGGTTTTATTCACAACTGATCGACAACGACGACCCGGCGATCGCATCGGAGGAGAACACGCAGGCGCGGATCGACGCGCTGGCTGCGGAGTTTGAAACGGATGTGCAGATGGGGCTGGGCAACACGGTCTTTCATGCGGGGTTGCAGATGCCGCTTGACCTGGTGGATGTGATCCTGGGGGATGCGGCAGCGCACCGGGCGGATTTCAGGCTCGAGGTGACGACGGCGAATGTGGAGTGCTGAACCTGGCGGTTCAGAGTTCAGGGTTCAGAGTTCGGGGTTAGGAGGAAAGGTAATGGCAAGCAAAGGAACGGACGCCAACGAAAACCCAATAGAAGATCCGAAGACGACGGCGCCGCTGGTGGATCAGAGGTCAGAGGTCAGAGGTCAGAAGTCAGAAGAGCCGACTAAAGTCGGTACTCTGAACTCGACTCTGAACCCGAACCCTGAACCCGGAACGCTGAACCCGGAGCCGTCGGCGGTCCTGGTGAAGATCGAGCGCGTCGAGCGCGAAGACGGGCCGCTGATTCGAATGCCGTATGAGAGCGGCAGCCCGACGACTGAGCATTGGGACTTCGATCCGATAAAGAATGTTTTTGAAGTTACAGCGATCGTCGCGGCGACCGCGATTGAGACTGGCTTTTTTCGTGCAGTCAAGTGATTCGAGGGTAAGACTGAAACGGTTCAGGGTTCAGGTTTCAGAGTTCCGGGTTCAACCCGGAACCACGAACCCGGAACCACGAACCTAAAACCGGAGGTTTTATGGGCGGAACAACTGAAGCGATTAGAACAGCAACCGCGCTGCCAAACAAAGAAACAACGTTCGGCACGTTGATGACGCTGGCGTCTCTCGTAGATATGTACGTAGTGAATTCGTTCAACGCGGCCATGATCACCCCGGCCTATCGCACGGATGAGGGCAAGATCAACGGTACGCGCGGCAAGACCCGACGGCAGCGCGAGACGGCCGAAGGCCAGATCGATGAGCCGCTCGATGCCACGAGCGAGCTGATCACCCACGGGCTGGCAGTTGGGTATGGGAACGATGCCGTCACCGGCGCCGCCGATCCATACACTCACACGATCAAGCATCCTGTCCTGTGCAACCTTGCGCCCCCTTCCACCAGTTTCCTTCAGGGTATTGTCTGCGCGGGATTGACCGCTGGTTACAACAGCTATAAGGGCTGTTCATTGAACCAGCTGGTCATCACTTCGAATGGCCAGGGAGCAATCGAGCTCAGCCGGCAGTGGAAGACGGATGGTTCTGAAACTGCGCAGGGCGCCGCAACGTTTCCAACGGCTTTCCTGACGCTAACGTACTTACTCGGCTCGATGGCCACGTTCAAGCTCTATCCAAATGGCGGCGGCGCAATTGATGTCACCAGCCAACTGATGAGTTGGAAGATAACGATCGACTTCGGACTGACCAAGAAGAAACGTGCGAACAGTGGGGTATTCGTACCCGGATGGAAGTATGGTAAGGGCAAACCAGCAATCAAAGTCGAAGTCGTTTTCGCGGCCGATAAATCGGACGTGATATATGGCTACTTCAAGAACGATACGTTGCTAACCCTGCAGCTCGTGTTGGAACCGGGGGTCGCGCCGGCACGGACGATCCAGCTCGACATGTCGCAGTGCTACGTCACCTGCAAGGAAGGCGGGGATGACAGCGAGCCGACGCTCGAGTGTTCGATCGATGAGCTCGAAGTGATAGCCAACCAGGGCCCGGCGATCTGGATCTGTAAGACGGGCGTTGCGGCGTACCTGGTTGGACTGCCGTAAAGAAGCGGTTCGTGGTTCCGGGTTGAACCCTGAACTCGGAACCCTGAACTCTGAACCTGTTTTTTACTAACAAAGCGAATTGTGAAGGGAGCCTCCAAATGGACGATACGAATCAAGCAGGACCCGGAGCCGAAGTCAAAATCGGATTCGGAGATCTCGAAGGGACGGAAGAGGACCTGGTCGAAGTGCCCGTTCCGCACATAAAAACCGGCGAGCCCGTCGGGACAATGTTCTTCAGGCGGGTGAAGATGCCAATCATCTCGCGCTACCGCGAAATCAGAAACGGCGAGGGCCGCAAGAAGGGCAACGAAATCAAGGCCAACGAGTACCTGTTTACTCGCGCGTTCGATCGCTTCGAGTTCAAAGTGCGTGGCGCGAGCGGGGAATGGGTTGAAAATCCTGCCACTCTGGATCTCGGGCCTCACAAGACCGAGCTCGCGTTCTGGCTCTCTTGCGGAAAGCTCGTCGACTCGCTGTTGATCAAGTTCAACACCGAGAACTTTCCCGAACTGGACCTCCGAAAAAGTGGCTCAGGCGGTCAAGATCATTCTGAGAGCTGATTACGACGGCAAGTTCGAACCCCTGAACCCATGGACGGTCGGCTATCACCTCTACGAATGCGAGAGAGCCATTTGGTGCGATGACGGACTCACGCTGGTTGACTTTCGAGAGTTGATTGAACCGGAGCGGGGACCAAAATGCGGGGCTTGCGATCACGAATGGAATCTGTGGGAGAAGCTGCTCAAGCTGGGCAAAGCCAAACAGGACGGGGAAGGCGACGATCATCCCGCCACGTTCTATGGGGATATGGCCTACAGGGGATTGAGTCTGGAGAACAAGGTGCTCACGTTCGGTTATCCGAAGGTGGAGGACCTGGACGGGTTTGATTTCGATCTGGCGCAGTTGGCGTACACGGCCCGGAAACAATTCGAGGTTTACCTGGCCATCGAACGACAGAAGAAAGCAGAGAGGGAATCGCAATAGATGTCGGCGAATCGCAGAGTAGGAGTAGAGGTCTTCGCCAGCGCGGGGCAGGCGAAAACAGAACTTGCGGCGACCAAGGCGGGGATCGCCGGCATCAAGGCCGAAGCCCAGACGGCGGGCCCGGCGGCGAGCGCCGCGATGAATGGGGTGGGCACGAGCGCCCGGGCTACGGCCGCAGCGCTTGGCGGCACTTCGGCTGCAATGGGAGGGGTGAGCCAGGCGGCTCGCACGACGACGCAGTCGATCGCGGCTTATGACAAGGAGATACTCGACGCGCGGAATCAGCTTGCGCAGCTTGGTCAGCAGCTTGTGGATGCGAAACAGCGTTTTGGCGCGAACAGCGATCAAGCGGCCCTTCTGAAGACGGAGATCACGCAGGTGTCCGCCGCTACGCGCGGGCTGGTCGCGGAGAAAGCGATTCTGATCGCCGAATCGAAAGTGGAAGAGGCAGCGGTGGTCGCGAGCACAAGCGCGTTCTCTCGGAAGACCTCAATGATCAACACGGGTCAGGGCGCGTTGCGGGGTTACGACGCGGCAATCACTGGCGTGATCAGGAGCATGGGAGGAATCAACCTCGGTTTTGCTGTCGGAATCTCACTTCTGGCCGCGCTATTACCGAAGATCATCAGCCTGATCAGTGCGAAAGAGGAGATGATCAAGATTGACAAGGACCAGATCGACACCGATCTGAGGCGAAACAACAACGGCGAGCGAACCACACGGATTCATGCCGATCTCATAACAGCGTTCCGCATTCTCGCCAGTCAACAGAAAGACTATCAGCAAACCACCAAGCAGTTGAATCACGACCTGGAAGAGCTGGCAAAGGGCTCTGAAACCCGGCTCATTATTGACGCAAAGACGGGCGCGAGCTGGCAGCAGTTGAATCGGAACGCAACTGAGTTGCGCTCCGGGGTTGCCCAACTGAACGAGAAAATGGGTGATCAAGAGAAAGTAATTCAACCCGCTCTAGAAGTCATTCTACGCCACAAGGAAGCGACGGGAGAAAGCACCGAGGCCACGCTCGAATGGGCTAACACTCTCGGTCACTTTGCGCCCGAGCAGATACAGTTCTTCCGGGAGCGGCTGAATGCGCTGATCCCGGATATTGACGAGTTCACTAAGAAGCTAAACGATCTGGCGGTTCCGCGCTTTGACGCGGCCTCTAGCCTTCCCGGCCTGGGTTCCTTACGGGCATCGGTTGAAGCTACGTTCCAGTTAGCGCGCGACCAGGGCATCACGGATTGGGCCGAACAGGTGAAGTTTGCGACACCCGCCCTGAAGGCGTTGGATGAAGGATTGAAGGATTATACCGGCTCGTTGCGAGGGTATAAGCGCGAGATGGCAGCTTTGCAGGACGGTGAGCGAGCCGCGATAGCGCTGATGCAGCAACAGCAGCGGGTCCGCGAGGAAGATTTCAAGGCGCGAAAACAGATCAGGGACATTGGCCCAGAGCTTGAGCGCGAACTGATTCAAGCGCAAACAAAATTGGCAAAGGACGATTTTGCGAAACGCGAACAACTGATCAGAGACGAATTTGCTTTTCGCCGCAGAGAATATGAGAAACACGCGGCGCTTACAGGAACTCAGATCGACGCCCTGAAGACACTTGAGCTGGCCGCTATTCAGATTGTAAGAAATGAGCGACTCGAGGCGCAGATGGAGGAGAGTCGCGATCGTGCTAAGACACTTGCTCATGGGCGCGAGTCTCGTGCAAGAGAGATCGCAGAATGGGGCGCGCATTATAGAAAACAGCGACAGGTCAGAGAAGATGAGGAGCGCAAGTTCTTTGCGGATCAAGCCAAGATTGAGTTCGCAGCGCGGAGCAATAGAGGGGGACGGCGCGAGATCGAGGCCGGCATAAAAGCGGGGCAAGCGGACGAGCTTAGAAGAGTCCAACAGGTGTTTGGAGATTTGAATCGCGAAAGCGCGACGTTTCAAGCCCATTTGAAAGCTATCGATGCCTTCAGCAAGCAACAGAACTTTCTCTCCGGTCTGAAGGATGCCCTCGGGGGCGTCATCAACACATTTGATCTCGCCCAGGCGGCCGGGCTGTCGTTCGCAAATGGGCTTCAAGTCGCATTCGATCTGGCTATAAATGAGGGCGCGAACTTCGCCGAGGTGTTCGGAAAGACCGTCCTGGCGGGCATCCTCAGTGCGATCGGCCAGCAAGCCATCGCGGAAGGCACTTACCATATTCTGGCCGGGATCGCGAAACTCTTTAATCCGTTTACCGCCGCGCAAGGTGCTCACGAGATAGCGGCGGGCGTGGCGTTGGTTGCGTTTGGCGCCGCACTCGTCGCCGGGGCCTCGGCGATCACGTCGAGCATTAATAAGGGAAACAATGCCGCCTCGGGCTCGAGTGGCGCGGCGTCTAGCGGAGCCGGCGCGGGCGCGACCGGCAGCACTCAGCGCGAGCCTAAGCAACCGATCAATGTTGTGGTCCCGAGCTTCCCCAGGCAGCGAGTCCCGGACATTCATTTCGACACCCAGCAGACAGCGGACCTGGTTATTCGCACGCTCGAGTCGAAAGGCGTCGTCACAGTCCGATCGAGCCGCGAGCAACATAATGTGCCGCTCAGGAAAGCGCTGAAGACCAAGGGATAAAAAACGGTTCCGGGTTTCGGGTTTGTGATTCCGGGTTGGGACCCTGAACTCGGAACCCTGAACTCGGAACCCTGAACTCGGAACCCTGAACCTGAATGGCCGAAGTATTTCCAGTTCAACCCGATGAGGGCAGCGGCGGACGGCAGCGGTGGCCGCGTCTCCTGGAGGAGTACGACGACGGAACCTATCGGCAATACAAACGCGGCGGCTCGGTTGCTCTGGGCTATCGCTCATTGCAGTTTGGAGAATTGAGCAAAGAAGAGCTTGATTCGATTCTGGCTTTCTTCGACGCGCGAATGCGACCGGGCGGCGACACCGAGTTTTCAATTTATGACTTCAAGGAAGCGAACTCGATCGACGTTTCGGGAATGGACACGGTCGGTCTCCGAAAGGCCATGTTCCTGGATGATCAAATCGAATGGACGATGGATGGCCCGTGCAGTTTTAGCTGCAACGTGAATATCAAACTGCTCGATTAGAAGTTTCGCGCAAAGGACGCAGAGACGCAAAGACGCAAAAGATGCCAGTATTACTCCCAGCAGAAATAGCAGCTCTCCAGGGCCAGTCGAGCACAACCGCGCCCATCGTGCTGATGGAATGGCTGCTGCCGGCGCCGCAATACTATTCGAGCCGCGAGGCGTTGGTGTGGGCCGGCAAGGAGTGGCAGGGCAACCGGCTGAAGTCCTTTCCTGCTTTCACGCTTGGCATCTTCGATCGAAAAGGGCGAGAGTTTCCCAAGCTCGACATAACGATCAGCAACCTGGCCGATGACGGGTCCAGTGCGTTCCCGATGCAGTTGCTTGACTCGGCCCAAGAGCTGGAGAACTACCCGGTCAAGATTTACTTCTACAGCCCCGACGCCGGCGAAGGCTTCCTGCGATGGGCTGGCTACTCCGGGCGGCCGACTTATCACGGGGCGGACAAATCGGTGAGCCTGTCGTGTACGTTCATCTTCGACTCGTTGAATCTTCCTTTTCCGTTTCGCACCCAGGCCAGCCTGGGATTTGGAACGCTGGACACGAATCAGAACAAGGCTAACAACGCAGAGCCTATGATCCCGTTGATTTTTGGAGACGGGCCCGACCTGGCGGTGAGGCCGACGATCTATCGCGCGTGGACCGAAGCTGGATTGCTGCACGTCAACTTTCTCCTAACCGGCTGTAACGGGTTCCCGTTGGATGCGAGCATAATCACCGATGCCAAGCTGGATGGGACGTCGGCAACGGTGATTGAGATGGGAGGGTTAGGCACTGCGAGTCAGACGGCGCCGGTGAACCTGAGTAGGTTTCCCGACGGCGAAGCGCATCCACGGGTGGCTTACGGCTACGCCGCGTTTCCGCTCCCGGATGATTTGAAGGACTCGTTGGATCAGCTCGAGCCCGACGCGATCAAGATGTGGCTTGAGAACGGGCGGCCGCTGGCGACGACCGGTGCGCCTTCTGAGAATCACGTTCTGATAATCAAGGACCTGCTGACCGATTCGTATTTTGGGCTGGGGTTGTCTGAGGCGGATTTCGACGCTGGGGCGGTGCTGGCGGCTCAGAACTACGTCGGCAGCCGGTATCGCGCGCGCTTGGAATTGCACGAGTCGATGCCGCTGATGGATCTGCTGCAGAAGCTGCTGGGCGATTGTCATTGCTACATCACGTTCGCGGATAAAATTCAGATTCGCGCGAAGGGCAACACGGAGGCAAGTGTTGCCGAGTTCGCAACTTCGGACAGCGGGCAGCCCGGGCGCAAGATCGTCAACGATTTTATCGAACAGGTAAGCGAAGAAGATCAAAGCTCGGTGCTGAACGATCTGCTGTTGACCTATCGGAGGAAGAACCGGCACTTCGGCGCGCCAATCCACCTTTACGATCCGAACTCTCAGTCATTCACGCCAGGCAGCATCAACAAGCCCACTCGCGAAGAGATCGAAAGCATCTCGCTGCAGTTCGAAGACGAGGCGAAAATCTCGGGCGCAATTCTCCTGAGAGAAGAGTTGAACGGCAACCTGTTTCACCGTTTGTCAGTGCCGTTTTGGGAGGGCGCCGATATTGTGCCGGGTGATCTGATCACGGTCCACGCGGTAGACATCTTTGGTAATGCGAGCAACTATTTGTTCCGCGTGTTGACCGAGACGTTTGAGCCTGACGCCTCGCACATCAGCTTCAATTGCAAAGTTTATAAGCCGGCGATCTATAACGACGATGCGGACGGTCTGGGCGTCGATCTACTCCGCGGAGGTCAGGACACCAGTCAGCAGGGGCGGCCGCCCGATGTGACACCAGTCTCGTTGCAGGTGATTGACATCGAACAGAACGATACGGGCGGGTCGATGTTGAGCTTGCAGGCAACGTGCACCATTCCGGCTCACGATCCCGCGGCAGAACAAGAACGGGGAGTTAGAAGAGAGCCGCCGATCGCAGCGGTGGGTTGCTGGGGCCGCTACACAAACGAGCCGGTTAATCAGGCTCGCCACCTCGCCACGATCGAGGTCCAACAGAGCACGAGTCAGTTCAATGTAAGCCTTGAGTTCAAAATTGATTTTCACAAGAACCGAAGCTTTGAAGTTTTCTTTGTCGCGTTGCCGCCGTCTCGATCGAAGTCGCCGTTGGGTTTCATCCGCGACACGACGAAGGTGACCAGTCTGACGGCGGCGCTGTCGGCCGCCGCGCTCACTGCCAGCGTTCAGAGCACTACTGCGTTCGCCGTTGATGATTTCGTGATCATTGAAAAAGAGTTCGTGAAGGTGCTGTCTAAGACTGCGAACTCGCTGACCTTCGTGAACAACGGCAGTGCCAGGACAGCGCAACTGGATTCGGTTTCGATCTCGCACCCGATCGGGATTGAGGTCGCCGTCGCGAAGAAATCTTACCCGAGCCTGACGCTCGCGTTGATCAAGAGAAACACCTTCCTGAATGTGACCGGGTTCGCGGCCGATCAGGAAGACGATGGCGTGCGCTTTCATTGGGACGCGTTGGAAGTAGACAACCTGGATTACTATTTGATCTATACCTGCCAGGATGCCGATGCGTTGACCAATCCCGCGAAGCTGGGCTCGGCCACACCTTCCTGGTTTCTGACGAATCCGGAGAGTGCGCCCGCCATCGCGGTTCATAGGACCAAGCACAAGCATTACAAGGTGCCTGCAACCGAGATCGCGGCGAACGTGACCGTTGCGGGCCGGGCCGCGGCTAAGAACACGAAGGGGAATTATTCGTCGGTGCTGTCGAGCAGCGCGACGAACAAGAGCACGGGCCACGGTGCGGCGCCATTGTTCGCGCCGAGCGATCCTGCGACGGGCGACATCATCTCGTTGGGCGTGCCTGCGGAGATCGCGCACAAGCAGATCCCGGTGACGTTCAGGATCTGGGCGAATGGAGCTGATCACACGAAGAAGTTTGACGATGGCGGGATCGATCGCGTCGGGTTCTTTTACGCGCCACCGCAGGCAGGCGATCCGACATTGCCGGATCTGACCCGCACATCGAAGCGTCATCAGAATATAACCGACACGAGTCAGGTATCGGCGAACGTCACTCATTGGTTTCCGCTCGGGCAGAAGCTGTTCTGGTTGGGAAACTTCAATGCGAATGGATCGGGAAAGACGCTGTCGGCAAACCAGGCGGCGAATGTGGTCTTCTCGCCTGGTGATTACAGCGCCGATCCGGCGAACCTGACGACGTTCACGATCACGGCTACTCCGGTCAATGCCAAGTACACGCTGGTCGATGTTCACGTAGTGCAGCCCTCGGTTGGACAGCCGGTGATACTAAAGAACCTCTGGTTTCTGCGAAAGCTGCCGACCGATGGAGATTACATTTCGCAGGACGATAAGCGGGTCCATCTGCACTCGGATACCTCATTCTCGCAGCTCGGCGCCGACTTTCATCTTTTTGCTGAGATCAAGCACCCGCCTGGAGTGACCGGCATCAGTTATCGCGCGCAGATTGTCGCGCAGGGCGGGTTGAGCCGCACGGTCACGACCTCGGCGAACAGCGACGCGGAAACGGGCGTGCAGGCGGATACCGGAGTTCCTGCTACGCCGGGCGCGCCATCATTCGTTCGGGTGAAGAAGAATGGGACTCACGTCCGGATGCCACTGCCGGCGTCGAATCGAGCTTCCCATTCGCACAACCTGTTGGTGATCGCTTCGGCGTCGGCGCCGGCTAACGGCGTGACAGTGCTGACCGCGAGCGACCTGACAACCGGAACGGTGCTGTCGAGTGCAAACGACGCAGCCGGGCAGATAGAAGCGGGCCGCAAGAAGACCACCATAGAGATCGATCGAGCTGGACTGGAAGCGGTGTTCGGCGCGGGCGCGACAATCCACTTCTGGTTCTACGCGGTGAACGATATCGGCGCGAGCCTGCGCTCGGGATCCGCGTCATACAACCTGGCAACCGGCGAGATCGGGGCGCTTTCGGCAGATACGGCTGTGCCTTCGACACCAGGCGCGCCATCATTCGTTCGGGTGAAGAAGAATGGCACGCACGTTCGGATGCCACTGCCGGCGTCGAACAGAGTTTCTCATTCGCATAATCTGTTGGTGATCGCATCCGCCTCAGCGCCGGCGAATGGCGTGACTGTGCTGACCGCGAGCGACCTGACAACCGGAACGGTGCTGTCGAGTTCAAACGACGCGGCCGGGCAGATAGAAGCGGGCCGCAAGAAGACCACCATAGAGATCGATCGAGCGGGACTGGAAGCGGTGTTCGGCGCGGGCGTGACGATCCACTTCTGGTTCTACGCGGTGAATGATATCGGCCCGAGCCTGCGCTCGGGATCCACGTCATACAACCTGGCTACCGGGGAGATCGGGGCGCTTTCGGCAGATACGGCTGTGCCTTCGACACCAGGCGCGACATCATTCGTGAAGGTGAAGAAGAATGGGACTCACGTTCGGATGCCACTGCCGGCGTCGAACAGAGTTTCTCACTCGCATAATCTGTTGGTGATCGCATCCGCCTCAGCGCCGTCGAATGGCGTGACAGTGCTGACCGCGAGCGACCTGACAACCGGCACGGTGCTCTCGAGTTCAAACGACGCGGCCGGGCAGATCGAAGCAGGGCGGAAGAAGACCACTGTAGAGATAGATCGCGCGGGACTGGAAGCGGTGTTCGGGGCGAGCGCTACGATCCATTTCTGGTTCTACTCGGTGAACGATATCGGCGTGAGCCTGCGCTCGGGATCCACGTCATACAACCTGGCAACCGGAGAGATGAGTGCTGTTGGTGACGACGCGGCGGCACCCTCCGGGATCGCAGCTCCTACTATTAAGAAGCTCAAGAAGAGTGCATTGAAACTCGATCTCACCGCCCCCACTACGGGAAACCTGAGGCTCCGCCGCGCAAACATCTACATTGCCAATGGCGATCACAGTACAGCTACTCTCTGGCTCTCTGCGGCCGATCTTACGGCTTCCACTGCAACCGAATCAGTAGGTGCGATTCAAACGAATCCCAGCGGCGGGGTGACGATTCCTATTGACCGATCAGCGCTTGAGGCTGTGTTCGGAGCCGGAGCAACGATCACCGTTTATGCAACCTGGACTAATGACGTCGGGACCTCTGGGTTCTCCAGTGGAACGACGTACAGCCTGTCGAGCGGGGAAGCAGGAACTGGCCAGGTTGATATCGCTGTGCCGTCAAGTCTCGGAACTCCCAATCTCCAGTTCATCGCCAAGGTCGGCGTTCACGTCGACACGATGACTGTCGGGACTGCCTGGAATCAGCCGAAGAAGAAATACCTGGTCATCTACAAGACGACCGGGCCGGTGTACTTTGACCTTCCAACCTATATGAGTTCTGGCGGAGCTACGGTTCAGGGCGCCGCAAACGAAGCCGCCGCGCGTTATGAATTTGGTCCTGGTAAGAATCAGCTCACTCTGGGAATCAGATTGGCTGACCTGAAAACAGTCTTGGGATCGACGGCCACGATGAAGGCATATTTCTACGCCGAGAACTTCAACGGGGGAACGAGCGCCAAGTCAACTGATTCGAATGGCATCGCGCTGGCGACGGCGAAAGACATCGTGTCGAGCCGTGATGCGGTGAACGTCATCGATATTGGGGTCACGTTGGTTCCCACACAACCGATGGCCTTAAACGGCGACTTCTTCTTCAACGATGGCGGCGCGAATGTGAATGGCTGGACCAGGGGTGCTGCTGCCAGCTCGGTCGCGATCGGGAAGACGACGACTGACCCCATCTTTTGGGACGATCAGAATCATCAGCTCAAGTGGATCAACAACAGCGCCGGCCTACTGCAGAACTTCAAGAGACGCCTGGCTAAGAACTTCTTCTACTCAATAATGTGTGCTTTGAAGACGGATGGCTCGTTTGGATCGGGTACGTTAACAATCGAGTTTGTTCATACGGATGACACAACCATTGTTGTCGCTGTCATCACGGTGAACCTGAACGAGTTGACCAGCAGCTATCAGAATTTTGGTGGACGGGTTCAGCTAACTTCCAGCTTCGACCACACCACCATCAAATACTTTAAGATGCGCACATCGACCACGTTGAGTTCAACTAACAATATAATTGTCGACAAAGTATCGATCGTGCCTGGTATGCAGCCTATTCCATCCGGTGCCAGGCCGATTTATGAGGGAGACGGGACCGCGCCGGGCGGTGCCGAAAACATAACACTCACCACGATGAACGCCGTAACCCCTCCCGATCTGGGAACACCATCGGGACCGCAGGGCGGATTCGAGCCGGGCGGAGGCAGGATAATACCGTTCACGCAATGAGACATCCATCAAAGAAAACTGCGCTGATTGCGGATGCGGAGCGGGCACGAGTCAAGGCCGTCGAGGAGCGGGACGTGGAAGCGTTCGCGGCCGCGATCGCGGAGATTAAGCGACTTGAGGCATCTCCGGATACTTACACCTGTCTTTCTTGTGGCACGGAGTTCGGAGATGGCAAGCACGTCGATTTGTTGGTCGCATCGATCCTGGTGTTTGACGAGTCCGGCGTTGCCGTGCAGTCGATGGACTACGGTCTACTGGCTACCGAGATGGGTAAAAGCGGCCGCCGGATAAAGTTCTGTGGAGGCTGTTCGAACAAATGGAAAATCCCGATCGCGGACTACGTTGAGATGAGGTGAGGAGCTTCTTACGATGATTTCACTCGATACGAAAGTCGCCGGCTTTGGCGGGATCGGAAACGCGATCGATCGCCTGGAAATTGTGTCGTTCTCTTATCACCGCGAACCGGGTCGCGAGCCTCATCTGGATATAGGTGTTCGGGTCGGGCTGTTCTGCAACGCGGTCCACGAAACGATCGAGTCCGAGCACAGCGGTTGGAGGATGAATGATGCCGGACCCACTCGAACCTGTCACGACTGCGCGGTCGTCGAAAGGTGGATCGAGGCACCCGTAAGGCCGATCCTGCCAGCAGAGAACACCGGTGATGGCAACCAGGAACCAGAAACCCTGAACCCGGAACCGCTCGAAGGGCGGTGGTCAGGCGAGCACGATATGGAAGCTTGCCTTGCAGCCAAGACTGCAGAGAGTCGAGAGATCTCAGCGGCGCACATTGACTGGTTCGGGGGAACATCGATCATCGTGAAAGGCGATCAACTCGAGGGATTGGGCATCGGCTCGCTGGAGTCCGCAGTCGGCGGGTTGATCCATCTGATGGCGGTCGGGAAAGAAGAGAGGAAAGCATCATGAAAACTGGAAGAACTATTCGCGCAGCTCTGTTGGTATTCTTGCTGGCGATCGCAGCGCACGCCCAGGCTCCGGCGACGTGCGCAGTCAGCGGCACATTATACAACCCCGACGCGACGCCGGCTGTGGGTGCGCAGGTCCGTATATCGAAGGTGACGAAGAACGGTGTGCTGATCGCGCCAGGGCCGTTCACCTACACCGCCAATGGCAGCGGCGTGGTGACCTTTTCCATCATCCGCGGCGCAACGGTTTATATCTACTCAACGGTCGCGCCGTTCAACGTTGTTGGCGGGGTTGTGGTGTTGATCCCTAACACTGCGACTGCGGATCTCTCTACGCTCGCGACGGTGGCGACGGTACCCACCACTGGCATCACCGTCACAACGCTTCCGAGTAAAGAGGGGACGCTGAACTTTAACGCATCGCACTTCATCGTGACGGAACCGACTCCTGGCGAGGCGAACATCGCTCTGTCGTTTACGCCGCTCGCAGACGTGATGACGACGCGTGGCGACATCCTTTATAGGAACTCAAGCAACGTGACTGCCCGGCTCGGGAGAGGAAGCGCTAACACGGTTCTCAGCTCAGATGGGACGGATCTCAGCTATAGCCAGGTGACCAATGCGATGCTCGCGGGTAGCATCGCCGATACCAAGCTTTTGACCATCTCGACCGCGGGCAAAGTCGCCGACTCGGCGCTCAGCTCGAATATACCGCTCAAGAATGGGAGCAACGCATTCACCGGGGGGTCAAATGCTTTCACGGGCGGCTACCACACGTTCGGAACCAACACGATCGGCGCGCCCTCCGATACCCTCGCAACCGGATGGAGAACTCTCCTATACGACGGAGGTGTGACGACCCGAGGCGGTTTAGGTGTCGAGAGCTCCAACGTGTGGATTCAGGGCACGCCGGGAATAAAGTTCTACACAGGTCCTAGCAATGCCTCGGTCCTCGCGCTCACCCTCGGGAGTGCCGGGGAAGCGGTATTCGAGGCCACCGTCACGATCCCGACGCCGTTCACGCTCGGCGCGGTGTCGGTTCTGCCGACCGGCACAGAGATCAATTTCGTTGATGGCGTCACGTCCAACATCCAGACACAGCTCGACGGGAAGCAAGCGGGGCCGCTCACAGGCGACGTGACTACAAGCGGGGCGGCGGCGACGCTCGCAAGCACGGTCCCGGGGAATCGAAAATTCTCGGGGATAAGTCAGTTCGGTCCCGGGACCACCGGCAATGACAACGCGTTTTTCGGTCTAGGAGCAAGCGCACAGAGCATCCAGGTGGCCGACGCGACTCAGGGAGCCCCGTCGAGTAACAGCAATCCCAATGCCGTTTTTAACGCATTCCGGCGCGATACGAGCTTCGTCAACATCCAAGCCGTCAATTATCTCGACCGGGTTCTGAACGCGCCGACCGACTCCTACGCGGTGTATGGCTTGATTCGCTTCACGCCAAATTTCAGTGTCAACGCCACATCGGGAAAACTCTTCAACCAGATCCCTGTGAGGGGTCTTGTAATTCTCAGTCCCACAAACCTAGGCACCAACGACGTGAAGGGCTACGCCGGGTTGTTTGAGGCGCAAAGAGAGATCAATGGTGTCCGTGCCGTGGGGGCTCAGTTTTCTCCGATTAACAATGCCCCTAACGACTCTGTGCCGGACCTCAGCACAAATGATTCGACAGCGGCTATCGTTGTCTCGCCGAGCGGTTACTCTAAGAATGGAGTTGGGATTTTCTTCGAGGGTCCTGGCCAGAGAGTTGCAATCGGGTCCGGAATCTACACTCGCCCAAACTCGATCTACAAACGGAACATTGATTTCATCGAGGGCACTTACGTGCTCTCTGGAAATCTCAGCACTAGCGGGACGGCAGTCAGCGGGAATCTGACTGTATCGGGGGCTACGAACGCGACCCCAATCGTAATAACAACAACAACCAACCACGGCCTGACGGATAGCGCAAAAGTCGTAATCATCAGCGTCGGTGGAAACACAGCGGCCAACGGGACCTTCTGGGTTGATAATCTTTCCTCAACGACTTTCGCTCTGTACTCCAACCCACAGCTAACGAGCGCCGTGGCAGGCAACGGCGCATATACAAGCGGCGGCACGGTTGGCACTACCTATTTCACCCAGGAAGTTCTAGCAGGCGAGTACCTCAATCTGGGCGGCACGTATTACGAGGTGAGCAGCGTGACCAACGATGGCGCACTGGTGCTTGTGACCTCTGCCGGGACGCAGTCGGGGCTCACAGCGGTCGCGAAAAACGTGCAGCCTCTGCGGATCCTTCCGAACTCGTTCATCGTCGCGCGGAACTCCGCAAATACAGCGGACTACAGATTCGCTGGGCTTGTCGGCAACGCATGGTTGGTCGATCGCGATGCGCGCGGGGTCACGCTCGGCGGCGCGCTGGCACACGCAACCTATCAGACCTTCGGCGCCAACGCGGTCGCCGCGCCATCCGATACCCTCACAACCGGATGGAGGACTCTCCTTTATGACGGCGGCACGACGACTCGGGGCGGGCTGGGTGTCGAGAGCGGGAATGTTTGGATGTCAGGGGCGCCAGGGCTCAAGTTTTACACAGGCCCGAGCAATGCTCCGGTTCTCGCACTCACTCTCACCAGCACACAGACGGCCGTATTCGCCTCGACGGTCGCCGCTTCGGGTTTTGCTGGGGATGGTTCGGCGCTTACAGGACTGGAGGCAGGCGACATCAGCTCGGGTACGCTCCCGGTCGGCCGAGGTGGCACAGGAGCGAGCACCTTCACGCTGAATGGGGTGCTCTATGGCAATAGCGCGGCTTCCGTGCTGGTCACAGCCCAAGGCGCGGCCAACTCGATCCTGACGGCTAACGCGGGAGCGCCAGTCTTTTCGCAGACTCCGATTATCAACACGTCGCTTCAACTCGGTGTCGCTGCGTCGGTCACTGGTGTATTGAAACTCGCGGTCTCAGGCGATGCGAATATCACAACACTTCAAGCTGGGGACGTTCCTGCATCGGCAGTGGTCTACAAGTGGCCTGCGAATAACCCCGCCCCCTCGGAATTCCTGAAAGTCACGAGCTTCGGCGGTGGCATCGCGGTGCTTGGATGGGCGGCTCCCGCTGGGGGCGGCGATGCCCTAACCACCAATCCGCTATCGCAGTTTGCAGCAACGACAAGCGCGCAAGCGGCAGGAGTTATCAGCGACGAGACCGGCTCGGGCGCTGTGGTCTTTGCTATCGCGCCAGCCCTCTCGGGCTTGGCCTTCACGCCCACCGACGTTACCGTGGCCGCCGGCGCGAACGCGGACCTCAACATCGGCAACGCAACAAACATTCGTCTGAGCGGAGCTGGCGGCGCGTTCTCGGTCGATAGCTTCACGGGCGGCGCGGCTGGTCGCATCTTGTACGTTCTCTGCTCCATTGCACAGGCGATGACGATCAAGAATGAGGGAACCGGTTCGGCGGCAAATAGGATTGCAACTTTGACGGGGGCCGATGTGACTTTGCGGGCTACGCCTCAGAGCTTCGCCACGTTCATCTACGATGCCACGTTCAGCCGGTGGCTTCTGGTAGCCACCAACTGACACCGCAGAGGTCAACACAACGATTCCTGGAGGCCTCTTCTTCGGTGACTACATTCAGACCGCGATGCGAGCGGAGGCCAACTCGAAAGAGTCAGACGCGGCGATGCCTGAAGTCGCAAAGCACGATCGGGAGCTGATGACGCTCTAACGAAAGTCTCTTTTCCTACTATTGGGGGGAGAACCAGTGAAGGCTAAACGAAACGTCAATCTAAAAGGCTGCTCATTCGAGTTAGGCTACGCGGCGGCAATCCTCGAAGGCATCTATCGGGACGCCGGCGCTGAGCTCGTAGTCACGTCCGCGAAGGATGGCACGCACGGACCGCGCAGCTTGCACCCAAAGGGCGACGCCTTAGACGGCCGCACCCGACAGTTAACGCGCGCGCAAGGCAATAGGATTCTGGCGACGGCGAAGGCTGAGCTCGAACCGCTCGGCTTTGATGTGATCGACGAGCGCGCGAAGCCCACAGCCCCACATTTTCACATCGAGTTTCAACCGAAGGCTGGAGAGTCCTTCGTCACCATTGAGGAGTGAAGACCAAATGAAGCTTTGGAGGATCGCGAGAGAAATCCGGGCGGGGAACTTCGAGCAGAAGTACACGCTCACAGACCAACTGAGGAGGAAAAGTGAAATTACTTGCAACAATCATCCTACTGCTCGCGCTGACCGTGGTCGGCGTCACACAACAGCAAACTCCGGAGATCAAGGCTCAGAAAGCCGGGGTCCCGCTGAGCGCGGACGATTTGCGGAAGATCGATCGAGCTTATCAAACTGCGTCGGCGGCGTATCTGGATTTGGAAAGGGCGAAGGCTCGACACGAACAGACGGTCAGCGAGTTCAATCGCCTGAAGGCCGAGATCATCGGCGATCACGGGCTCGCGCCCTCTAAGCACGATTTCTCGCCGGACGGAAAGCGCATAGTCCCGAAAGCCGCAGAGGAGCCATCCGTACAACAGGCAGATGAGAAGCCAACAGAGAAGAAGAAAGACCCGCCGAAACCTTGAGGTCAGAGGCTTCGTTTAACGCGAGTTCGCAGTCGCTTCGAGGTGTGTTCAAACCGGCATTATTGCTGTTGCTGGGAGAGACGGTTTTGGAACGGCTGGTGAGGCCCTTAAGTAGTTGATTCCCGGGCGATAGCTTATGGCACAAATTGCGCAAACTTATGGCCCTTAATACGCAATAGTATGGCAAAAATTGCGCAAATCTACAGCCAAAGAGGGAAACCACCGAGGGCCGCACATACAGGCTCAAGAGCCCGCGCGCAGGCACTCAGAAAAGTTCTTGACACCTTCTTATATTTCTAGTATTCTGGAAATATGAATAGCGAGGGCACAGCGAGGTACGCGGACATGTTCGCGGCGTTAGGCGCGGAGCCGCGGCTTCAGATAGTCAGATTGCTGCTTTCGGCCCACCCGGACGGGATGATCGTCGGTGATATTCAAACCGAGCTTGAAATCCCAAACTCGACGCTTTCGCACCATCTCGAAAAGCTCAGGATGGAGGGGCTGGTGACCGCCCGGAAAGACAAGCAATGGCTGTGGTACTCAGCCAACGCTGAAACGCTTCAAGATCTGCTCGGCTTTTTGTACGCCGAGTGTTGTACTCGCAGCAAGGTGGTCGAGCCGGTGAGAATCACTTCTGTAAGAGCTCGAAGGTGAATTCATGAATGAAAGAAGGAAGGAGAGCAGGCACTAATGAGAGAGTTGAAAACAGGAAGGAACGCGCGTGAACGTTATCGAACGAAGAAGAAGATTTGTGTGAACCACATCGGCGCTTTGGCGACTATTTGTTTGTTCATGGGGCAAGCATTGGCTCAAGACCCTTTGAAGGCCTTGCCACAAGCTTACAAACTCCAATTCGAAAACGATTGGGTGAAAGTGACGCGGGTTCGCTATGCGCCGCACGAAAAGCTTCCGGGACATCAACACACGCTGACTGCATCCGCCTATGTTTACTTGAACGATAGCGGCCCGGTCGTCTTCAAGCACATTGGCCTGGCGTATGGGGCCGTCACTCGACCTGCAACCAAGGCGGGAAGCTTCCGCCTTTATCAGGGGCTCCAGGAAATACACGAAGTCGAGAACCTGTCGGACCTTCCTAGCGAATTCTTGCGGGTTGAGTTCAAAACCGAACCGTTAAACGACAAGACCCTGCGGGGCCGTTTTTATCGCGAAGCTTCGCCGGCCGGTGAGAACTTTCAAAAAGTGCAGTTTGAAAACGAACAGATACGCATCAGCCGTCTGGTTTGTGCACCCGGCAAGTCGCTCGAATTCTATACCGACGCAACCGAGCCTGCTTTGCTCGTTGCATTGATCCCATCGAATTTCAAGGTGAACGAAGGTAAAGGCAAGACTGGCGCGTTGAAACTCGAGATGGGCCAGACAAGATGGATCGCAGTCGGTCAGCAACAGCGATTCGAGAATGCCGGCAACGCACCGGCGGAGTTGCTGCGTTTCGATTTCAAAACGAAACCTCTCACTAAAGCCTCGAAAAGAACAATAAACACGAGCATCCGAAAAAGTGAGAGTTGAACAGGATCGTCAACAAGAAAGCGAAACAAGGAGATAAAACAGTGTCAAAGCAAATTGAAGAAGCAGTACGAGACCGATACGGCTCATTCGCCGCAAGCGCGCTCTCGAGTGAGCACAAGGGAGTCCATGCGGTTGCCGAAGCATTCGGATATTCAGCCGAAGAGTTATCATCCATTCCCGCCGAAGCGAATATGGGTTTGTCGTGTGGCAATCCGACGGCTTCCGCTAATCTCAGACCGGGCGAGGTCGTGGTCGATCTCGGTTGTGGAGGCGGACTCGATATTTTCCTGGCCTCACCCAAGGTTGGTCCTGAAGGCCGGGCGATCGGAATCGATATGACCCCTGAGATGATCGAGCGTGCACGGAGAAATGCGGAGAAGGGAGGTTACTCGAACGTCGAGTTCCATCTTGCGAAGATCGACAAGCTCCCGCTCGCGGATAACTCGGTTGACTGTGTGATCAGCAATTGCGTCATCAACCTCGCCCCCGACAAGCAAGCCGTCTTTCGCGAAATCGCTCGTGTGCTCAAACCCGGTGGCAGGCTTGCAGTGAGCGACATCGCGCTCAAAAAGGAGCTTCCGCCTGAAGTGTCGAGCGATTTGCTCGCTTATGTCGGCTGCGTGGCGGGCGCGATTCTGACCGATGACTACAAACGCGGCTTGCTCGAAGCCGGGTTCGCGCACGCGGAGATCGTCGACACGAAACGCGACCTCAACGTCTACGACAAGATCGATAATCAGGAAAACACTTGCTCGACCGCGACTTCGTTGCCGGTTGCGACGACCAGTTGCTGCGCGCCGGCCACCGAAACCACTGAGCGCAGTCATTTGGCGGAGCTGCTGAGCCGCTACAGTGTCAACGACTACGCTGCGAGCGTTCGTGTGTACGCGGTTAAGCCGGCTGCTTGATTGTCAAGTTTTGAAATGTATGCCGAACCTAATCGAGAACCGTTTCGGGCCTTCTATGCTTCTCTTTTCCATTAGCCCAGGCGTTTTAGAGACCGTGTCAAACACTAAACGACACCGACCGATTTCCCATTAGCCCAGGCACTTTAGGGACCGTGTCAAAACACTAAACGACACCGACCGATTTTCCCATTAGCCCAGGCACTTTAGAGACCGTGTGAAACAGTAAACGACACCGACCGATTTTCCCATTAGCCCAGGCGTTCACGCCTGGGTAACGCATGCCGACCGATCAGATAGCCCGGTTCACCGGGCTTTGGTCTGGCCTTCAGGCAATTGTTCGCGTCAGTATTCGACATTCAAAAGCTAAAGCTGCGTGGGAAGCCGTGAACGGGGCTAACCTAGTCCATCGCCGCACGCAACCCGGGCGTAAACGCCTGGGCTATGGAAAAACCACAGGCGGCTTGTGACTCTCACGAGGCAGACGAGGGCTCTGACGCGAGCCCTCACTTCTTCTTGAAGATGAAAATGTATTCATGCTTAAAGATGTAGAAGCCGCCGGCCAGCGCACGGTACCGCCATAGCTGCTTCTGATCTCTCTTCGCCCGGGTCTCTTCAAAGTTCTTCACGACAATGCTCTTCAGCGAGTAGGCGCGGTGGAGCACTTCACTCATGCAATGAAATCCCAGCGGAATCCAATCACCTTTCGAATACTTGTCGCCGATGACCAGAGCGAAGTATCTTCCGCGCTCGAGTACCGGATCGATATTGTCCAGCGTTTCGCCGAACATCTTCAAAAACTCGTCGGTGCTCGTTGCGTTCGACAGGTCTTTATCGTCTTCTGAAAAGCTGATGATGTCGTGATAAGGCGGATGCATTATGAGAAGCTGAACCTGCTTCGCATCAAAACTGTCCAGCGTCCGTCGCGCATCGATCGTCCTGGCATCCCCGGTAACTATCGCTGTTCTTACCGAGTGCCGATTTCTTTCCTGGCCAACAAGTTCTTCAGCGCGGCTTGCGACTTCGCCATTGAGTTCTATCCCGATGCCGTTCCGGCCAAGCCTTCGGCATTCGATCAACGTCGTCCCGCTTCCGACGAAGGGATCAAGGACCCAATCGCCTTTCTTGGTGTAGCGGAGCATCAGTTGATGAGGAATCTGGGGAATGAAATTTCCCCAGTACCACCCGAGGTGCGCCCCGGTCGCGTCGCGTTTGGGCAAGACCCAGAGACTGTCGGTAATGATCTCGGTGTGCTCTTTCCAACGGTGCAAGTTGATGTCGTTAAGCTTGGAGGTCTTGACCTTATTGACCCCCCGCTCCAAACGTTTGATGTAGTACCTGGCGCGCTCAATCGTTCGAGCTTCTAAGATTTGGTCGAGTTCAGAGGACAACACATCTCGCCGCAAAGAGACGACGTTCCCATTTGAGCCCGCATCGGTCAAAGGGACTCCGTCGTGTGAGGCTATGATCTGCTTTAGCTCGAGTGTCTTGTTCCGAAGCGGGATGACGTCGTCCTGATTATCCAGCTCGTTCAGCAGTTCGACGAACTTATCTCTGTCAAGTTGGACGGAGCTATAGCTCGACGGCGCTGATTCAATGTCATCGAATAACGTCCGACGCATATCTTTAGTAACGATCCTCAAGATTAACGATCTTCAAGACACCCGGTCACCAAGACACAAAGAACAGTAGTCGAGTTAAGTTCAGAGTACAGCCTTTAGGCTGCTGATTTGCAACAAGAACAAAACACTTCGTCGGTGGTGTTTGATTCATTCCCGGGAATTTGCTTCCAGCATTTCCATCACACTGCTGACGATCATATCCGAGAGCGCTTCGTAGGTTGCCTCGCCTTCTTCTCGCGAAGCCGCACGAGGGTCACCGAAGTAAGCTTCGGCTCCGCCCGCTTCTGTGAAAGTGCGTGCGCCTTCCGTAATCTTTTCCGCGATTGAGATCGGCACGCGTTCGAGTGACTTGCGAATATCTTCTCGCACAAGCTCTGGTCGCGCGGCCATCACCAGCGACGTCTCGTACGAACCGGCGTGACAATCACCGCGGCGAAACTCTTCGGTCAGCTTCTCGGCCCATCGGCGCCTTCGTTTATCAGGGAACGCGATCGCGCGGCCGGTTTTCTGCATCACCTTCTCGATAGCTTTGTTGATTGAATCGACGTGCTCGGGCTCGAGATGCGAATTGGCTATCGCGACGAGGCGCGCGCCTTGTTCGTAGAGCGCCACACAGATGTCGTGGATTAAAGCGACGGCGGTTTCTTTCTTGATTGAGATTGTGCCGGGAAAATCCGCGCTGAAATCGGTCACGCTGTAAGCGACCGCGGGCAGCACGAGTGCTTCGACGCCTTTTGCGTTGAGCTTCTCAGCAGCGCGATGCGACATCTCTTCAGAGATGATGACGTCGGTCGCGAGCGGCAAGTGTGGTCCGTGCGCCTCGGTCGCGCCGACGGGAAGAATCGCGACGACCCCTCGCTTGACGGCCTCACCAGTTTCTTTCCAGGTTAGGTTTTGAAATGTCGTCACCAAGACTCGCGCTACTCCCATGCCATGCGTTCGCACAACGATGCGATATGCGCAACGTGATGCCGGCCGTGCCAGCCGTAAAGACAGACGTTCTTTGCTAGACTGACGACTCCGATCTCCGGATGTCGAAAAGTTCGCTCGAAATCGTCAGGCGTGAGTGACTTCAACATCAGTAGCCAGCGCTTGTGAAGCGACTCGAGCATAGCTAGTGACACTTCGATCGGACCCGTGCGGGCGTCGTCCAGTTCCGCCCAACGGTCTTCGTGGTAAGCCTTGATTGTGGGTTCGTCTTCCGTCAGCGCAAGCTTGAACCGGCAGTAGCTGTTCAAGTGACTATCTGGCACGTGATGGACGACCTGGCGAACGGTCCAACCGCCCGGGCGGTAAGGTGTGTCGAGTTGTTCGGCCGTCAACCCTTCGACCGCGGCTCGAAGCTTCGCCGGAGCCTCCGCGATCTCGTTGATCGCCTGTCTGACCTGGCCGTCAGTCGGCGTGCCGTCGAGTTTGAAGCGCCCAATAGGAAATTGAAGATCAGTCACGATCGCTCCTAGATGAAAGTTCGTAGTCCCGCCTTCAGGCGGAAGTTTCGAAGCTGGCTTGCCCGGAGCCCACCCACAAACTTCCCCCTGAAGGCAGGACTACGAACTCGGCATCGCCCTCAATCACCCTGTTGATGCCATACGTACTTTCGGCCGTTCCAGTAGATCAAGGCGCTCGCTGCTTCGCTCTTTTCTACGTTTAAGGCGTCGCCCTTCAGAACTGGCCCTCTCGCTCGTCCCCCGCCCTGGCGAACAGCGCCTTTTGGGTAGACCTTCCATTGGTCCATCCAGTCGAAGTTGTCTCCGCCGTTACCGATAGTTGTTCCGGCACCGATCAATAGAATCTTGTTGGTAGAGGAATGGCAAACTGCTATGCCAATCTTCCGGCTGTTCTTTTGTCTGACGGGAATCGCAATGTCAGGTTTGCCATCTCCGTCGAAATCACCGCGAAGGTAAGAGGGCTTCAAATGTGAGGAGAAATCATACTGCCGATCGAGCCCCGTTGTTTTGAAGAGCCTGGTTGCTGATTCCGGAATGTCGGTTGACTGAAGTGGAATATTCGGCCGGAGTTCGGCAAAGCCGGCATTGGCAAACATCAATAGGGTACAAAGAATGGTTTTCATTCCCGCGCCTGCGAGGCTATGGTTTGCTGGTTTCGGCGACCTTCGCTTTGAGAACATAGGATTGTCCCCTGTCCGAACCTGAAATGGTTATCCGCCCGTTTATGTTTCCATCCTCGTAGTCGATGTAGAACTCGTTGGAGGAGGGACTCTCCCTTCCGATGATTCTCCCACTGTTTTCTTCAATCTCTTTCTCTAACTGAGAAGTAAGCGCTTCCATGAACTCACTCTCATAAAACTTGTTCTCGCCGTCTTGATTAATCATAAACCCGGTTGTAGATGATTGAAGCACATTTGTTCCGCGCGGCCCGGAGGTTCCGCCACCGAGTCCACTACTCCCTCCAGTACGGCCGCCTGGCCCAGGAGAATTGTCTATGCCTTTGTAGGCAGTCTGCTTCGCCGATCTTTCCAGCGAGAACTTCGAAAGGAAAGTGCTTTGTGAGATGTGCACAAGCCTGTGGCATCCAACAACCATCGCTATCGGTACTAACACAAGCACAGTTCTCTTCATCACATTCCAACAAAGGGGCATTTGGAAAGCGGCTGATTGCCCATTTCGTGCGCAAGCTACCCTGATGCCGCTTGGCCTATTGTTTCAACGCCCTTCGATCCATCTTGCCTCGCTCGTTCTTCGGAAGCTCCTTCCGAAATTCAATCCACCGAGGATACTTGTAAACAGCGAGCCGACGCTTCACATAGTCTTTCAACTCACTCTCAAGCTCCACGCCTTCAACGAAGCCTTCGGCCAAAACCACAAATGCTTTCGGCTTGATCAGCTTCTGTTCATCACTGGCTCCAATGACCGCGCACTCGCGCACCGCTTCGTGTTCCTGCAAGCAGTTTTCGATCTCGGTAGGCGAAACGAATATGCCGCCTACTTTCAACATCTCGTCCGTGCGGCCGCAGTACCAGTAGTAGCCTCGCTCGTCCACGAGAAACTGATCGCCGGTCGTGCACCAGTCGCCTGCAAACGTCGCCTTAGATTGTTTGTGGGAGTTCCAGTAGCACAACGCGGCCGAGTCGCCTTTGATTTTGAGCGTGCCCATTTCGCCGACAGGCACTTCGCGGCCTTCGGCATCGACTATGTTCGCTTCGTATCCCGGAACAACCCTCCCCAAACTGCCAGGTATCACATCACCAGGATAGTTTGTGATATAGATGTGAAACATCTCAGCCGAGCCGATGCCGTCGAGGATCTCTATGCCGAAGGTCTCTACCCATCGTTGATAGAGTTCAGGTGGAAGCGCTTCCCCCGCCGACACGCAGAAGCGAACCGATGACAAGTCATATCGGTCGCGCGCGCCTTCGACCTGCAACATCGAGTTGATCATCGTCGGGACGGTAGTCAGCATCGTTGGCTTGTGCTTCTGAATCATCTCGAACATCGCGTCCGCAGTCGAGCGCCCGGGAAACAGCGCAGTTGCTCCGCCCACTGCAAAGGGAAACAGCAAGTTCGTCCCCGTCGCGTAGCCGAAGAACAGCTTCGGCACCGATAGCGTGATGTCGTCTCTGTTGATGGCCAGCACCTGTTTGGCGTAGCACTCGGTGTTGAATGGCAAGTCGTGTTGAAGATGAACTGCTGCCTTGGCTTGTCCGGTCGAGCCCGATGTGAAAAGCCATATCGCAATGTCGTCACGAGTCGTCGGCGCAGTCTCCAGCGTGTCCGGCGCTTCCATCGTCACTCGGCTATAAGAACGAATCGACGACCGGCCTTCCAAGCCTTCGAGGCTGCCGGACACTTTTGTCCCCACGACTATCGTGTGCCTGAGGTAAGGCGAGGTCGAAGCCGCGGGAGTGAACCGCTCCATCACTGACGCATCGACTACAGCGACCTTCGCGCGCGTGTACTCGAGATAGTATTCGTAGTCGGCGGCCGGTAAGATCGTGTTGACCATCGTGATGACCGCGCCGATTTTCGCGATGCCGAACCAGGTCGCGACGAACTCGATCGAATCCGGCAATACGATCAACACGCGGTCTTCCATCTCGACGCCGAGCCGCAGCAGCGCGTTCCCCACTTCATTCGCCATTTGCTGCACTTCTCTGTAGGTGTACCGTTTGTCGCCGCAATAGACCGCTATCTTATCGCCGAGGCCTTCCTCGATACGGTTATCAAGGAAGTAGGTCGCCATGTTGAACTTTTCGGGAAAAGTGATGGGCATTGACTTACTCGAATACAACTGGCCGAGCCTCGTGCGCTCGAATCTTGTCTTCGTGCTGAAGTGTTAGACCGATGTCGTCCAGCCCTTTGAGCAAGCACTCGCGGCGAAATGGATCAACCTCGAAGCTGAAGCGGAGCCCGAGATCATCGGTCACCCACTGCCGCTCCAGATCAACCGTCAATTCGTATCCGGGATTGGACGACGCGCGCTGAAAGAGTTGTTCGACTTCTTCTTCCGAAAGCCGAACCAGAAGCATCCCGTTCTTGAAACAGTTGTTGTAGAAGATGTCTGCAAATGACGGCGCGATGATCGAGCGGAATCCGTAATCAAGCAAGGCCCACGGCGCGTGCTCGCGAGAAGACCCGCAGCCGAAGTTGGCGCGAGCCAGCAGAATCGATGCGTCTTGAAACCGAGGCTGGTTGAGCTCGAACTCACCCTTTAGCGATCCGTCAATATTGAATCGCCAATCATAGAACAAGAACTGCCCGAAGCCGCTGCGTTCGATTCGCTTGAGGAACTGCTTTGGGATTATCTGGTCAGTGTCCACGTTGACGCGATCAAGCGTGGCCACCAGACCGGTGTGTTTTGAGAATGGCTGCATTTTTCGATTGCGGATTGCGGATTTCGGATTGCGGATTTCAGAAAACCGGAGCGAGTCCAGAATCCGCAATCCGCAATCCGCAATCCGCAATTCTTCACTCCCACTCACGAATGTCGACGAAGTGTCCGGCGATCGCCGCTGCCGCCGCCATCGCCGGGCTTACCAGATGGGTGCGGCCTCCGCGCCCCTGACGGCCTTCGAAGTTGCGGTTGGAAGTCGACGCGCAGCGCTCGCCCGGCTCCAGAATGTCAGGGTTCATTCCTAGACACATGCTGCACCCCGACTCTCTCCAGTCGAACCCGGCTCGTTTAAAGATCAGATCGAGTCCTTCTCGCTCCGCCTGCTGTTTGATCGGCTGCGACCCCGGCACCACCATCGCGTGAAGACCCGCCGCAACCTTCTTGCCATCGATAATGCTGGCGGCCGAGCGCAGGTCTTCGATGCGAGAGTTGGTGCACGAGCCTATGAACACCCGGTCAAGTCTTATCTCTTGAATCGCCATTCCGGGTTGAAGAGCCATGTACTCGAGTGCGCGTCGAGCTGCCTTGCGCCCGTTTTCGTCGGGCATCGACTCGGGATCGGGAACCGCTCCGGTCACATCCGTCACCATCCCTGGATTTGTTCCCCAACTTACCTGAGGCGCTAGTGATGAAACGTCCATTCTAATCTCGCGATCAAAAGTAGCGCCCGCGTCGCTGCTCAAGGTCTTCCAGTACCCGACCGCTCGCTCAAACGCTTCGCCTTTGGGAGCGAAGCGCCGGCCTTGCAGATAAGCATAAGTCTCATCGTCGGGGGCGATCATTCCCGCTCGCGCGCCCGCTTCGATCGACATGTTGCAGACGGTCATTCGCTCTTCCATCGAGAAACCGGTAATCGTTTCGCCGGCATACTCGATCACGTGCCCGGACGCGCCATCCGTTCCGATTGATCGAATCATAAAAAGCACGATGTCCTTGGCGGTTACACCCCGGGCGAGCTTACCTTCGATGCGAACCAGGAACGTCTTTGGCCTTGATTGAGGCAAGCACTGAGTCGCAAGGACGTGTTCGACTTCGCTAGTGCCGATGCCGAAAGCCAGCGCGCCGAACGCGCCGTGAGTCGATGTGTGGCTGTCACCACACACGATGGTTGCTCCCGGCTGAGTCAAGCCAAGCTCGGGTCCGATGACGTGAACGATCCCTTGATCGGGGCTGTCCAAACCGTACAGCTTGATCTCAAACTCACGGCAATTGCGTTCAAGAGTGTCGATCTGCGTCTTCGAGATAAGATCCGCGATGGGAAGCGAGCGACTCGTCGTGGGCACATTGTGATCCATTGTCGCGAAGGTCAGATCGGGTCGGCGAACTGCACGGCCCGTGATTCTCAGACCCTCAAACGCCTGAGGCGACGTGACCTCGTGTACCAGGTGACAGTCGATGTAAAGAATCGCAGGCTTACCTGGTTCTTGATGAACGACGTGACTGTCCCAGATCTTTTCGAATAGAGTTCGTGGCATTACCGTTACGATGATCGATCACGCGATCCGCGCCGGAAGATACTACTCCAGGGCGAGCGCGAGTGTCCAAAGCCCTCTGGATTGCGGATTGCAGATTGCGGATTTCGGGATGTCGGCGTCTGGGTTTGACCTCTGGTCTTCAAATCCGCAATCCGAAATCGGCTTATCGTTCGGGCTGATACAAATATCTCCCCTTGGAATCAGACGCCATCGATTCGGCGACTGTCAAAAAAGCTCGCGCCGCGTGCGACAGGCTGGCGTTCTTTCGGTAGACCAGCCGCAGCTTGCGCTCGATGTGAAGTTCGCGCACTGGGACGCGCACAAGCTCGCCGGCTGCTATCTCGGCCTCCACGCATATGCCCGGCACCAGCGCGACGCCGGTGCCTCGCGATACGAATAGCTTTATCGCTTCAATCGTTGGCAACTCGACGTCCATGTTGAGCGGAGTCTTGTGGCGCTTGAACGCTTCGACCACTTTTGCGCGATAAGGCGACTGTACGTTGTGAGCGACGAACGACTCGGCTCCGAGCTGGCGTATGCTGACCTGCTTCGCCGAGGCGAGCGAATGCCGTGGGTTTACCACGAACGCAAGCTCATCTCGATAGACCACAAGCGATCGAAGCAGAGGTTCTTCGGGATTGAACGACAGAACACCAAGCTCCGCGCCGTGACGGAGCACATCAGCCGGTATGCGGCTGGCAAGCGATCTATGAACGGTCACCTTGATCATCGGATAAAGCTTCCGGAACTCCGCCAGCGCAGGCAGCAGGTATAAACACGTGAATTCGTTCGCCGCAATCGAGAGCTTGCCTTTGTGCATCTCGCGCAGCTCCTTCAGCGCGACGTGAGCCTCGCTCCGCAAGTTCATAAGCTTCTGCGCGTACTCCCGAAGCATCTGTCCCGCGTCCGTAAGAGTCCCATCGCGCGACGAGCGGTCAAACAACGACTCGCCCACCTCACGCTCGAGCTTGCGGATTGCCTGGCTGACGGCCGGCTGTGTTCGATATAGCTTCTCCGCGGCTCGCGAGAAACTCCCCTCTCGAGCGACTGTTAAGAACACTTCTAACTGAAAAAGGTCCATTCACCCCTCTATTAGCAAAAGTTGGACTGCTGACGACCGCGCATTATAACATAAGCAAAAGCGAATACTAGCCCAAGAATTATAACTTTGACTTTGGCTTCCTTGCAGCCTACGATGTGGCTCCGGCAGGTGCTGAGTGATGAGGAGATGACTATCTATGGCAGACTCGCAGGTGATTATCTTTGACACCACGCTTAGGGACGGAGAGCAATCGCCCGGTTGCAGCATGAATCTGGCCGAGAAACTGCGAATGGCGCGCCAGCTTGATCGGTTGGGCGTCGACGTGATCGAAGCGGGCTTTCCGATAGCATCGGATGGCGACTTCGAAGCCGTTCAAGCCATCGCAAAAGAGATTCGCCGCCCAACTGTCGCGGCGCTCGCGCGCACCACTCGCGAAGACATCAAGCGCGCTTGGGAAGCGGTAGGCGAAGCGGCGCGCCCGCGAATCCACACGTTTCTGGCTACCTCTGACATTCATCTTGAATACAAGCTACGGATTACCCGCGAAGAGGCGATAAGACAGGCGCGCGAGGCGGTCGGGCTCGCGCGCTCGCTGTGCGACGATGTCGAGTTCTCACCCGAAGACGCCACCCGCACTGACCTGGACTTCCTTTGCGCTGTTGTCGAAGCCGTTATCGAAGCCGGCGCTGCCACGGTCAACATTCCAGACACTGTCGGGTACACGATGCCTCGCGAGTTCACCAGAATCATCGAGAGGATTGGCAACGTGCGCGGCGCCGACCGGGCTACAATCTCTGTGCACTGTCACAACGACCTGGGGCTTGCGGTCGCGAACACGATTGCGGCCATCGAGGCCGGCGCTCGACAAGTCGAATGCACGATCAACGGAATTGGCGAGCGAGCCGGGAACGCGTCGCTCGAAGAGATCGTGATGGCGCTGCGGGTTCGAAAAGACGTGATGCCGTTCGCAACCGCGATCGTCACCCAGGAACTATATCCTGCAAGCCAGTTGTTGATTGAAGTGACGGGCGCCGCCGTGCAGCCTAACAAAGCGATCGTCGGCCGAAACGCGTTCGCCCACGAGGCAGGCATTCATCAGGACGGCGTGATCAAGAACCGGCTTACTTACGAGATCATGACTCCGCAGTCGGTCGGCGTACCTGACAGCAAGTTGGTGTTGGGCAAACACTCGGGCAGGCACGCGCTCGGGCTGAGGTGCGAAGAATTGGGTTATCAGTTTTCGCGGCGCGAGCTGGATCGCATCTACAAGCGGTTCACCGCGTTGGCGGACGAGATCAAGGTCGTCGAAGACCGACATCTGGTTGGGATAGTCAGAAGCGAGATGGAGGAAGCCACTGCAGCCTGAATGATGGGATAACGCACGGGCGCTAGCTCAACTCTCATCTGCTGTGAGCGCAGTGGTGATTGGCCAGCCTTCCGATGTAGCCTGGGAGCGCAGGCATCCTTGCCTGCTCTTTCTTCGAGTGTTTTCAGGTGGGAAGCAGGCAAGGATGCCTGCGCCCCCGGGCTACTTCGGGGGGCTGGCCCGTTGGTCGAGTCTGAGGGTCAGAAAGAGGAATTCGAGATGACGCTGTACCGCTGGGATTCAGTCGAAAGAAAGTTCACCCCTACGTCTGTTCAAAACGATATGCCGCCCGCCGAGGGGGCGCTGAGAAGGCTACGGGTCGGCAAGGGTCAGCGCATCCGCGCCGAGGTTGCGACCGGCGAGTTATTCATTCGGATGCTCGAGGGCGCGTGGCGAATGCAGATCGCAAACAATCAGTTGACGGTGCGTCATGATGAAGCGGTGATCATTCCTTCCGGATTCAGCCACTCTGCTGAGGCTATCGAAGACAGCTTCGCGCTAGAGACAGTGGACGAGCAGGAACACCGCAGCGACGATTCACTTTGGGCAGTGTGATGCTTCGGAGCGCGGCCGTTCCGGCTGCATCTTGTGAGCCTCCTACCGACATGTTCAGCGACTCTTCTCTCACGAGATGCGGCGGGCACGGCCGCGCTACCGGGGCATTGACTTAACGAATCCCACCGCGCAAAGCTAACCACCATGAAAATCAGAATAGTCGTGCTGCCGGGCGATGGAATCGGGCCCGAAGTCACCGCCGAAGCCGTGGGTGTGCTCGATGCCATTGCGCGAGTCTTCGCGCACGAGATCGACTTAAGCTTCAAGAGCATCGGAGGTGAGGCGATTCGTCAGCACAACGATCCGCTTCCCGAAGCCACGCTCGGTGCATGCCTGAAATCGGATGCCGTTCTGCTTGGCGCGGTAGGCGATCCGGCATTTGATAACTATCCCACAAACATCCGGCCCGAAGCAGGACTGCTCAGGCTGCGTCGAGGGCTTGGTGCGTACGCTAATCTACGTCCTGCTCGTTTGTTTCCTGCGTTGGTCGACGCTTCACCGCTGAGACCTGAAGTAATCAACGGCACAGACATCGTGATCGTGCGTGAGTTGCTGGGCGGTTTGTATTTCGGCGAGCCGCGGTACGTGAAAGATGTCACTGAGCGCGAGGCAATCAACACAATGCGCTACACCGAGCCGGAGATCGAGCGCATCGCTCGCGTGGCGTTTGAGCTGGCGCGACTGCGCCGGCGCAAGGTGACGTCAATCGACAAAGCCAACGTGCTGGAGTGCTCGAAGCTCTGGCGTGAAACCGTTACGCGCGTGGCCGACGAGTATTCAGACGTGAAGCTAGAGCATCAGTACGTCGACTCGTGCGCGATGGCGCTGGTCGCGCGGCCTGCAAGCTTTGACGTCATGCTGACCGAAAACATGTTTGGAGACATCCTCTCTGATGAAGCGGGCGCGGTCGTAGGATCGCTCGGTCTGTTGGCATCCGCAAGCATCGGCGGCCGCGTGGGACTCTATGAGCCTGTGCACGGCTCGGCGCCGGACATCGCCGGCCGAGGAATTGCAAATCCATTGGGCTCGATCCTCTCTACGGCGATGATGCTGCGGTATTCATTCCATCTCGAAGCCGAAGCGGCGGCAGTTGAAAAAGCTGTGGAGATGACGCTGGCCGGCGGACTTCGCACCAGCGATCTGGTGAGGAGCGTTGAAAGGTTTGTCACGACCGAAGAGATGGGCCGGCAAGTCGTCGGCCATATCTCGCGCATTTAACCGCAGAGGACGCCTTCTCATTTTCCATTTTTCATTTGCCATTTCTCATTTGTCATTGCGGTGCCTGCGAAATGAAAGATGGAAAATAAATGGCAAGGGTGCGCAACTGGAAGTAATGAGCGTGCCGCCGAACAGGCTTCAGTTCCTCAACCGCCTTCCGTAAAGATCCGTTAGCTCACCGAGCCTATCGCAAAGCTTTCTGGTAAGGGCTCCGGCCCTGTATCGCCATTGCCAGTTTCCCTGCTCACTCGCGGGAAGATTCATCCGAGCGCGCGAACCGAGACCCAGCACATCTTGCAACGGAGCGACTGCGGTAGTTGCTACGGAGGCCCACGCCGCTCGAATGAGGTCCCAGTGAATCTCGTGCCCGTCGGAATTGAGATACCGGAGGCAGTACGCGCGCTCGCGTTCGATCTCTTCGGCGGTGCGAGTCGAACCCTTGCCCGCTTTGCTGCGGAACCATCCGGCCGTTGTGTCGTTGTCGTGCGTGCCCGTGTACACGACGCAGTTCCGAACGTAGTTGTGTGGCAAGTCGATAGTCTTGCTGTCTCCCCTGAATGCGAATTGCAGAACGCGCATGCCGGGAAAGCCGAAGTCGTCGCGCAGCGCTTCAACGTCCGGGGTGATAACTCCGAGGTCTTCGGCGATGATCGGCAACTCGCCCAGGGTGTTGCGCAGTGCAGTGAAAAGATGCCGTCCAGGAACGTCAACCCAGCAGCCGCGCTCTGCTGTCTTGTCTTCGCCGGGAACTTCCCAGCACGCAGCGAACCCGCGAAAGTGATCGATGCGAAGTATGTCCACCGTCTGAAGGGTCGCGCGGAGCCGGTCGATCCACCAACGGAAGCCTGTCGCGCGCATCGCTTCCCAATCGTAAATCGGATTGCCCCAGAGCTGTCCGGTCCGGCTGAAGTAATCGGGCGGAACGCCAGCTACCACGATCGGCCGCCTTTCGCTGTCCAGCTTGAACAGCTCCGGATGAGTCCACATGTCGGCCGAATCGCAGGCTACGAATATCGGCGCATCGCCGATGATTCTTATATCGCGCTCGCGGCAATAGGCCTTGAGTGACGCCCATTGCTTGAAAAAGAGAAACTGACTGAACTTCTCGGCGTCAACTCTGTCGCCGAGCGCCTCACGCGCTGCTGCCAGCGAGCGGGCGTCGCGCCCCGCGAACTGCGGCCCCCAGTCAGTCCAGGCCACGCCGCCGTGCGCGTCCTTCAAGGCGCTAAACAGCGCATAGTCTTCAAGCCACCACTCGGCCTTGCGGCAAAAATCCAGGAACTCAGCTCGCAAGCCCGTATCGGCCGTGCGCTTGAAATTGTCAAATGCCTTTTCGAGAAGCGCCTTCTTGTACGCGATCACCGGGCCGAAGCCTACACGTCCGCGGCTAAACCGCGGAGCACTGCTGAGGTCTTCGTCCGATAGCAGTCCAGCTTGAACCAGCCGCTGCGGACTGATCAGAAGCGTATTGCCCGCGAACGCGGAAAAGCACTGATATGGCGAGTCTCCGTAGCCAGTCGGCCCGAGCGGCAACACTTGCCACAGGCTCTGTCCGCTCGCCGCGAGAAAGTCTACAAAGGCATATGCTTCGTCCCCGAGGTCGCCGATGCCGAAGCGTCCAGGCAATGATGTCGGATGCAAAAGGATGCCGCTCGCTCTTGGAAAGCTCACTGAGCCTCCGATCTGGTTGTCATAGGTGGGCGGATAGATACCACATCTGCACCTCTTCCTCAATGCGCTTCGACTTTTTCACTGGCAGGCGATGCGTTGACAATCGCTCACTATACAAATTAGATTCTACCCAACGATGAAAGCGCTGTTCAGCACCTTCCTCTTGATCGCCTCGGCAATCGCAGCTTATGGGCAGTCAGGTCAATCACCGCTCGCGCCGCCTAAGCCTCCTGCGGCGACGCCGACAGGAACGCCGGTGAAGCTTAAGCTGGGAGACAAGGCTCCGGACTTCGCGCTGCCAAACGGTGATGGCAAGCTAGTTATTTTGTCGGAGTACACCCAGCGGTCGCCAGTGGTGCTTGTCTTCTACCGCGGCTTCTGGTGAGGCAACTGCACACAGCAGCTCACCAGGTTGGCTGAGGACTACGATAAGATCAAACAGGCGGGCGCGGATTTGATCGCCGTCAGCGTTGATGAGCAATCATTCGCCTGGTCGATGGCTCAGACCACCGGTGCGAAGTTCCAGATACTCTCCGATGCTGAAAAGAAGACCATCGCGGCGTACGGAATCGTCAACGCCGCCGAACGCGACGGCATAGCTCACCCTTCGATCTTCGTTCTGGATAAGGAAGGAAAGATACGCTACATGCACGTAGGCAGGGACGCTCAAGACAGACCGCCCGATGAGACGCTACTCCAGGAAGTGAGAAAGCTGAGCGCCGCGAAGTGAATATCTGGTTTCGCACGGACTGCCGAGGAGCTCGGCCTCGCCCGCCGCATTAAGGGGAGACAATACTGCCCTCTGACCTCTTATGCCCAACTCAGTTCTGATCGTCGACGATGAAGAAGGAATCCGGCGCTCGCTGGCCGGCGTGCTCAAAGACGAAGGCTTTTCTGTCGAGACTGCCGCGTCGGGCGAGGAGTGTCTTGGTCTATTCGATCGGCACCTGTTCAGTTGTGTTCTGCTTGATGTGTGGCTTCCGGGCATCGACGGCATCGAAACCCTTGAACGATTGAAGGAGGCGTATCCGGACACCGCGGTCATAATGATCAGCGGACATGGCAACATCGAGACCGCCGTGCGAGCGACGCGGCTCGGAGCGCTCGACTTCATCGAAAAGCCGCTTCAACTAGATCGAACCGTCATTGCTGTTCGCAACGCACTGGACCGGCGCCAGCTCGAAGCCGACAACCTTAGGCTCCGCGAACAACTGGATGACGACAACGCGATGATCGGGCAGAGCGTTCCCATCCGCGCGCTTCGCCAGCAAATCGCCGTCGCCGCTCCCACTAACGGACGGATCTTGATCTACGGAGAATCGGGCACGGGCAAAGAACTGGCGGCGCGAGCCATCCATCATCAGTCTCCGCGGGCAGCGATGCCTTTCGTCGAGCTCAACTGCGCGGCCATCCCCGAAGAGCTGATCGAGTCCGAGCTGTTCGGCCATACGAAAGGCGCATTCACCGGCGCTACTCAAGCGAAGCGAGGCAAGTTCGAGCAAGCCGACGGCGGCACGCTGCTGCTGGATGAAGTCGGCGATATGAGCTTGAGGGTTCAATCAAAGGTGCTGCGAGTCCTCGAGGAGCAGCGATTCGAGCCGCTGGGCTCCAACACGCCGCTGCAGGTCGACGTCAGGATAATCGCCGCTACGAACAAGCGATTGGACGAAGAGATCGAGCGCGGCGCGTTTCGTCCGGATCTTTTTTATCGCCTCAACGTGATTCCATTCGAAGTGCCCCCGCTTCGTGATCGCCGCGAGGATATTCCGCTGCTTGCAGACTACTTCAATCTTAAGTACTCGACCGAGTACAACCGCCCACCCAAGGCTTTCACGGAAGACGCGCACAGCCAGTTGGCCGAATACGACTGGCCGGGCAACGTGCGCGAGCTGCGGAACACGATCGAGCGAGTCGTGATAATGGCGGGTAAGGAGCGAATCAGCGCGGAAGACTTGCCGCTGCTGGGAACGGTGGAGGGAGTGAAGACGCCGCCTCGCTACAACTTCACCTCGTATCGTGAAGGCCGCGAAGCATACGAGCGAAACTACATTCTTCGCAAGCTAGCCGAGTGCG
Source organism: Acidobacteriota bacterium (assembly GCA_038040455.1). Classification (GTDB taxonomy): domain Bacteria; phylum Acidobacteriota; class Blastocatellia; order UBA7656; family UBA7656; genus Onstottus_A. The sequence continues at coordinate 72,982 of JBBPIH010000033.1, forward strand.
ACGGCAACGTCACTCGCACAGCCGAGGCTTTGGGTATCGACCGCTCCCACCTCTATCGCCGGATGAAGGCGCTGGGCATCAGCGACAAGCGCCCTGGCCAGCCTGGTTAACCCTCCCTATTCAAACGGGACGCACGAAGTTGAACTCATTACTCAGAGTGCCGTCGGGGTTGCGCACTCGAATTACCACGCTCTGTCCCGGGGCTATGCTCTTGCCCGCCTTCCTGGCGACCAGCATCGAAGTGGAACTTGTCTCGTCGTTGTTTGTTTTCTGTGGCGCGCCGTTGACCAAGATTACTGCTCCATCGGCGAAACCCTCGCCGGCGACGATTAGTCTCTTGCCTGAGATAGCCACGGTGGTGATTCTGGGAAGTGAAATCTTAAGAATGAATCCATCACCCTGGCCTCCGTATTCAGCTTGAAGGGGAATCTTAGTAGGCAAGTTGCCGGAGGTTGTGAATCCCGCCACGTAAGCGTTGCCATGCGCGTCAAGTGCAACACCTTCACCGCCGTCTGTTCCTTTTCCGCCAAAGAATGTCGAGTATGACAACGCGCCTGTAGGGGTGAGCCGGGTTATGAAGGCATCGACGATAGAGGGCCCGCGGCTTATCTTGGACTGAAGGGCATTCTTCACCGGAAAATCTTCAGAAAAGGTTATACCGGTCAATGTAGCATTTCCGCCAGCATCAACTGCGATTGAGGTCCCGCGGTCGCCGTTCCGACCGCCGAGGTAGGTCGAATACACGAGCCCCGTCCCGGTAGAGTTTAGCTTTGCGACGAAGGCATTAGTGCTGGTGGTTGAAGTTGCGTACAGCGTTGAAGTGTTCACCGGGTCAATCGCCAACCCGAAAATATTACGGCCGCCAGCCAGACCAGTTTCGCTCCACGTCTCTCCGCCATCGGTGCTTTTGAAAAGTCCGGGCTGCGCGGCTGCATAAATGATAGATGGGTTCCTCGGATCAATAGCTATAGCTTGGATGAAAGCACTGTTCAGAGGGGGTTCGCGGGTGTCCCGCCATATGCGTCCAGCGTTTCTGCTTTTGAACAAGCCAAAGAACGAGCCTGCGTAGATATTCGAGGTGTCCTGGGGATCAATTGCCAGAACGGTTATGTCAATAGGGCTCAGATCTAAAACTCGCGCCCAGTTGTTGCCGGCATCTTCGCTCTTGAATACACCCCTGAATCCGGCGTAAATCGTCCCCGGCATCTTGGGATCGATTGCGATCGCCAAGGTGGGTCCCGGCGGGAGTCCTGTGTCGCTCGCGCGCCAGGTGCTGCCGCCATCGGTGCTCTTGTACAGACCGGTAAGCAGGAGTGACGGAAGCTCTTGCGTTGGGTTGTTATCGCTCGGAGGGAATTGAGCAATCCCGGTGAGGCCGGCGCCGGCAAAGATAATCGCCGTGTTTGACGGATCAATCGCAAGGGCGGCGATATTTTTTGGGTTAGCTGTAGAACCGCTAAGCCCAGTACTGCTCCAGTTCGCTCCGCCATTCGTGCTTTTGTAGACGCCGTTAACGGAAAGGCCAGCATACAAAGTGGTTGGAGTGACAGGATCGATCGCCAGGGTTCGCACATCAGTGGGCAGCCCTGCGTTTGCCGAGCTCCAGCTTGTACCGCCATTCGTGCTTTTGAAAATACCCTCGCCGCTGGCTACCACATACACGTTCGAAGGAGATTTGGGATCAACGATTATTGTGTCTATGGCTGACGTGGACAGCCCTGCGCTGAGCGAGGTCCAGCTAGTTCCGCCATCAGTGCTCTTGAATACCGGGCCGCTTGCATTCAAGGGTTGTAGCGGGTTGGCAGTGGGAAAATCCGTAGAGCGGGTGTGGCCCGTCACGTAAGCGTTGCCCGCCATGTCGATGGCTATGCCCGCCGTGTCGTCGGTACTGCGACCTCCAAGATAGGTCGAGTACAGTAGGCTTGTACCCGCGGCGTCAACCTTCACTACGAAACCGTCAGCCGAACCGTTCAAGCTACTCTGAAATGCATTCGCCGTCACAGGAAAGTTGGTCGACGATGTTGTCCCCACGACGTAGGCGTGGCCAGCCGCATCAACCGCAATGCCCGTTGCTGTGGAGTCGCCCCCCAGATATGTCGAGTAGATCAGGGCAGTTCCGGTTGGATTCAGCTTTGAGATGAAAGCATCGCTGGTCGCTAACCTGGTAGGCTGCAAAGCGTTCGCCACAGGGAAGTCTGTGGAATTAGTCTCCCCGGCCACATACGCACTTCCCTCCGAATCTACGGTGATGGCGAGGCCGATATCCGTGCTTGCCACCGGCGCTTCAAATCCGGGGTAAAGGCCTCCCAGGTACGTCGAATAAGTGAGCGCGCTGCCAGTCGCATTCAGCTTGGTAACGAAGGCGTCGATGTTGCCGTGTACAAATCGATCAGAGAAGGGGGTTGACCTCAAAGCGCCCGGCGTTGTTGGAAAGTCGACAGACGAGGTTTCTCCTGTCACGTAAGCATTGCCTGCCTGGTCCACTGCAATAGCCAATCCCTGTTCGCCTCTTCCCAGATTCTCGGTATCGCTGCCGCCGAGATAGGTGGAGTAGACGATGGCAGTTCCCGATGAATTGATCTTAGTAACAAAAGCATCACTTCTGGCGAGAGCCCACTGGAAACTTCCGTTTGTATTTGGGAAATCGGCTGAACTCGTGCTGCCAGTCACGTAAGCATTGCCCGCAGCATCGACTGCAATGCCAGAGGTGCCTTCACTGCTGCTGCCGCCGAGATATGTTGAATAGCTGAGCACGGGATCAATGATAAGAGGCTTGCTCATGTCATACTCTGCTATTTCAAACCCTACCTCTTGATTGCTCTTCATCACATACGTGCAGGCGATCTCTGTCCGGGCCCCTTCCACTTGCTGGTAAACGACAGGTTTGTGTTGGATGAATTCGCCTGCCGGTGTTGCAATCTTCAGAAAGCCCCCGGTCGCATCTATTTGAATCCCTTCGGCCCCATCGAACGAGAGCCTGATTGCCTCAGGATTGGCTCCGGCAGCCAGTTGGAAGTCGTACTCAAGCTGGCGTTGAGATCCATAGTAAACCATGTCAACGCCGGGATAGACGCTCTGACACTTAATACGCGCATAAGTCGAAACATTGATACGCCACTTCTTTGGATCATTGCCTATGAAGTAGTTGCTTTTACCTGGCAACTCGTCCAGAGCGACTATCCGCGCATTGGGATTGGCCCCAACCAATTTCATTCGAACAATGGCTGATTCGGGATTGGCGTTTTGTGAATCATGCTGGCCACGATGCAAAGGGGGACCTTTCGTTAAATCCAACTTCATTACAGCCTGGTTGGCACATAGGTACAAATAGTAACCTGGACAACGCGCTGAGAACTTCACCTCGGGATCAGCCTGGCTATTGTAAGGCTCGAAGCTAAGCGGCAGGTTCTGGTATTGCTCGATTCTCCTTCCCTTGGAGACTTCTCCATCGAGTGCCATGTTATGCAAAACGCCGGTGTGGACTGCGCTCGCGGCTTCGGAAAACTGCTGTGCGTTGCGGTTAAGCCACACCAGTGGTGGCGAGGCTTGCGTCGCAATCCAGCTTGCGATGAAAGCAAATCCAAAAAGAGACCTGGTGAAGCTAGCTTTCACGACACCTCGCTATTTAAGACAAGAAGCTAATCCCGCGAGTTGTGGGAAGGCACACATAGTAGACGTATGCGACAGCTATGCCACCGCTGCGTGAATGCTAAGCTATAACGTCATCGGTCACAACTGTCAGCGAAAGGGTGGGTTTCAGCGGACGGGCTCAACTCGGGCTCGAATTGTTGCTTCGGTTGGCAACAGGAGGGCCGGAAACAAAGTAGCGTGAATTGGGAAGGGTCTATACAGTGCGACCTTGAGGAGGCACTATCAGCGCGATTCGTCTATTGGTTCTTCATCGCATCGCAGCTCCAGAATGGGAAGGCAGATGCGATCGCGGCTTTACCGAAGTCAGAATGCCGACCCGAAGGAGGGAAGGCCGCCGCCAACTCCTCGATATTTCCATTCCCGAAAGTTGACTCGATACAAATCACAAAGACGCGAAGACAAGGAGGAGGAGGCATGGTGTCTTCGCGTCTTTGTGCAAAATCGCTCACTGACAACTTAGGGCAATTCAACTCGCAGATTGCAGATTTCAGATTCAGATTTCAAATCTCAGATTTTGAGATTTCGAGTTTTCTGAGATCTGAGATCTGAGATCTGAGATTTGAAATCTGAAATTTGAAATCCGAGACCTGGCGATTCTGAGATCTTGAAATCGGGTCACTCGCCGCGGAAGGTCACGCTGCCATTTATGCCGGAGACCGAGATGCCCGGGCCGCCTGAGCCGACTCGCCCGCGGAACTGTGAATGGCCGACCTTATTGATCGTCACATTCGGTGCTGCAGCGTTCACATCGCCGTTGATCCCGCTCACGTTCAAGTCTGCGTTCAAATCGCTCGCAACCAGCAGCTCAACCTTCCCGCTGATTCCGCTTACGCGCATACCGCGCTCGCTCAGGCGAGGGACCGTAATCGATAGCACGCCGCTGATGCCGGAGATTTCCGAGTAGCCGAGTGCCTGCGCGACCTCGACCTTGCCGCTGATCCCGCTTAGCCGCAACGTTCCATCGATCTCTCCGATTTTGACCGGACCGCTGATCGCGTTGAGCTTCAAATCGACATTGCGCGGCAGACGGAGTGTGACTTGCTGGCGGGCTCTTATGTTTTGGCATTCATCGGTCCGCTCTTGTCGATGGCGCATTACCAGGCTTGTGGGAGTGTGCTCAATGCCAACCGTGTAGCAATTGAGATCCGCGCGAGTCTGTCCCAGTCGCACAATACGAACCTCGGCAGTTGTGCCGCTCGTGGTTTCGACGTCGACAGAGCCCGATATGACTGACAGCTCGACGCGCGCGTCTGGAGCGAGTTCGTAAGTCTGGTTTATTTCCTCGCGTTCAGCATAGTCGCGATCGTCAATGTGCTTGCGTTGCGAGTGAGCGCCGCTGAGCGGGACAAGCATCAAAGCTAGAATCGCGATGCTGAGAAGAACGATCAGTTTCGGTCGCATAGTTCGTGCCTCCTTAGGATTTCTTTGTCTCTAGTTCACGCCTTTGAGCGGCGACTAATTCGTTCGGGGTTCCGAAGAAGTTGGTGGTTCGGTGAGTCTCAAATCGCAAATTGCAAATCTCAAATCTGAGATTTGGAATTTGAAATCTGAAATTTGATGAGATAAAGATATTTTGAGACTCGATATGTCACATTCACGCCGCCTTGGATTTTTCTTCCACAACCTGCCCGTCAAACAGGTGTACAGTGCGATCAGCATATGCCGCGTACCGCGGGTCGTGAGTCACCATGCAAATGGTGGCACCTGCGCTGTGAAGCTCGCCTAGCAGTTCCATCACCGCTTCGCCGTGGGCTGAATCAAGATTGCCCGTAGGCTCATCGGCGAGCACGAGCAGAGGATCACCTGCCACCGCGCGTGCGACCGCGATTCGCTGCTGCTGGCCGCCTGACAACTGGCTCGGTAGATGCCGCTCGCGATGCGCCATGCCAACTCGCTCGAGCGCGTCGCTCACTCGCTCGCGGCGTTCGGATGCTTTTACGCCGCGGTAGGTTAGCGGGAGCTCCACATTCTCGTACACAGTCAGGTCACCGATCAGGTTAAAGCTCTGAAACACGAATCCGACTTCGCGATTGCGAATGCCGGCGCGTTCGGACGGGGGAAGATCGGCGACTGATTTACCGCCTAGCAGGTAGGTTCCTTCGGTCGGTGAATCCAGCAATCCAAGAATCGAAAGCAGGGTGGACTTGCCGCAGCCCGAGGGGCCCCCGATCGAAACGAACTCGCCTTTGTTGATTTCGAGATGAATGCCCGAAAGTGCGTGCGTTTCCACTTCGTCGGTGAAAAAGACCTTGGTGACGCCTTGCAGTCGCAGCAGAGACTGGTCGAAGTGTTTCATAGCCTAATCCTTCCGATGGCCGTACGTATTCGCGCTCAGATGAAACCAATGGCTCGTTGAACCAAAGACGCTAGTTAGTGGAGCGCAAAGCCAAAAGGTTTCAGGTGCCGCGGGAAATTGAAAATGAAAAAAGCAAATTGAGTGGAACCCGCGCGCTTTGGCAAGTTTTAATTTGCATTTTTCAGAGCCTCTTGCAAAACTCTCCGGTTTCGAGGTCATAACCGATTTGTAAG
>JBBPIH010000106.1:0-7240 GCA_038040455.1 Acidobacteriota bacterium
TTTTCCGAGACATCACTGTCCTTGCAGCCGGCCCGGCAAGTGAACGGTGTCGTTAGACCGGGGAGTCCAAGTAAGAGGAGGGCAGCCCGTGAAGAACACTGCCGAACACAATTCTTCCCCCATGCCGGCCACGGCGAAATGGGTCGTTGTCGTATTCGTCCTCGCTGGCCTACTTCTGATTGCGGTTTCTGTGACGATCACCGACGCCTTCTGGAAGGACTTGCTCAAGGAACTGGGGATCGTTTTGCTTGCGGTGTTCGTAATCTCGTGGCTGTACGAAATCGCTGTTGCAGAAAAGTATTTCACAACCTTTTCGCGCCGTCTCCGCGACATAATCGAGAGTGGCGAAAGCCTAGCTGCTGCGTGTCAGCAGCTAGGGATAATCCGGATATTCCCGAGGCGCGACGACTTCGATCGAGACCATCCGATTACCGATATGGTGGCTCGCCTTGGCGACGGTGGGACGCTTCGAATCGTAGCGCGCAGTCTTTTCCACATCGCAAACAAGCCGGAGGTTCTCAAGGCCGCCCTCTCGCGCGGCTTCCAAGTGGAGCTCTGCATCTGCGATTCCGCTGTATCTGATCAGAACGTACTGAGCCTGACCGACACCCAGCCCGCGGACATCCAAGCTGCGCTGGGCGCATTCCGGAGCGAAATTGTCCCTTGGCTTCAGGAGAAGAAGCCATCAGGGAGCGTCGAGGTTAAGACCCACACACACCTCCTCTTTGACAGCTTTCTTCATATCGAATCTGGATCGATGGGGTGGGTAGTATTAGATCTTAGTTTTGGACGGGACCTGTCGGCTAAGAGGGTCTTCTTGATCGACGCTTTCAAGCCGTTCGGCTTGGATCTAAAGAGGCGCTACGACCGTTTCTGGCGGCAGGCGACAACAGTGTTCAAATACGCGCATAGCGGTGTGGCTCTTAACAGCTTAGATACGCCGTCTAACTTGCCGCATGCACCGTAGCCGCAAACTACGCGGCACGGTGATGCGGAACGTTAGGCCCCGCCAGGTCATCGTTGTGCGCACGGTAGTGGCGGGTTAAGTCTGTTTGTGGCTCACTGGTGCTCTGCAACGGGAGAATAGGGTCGAACCGTGGAAAAGAAGTATCAAGTATTCGTCAGCTCAACATACCTCGACCTTGTAAAGGAGCGTGAAGCTGCCATCAAGGCAATCTTGGAACTCCATTGCATTCCGTCGGGAATGGAGTTGTTTCCAGCATCCGATGACGAGAAATGGGCGCTGATTAAGCGGGTTATTGACGAGTGCGACTACTTCGTGCTCATTCTTGCCGGAAAGTACGGCTCTCAAGGCGAGGGCGGTATAGGCTACACGGAGATGGAGTACAGGTACGCGGAGCAGCGGGAAAAACCGATCATTGCGTTCGTGCACGCTGATCCAACCTCTCTACCGCAGAAATTCTGTGAAGTTGAGACGGCTCTGCGTGATGCGCTCGCTCGGTTCACGGCCTATGTTACGAGCAAGAGGCTGGTTAAGAAATGGTCGACTCCCGATGAGTTGGGGAGTCACCTAAAGACTAGTTTGATCGACGCCATTCGGACCAATCCAAGCGAGGGATGGGTCAGGGCGAGTGCTGTTGCCATTGCCCGACCGTCGAGCGCACAAGACTTCTTCCAACACGACGATTACCCATCTGACCTCAATACGCTTTTGCAGCGTTGTTCGACGGCAATATTCTGGGGGGGCGCCTTCATTCGCTTCGTTCAGCATATGCGAGATCAGATTGAACTGAGGGTTCGTCAGGGCGCACACATCAAGTTTCTAATGCTTGAGCCTGATGGTGCAGCTTTGCCCATGCTGAACCTCCGAGGCAATCCGGAGGATATTCCCAACCGTCGATCAGATTTGAAGAGGAATATTGAGATACTCCGCACTATATCCCGTAAGCCGGCCCAAGGTAGTCTGGAGGTCAGGGCCATCGACTATTTGCCGCCCTATACTGTTGTGGCCTATGACATCGATCAGCCGTCTGGCAAGTTGTTTGTTTGGCTAGGGTCTATCGGCATTCCGAACTCCGAGAGACCAATGTTCTCACTTGTCAGGTCAGTCGATCCCGTGTGGTTTGACTTTTTCGTCAATCAGTTTTCTCTAACGTGGGCGCTCGGAACTCTAGCAGGCTGCTGAAAAACCGTGTTTCAAAGTAGCATTGCTTTCCGATTCGGTTCTTTCGAGTTCTAAACGGATTTCATTTCGAGGACTTCGTGCCTATGGTTTGCTGCTCTGCATTATTTTCGATTGCTCTGGCCGCCGCTCGGCGAACCCGGGCACAAGTCTCCCTATGTCGCTACCAGATTTCGAATCCTCACCAAGTTGTATGCAGCAGTCGCGAACTTAAATATCCATCCAATCTTCTCAAGCCCACGGTGTCTCAGCTTTCGCAGCCTACCGATGTCTTTCAGCCACCCGAATATTTCTTCTATCCGCTTTCTCTTTCTCTGGCTGATCTGGTAGCCAGGATGCCTCGTAGTTCGACCGTCTATCGCGGATCGTCTGCCTCGGTCGTTCTGCGCAACGTGAGGCGTCACCTTCGCCTGGCGAGTTTCCTGGACGAACTGCTTAGTGTCGTAAGCCTTGTCAGCGCCCATCGTCGCTTTGCCCAAGCCGCCGATCTTTATCGCAAACTCCACGCCCGCTTCTCGCTCGGCCGTGCCAGTCGCGCGCGTCACGCAGGCGTCAATCGCAAGCCCGTTTCGATTCTCCATAAGCAAGTGTCCGGCATAACCCAGTTTCGCTTCCTTGCCTTTACCTTTCCTGCACAACATCGCGTCAGGGTCGGTTGTGGATTGATGCGTCTGATTCGAACGTTTCTCGCCATGAAAGTTGACCGTTGCATTCCCAGGATCATCAGGCGGCGTCTGATCCTGATCATCCTTGTTCTTGAAGCTCTTGAGAGAAGCCGCCGCTTCAACCAGAGTTCCGTCCACCGTGAAGTGTTCCTCACTGAGCAGATCGTGCTCCCGCGCCCTCGCCAACACCTGCTGGGAGAACGCAGTCGCTATGTCACCCTTCAGCAACCGCTCCCGATTCTTACAAAAGGTGGTCGCATCCCATACGCGGTCATCCATATTCAGCCCGACGAACCACCGAAACAGAAGATTGTAGTCGAGCTGTTCCATCAACTGTCGCTCGCTGCGGATGCTGTAGAGCGTCTGCAGCAGCAACGCTCGCAGCAGCTTCTCGGGAGGAATCGATGGCCGGCCGATCTTCGAGTAGAGCTTCTTCAGCCGAGGCGAAAGGTCAACAAGTATCTCGTCAACCATTTTGCGAATTGGGCGAAGAGGATGATCCTTGGGAACCCGCTGTTCGGGCGAGATGTAAGAGAACATTTCGGCTTGGTGAAGGTCGTCTCCGCGCATTGGATTCGTCTCCGGTGTTGGATTGAGGGCTTATGTCAATGTACGCTCAAGCCAATTCCGGGTTACTTGTTATTTGAGCAACAAAGCTGACTTTTTTAGCAGCCTGCTAGGGCCGGCTTAAGTTGGCGAACCCCGGTGTCGCCCCAAGCGTGGCCTAACAATTCGTTGCAGGTGAGCGCGGGATAGCGCTTTTCTCAACTAGCTTTGTCCCGCGTGGGTTGCGTGCCACCGCCCGCGCCACCTGAACTCAACCGTTAGACCCGCGCAGGGGAGTGCGATTAGAATTGAGTATGCATTTCGAATGGGACCCCACCAAGGCTCGAAGGAATCTTCGAAAACACGGGGTGTCATTTGAAGAAGCCTCCAGCGTGTTTTATGACCCTCTGGCAGCTACGGGTGCTGACCCTGACCAATCCGAGGATGAAAACAGAATGGTAACTTTCGGAGTGTCATCGGCGCGTCGGCTCTTGGTCGTAGCCCACACCGATCGCGGTGACGCCATCCGAGTCATCAGCGGCCGTGTTGCAACCCGGCAGGAACGGCTCATTTATGAAGAAGATTAAAACTACATCTGAAGAACTACGTGCCGCGTACAAGCGATCTGACTTCAAGAAGCTTGAACGCGGCAAGTATTACGAACGTGTCAGGGCTAGCTCCAACGTGGTAGTTCTGGACGACGAACTTGCAGCAGTCTTTCCCAACGCAGCCTCAGTCAATGAAGCACTGCACTCCTTGGTCGACGTTGCCCAGAAAGCATCGGGTCAAACACATCATTCAACCCGACGCGGCAAACAGCGCCGAGCTAGTTAACGCTCGCGGATACGGCCTGAGCCTACGGCTTTGAGTCTGCCGGTGCGTCGGAAGTTGGTCACTCTGCAGAGATCGACAGGAGTTTGAGCGATCACGCGGTATTTGGTCTAACCCTCGGGTGGACCGAAGCGCGCGATCGGGTGTTGACGTGAACCTTGAGTGTTACAGGCGCGCTCGGTCACCCGGAACGTTATACCGCTTGAAGCATGCTTTTTGTCTCTCGACAGATCAGTGACCGATATATAATGCGGTGAGAAGATTCAGAGGAGTCACTATGGAAGGCATTCAATTCCTGACCAACGACAAGGGCGAAAGGGTCGCCGTTCAAATCGATCTGCGGAAACACGCTGACGTGTGGGAAGACGTCTATGACAGCCTTACTGCTCGCAAGCGCTCAAAAGAACCAAGGGAGTCCCTTAGTTCTGTTAAGGAGCGCCTCATCAAGCGGCGCAAACTGAATGGCTGATTATTCAATCGTCTTTACGCGATCTGCTCGGAAGGAACTCGAGTCTCTATCTGCGAAACTGGTTCAGAGAATCTTTCCGACGATTGAGGCCCTCACAAAAGAGCCGCGTCCTAAAGGCTGCCGAAAGCTAACTGCGGAAAAAAATCTCTGGCGACTCCGAGTTGGTGATTATCGCGTGATCTATACGATTGATGACGTTAAACAAGCGATTGACATCATCGCCGTGCGTCATCGAAGTAAGGCCTACCAATAGGTGCACGACTCTGGCGAACGCGGTCTAACTCTGCGTGCACCGGAGCCGCGCAAGTTCGTTTCTTATGAAACTGTCCTGTTGTTTATTTTGCACTCGTAGCAACGCGCGGCCCGGTGACGCTAACGTTAGCCTGCTTACTTGATGAGTTACTTAATTCTAATCGTAGTTGCTGTCATAGCCGTCATCTCTGTCGCTGGCGGGAAGCTACGTGAGCGCGCAATGGAAAAGATGTTTGCCGGACGTGAGTCGCTTACAGAAGAACAGTTTTACGAGCATTATTTTGCGGCTGATGGTATTCCGAGATTTGTTGTCCTCGGTGTGAAGCGTGTATTTGAGCGTAAGTTGGATGTTAATTTCTCCCGCTTGCAACCTGAAGATGATTTCTCATCCAATCTTAATTACTTCTGGCAGGAAGACGATTTAGCGGATGTTGATGTCTTGGAAGGTTTCGAGAAAGAGTTTGGCATTAAGTTGACCCAAGCTGATGCAAGCCGGATGGGGACGTTCAGGAGTTTCGTTGAAGTTGTGTGGGAGAATGGGAAGCAAAAAGAACGTGTAGCATAAGTTGCTGTGTTCGACGGCGCAGGCTAACAAGGGGATGCAGCCGACCGCGAATAGCGTTGCTCTTATCGAGAACTTGTCGCTGGCGGAGTTGAATGCGCGGCGGCTGATCCCCAGCGTTAGGCATCCGCATCAAAGGAGGAGTCGCAATGAAATCGAAGTTTCCCGGCGCCGTTCCGGAGATACCTGTGAGAGATGTCAATGAGGCGGCGGCTTACTACGAAAGCAATCTCGGATTCACTGTGGATTGGGGTGGCGAGGAACTTGGACTTGCTGGAGTCTCAAAAGGAAACTGCCGGATGTTCTTGGCGAACTCGGACTATCGAAAGGAATACGGCAACATTGGGCCGGTGTTGACTTGGCTGAATTTGGAAAGCAAAGAGGAAGTTGATGATTTGTACCGACAATGGAGTGCTAGCAAAGCGAAGTTGATCTCCGCACCAGAGTCGAAGCCCTGGGGTTTGCACGAGTTCATCGCAGCAGATCCAGATGGCAATCTGCTCCGTGTCTTCTATGACTTCGCAACTCCAGAACGCGCCAAGAATGCCTAACACGGAAATGAACCTGACGGCCGCCTGCGGCGCCCGCAGGTTATTGCCAGAACGTTAGGCGCTTCGCCTGGGCTGAGAAAAGAATCATCTGTCTCGCCAGTGGTAGTAGAATCTGCTCTGCTATCAACTTCAAACCAATAGGAGGAGAAAGGACAAAAGATATGAAAAAGCGAAATGTCAGTTCAAAGTCAAAGAACGCCCTTCAGCCGAAGCGTTTTGGTACTCAGGGCGGAATCCATCCTGATGATTTGCTTCGTCTAAGAATAAGACTTAACGCGCCAGGAGATTTGGACACAGACCTAAAGCAAGCAATCGAAAGATTACAAACAAAGTTTGCTCTTCCCAACACCGGGCAGCTTGACCCGGCAACTGATGCCTTACTTTCAAACCTGCCTATGCGAACTTGCGGGCACATAGGTACTCATCGGATGCTTTCGTTACCGCGCCAACAAGGTAATCCGTGGGGTAGAGAGGAATTGACCTTTGGTTTCGGGAACTTGCCTAATAACTCTCCTGAGATCGATACCGTGAATGAAGCCGCAGCCGCATTCCAGGAAGGCTTTTCAATCTGGAGTCAACAGATTCACATGAGTTTCCGTCACAGGCAGAACGAACCAGATATCGTGATTTGGTGGGGAACACCAGGTTGTGGTGGCATTGCTTGCACGTCTCTTCCGCAGGACGGCGACATGATGTATGCCTCATGGGAAGTATGGGCTAGAACTGCAACTACATTTGAAGACAGAGTCGACATCGTTGCGTTTGCCTGTCATGAAGTAGGCCATGCATTAGGGCTGGACGACTCCGATACAGAAGAAGCGATGATGTACGGCAGAATACCAAACGGCAGAAGAAGACTTATCCAAGAGGATGTAGACAATGCAGTAGCCCTAAATTACCGACGGAGGTAATCATTATGTTAGCTATGCATTAATTGCACAGGAGACGCACTAACTCCTTAGCACCATTCTGCATAGAGAGAATCTACGTTTCTAACAAGCCGCGCCTAACAACTTAAGAATTCATGCGGCGCGGCTCAGGAGCAATCTCCCTCAGACACCCTCTCAGCCGCCGCATAATTCGATAACAACTTAAGAATTCATGCGGCGCGGCTCAGAAGCAATCTGCCTCAGACGCCCTCTCAGCCGCCGCATAATTCGATAACGACTTAAGAATTCATGCGGCGCGGCTCAGAAGCAATCTGCCTCAGACGCCCTCTCA
>JBBPIH010000034.1:0-78595 GCA_038040455.1 Acidobacteriota bacterium
TTTCTTTCGTGAGGCAACGAATCAATTTCGTTTAGATTTTTCGTGAGTCAATGCGTCCGCTTGACTTGATCATAGCCGGTACATAAGATACCGCCCGCTTGGTAGGATCGGGTTGTCAATGCGATGATCCGCCTCTCGCGGCTTCTCCTTGAATGCCACTCAAGTTGGGCGCCGAAGCGATCAAGTTCCTGAGACCCGGCTCTCAGGCTCATTCGCGAGCCGCTACTGATACTTGGATAACCTGGAGGGATTCATGAAAAGGACAGCTTGTAGAGTAGTCAGTCTCGCTCTGTGCATCGCGCTGACGTCAATGATAGCCGTTGCGCAGAACACAGCTTCACAGAAGGCTCAGCCTAAGAAATCGATGGCCAAAACGGCCAAACCCATGCCCGACGCGCCGGCAGCGTGGTTCTCGGTTGCCGTAGTTCGGGTCAAACCGGATATGGTCACCGAGTGGCAGGACTTGCAAAAAAATGTCGTCAATCCTGCGCTCAAAAAATCCGGCCTGAAGGAACGCAGCGTTTTCGAGACCGCGGTCTTCGGGGAGGCTTACGAGTACGTGATCGTCACCCCGATCACAAGCTTCGCTCAATACGACGAGCCGATCTCGCCGTTGAGAAGAGCTCTTGGCGAGGATGCTTTCCGCGACTACCAAACTAAATCGCGTCGCTGTGTTGTGAGCGCGCACACCTCTGCCGAACTGAACCGGCCTGACCTGAGCTACATGGGCAAGGTGGCGTCGATGACCGGGCCTCCAAAGCTCGCAGTGGTGAACTCGATCAGCGTGATGCCTGGACGGGCGGCAGCATTCGAGAGCCTGGTGAAGACCGACATTCTGCCGGTGATGAAGAAGGCTGACGTGATCGGCTACTTTGTCAACCAGACCATGTTTGGCGGCGACGGGAACGGGTATACCTCGGTGACCTTCGTTGACAGCTTCGCCGAGCTCGGCAAAGGATCGCCTTTCCAGCGGGCGCTGGGCCCGGAAGGGGCCGCGAGGCTCTCGAGTAAGGTGGCCGGACTGGTCGCGCATCATGTGCGAGTGATCGCGCGCTTCAATGCCGACCTCAGCATCTCCCCTGCGCCTTGATGCTGGGGCTTATTTGATAGCGGAATGCCGGGCGCGCCTGGTGTGAGCGCGCCCGATAGTAATTCACCGGCAAGCAACCGAAGTTCTCAAAAGCGTTATCAATTGAGGAGACCATATGAATCCAGCGCCGCTCAAAAAGTGGCTCGCGTGTCTGGCTCTGATTGTCTTCGCATTGCACAACGCCGCACCCGCCCAGCCAAATCAGGAAAAGAAAGATCCTCTTTCAGACAGGGTAGACAGAGTATTCGCCCAATGGGACAAGCCCGATTCACCGGGTTGCGCGCTGGCAGTCATCAAAGACGGACAGATAACCTACAAGCGCGGCTACGGGCTGGCCAACCTTGAACACAACATTCCGATGTCACCTGCATCGATCATGGACACCGGCTCAGTGTCCAAGCAGTTCACCGCGATGGCAGTCGCTCTGCTTGCCGAGCAGGGAAAAGTTTCGCTGGACGACGACATTCGAAAGTACTTGCATGAGATACCTCAATACCAGGCTCCGATAACAATTCGCCACTTGATTCATCACACCAGCGGGATACGCGATTATCTGACGCTGATGGCCATCGCGGGAACGCGCGACGACGACCATTACGTTGACGGCGAAGTGATGAACCTGCTGGCGCGACAGAAGGAGTTGAACTTTAAACCGGGCAGCGAGTTTCTCTACAGCAACTCGGGATACTTCCTGCTGTCGCAGATCGTGAAGCGGGCTTCGGGCAAGACGCTGCGTGAGTTCGCTGACGAAAATATCTTTAAGCCTCTTGGAATGACTCGAACCAGGTTCTACGACGATCACACCGAGATTGTGAAGAACCGGGCTGCGAGCTATATGCCTCGAAGAGCCGGAGGTTTTCAAATCGCCGCGACGACTCTTGATATGGTCGGCGACGGAAACGTTTTCACGTGCGTCGAAGACCTTTTTTTCTGGGACCAGAATTTCTATCAAAACAAGCTGGGCAAGGGTGGAACGGCGTTGATCAACCAGGCGCTCACCACTGGGACGCTAAACGGCGGTGAGAAGATTGATTACGCATTTGGGCTTATGGCCGGCGAATACCGAGGGCTGCGGGTCGTCGAACACGGAGGAGCATTTATCGGCTATCGCGCAGTGACTATGCAATTCCCGGATCAGAAGTTCTCAGTGATCTTGCAATGCAACCTCGGCACGATGAACCCGAGCAGTCTCGCGAGGCGAGTCGCGGATATCTATCTTTCCGATCAGTTCAAGACTGAAGTCAAACGAGCTGGGGCCTCGGACACGAAGTTCATCGAGCTGACTGAACAGGAACTCAGAGACAGAACGGGCGCTTTTCAGAATCCGAATAACGGGGCCGTTTGGAAGCTCTACGCTAAGGAAGGCAAGTTGTTTGCCGACGTTCCAGGTCTCACCATTCGGTTTGGCGCAATAAGCGCGGCGGAATTCCGCTCGATCGGAACTCCTCTGGACTTTGTTCTCAGGTTCGAGAAGCAGGGTCAAGCGACAGTTTTGCGGATGCAGCGTGGCACGGATAAGCCGATTAGGCTGGTTGCCGTCCAATTGGTTACGCCTGCTCCGGCTCAGTTGGCGGAATACAGGGGCGAGTACCGCAGCGACGAAGTCGGGGCGACTAATATGATTGTGCTCGAAAACGGAAAGCTGTTCTTGAGGCACGAGAACGAGTACAGGGACTACCCCAAGAGTCCGTTAACGCCTACGGTCAGCGACACGTTCTTCGTTCAGGGACTCAACCTGCGCTTCGAACGGGACGCGCGCAAGCAGGTGGCAGCTTTCACGCTGAACGCCGGGCGAGTTAAGAACATTCGGTTCGTGAAGAAGCCAATTTGAGTCCGAGCCGGAGGCATTGCTCTACTCGATTACCGCGGTTTGATATACTTGTTGCTGTAATGACCGCCTGTTTCCAGTGCAACCAGACATCCACCCTTTTGAGGATATGGAAATGCGTGTTGTGCTTTAGGGCCGTGTGTGAGAAGTGCGCGGTCAGGCGCTATGGTCAGAAGTTCTGCTCGCAAAACTGCGCGAAGTCATTCTTGCTCGACGAGGATGGAGAACTGGGCCGAGAATCCTAAAGCCCTGGTAATCAGGAGCTCGACACTATGAATCTGATCGAACGACCGCGAAGGCTGCGCCGCACTGAAACGTTACGCGCGCTCGTGCGCGAAACGAGATTGTCGCCGGATGACTTCGTCTATCCGTTATTTGTCTGCGAAGGCGAAGGTGTGCGCCGCGAGATAGCCTCAATGCCCGGGGCGTTCAACCTTTCGATCGATGAGCTGGTGAAGGAAGCTGAAGCTGCGCGCAGCGTCGGCGTGCGATCGGTGATCCTTTTCGGAGTGCCTGATGAAAAGGACGCCGTTGGAAGCCAGGCATACGCTGAGGACGGCATCGTGCAGCGAGCTATTCGAGCCGTGAAGCGAGGCGTGAAAGACACGGTCGTAATCGCCGACAACTGTTTGTGCGAATACACCGATCATGGCCACTGCGGAGTGATAGAAAATGCAGAGGTGCTCAACGACCCGTCTGTCGAATTGCTTGCTCGCACCGCGGTTGCGCAAGCCGAAGCTGGCGCCGATGTCATCGCGCCGTCGAACATGATGGATGGATTCGTGGCGGCGATTCGCGAAGCTCTGGATGAGGCGGGCTTCGAGCACATTCCGATAATGTCTTATGCGGTGAAGTATGCTTCCGGCTTCTACGGTCCGTTTCGGGAAGCGGCGCAATCGGCGCCTCAGTTTGGCGACCGGCGAGGCTATCAGATGGACCCGGCAAACTCGCGCGAGGCGATGCGCGAGGCCGAGCTGGATTTTGAACAGGGCGCGGATATCCTGATGGTGAAACCCGCGCTTCCTTATCTCGATATCATCCGAGCGGTTCGAGAACGGTTCGATCTGCCTATTGCTGCCTATCAGGTGTCGGGCGAGTACGCGATGATCAAAGCGGCCGGACGGCTTGGTTGGATAGATGAAGAGCGCGTTGCGTTGGAGTCGCTGACTTCAATCAAGCGCGCCGGGGCCGATATCATTCTCACCTACTTTGCGCGCGACCTCGCCCAGCGGCTTGGCTAATCAGTTCGCAGGCCAACCCGCCGAATGATGCATCCTGAATACAATAATCTGATGGCGTGCTACAGTTCTGGTCGCGCAAGCTACCGTGCCGTATAATTGTCCCAGCCAGGGCATTGATTCACAAGGAGCGAACCAATGACGCCAATGATGACAATAGCCGAAGTCGTGCGGGACATTCACGCCCTCGAAGCCGACCTGGAAAACTACGAGCGCAAGTACGGCATCCTTTCCGAGACGTTTTATGAAGCCTACCATTCGGGCGAAGAACCAGCGGATGATGCCTGGATGTTGGATTGGAGTGATTGGGCTGGAGCGTATGAAATCCGGGAGCGCCGTCGCCAGGAGTATCAGGATTTGATTCGGAATCTGACTGCGCAGACCTCACTCTCAGAAGTCCTGAAACGAGTCGCGCGCCGTGAACCACTTGAACTCGCTAAGTGAGTACGAAGAATTCATCTATGCGTTGCCACAGCAGTTCCCGGCAATCGTCTACTCGACCCTGCTGGTCGCACGGCGCGGTGCTGGAACGGCGCTGGTCAGAGGCGAAGTACTCTTTTCCGGCGGCGTGCGGTTGGTAATGATCGAACGATTGATGCTCGACGCCGGAGTATTACGGATCGTCAGCTTCGGTTACGAGGTCTGGCGCGGCGCGGAGAAGCTCTACTGGTACGATTCGCAGCCGCATCCCGGCGACGCCACGCTCGGCAGCACACACCCGCATCACAAGCACGTCCCACCAGACATCAGACACCATCGTCTACCTGCTCCGAGCTTAAGCTTTACCTCGCCCAATCTGCCATTCTTGATCGCGGAGATTGAAAGGGAATTGTTGCTTGGGTCCGCGTCCTAGAAAGAAGCCTTTTGAAGCGGGCCGGCGCAGACATCATTCTCACCTACTACGCTCGTGAATTGGCGAAGCGACTTGGGTAGCCAACTCTTTCAGGGGTCTGCTGCAACCCCAAGTTCAGGTAGACCACGAACTATCTTTACCGTCTCGAGGCTCACCGTGATCACCTGCCCGATGAGCCTGACGATGTACTCGGGATCATCGGCGCGGTTTGGGTCGTTGGTTATGCCGCTTCGTTTGTCGGTTGAGACTTGATACTGGTCGATCAACCACTCTAACGCCGAGCGATTACCCAGGCGATACTCGGAACACTCCACTGGGATTCCTGACAGCCGCAGGAAGTCGTTATAGATGATTTCAGTCTTGTCTTTGGTCAGCCGCATCTTTTCGACTCGCCAGTCGAGCTGGGCGCCGGGGGTCTCAATCTTCTCAAGCGGATATTCTAGTTGCTGTTCATAGTTCACGTGGATATCAGCCAGGCGCGCGCCTGCATCTACGAAGGCGCGGAAGTCGGGCGCCAACGGAATGCGCGGGAGCTCGCGCTTGAGGTTGGCAGCGTAACGCTCGCGGTAAGTGGGGTGATGGAGTAAGGCATACACGTAGTGGAAGATGTCCCCCTTGGTGATTGATGAATCATCGTAGTGCGAGCGGAACTTCTGAAGCGCCCAGTCAGTGATGTTCTCTTTGCGGTTTGTGCCGTCTTCATTGTAGGTGTAGAGGGAGAAGCATTGAAAAGCATCCGTGCTTGCACAAAGGTGCAAATCCGGAACCGTGTCCGTGATTAGCGCGCTCCAGTGCGACCGGGAGCCGATATCGCTGACGCAGATGGCGCAGTTTTCACTCGCGTTTATGGTCGCCGGAAAGACTCTACTAAAGAGACCAGGCCGGTCATTCAAGTGAGGGGCATAGTATATGTAATTCTTCGTGAAGGGCCTGTAGTGTGAGACGCGAGCTTTGTCAGGTCTGAACACGAAAGCCGTTCCGGCTTTAAGCTTCCTTTTGAGACTCTCGCTCCACTTTAGCCTGTCGTATCTAACAAACTCGTCGATGCTCTTTGTGTCTCTCTTCCTTTGGGCGTAACGAGATAGTTCCGCGTTGTATTCGTCTGCGAATCTACTGACTTTGCTGACGAGTTGATCCTTGTTGAAGTCGTACGCTATCTCGTCCCTGTTGGTGGAGACGCCAAGCGAATGGAGCTTGAACACTGCTTCCGGGTCCGTCGCCGCTTTGATGGTTCCCTTCTTGCTAGCGAGAGCGATAAAGCTAGGGAAAACACTCTCCATACCCTCAGTAAGCCACGTGTGGTTTTCGTCCGCCTTGATTATTTCCCAGACCAGGTTGGAGCGATCTTTCGCCTCCTCGAGAAACCGGTACCTCGCCTCCCTGCGCCAGTCCTTTTGGAGTGCAGCATAGTGGATCGTGGGTCTGAGCGCATTAGAAGCCTTCCTTCTTCGCACGAACATGTTTATGCTCACTCCGACCTGGATGCCAAACACGTTGTGAGTCGTTCCCGAAAGCTTTGGATTCTTCCTGACGTTTCCGCCCAAGTCCAAAACGTAAATTGAATCGAAGTCCTGCTCCAAGTGTGTCCGCATTCCATCGAAAGCAATCTGGTCTATGAAGCTGCTGTTTGTTACAAGTGCGACGATGCCTTCCTCGCCAATTCGATCCGCTGCCCAGCGGATTGCCTTCACGTAAGGGTCGCTTAGCTTGTTCAACAGAGTCGCTTTGGAGTCCTTCGCATAGGTTTCCGATACTCGCTTATCCATAACCTTGTACTTGCGGTTCTTGTTGTTGTCATTCTCGTTCACTTGACCCATGTTGTACGGAGGGTTCCCGATGATGACAAAGATCGGGCTCCGTTTCTGGCGCTCCACGCGCGCCGTGTTTTCCGCAGTCATGAATGAAAGCCGTGTCTGACTGCCCTCAGCCAACTCGAAGGTATCAACGAGGCATATGCCTTCAAACGGTTCGTAGCTTCCAGTCCTCTCGAAGTACTCGTGCTCGATGTTCATCGAGGCGATGTAGTAGGGCAACAACATCACTTCGTTGCAATGAAGCTCGCGCTTGTACTTGTGAGGCAGCGCGGTCTTCTTGATCTCCTGAATCACTCTCACGATGAAATTGCCGGTCCCTACGAATGGGTCGAGGATATGCACATCGCGGCTGCTTAGTGTCTTGCCGAATTCCTTTTCAAGAATGTCCTGGACGCTTCGAACCATGAAGTTAACGATTGGCTGAGGCGTGTAGACGATTCCGTGCGTGTCGGCCACCTTAACCGAGAATCCCTGGAAGAACTTCTCGTAGACTGCATTCAGAAAGTGCTGCTTCTGTGAAAAGTCATCGATGGTTGCTGCCGTCGTCTCGATCGCGCGGTAAAAGTGATCGAGGCTCTTCAAGAACCCTTCGCGGCTGAAGGAATGAGAGGTCAGCGCGTCAATGACTTTTTCAATCTCGGCTGCGATAACGTTGCGGCGAGTGAAGTCGGCGTTGTCGAAAACAGTGCGAAAGATGCGCTCTGTTAGCAGGTGCTGGATGAGCATTTCTTCAACAGCCTGTTCCGAAAGATTAGGGTTTATCGACTGACGGCAAAGCTCCAAGAACCCGGTGAATGCATCGATGAACCGGCTATTTGTTTTCCTCTCTTCATCGATGAGCTTAACCAGCGCCGCGGCAAGCTCCGGCACTTTGACTTGAAACTGCGCGACGGCCTCTTCCCATTCCTCGAACGCCGGAGGCGTGTACTCGACAAAGCGTTTGAGAGTTTGTACGAGAGCTTCGGGTTTCGTGATGTCTTCATCGAGTACCTGCCGACTGTCCTGGTAGAGAATCGCTCGCTCGGGCGCTTGAAAGAGGATATTGTTTCGGGGATAGCCGGCCGCGAACTTCCGCTTAACTTCGACACCAAGATCATCGTGTTGATCTTTGGCCTCCCAGAAACCGTGTGTGAGATTGAAGCCGTCAACGAGAGCGCCATCGACGCGCACCCGCGATTTCTTCATCGGCCATTCGGGAACCAGCTTCCAACCAAACTGAGAGCCGCAAGATTCGAGCAGAGATTGAAAGGCGCTTCGAACGGCGCCCTCGTGCGAGATGCCAATCCGAGAGAATTGCTGAAGCGCCTCGTAGTAATCCCTGACTGGTTTGTGAGTCGCTTTGAGATTCAGTCTTTGCATCGCTCTGATGTCGACGGTCGAAAGAAGCTTTCCTCTTTCGAAAGTGACCGGCCGTCGCGACGGTCTCGTGAGTGGGAGAATATCCGGTTGCTTCTTGGGTCGCAATCAGTTGAGCGGGTTTTCGAGAGAATTCACTCGACACCCGACGCAAGAAAAAGGGCCTACTTCGAAAAGCAGGCCCTGAAAGTTCCGCCTCTCATGTGTTCTATTGCCAGACTCGCCGTTGCACGCCTGGCTCCGAATCCGTTTCGAAAGCAGCAGCCAGCAACAACTGCTCGCCCGAGCGTATCACCCTCAATATCGTGATCCGGCACGTCGGTTTGGTTATGCGAATGACCCGACCGGCGCCGTTGGGGAAAAACGCTCCGAGGTCCTGACCGTTGATTGTTCCTTTGCTCAAGTACTTCCCGCCCGCCCTCTTGATCTTGCCAGGCTTCGAAAAAGTGAAGAACGAGGTGCCAGCCGCGTCGGTCGAGATTTCGACCACAGTATCTTGCGAGAAAACAACCTCGCTGCCGCCCGCAGGCGTCGTCGTGACCAGGACTAACCGGAAGTCGCCGATGATGGACATGTTGCTTGTGTCTATCGTCGGCCCTACATCTGATATCGCGAAGTCAGCATCGCTCGTGTCTGACGTCCTCAGATTACTCAGGCTGGTTGTGACAAGTGCGACTCTGGCTCTGCTCACGCAGATTGCGGGAACCGTCCAGGGGAAGCTTCGTGCCGTCGCCGCGAGCGCAGGCTGCGCTGGATCAACACCGGGCGCGATCTGTATCAGGAAGGTCTGCCCGCCGTCAGTCGACAGCGTAAGATCAAAGCCTTTAAGCTGACCCGAAAATGCAACCGGAACGGTCCACGTGATTAAGAACTGCTGCCCGAACTTCAGGTTTTGGCCGCCGTTGGGATTGGTAAGCGTCGCGGTCACACCGATATCAGTGATCGTGAAGTTGGCATTGCTGTCATCCTGCGCCGTCGCGCTCTGGTTATCCGTAACGATTACCCGAATGCGGCCCTGCGTGGTGTTGAACCCGACCGGAACTGTCAACGTAAACTTGCGGAGAGTGCCGGCCACGCTCGGCGCAATCGTGAAGTTGAAGTTAGTGCCGCCGTCAGTCGAAAGCCTGATGTCGAACTTTTGAATCGTGGCGTCACCGTTAGGGTCAGAAGCGGTCCACGTGATGTCCACATCCTGGCCCACCTGCAGACTCTCACCTCCGTTTGGCGCAGTGACTGTGACAGTCGGGGGGAGATTTGTCGGCGGCGCCGCCGAGGTGGAAGGTAGAATGTAGACGATCCCCGCTTGGGTGCGAGTGACTGCCCCGGTTACAACGTTCGCGAACGGGGCGCCGATGATCAACTCGCCGCCCTGATTGTTGTTGACGTCAGCCGTGCCGATTGCCCACCCTAGTTCATCGCCGCCGGGATGTCCTAGTACGCGCAGATTGTCCTGGGCGAGTAACAGGTCGCGTGCTGGTAACAGCAGCAGGTTCGAACCCCCGAAGACGATCGAAACGAGCCCGGCTTTGTTGCTTGCGCCGGGCGCTCCGACTATTAAGTCGAGAGTACTATCAGTGTTATCTGCCGTATTGTAGTTGCCGCTCGCAACAGTCGAGCCGAAGCGGTCACCTGATTGCCCTCCGAAAACAGTGACAGTTGCGCTGCCGTTGAAAAGGTCGATCCTTTTTTCCGATCCGACGGTCGGAATAAAGCTCGCGCCCCCCTGTAGAACATAAGCCTCGCCCGCGCCTGGGCGATCTTCGCTGGGGCCATCAGCGTCTGGCCCCCCGATTAACAGATCGGGTATGCCATCGCCTGTGAGGTCGCTGGCCGCAACCGAGACTCCCAGATGGTCCGCGTCGTCGGCGCCGGGATTCAGCCTATTGCCGGCGCCGTACACGGAAACGTTCTGTTGAGTAACATTGATATCGAAGGTCTTTGACGTTCCCAACGCTGGATTCAGGTTAACACCGCCGATCACGGCGTACACCGCGCCTGTATCGGTTGCTGCAGGAACTAGCCCGGCCACCGGCCTATCGGCAAGGGGCGCTCCCACAATTGCGTCGGCGATCCCACCGCCATTTATGTCGCCGATCGCGACAGAAGCGCCTAGCGCTTCACCAGTCCTTCCGAATATCACGACATTAGCCGGCGTAGCTGCTAAATCGACAACGGTTGTTGCACCGCCGACCGGGTTAAAGTCTGGTCCCCCGAATTGTACATAAGCTGCCCCCGCGCCTGGCCGCGGGCTTACATCGGGTCCATTGTTGCCGGGAGCGCCAGCGAGAATGTCTTTGACGGCCTGCTGAGCAGGAGTCTGGCTTGCGAGCCCACCCACGTTGCCAACAGCTACCGACGCGCCAAACTGGTCGCCTGGGTTCGCTCCGAAAAGCGCGACGTTCGGGGTATTGGCGGTGGCCAGATCGAGGGTGCGAGGGGTGCTCAAAGAAGCGGCGCCGAAGATCACGAACACTGCTCCTGTATCATTGCGCGGCGCCGGGGGCGGAGTCGCTGAGCCCGGGAAGTCGGCCCCAGGCGCTCCAATCGAGATGTCATCGATGCCGTCACCATTAACATCGCCAACGGCCACAGCGAAGCCGAGCTTGTCGCCTGACTTTCCACCCAATATCGTTATCTCTGTTTGACCGGCGTTTGTATCGATGGTCCCCGATAGCCCCGTCTTTCCGAGAACGATGTAAACGATTCCCGCGCCAGTGCGAGTCTGCGGTGGGCCTACCCCCGGCGTAACCGTGAAGGTTGCATCAGGAGCACCGGTGACTACATCTGAAATGCCGTCATTGTTAACATCTCCCGTGGCTATGGCGTGGGCGCGCATGTTGGCGAGGTTCACGTCAAAGATCGCAGCTGCACCGTTACCACTGAGGTGCTGGTTTGTAGTCGCGCCGAGAATCGTCGCGTTTGCCTCGGTTCCGACATTTATGTTTCGGAGCACTTCTGCTTGCTGGAACCCGGCGCTGGTTGAAAGTACTAAGGCAAAGGGGATGATTGCAGTAAGCAATGCCACCAGCAGGATGTTGTCGCGGGTTGCCGTTTTTCTCTTATTGTACAGGTTCATTTGGCCGGACCTCCTCTAGATTGCGTCTAGTCGGTTCGTCTTTACCCACTAATATCCTTATGAGAAATTGCGAAACGAGCTTGAGCGCCCTCATTCACGGTCGTCTGTTTGTCTCGAGCGCCTCAGTTGTCCACTTTCCACGGAGTTGAGCCTGGGAGGAGACTGCTCACAACCAACTTCAATCAGTCTATCATTTGGCTCTGGTCCGGGGCAATCGTGGTATCCAGGACCAAATGAGCCAGCGAGCCTAGTGATACTTCCTCCGTGTTCAAGCTGCCGGCAAGTTGCGGTTCGTCGCTCCAGATTGTACCTTGTCAAAGACCGAAGTTCGATGTTCCTAGAGGTGAGTCAATGATCCGGTCCGCGACGAAAGATGTCTTTGCAAAGCACGCTTTGGTTGCTTTGCTCGCTTGCTTGCACTCGCTCGGGTTGATTAGCGTGTGGGCGTCGCCGCCACAGGTCAAACCGCAGGCGCTCGCTCGTCAGCAGCAAACGAGTTCGCAACAGTCTGAAACACTCGATTCGCTTCGTACTCGCATCGCAGCCCACATCGCCAAGCCCAGGTTCGCGCCTGCTGCGTGGGGGTTAAAGATAACGTCGCTCGATACCGGGAAGACGATCTTCGAACACAACCCGCAGAAGTATTTCAATCCAGCTTCGAATGCGAAGCTTTACACGGCAGCGCTCGCGCTTGAACAGCTTGGCGCTGACTTTAGAATAAAGTCTTCGCTCTACTCCAGCGCCAGGCCGGACGCCTCAGGCACGCTCAAGGGTGACTTGATTGTGTATGGACGAGGTGATCCTACGATGGCTGCGCGGTTGAATGGCGGCGACTACCTTAAGGGACTCGACCCGCTCATCGCGCAACTCGTTAACGCGGGGGTGCGGCGCATCGAGGGCGACGTTGTCGGGGATGAGAGCTACTTTGCTGGGCCGCCTTTCGGATCCGGGTGGGAGTGGGACGATCTTCAAGCTTACTATGGCGCTGAAGTGTCGGCGCTCACGATAAACGACAACGCGCTGGACTTGTTGGTCAAGCCGGCTGACCGCGTGGGCATTCCGTGCCGCATCACGACCGGCCCGCCGACTTCGTTCGTCACCTTGATCAACCGAACCCAGACTGCGCCCAAAGGTACTGAATCCAAAATTGTTGTATATCGCCCGATTGGCGAGAACATCATCTACGTTTCGGGCCGTCTGCCGATCGACAGCTCTGGTTATAACAACCCGGTCGCCGTTCATAATCCGGCGGGCCTCTTCGTGAGCCTGTTCAAGGACGCGCTTGCGGGGAGGGGGGTCGTCGTCACTGGGCGGACACGAGTAATCGACTGGAAGTATCGTGAGGTCACACCGATTGATTTCGCAAAGTTGATCGAGTTGGGGTCGGTTGAATCAATGCCGCTCGGCGACATCGTGCGCGAGACGCTGAAGCCGTCGCAGAATCTCTACGCCCAGTTGCTGCTGCTTCAAGTGGGCAACCGCGGACGCCAAGGTGGAACCGTCATCAGTTCTCTCGACCCGAATCCCGCTTCACCCGCAAGCGTCATCGCGAATATGAATTCTCAGCCGGTCGCTAACGACAGCCGCACGGATGAGGAGGCAGGCATCGAGTTAATGCAGGAGTTTCTTTTAAGAGCTGGTGTGAAGAAGGGCGATGTGCTGCTCGAAGAAGGATCGGGACTCTCGCGGCGAGACGTTATTACTCCCGCAGCGACGGTGGCGCTGCTGAGCTATATGAACAGCAGCCGCTGGGCCGAGGTATACCGCAACGCACTGCCCGTCGCCGGAGTGGATGGCACTCTGCAAAATCGAATGAAGGGAACAGCAGCGGCAGGCAACGTTCGCGCTAAGACCGGAACGCTTCGTTACGTGTATACGCTTTCAGGCTACGTGACGTCCGCAGCAGGAGAGCGGCTGGCCTTCTCTACCATGCTCAACAACTACTACAACACTGAACGGACTGCCGCGCTTCGTGATCCTTCCCGGACCCAGACTCAGCGCGCCGCGCTGCCGCCCGCGCCAAGAGATGACTTAGACGCGATCGCCATTATGCTTTCAAACTTCACAGGGCGAAGTCAGTAGCATTCCGCACTCAGGGCGAAATTGTTATTCTGAGTGCCGAAGACGTAGCTGTCTTGGGCGGGATATCAGTATCCGTCACGCTCACCGTGAAAGTGAAGACCCCCTTCTCGAGAGGCTTGCCCAAAATCACTCCCGTGATTGGGTTCAATGTCAATCCGAGCGGGAGCGGCGCGCTTCCGATCGCCAGAGCCCATGTGTACGGTGGCCTCCCGCCCGTCGCCGCTAGCTGGTGCGAGTAGTCTTTGTTCAACTTGCCCGCGGTCAGGTTTCCGGAGCTGGAGATGCTCAAGGGCTCGGGAGCGGTCGGCGGGGGATCAATCGCGGTCTCAATCATGATCCTGAGCGCGCCGGACGTTAAGGTAGCGGGTGGCAATTGTGAATCAGAGAGCCGCACGGTGAATGAGAACGTTCCTAGCTGAGTGGGTGTGCCTGAGATAACTCCCAAGCTCGGGCTCAGCGATAGCCCCGGCGGCAACGCGCCGCTGGCAAGCGCCCAGGTGTAGGGCGCGGCGCCGCCCGCTTTTTGCAGCGTAAAGGCATAGAACACATTGATGGAGCCCTTCGTCAGATCACCGATTGTAGGTATCTGTAGGGGACCCGGCACAATAGTGATCCGCAGCGGCTGTGAAGAGACAGTAGTCGATGTCGAGTCGCTCAGTTGCACCGTAAAGGTGAACGTACCGACTGCCGTCGGCACACCGGTAATGAGCCCGGTGTCGCCCAACGAGAGCCCAGGCGGCAGCGACCCTGGCTCCGCCCTCCAGATGCGGGGCGGCAGGCCACCTGCGAAAAACAACTGGTTCGAATAGGCGACGCCGGTGCTTCCCTGTGCAAGGTCGCCGCTGCTGATGATGCGCAGTGGCTCGATGTCGGGGATGATAACGATCGTGTAACTGGCGATGGCTGTAGCGCCGTTTGAATCCGTGGCGCGCACCGCGAACGGGAAAGTCCCAAACACTGTCGGAGTGCCCGAGATCAATCCGGCAGCGTTTAGTGATAGGCCCGAAGGCAGCGAGCCGGACAACAGAGCCCACGAGTAGGGCGCCTTTCCGTTTGCCGCGGCAAGCTGAAGGCTGTAGCCTTCACCCTTCTTTCCTCTCGCGATCTCATTAGTGACTATGATGAAGACCTGGTTCTGGACAACGATCGTGCGCGTGCCGACCAGTGTCGCGTTACCCGCGGCGTCCAGCAATCGCACGGCTACCGTGTGGTCGCCGTTTGAAACCCTGGTTGTGTCGATTTGGAAACTGAAGCCTGAACGCGCGGCGTTGGGGAAGGAGCCCCACGTAGCTCCAATATCTGGACGGTTCAGGCCGTAGATCGCTTCGCTAGCTTTCTGCCCGTCGATGAGGACGTCTATCTGAACAACAGCGAGGTTGTCGACCGCCCACCCGCTGCCGTTCGCGATGTTACTCAGCGTGACACGGAACCCGGGCGTCTCGAGCGCACCGAAAGGCGCCAGCTTGTCGGCAGGCTTGACGCTGATTGCCAGCGTGCGCGTTACGGCCTGTTGAGCAGAGTCGGTTACACGCACGACGAAAACGCTGGTCCCCGGCGATGTAGGCGTTCCCGATATTGTCCCGGCAGCCGATATATTCAATCCGGCTCCCAGACTTCCGCTAGCTATGCTCCAGGTGTAAGGCGGCACGCCGCCCGTGGCCTGCAGCGTCTGAGAGTAGGCTCGTTCCGCCGTGGTGTCGGGAAGCGAGATTGTCTGGATCACCAGCGGCGGTGGCGGCTGGGCCACGATCAAGAAAAGAGACTTCGTGCTGGAAGTGCCCAGCGAGTCCTTCACTCGGACCACAAAGGAACTCGCGCCCGCCGTAGACGCCCGCCCAGAGATCACGCCTGCCCCACTCATCGTCAGGCCATCCGGCAATGCACCGGTCTCTATGGTCCAGGTGTACGGCCCCAGGCCCCCGGACGCTTCAAGCAGAGCGTTGTATGAAAAACCCTGTAATGCTTGTGGAAGGAATTCGGTCCTTATTAGGAGCGGCGGCGGCGGCGGACCGACTTCAAGGGTGAGCGGCTTGGACGCTTGCTTGGCGGTCGCGTCGGTCACTATCAAAGTGAAATTGGATACGCCCTGCGCGGTCGGCGTTCCGGCTAGTATTCCGTCCGCCGAAAGCGATATTCCGTCGGGGAATGCTCCAAATTTCTTTCTCTTCTTCTGGGACCAGTTGTATGGCGCGGACCCTGCAGTAGCTTTGAGCTCGTATCGGTAGGGCACGCCCAATGCCGCGACCGGAAGCGCGCCCGGGCTCAAAATGGTCAACTCAGGCGGAGGGTCCACGTCGATCGACAGCGTCGAGATGGTTGATTGACCGCTCTGATCAGTTGCTCGCGCCTCGAATGCGATTTCGCCCGGTGTCGTCGGCGTTCCCGCAATTACACCTGCGTCTGAAAGGTTCAGTCCATCGGGAAGTCTTCCGGACTTGAGATCCCAGCGATACGGTGCACTGCCCCCGGAAGCCACGAGGGTTTGCGAGTAGTTCTCACCGACTACGCCGTCGGCAAGCGACTTCGTCTCTATGGCCAGCCCCAGCGTCGCAGGATTTATCGTGATTGCAAGAGTTGCTGAGACACTTGCGTTCACGGCATCGGTGAGCTTGAGTACGAAGCTCGTAGTTACCGGCCGCTCCGGCGTTCCTGAGATGATGCCGGTCTGATTGAGCGTGATACCGTCGGGAAGGCTCCCCGACTGAAGTGACCAGGTGTAAGGAGTCTGACCGCCCGATGCGCCGATGCTCTGGCTGTAGGTCGCGCCCACCGCTCCTCGCGGCAACTGGCTGGCAAGGATCGACAAGGGCGCAGAGGACTTGACCGCGAGCGTCAGCGCTCTGGTGGCGAAGCCGGCGCTGCTGTCTGTCACCTTCGCAACAAAGTTGAACGTTCCGGCTGTCGAGGGCGTGCCGGAGATCGAACCGGTCTGCGCTAACGATATACCCGGCGCCAGAGACCCACTCTCAATCAACCACGAGAAGTCAGGCTTACCTCCGATTGCCGTCAGCGTGCGGCTGTAAGCTACGCCAACGGTTGCTTCCGGCAAATCCGCCGTGGCAATCGTAAGCTCTGGCGAAGAGGAAGGCGTGATAACCGGGGCCTCATTTGAATAGACAGATATTCCCGTTCCATTGAACGCTCGCACTCGGTAAGAATAAGCAGTATTGGGCAACACATTGGCGTCGGCGTAGGTAGTCGAGTTGACTGAAACGACGCCGATCTGGCTGAAGTCCGCACTCGTGCCCCCGCGGCGTTCGATCTGAAATCCATCCTCGACTCCCGATGTGTCTTGCCATACGAGCGACACCAGCGTCGGCGCGCTTGCGGCGGCGACCAGACCGCTCGGAGCTGTTGGTGCCGGCTTGGGCACGGGCGACGTCCATCCGATCTGCGCTACCGTAAACGGACACAGGGCAGCCTCGTTGAGCCGCATCATGCATTCGGTGGAAGTTCGAGTGCACGTGAGGTCCTGACAGTTTCCGTTAAGCGCGTCGGGTCTGACTTCGGGGGCACACGTGCAACTGCATACCTGATATCCCGGCTGGAAGTATTCATCGCAAGCGTAGAAGATGTGACCGGCTTCGTGCGTGGTTATTCGCGAGAGTTGCCAGCCAAAGCTGCGGAAAAGACTAACCGTGTATGGACCTCCGATGTACGCCCATGAGGCTCGCCCGTCACTGAACGAGGTACGTGCCGGCGGCGGGTTGTAAGCGATGAACATCGAATACGCCCAGTTGGTGCGGTTCTGATTTTTAGTGGCGATATCGAACGCTGCGACGCGCTCGAAAACGTTGCCGGCCGTGGCGCCCAGGTTGTTCATTATGTCATTGACCCAGAATTGAGCGTCGCTACCGGAATGCAGCAACGGCTCATAAGGCACGCGGCACGCCGGATTTTTGGCGTCGAAGAACACGACGGTGAACTGTAACGGGCGCGCGAGATTGAACGCTCGCGATTGCTCGACCCACCAGTTCAGCCCGTCGAGCACTTGCGAGAAGGCAACCTCCTGATCGGCTTGGGACCAAGTATAGACGTCAGTATCGATGGCACCTGTACTCTCGACCAGGAAGACGGCTACCGCAACTGAGCCGTCCATCACATCGCTGTTGCTGTAATACTGGGGCGAGACCGACGACTCTATGCCGAGCACGGATTGTTCGGCGCCGAGCAACCGGAGATTGCGGATGAATTGATCCTTATTGAGGGCTGGGTGAGGGAGCGCACAATCGAACATTCCTGGGCGCCCAGCTTCCGGGCCAACCTGCTGCTTGGACTCACGCGCCCTGCGTCTAGCGCTACGTCCGGATGCGACGTCGTTAAAAGCACTGATTGCCATCTGCGTCTCGCGGTCCTTGAAACCTGACGGCGCCGACGCAAGAGTCGTTCGGTGGATCGAGCGTATGCCGTGACGTCCCAGAATCCGCGAGTCCACTTCCGGACTGATCCATCCCATTATTGCGTGAGGTGGAAGAACTATGGCAACCCTGCCGCCTTGCGAAGCGATGAAGTCGCGGGCCTCTGCAAGTTCGGCCTTTGAATTTGCCTCAACCAGTATGAGGGTGTATCCGCCCCGGCCGTCAGTGGAAAGGCCGGACTGATTTTGTGATTGAGTGCTAGCTGAAGCGCTGTAGGCTGTCAGAACCAGAAGCGCAAGCAACAACCGGAACGCCAAACGAACCATTAATACAGACCTCGATGCGCGAAGCCACGGCCGGTACTGCCTGCTTGAGGACCGTGGAGGGCCAAATCGAAAATGAGAAGCCTCTCCTACATTTGCCAGCGACACTAGGCGCTGGTTAGCTACCATCCTGACTCGCAAAGAGAGATTGCCACTGGGGAGCTTGGCGGGCCGCCTGTCGATATGAATCCATAGTTTTTATCATGAGTCCTCAATCCGAATTGTATTTCGGTTTCCACCTTGCACTCGCGCCATCCCACCTGGCTATCGAATGCTCCGGAAACTCCTACTGATATCAAGGCCGCGAGAGTATATCTTAAGCCCATAATCGTCGCAAGTAGAAAGAACATACCCATTTAGGACCGGTTGGGTGGACCTTGCTCACGAGTATCGGCGTGTCTGGCTGATCGGTCCGGTAAGGTGTCAAAGGGCAAAGAGCGCATTGTATAATTGCGACTGCGAATAGTGAAACGAAACATGTCTCGGACTGCCGCGGTAAGCGGCGAGCGTGGTGTTTGTCTCTGGCCTTACCGCGCGGCGTCCAGTCTTCTAAGTCTCACTCACGCTTGAGGCTTGCCGTGTGGAATGCTTGACACACCTAACCCGGGCGTGTAGAGTTCAGCCTTGCCTCAGAGCATTATGAAGCGAGGAACACACAGGCGCGTGTACTCAGAGTCCTGCCACGTTCTCTCTCGGAAAGAGAGTTCCGTAGCATCAGCTAAACCTTAAGCCCACGTGATCGCGCTCACCCCCGAGAGTACGGGTGAGCCCGGCGGCGGCATTCAAGGTAAGCTTCGAAGCGCGACCGCGCAATGACTCTCCTCACGACGGCGTTGACACCCCGACTTCATGCCGGCCGAAGGCTTGAACGTTAAAGGCCGATCAAGCATACTATGAGGCAAATAGTTCCATCGGTCCGGTGACACCATTCCGATGAATCAATACGGGAGTTCGGGAGGACTAGCAATTAATGGCGACAGAGAATGTAAACCAGTCCGGTGCGAGCACGGCGGCAGACAGCGCCCGAGAAGAGACCGCCACGCTCGACGAAAGCACCGGCCCAGACACTGCAGCGGTTGAGCCACACGCTGCGGCTGAAACAGACCAGACGGCTCATAGCGGTGAAGCGGCGACTGCCCCATCATCAGAGCAGGCCGGCGACACTGAACCGAGCGGCGCGCAAGACTTCAGCGCAATGCTGGATTCCTATGAGAAAGAAAGCGCCGCTTCCCGCCAGGAGGGAGAAATTGTCCGCGGCATCGTAGTGGGCATAACGGACCAATCTGTCCTGGTGGACATCGGCTACAAGTCCGAAGGCGTGGTTGCGCGCGAGGAGTTTATCGATCGCCACGGTAACCTGACCGTCAAGCGCGGCGATGAAGTCGACGTGCTCATTAAGAGCCTCGAGAACCAGGACGGCTATGCCATTCTGTCACGCGCCGCGGCGATGCAGGTCCAATCGTGGGAGCGGCTCCGTATCGCCCACCAGACCCACGAGACGATAAAGGGCCGAGTGATCGAGCGCATCAAAGGCGGACTCAACGTTGACCTCGACGGGGTCCCGGCGTTTCTTCCGGGGTCGCAGATAGACATTCGACCTCTTCGCAACCTCGAAGGCTTCCTCAGGCAAGAGATCGAGGTCCGCGTCATAAAACTCAACCGCAAGCGCGGCAACGTCGTGGTCTCGCGCAAGGCAGTATTGGAGGAAGTCTCCAACAAGAAGAAGACTGAGACGCTTGGCAACATCGAAGAGGGCGTGGTGCTCGAAGGCACGGTCAAAAACATCACCGACTACGGCGCGTTCATTGACCTGGGGGGCATCGACGGACTGTTGCACATTATTGACATGAGCTGGGGCCGCATCCAGTCGCCTAGCGACATCATCAAGGTCGGAGACAACATTCAAGTCAAGGTGCTCAAGTTCGACCGCGAGAAGGAGCGGATATCGCTCGGCTACAAGCAGCTTCTGCCCGATCCGTGGCAGAGCGTGGCTGAGCGCTTCCCCAAAGGCTCGCACGTTCGTGGCAAGGTCGTCAGCCTGACCGACTACGGCGCGTTCATCGAGATCGAACCGGGGGTCGAAGGCCTCGTCCACGTGACCGAGATGACCTGGTCGAAGAGACTGAAGCACCCCTCCAAGCTACTTTCGATCGGACAGGACGTCGAAGCCGTCGTGCTCGAAGCCGACCCACACAGCCGCCGCATAAGTCTCGGCCTCAAACAGGTCACCGCTGATCCGTGGGAGACGCTGCCGGTGCGTTATCACATAGGTTCACGGGTAACCGGAAAGGTCCGCTCCCTTACTGACTTCGGCGCATTCGTCGAAATCGAAGATGGAATAGACGGCCTGGTTCACGTCTCGGACATCTCGTGGACCAAGCGAATTAAGCATCCGTCGGACGTGCTCAAAAAGGGCCAGCAAGTCGATGCGGTAATAACCAACATCGACGTCGACGGGCGCAGGCTAAGTCTTTCGATCAAAGACCTCGAGCCTAACGCGTGGGACCGCTTCTTCGACACGCACAAGTTGGGCGACGTGATCAAGGGGCGCGTGGTGCGCTTCGCAAACTTCGGAGCGTTCGTCGAGATCGAAGAAGGCATCGAGGGCCTTTGTCACGTTTCAGAACTGAGCGACTCCCGCGTCGAGAAGCCCGAGGACGCGGTGAAGATCGGGCAGGTGCTGCCGTTCAAGATACTCAAGCTTGATCCGTCACAGAAGAAGATAGGACTATCGGCGCGAGCCGTGGGCAAGGAGCATGATCCCGAAGACGTGCGCACTTATCACGAGAGCGGCTCGGGCATGGCGACGCTCGGCGACATCGCCAATTTGCTTGGCGCTTCTTCGGAGAAGAAGAGCGAAGAGGAAGAGTAGGCGGGCTTTCACAATTCATCGAGAAGATGTGGCTTCGCGGCTATCTGACTTTGGTAGTGACGCGACCCAGGGTCCCGGGTGACGGAATACACTCGGACACGCTCCGGGTCGCGTCGTTGTTTACGGAATGCACCTATGAAGAAATTTAATCTAACAACCGTTCTGGTCGTTGCGGGTTTCGGGTTCGTCTTCTTCGTCGCGATCATCCTGCTTGCAGCGCTGCTGCTTTCGCGCGAAGGCGGATTCGCCGGCCTGGGCGGCGGCGATCGTATCGCCGTCGTATACCTCGAAGGAGTCATCTTTAATTCCAAGACCATCAACGAACAACTCAAGATGTACGCGGACGATTCGCGCGTCAAAGCCATACTCCTGCGAATGGACACGCCGGGCGGCGGAGTCGCCGCCTCACAAGAGATCGCCGATCAGGTGAAGTGGCTTCGCAACGAGAAGGGCAAGAGGGTCGTGATATCGATGGGTTCGGTCGGTGCATCGGGCGGCTACTACGTGGCCTGCGCGGCGGACAAGATCTACGCCAACCCTGGAACGATCACCGGCTCGATAGGGGTGATAGCCGAGTGGGTGAACTACGGCAATCTGCTCAAGTGGGCTCAAATGCAACCGGAGGTGATCAAGAGCGGCGAGTTCAAGGATGTGGGCTCGCCTACCCGCGAGGTCACACCTAAGGAGCGCGCGTATCTTCAAGGGTTGATCAGTCAGATGTTTGAGCAGTTTGTCAGCGCGGTGGCCGATGGCCGAAAAGACACCGGGCTGACTCGTGAACGAATCAAACAACTTGCGGACGGGCGGGTATACACCGGAGAAGAGGCGCTTCGCGAAAAGCTGATCGATGGGCTCGGCAACTACGACGCAGTGTTGAAGGTGACGGCCGAGCTTGTGGGGATCAAGGGAGAACCACAAATCGTGACGCCGCCAAAGCCGCGGCGTGGTTCGATACTCGACTTGCTCACATCAACCGACGTCGGTGAGTTGATTTCGAACAACACGCTTCAACCACCCGGCTCGACGCTGCAATTCGAGTATCTGTGGAAATGATTGGTCAGTAGTCCGTGGTTCGTAATCGACCAGCGAAGAGGTCAACGCTCGGCAATCGATCGGCTGGCAACAGCAAGTCCCAGCAGTGAACTACGGGCCACGGACTACGGACCACGGACTACGGACCAACGATGGAACACCTCTGGAGCCCCTGGCGCTATAAGTATATCTCTGCCATTGATCATCAAGAAGGCTGTGTCTTCTGCCGGATCGAGCAAGAACACAAGGACGCCGAGAAGTACGTGGTTCATCGCGCGCGTTTGAATTTCATTGTTCTCAATCTGTTTCCGTATACGAGCGGTCACCTGATGATCGTGCCCTACGAGCACGTGGCTTCGCTTGCCGCAGTCAATGAAGCTACGACCACCGAAATGATTGAGCTTGCGAAGCGCGCGCAAATCGCGCTAGAAACCGAGTACCATCCCGACGGATTCAACATCGGCATGAACTTGGGTCTGAGCGCCGGGGCCGGAGTCGCGGATCATCTTCACCTGCACGTAGTCCCTCGCTGGAGCGGCGATGCAAACTTCGTGTCGATCGTGGGCGAGACCCGCGTGCTCCCTGAGGATCTGGGGACAACGCACGCAAAGCTGAAAAAGCATTTCGCATGAAATCGAGAAGGCGGCATGTCGGTTATCACCAAGACGGGATATTATGCACCCGGCCGCAAAGGTGAGAGTGCAAAGTAAAGCAAAAGGATTACGGCGGCTCGCTTTTCCTTTTGCCTTTTTTTTACGTTCGCCCCTTCTCAGCCATCGCCGGTTCGTGATCCGAATCGATCGTAGTCATCTCAGCCATCAACAACCGCTCGCACTCGGCTGGCGTGCGCGGAATGTTTTCCGCTTCTCGAGCAGCTTCGGTTTCCACTTCTATCCGCCCCGCGGGAAGCCAGAAACCAGAAATCAGCGCCAGCACTGCGAACGCCACACCTGTCACAAACACATTGTGTAACGCGCCGGCTAACGCGCCCGACATCGCTTTGATCAACTCAGGCTTCTGAGCCGCGCGGGCAATCGGATCAATCAGCGCGCTTGGATTGTGCACGACGCGAGCAACGTCAGCTTCGGGCAAGCCGCTCTCCTTCTGAATCTCGGCGATGTGCGAAGCCAGGCTGATAGTCATCACCGTTCCCATCACGGCTACGCCGACCGTCTGTCCAATCGAACGCGAGAACTGGTTGAGCGACGTCGCAATCCCAAGCTGGCCTCTGCTCACCGAATTCTGCACGGTGATGAGCAACGCAAACATTACCAACCCCATCCCTATCCCCATTGCCAGAATGACACCTATGAGCCACGCCCGCGGCGTGCTTCTGTCGAAGGTGGTGAGAACGGCAAAGCTAATCACCAGGACAAACAGCCCCGCGAGAATCGTCGAGCGATAACCCACTCTGAATATCAATCGCCCGCCTATAACTGACATAGTCACCCAGCCCAACAAAAAGGGAGTCAGTAGCGCTCCCGCCTCGGTCGCGGTGCCGCCGAGTGTGCCTTGAACGAAAAGAGGAATGAACGAAAGCGCGCCGAACATTGCCGCGCCAACCATGAAAGCGGTGATCGAGCCGACACCAATAATGCGATTCCTGAAAAGAGAAAATGGAACGATGGGTTCAGGAGCCCGCCTTTCCGTCCTCACGAACAAGAAGCTTGAGATCAGGATCCCGGCAACTGCCACGAGCGTCATCGGATTGCCCCAGACAGCCGGGTCTCCGCTTTCGACCAGCACGACCAGCAACAGCGTGATCGCAATCGTCAACCACGCCGCGCCGGCGTAGTCGATCACCGGCCGCTCGTCCTGCTTAGGCTCAACAAGAGCGAAGCCGACTACCGCAGCAGCAGCAAGGCCGAAGGGGATGTTGATGTAGAACACCCAGCGCCACGAAATCTGGTCCGCTATAAAGCCACCTGCCAGCGGTCCCAGTATCGAAGCCAATCCCCACACCCCGCTGAACAGTCCCTGCATCCGCGCTCGTTCGCGCAGGGTGTAGATATCACCGTTGATCGTCATGCTGAGCGGTATCAACGCGCCCGCGCCCAATCCTTGAATCGCGCGAAAGACGATCAGTTGGGTGATCGATTGCGAGGCTCCCGAAAGCGCAGACCCTACGAGAAAAAACGCGATGCCGATCAGATAAAAGACTCGCCGGCCGTAGAGATCCGAGAGTCTCCCCCACACCGGCACCGTCACAGTTGAAGTTAGCAAGTAAGCCGAGAAAACCCAACTATAACGATCGAGTCCGCCCAGCGATGCAATGACGGTGGGCATCGCCGTGCCGACTACCGTAGCTTCAAGCGCGGCCAGGAACATGCCGAGCATCACGCCGGCCGTAACCACGCGACGCCGGCGTTTGGAAAGAATCACATGCGGCTGATCTACAACGTTTGCTTCGATAAGTTCAGAAGCCATTCTTTTGTTGCTCTTTTCTGCTTAACTTCATTCTTCGTCAGCGCGCCGTAGCTGAATGAGAGGTGATTCTTCTGCCTGGATCGACACAGTGACATGCCTTTGGCAGACGGGGCACTGAAGCCGCCGCCAATTCCGGCCGCGTTGAAACCGAGCGTTTATGATCGCGCCACAGTCAGGACACTCCGCATCGGCGTAGGGGTCGCGGTTGTCATCTTCCGTTATGTATTTGCGCTTTGCCATGACGATTATGAAGGCAGATCAGTCTTCAATCGGGTAGCCCAGCTCGCGCCAGCGCTTCCACCCACCGTCCATCGATATCACGTTCTTGTAACCCATCTGCTGAAGCGCATCCGCTGCAAGCGCCGAGCGAAACCCGCCGCCGCAGTACAAAATGATCTCGGCATTGTGATCCGGAATGGCTTGCTCGACATCGCGTTCGATTATTCCCTTGCCCAGGTGTATTGCGCCTTTCGCATGGCCCTTCTGCCACTCATTGTCTTCGCGCACGTCGACGAGATGGAACCTTTCGCCCGCCTCTTGTTTGCGCTGCACGTCTTCGGGGGTGTTCTCGCGCACGCGGCTCTTGGCGTCGTTGACAACCTTTAGAAATCCAGACGAGTGATCCATCACAATCTCCTTTCGAACTCAAAGAGAATCATAACCAAGCGTTGTCACCATCGCAATTTTGTGTAGGAGTCGTGCTAGAATAACTCGGTCCGGCTACCCGGTTGTCAGCTACCAAGAAGGCGTGAATCTTTGATCCGAGAGAGGGAAATGAACACAACCAAAGTCAGCATTCGTAGAAGCGGAGTTTCGATCGCGCTCTTGATCCTCTTCGCTGCGATGGCGGCAGCGCAAGACATCACTCCGAAGTTTGATGAATACGTTAACGCGCTGGTTAAGCAGGGACGCTTCACCGGCTCAGTGCTCGTCGCGCGTGACGGCAAGGTGCTTTTCGCAAAAGGCTACGGTCTTGCGAACGTCGAATTCGACATACCCAACACGCCGCAGACGAAATTCCGGCTCGGGTCAATTACCAAGCAATTCACCGCCGCGGCGATTCTGCTTCTGCAAGAGCGTGGCAAGCTGAGCGTGCAAGACCCGATCTGCAAGTATCTCGACAACTGCCCCGCCGCGTGGAGCGAAGTCACGGTCCATCACCTGCTGAGCCACACAGGTGGCGTTCCGAGTTTCACGAGCTTTCCGGATTATCGGCCAAAGATGATGTTGCCCGTCACGACGCAGGACATGA
Organism: Acidobacteriota bacterium; assembly: GCA_038040455.1. Taxonomy (GTDB): domain Bacteria; phylum Acidobacteriota; class Blastocatellia; order UBA7656; family UBA7656; genus Onstottus_A. The sequence goes on from JBBPIH010000034.1 coordinate 25,602, forward strand.
TTGCCCGCTTCAAGGACAAGCCGCTCGATTTCAAGCCGGCCGAAAAGTGGAGCTACAGCAATTCGGGCTACTTCCTGCTCGGCTACATCATCGAGAAAGCCTCCGGCGAGTCATACGAGAGCTTCCTGCAAAAGAACATCTTCGAGCCGTTCAAGTTGACCAACACCGGCTACGATCATCACGACACGATATTGAAGAAACGCGCGACAGGCTATTCGCTCGCCAAGGATAAGATGGTCAACTCAGTTTATCTCGATATGACCCAGCCGTACTCAGCGGGCTCTCTCTTTTCGACGGTCGAAGATATGTTCTCCTGGAACGAAGCGCTGTATTCCGGCAATCTGCTCTCAGCAAAGTCTCGCGAGGTGATGATGACGCCGGTCAAGAACGACTATGGCTACGGGATCGGCGTTCAGACGAAGGCAGGCCGCAAGATGATCAGTCACGGCGGCGGGATCAACGGCTTCTCGACTTACATTGCGCGCTTCCCGGATGAGAAAGTCACTGTAGTCGTTCTGCGCAACGCCGATTACGGCTCGCCCGGTCCCGGTCCCATAAGCCAGGCTCTCGCGGCAATTGTTTTCGGCGAGAAGTATGAAATCCCAGCGGCGGTGAGCGAAGTCAAGGTCGACCCGAAAATCTACGATGCTTATGTCGGCCGGTACGAAGTGACGCCGAACTTCATCTTGACGATCAGCAAAGAGGGTGGCCGCTTGATGGCTGAGGCTACCGGCCAACCGCCAGTCGAGTTGTTCCCCGAATCTGAAACTAAGTTCTTCCTGAAGGTCGTGGACGCAAAGGTCACCTTTGTCAAAGACGACACCGGAAAGGTCACGCATCTGATCTTGCATCAGGGCGGAGACCAAACGGCGAAGAAGATCAATTAGGCAGCTCCGGTTCAGACCGATCTCGGCCGAGGCGAGGTTTTGGACAACGGTCTGACGGCTGACTGGAAGACGCCTCGTAGCCTCCAGCGAAATGAGACTCCCGAGGCATTGACGGCCATTTGCAGATTGAGATAGTCTCGCGCCGCACAATAGGTGAATTCAAAGATCTTCCCAGGTAAGGAGGCGGCCATGCGTAGGATTCTGTTTCTCACTTTCTTTTTGATTGCGGCTCCTATAGCTCTTGCACAAGATCCCGTCAAAGTAGACGGCAAGCATTACACGGTAATGCTCGACAATGACCAGGTTCGAGTGCTCAAGATTCGATACGGTCCGAAAGAGAAGTCCGTAATGCACGAACATCCGGCTAGCGTCGTGGTTTTCCTGAAGAACACCCAGGTCAAGTTTACCCTCCCCGATGGAAGCAAGGTGGATAACAGCGGAAAGGCGGGTGACGTCCAGTTTGCCGACGCGGGGAAGCACCTGCCCCAGAACGTGGGCAGCGTCGCGTTGGAAGGGGTCTTGGTCGAATTAAAAGGCGGGGCGATGGGCTCAGCCAAAGTAGCTTTAGATCCCGTGAAGGTGGACCCCGCTCACCACAAAGTAGTGTTCGAGAACGACCGAGTGCGAGTGCTGAGGATCAAATTCAAGGCGCACGACAAGACTAAGCAGCACGAACATCCAAACGGCGTGGCGATTTACCTGACGGATGTAAAAGCCAAATTCACGCTTGCTGACGGAAAGACCAGAGAAGGCGGCGGCAAGCGAGGAGAGGTGACCTGGGCAGCGGCGGAGAATCACTCCGTTGAGAATACAACCGCCAAGCCTGCTCATATTATTCTGGTCGAGTTGAAATAGGTTTTAGGAACCACTTGGTTCTTGAGCAAGGGAGGCTTCGTCGCCTCCCTCTTGTTTTTCAGGAAGCGCGCCAACCTGTGAAGGCATTGCCGCCCGATCATCATTTGATCCGAGTGGCGAATCGCCGATTGCTATGCTCGCGAGGACGATCAGCCCCCGAACCAGGTGTGTCACTTACAACAAGGTTTTAAGGAAGTCGGCGTTTGCTTGCTCCAAGGGGCTGCAACTTTGCAGCAGTTCCTTAGCAGTCGGATCTGATGCGCCAGCCGCATATGCTCTCCACGCAGCCGCTCCAGCTCGCTCGCCCGCAGCCTGCATCGCGAACTGAACCTTGAGGGGGCGGTCTTTGAACAAGGTGCGATTCAAATCCAGCAATTCAGGATTCCCGGTCAGAAGCTTGTCTTGGATAGCAGAAGCGTACGGGTTGAGCGACTCCACCCGTTTGGCTATTTCATCTTCGCGATCCGCACAAGCTAGCAAGCCTTCTCTTACAGATTGATCCGGGTGATCCTTTGCCCAGGTTCGATACCGCTGAGCGGCGAGTCTCTCGAGCTTTGCGAGAAGTAATGGTTGGAGCTGGGGATCTATCTTTCGAAGCACCCCGGCCAATATCTCGGCTATGTTCGGAATGTCGCTTTGATCATCGGTCATTCTTCAAATCTCCGCACAGATTCGTTTCCCGGTGAAAAGGACTAGCCTGGGTCGTCATCACAGCTACTCGGAATCACTTAAGCGTGGCAATGGTTGAAAGTCTTCAATAGCTCTTTGAAGTCGGAGTTCATCCAGAGTACCGCCCCTATCGGTGTGATGAAGTACTACGAGTTCCCACGCTGCTGCGAATATCGCTGCCGAACCTTGTCTTTGCCAAAACTCAATGTCAAAGGAACGGTCTAAGTCTTCGATTTCCCCCTTTCGTTCCAAGACAAACCGGTTCGAACTATCTGATGAAGGGCGTGTCTCCGAATCAGTCAAGGTGGAATCTCTATTGGCCTCACTCATAGCGTGATACTACCACGTTTCAACAGCATTTAAGATTAAGGAGCGGCCGGCATCAGCGGCGTTCGCGAATGATGGTTTCGGAGAGAGGTTCGCCTTCAACTTCAATCGGCTCGAACTGGTCAAACTCGTCGTCCGTTTCGTCGCGTGCGGGGATATGACTGATTACGCCGTCTTTCAACGGTCGGCACCGGGTGGACGATGCGAAACAATAGACCGAACCAGACTATTCTTGCGAAGCCGTATCACCAATCAGTTCGCGGAACCGCTGATCCTCGCGGAGGTTCTCGAGGTCCGGGTCGTTCTTCGCCCGAAGGGTGTTGATTGCTCTGAGAGGGCCAAGCGATTCGCCGAGGTACTTAAGCGCGCGGTCGGCATCGCCTTTCAATGAATACAGATTAGCCATGTAGTACTTCGTAAAAGGATGGTCGATGCCCGTTTGGTATGCGCCCCTCAAGTCTCTAAGCGGTCAGCTAAACGCCGTGAACCTTTTCCTCGACCCATTCGCGGATCAGATCGGCAGAATCAATTCCCTTTGACTTTGCGATCCGCTTTACCGCTTTGCTTCCTCGCAGGAAAGGTGGATTGTTACGGCCGTTTCCCGCTCGAAAACCGGCTCGGAGACCTCTTCTAATTCCTCAGCGAAATCCGTGAGGTCATGTGAATCCCAAAACTGAGCCAATTCCTCAATGGAGTCAGTCTGTGGGATTTCTTTGGTGCTCATTCGCTCCTCCATTTTTTGTATCGCTGCTTTTCATTGTCCGTCATCGGCCGCGCCGTGACAGGATACCGCTGTTGCTCAGTCGTCTATTAAGGCTTAAAAGGATTGGTTATTCTCAGGCGATTCTCCACAAGCAGTCCATCAGCCATATCCTCCGTGTAAAGAATCTCCGCACCTCCTAACAAAGCACTTGAAACAATTAAGCTGTCCCAATACGAAAGCTGCAATCGCTCCCGCAATTCCGAAGATTTCAGCAGTGTGGTTTTATGTACAATTGTGACATTGTATCTGTTGTAGAAAGAGTTAATGAGTCGTTGGATGGCCGGTTCGTCGAACTGAGCTTTCTTGATGAGGTTCACGCAGATTTCATTTATGACCTGGGAACTCGCGATTATATCACTTTGTCGAATTATGGCTTTTGCTTTGGTTGATTTATTAGCGTCTTGGCTGGGAATAAAGGCGTATAACCAGATATTGGTGTCAATAAAACAGGTCTGACTACCGCTGCTCATAAATCTCTTCTCGTGTAAGAGGCTTGAAGCCTTCGATGTTCAAGGGATTTGCCAAAAGATGTTCGATCATATCGAACTCTTCTGTGCTCTCCTCGGCCAAAAGGATGACGCGTACGCTGCCCTTAAGTTGATCCCTGTACTCTTCAGGGATAGTAATGCTTCCGTCCTTTACTTTGGTTTGAAACTCGATCGCGTACATATTCTGTCTCCTTCAGTCATTCTGTCCTGACACGTTAAGGCTTAGGGCAAAACGGGTCAAGCGCTGCTCGGTCTCTCAAATAGCGGACAGAGAACGACGGCCCGGACAAACAAATCCTTAACTAACCCGCGTCAAACAATCAAATCGCGGAATCGCGAATCCTCTCGAAGGTTCTCGAAGTCCGGGTCGCCCTTCGCCCGAAGCGTGTTGATTGCTTTTAGCGGGCCAAGCGATTCGCCAAGATATTTCAGCGCGCGGTCGGCGTCGCCTTTAAGTGAATACAAACAAGCCATGTAATATTTCGTGAACGGATCGTCGCTGCCTTTGCCTAACCGCTCCTCGAATCTCTTGATCGCCCGCTTGAAGTGCTGCTCGGCCTCTTCAGTTAATCCCTTTCTCAGGTGAGCAGCGCCGAGCTTTTGTTCGAGCTCAGTCAGCGAACGATCGCGCAGCGCATGGTCGCTCGACTTAAGAAATTCCAGCTCGCGTTCGTATTCCTGAATCGCCTCATCGTAGCGGCCCTGGCGATAGTAACAGTAGCCAAGCCGCGTGTGCGCGCCCACTACCTGAAGGCCCTCTTTGCCCGAGATGAACGTCTCCTGCAGCTCGATCGCATGTTTTGCCGCCACTTCGGCGCGCGTGTAGTTGCCGGCCAGGGTGTGCAGAAACACAAGCTGAAGATACGAATAACCTGCCTGAGGATTGATCGCCGCCGAACGCTCGAGCTCGACGATCGCTTCTGCGACCATGCCCTTGCCAACCCAGTAAGCGCGACCGAGCGACCCGTGAGCGCCCGCGTTGTTGGGCTCGAGCCTCACCGCTTCGCTGATCTCCGCGATAGCTTCATCGTAGCGGCCAAGAGTGTTGTAGGCGCCTCCAAGAAATTGATGCGCGTGCGAGAGCCGCGGGTTGAGCTTGACGGCCTTCTGCGCGAACTCGACGGCCTTTTGCGAAAGCTCGGGGATGCTCAGGAATCCGCCTTTCAGATCGTAAGCCGCGCTGAGCGCCGCCCATGCGCTGGCGTAGTTGGGGTCCAGCTCGGCCGCCTTCTCGAAGTAGTGAATCGCGCGGTCGAGCGAGTCGCGGCTGCTGGTGCGCAGATTGATCATGCCCCGCGAGAAGCTTTCGTAAGCCTCGACCGACTGCGTCTCGTAGGCTTTGATCTCGGTGATCTCGGAGGTTCCGAGCTCGAGGTTCAGGCCCTGGCTCAGCTCGTAGACTATCTTATCTTGCAGGTCGAAAATCTCGCTTATGTTTCCGTCGATCTTTACGGTCCTGATGACCTCGCCGGTGTTGACGTCGATGACGCGGGCGGTGATGCGTATCATCTCGCCAATGCGCTGGTAGCCGCCGCCAAGTATCCACGACGCGCCGAGCCTTCTCCCGATGTCGATCGCGACCGTCTCGTCGAAGTCGACGAGTTGACCCGTGGTCAGATCCTTAAGCACCTCGAACGTTCGCTCACGGCCGATGACAGATAGGCCGCGGACTTTCTGAAGATCTGATGTCACTGTCTCGGCGATCCCCGATCCGATCCATTCATCCGTGGGCTCTCCTGTAATGTTCGCGAAGGTCATCACCGCCACGGCGTTTTCGAGTTTGGCCGCCATCGCCGTGCCGTCCGCGAGTTGCTTGCTGTCGGAGAGCAGCGCCGTGGCCTGATGTTCAGTCGCGTGGGAATTTACTTTACCGGTGCGATTGGTTGAGTCGAGGTCTCGCTGCAGATTGCGCAGGTCTATGTACATCTCGCGCGCGGACTGGTAGCGAAACGACGGGTCCTTCTCCAGCGTCTTGCGAACGATTCGCTCGAACTCGTGTGGCACGCTGTAGTTGAGCCTTGCGAGTGCCGGCGGCTCGTGGTGGACTATCCGATCAATCACCGCAGTGGCGCTTTCGCCAGTGAAAGGCAACTGCGCCGTCAGCATTTCATAAGCCACGACTCCGAGAGAAAAGATGTCCGACCGGTGGTCTACCTGCTGGCCGAGCGCCTGTTCAGGCGACATGTATGAGACCGTGCCGAGCACGACACCAATGACTGTCTCCTGTCCGAGTTTCTCCGTCTGGTCGCTATCGCTACCCGCCGGAGTGAGCAGGCTTCCGGTGACTTTCGCGAGCCCAAAGTCGAGCACCTTGACCAACCCGCGTTCGGTAATCATCAGGTTCGCGCTCTTGATGTCGCGATGCACGATGCCCATCGAGTGAGCTTCATCAAGCGCATCGGCGACCTGCATAGCTATGTCGATCGCATGGACGACCGCGATAGGCCCGTGTCTGATCTTGCTCGAAAGCGTTTCGCCTGCGACGAACTCCATTACGATGAAGCTTGAACCCTCATATTCGCCCAGATCATAGATCGCAGCAGTATAGGGTGAGCGCAAAGCGGACGCAGCTCGCGCTTCCTTGAAAAAGCGCTCGCGGCGGTCGGGGTCATATTGATAGGAGGCAGGCAGAAACTTGAGCGCGACGTCGCGGCCGAGCTTGGTGTCTTGTGCACGATACACCTCGCCCATGCCCCCCGCGCCGAGACGTTCGCCGATCCTGTAGTGAAGCACGTTGGTGCCTGTCATGTTAAACCCTGGTCATCCAGCCTGTGATTAACAGTATGATGCAAATCAGCGAACGCGCAAGGCAGGGAGCAACAGGGAAAGGAAGCATTGAAAATTGAAAAATGAAAATTGAAAAATGAAAATTTGGGTGCCCGCCAATTTGCAATTTTCAATTCTCATTTTTCAATTTTCAATATTTTCCCCAGTCTTTCTCACACGTGCACTTCGCCGTACGCCAGCTCACCGGCCGCCTCTCGATGCTTGAGCGTGATGTAAAACATCCAGCCATAGAGGGAGAGAATGAAGATCACCACGAGCCAACCCGGCAGGTAGCCGATCGCCGCGTTCTTGAACAACTCTCCGGTGGAATGAAACCATCTCGGCGGTCCCGGTGGCTTGCAGCACGCTAGTCGTCGTCTTGAGCAGCCACGCGAGCAGAAGGATCAAGAAAAGCCAGGTGTAGTTGCGGCGCAGGCGTCTGGCCATCGCCTGATTGCTCGTCATCGAGAAGCGCGGCAGCCGCAAGTCTTCGCCGAGTTGACTCATCCAATGGGCCGGGTCCATCAGGTCGCGCGGGGCGAGAATGCGTGCGTAGTAGTTGCGTTCGATCAAGCGAACGCGCGTGCGATAGACGTCGAAGAAACGATAGCGGCGTGACTCGATGAACAGCAGCAAGAAGATGAGCACCATCGCAAACAGCAGAACTCCGTGATGCGATTGCGGGGACGACAGCGAGATCGACAGCATCGCGCCGACTCCGGTTATGGCCCAGTTGGTTGTTCGATCGAGTCGGTCCCGCCAGCTCATCATCCGCGCCATCTCACCGCGGTAATAGTGAGAAAGCGCATTGACGAATTCGATGGAGCTGGTTGGAAAAATCGGCGCGGCCGGTTTCGTGGCCGCGTCAGGTCTGATGGTAATGTCCTTCTCTGAAATCATAGCAGGCCTCGCAGGGGCAGAACGATTCAGGATAGGTGGTCGCCGTGGCTGCCGCCGCTGTAGAATCGCGACTATATTACGCCCCACCCGTTTTGCGTAACAAGAGAGGGCGACCGAGCGAGGCGACCAAGATTTTTGTGCTAAATTCCGTGCCCGTTATTCGTCTATAGACATGAAGGGGATCAGGTACACTCAAGCGACTTGTGCAGGTCTTCGTTGCACTTGGTTTCGATGAATGTTGAGTCCTCTAATGCAGGAGGATTCGAAGGAGGCCTTAATGAGGGAATATAGAGGTGACAACTACCAAATCGACGAGTTTTCTAAGTACTCCCAAGCACCGACAGGATTGTTTATGGGCGGAGGTGGAGGGGGAAGTGGTGGCGGCAGTCCACCACCACCACCACCACCAACCAAAGGCAAAGGCGGGAAGGGAGGAAAAGGCGGGAAGGGAGGAAAGTTTGATACGGGCGGATTGTTGGAAGGCGGACGTAGAGGCTGAGCAATAGTCAGCCTTAGGAGGTAAAAAGCAACGGCAAAGGCATTGCCCATTCTTCAAGAGCCGCTAACGAAGAGGTACTCTTTGTGCCCCGGCTCTGCTCTCTGCCCTGGATGTCCGTTCTTTGTCAGAAACGGAGGGCCGTGTTCCGGATGTACCGATAGCTACCGCCAGCGTTGTTTGCAGGGTCAGTGCTACTCTCGCTGTAACCAGTGTGGCGGCGGAATGCACGCGGTAGTGCCCGCCGCGTGTGGCCGGTCGCCGCTTCGGGACGACTGGGCCAAACTAGTTTTGCGGCCACTTGAGCTCTATCATCCCAGTCCTGTATCTTTTCGCACACCGCTGATTCCGGTCATTTATGGTCAGGCAAATGCTCGCCAGATCCCACGGCAATTTCCTCATATTGATGCTTGGGCGGTGCCCGTCCATAAAGCGATGAACATCCACGGGAGATTCCGGTCCGACGACATGAAAGACTACTTGGGGCTGTCACGCGGTCAAAAACTCATTCTTTCGACCGCAGGTCCAGACGACTTTATGGAGATGTTATGGGAGAAGGGGGAAACCTTGGATTACGGCGGGCATGGGTTTGACTATTGGTTCCCGGCTCATTTTTCAGTTTATGACAACGATAGCAAGTTCTACCAATTCTTTAACGCGCGGCGGCAACAGATGCACGCGCGGAAAGTGAAAAGTCAGTTCGTATGGTTCCGCCTGGGTGAACACATTCCGGTCAGTTGGCTTGAGCCGATTCGAGAGTGTCCGTCGCTATTGATTTCTTGCCAGCAGATGCGCAACCGGTTCAATCGCGAGTTCCTCAGACGCGAAATAGAGATCGCCGATCGAACCTTCCCGCTGTCAGCAACGTTTTTCCTGCTCGGGTCGGGCTATGGCGCACCGATAAACAATAGGAGGAAGGTTCACGAAATCCACTCAAGCTGGCTCATACGAGGTCTAAAGGGGTACGACATGAAGCGGACCCACCGCCAACGACTCACTCGTCCGCGGCTTCTCTGCCTGAACTTAAGATACCTTTACCAGGTAGTCTCTGAGCGTCGCATGGGGACAGAATGTTGAGGAGCTGTGAGAGTTCCAGACTCAAAACATCAAGTCGAACCCATCGGAATACGACGTCAAGTGCACCAAGACTCAACCGCAAGATATGCGCTTATCTTGAAGGTTACCGGTGCGAGTGATGTGGTCTGAAAAGCTGAGCAACCTGCTAGCTCGTTCGAATCACTGCCGATCGCCGCGAGCACGTCTTGCATTGTCGGCGAGCACACGCGCGCGGTCGAGCGATTCAAACGCCTTTCGGAATTGCACGTCGTCTGACAGGTAGACCTCGTCGCCCGCTTCGGGACCGTAAGCCGCGGTGATGATCTCGCGTCGCATTTGCGCGCGAATGTAATTGACGTTCGCGTTGATGCGTTCTTCCGAAGCGTTGAACTGCGGTTTGTTCGATATGTACTGGCGGAACGCGGCTAATAGATCGTCGGTTATCGGATAACGATTGATGTCTTCGGGCGAGACCTTCGTCTTGTACTGGCACTCGGCAATTCGGTACTCGCGCAGGCCCTGCATCTGACCCGCGACCAACTGACGCACGAAGTCGAATATCCCGTAGAACAGGCGCCTGGACACCGGCGGAGCTTTTACTTCCACGTCGGGAGTGATGCCGCCTCCGCCGTACACGGTGCGGCCCAGGTCTGTGCGCAACCCATCGCCCTGCTGGGAGTTGTTCGCCGCGCTGTGATCATCACTGCGATTCAAGTAATAATCATAGAAGGAAACGTTTGAATAGTTGCGCTGTATCGACCGGCCAGTTGGCGTGTAGTACTTCGCCGTCGTAAGCACCAACCCGGTTCCGCCCCACAGATGAAAGACTCCCTGCACCAGTCCCTTACCAAAGGTGTTTTCACCCACGATCAGCGCGCGGTCGTGGTCTTGCACCGCGCCGGCTACGATTTCGGAGGCCGAAGCCGTCTGGCGATCCACCAGCACGACCATCGGCATTGTCTCAGGCACGTTGTTGTCCGGAACCTCGTAGGTGTGAGCCGAGTTCTCTTCGTCACGCCCTCGCACCTCGACAATCTTTTCGGCGGGCGCAAGGAACTTCTTCGAGACTTTGATCGCCTCATCCAGAAGTCCGCCCGGATTGTTGCGTAGATCCAGGATGAGCTGGCGCATGCCTTCTAGCTTGAGCTGCGCAAGGGCCTCTGTCAGCTCTTCATCGGTCTTGCTTGAAAAGCCGCCAGTCAATGCGATGTACCCGGTGCCTCCCTGCCCGGCCATAAAAGCGTTGCGCACAGAGGGCAACTTCACTTCGTCGCGCCGCACGCGAACGGTGATTGGGTTCGGTATCCCGGCGCGCTCGACGGTGATTTCGACCGGCTCACCCTTTTCGCCGCGTACGCGATGCATGACTTGCTGGCTCGTCCAGTCGTCTACGTTTTGTTTGTCGAGGGCGATTATCGCGTCGCCATAGCGAAGCCCCGCTCGATGACCGGGCGCGCCAGGAGTGGCCGAGAGAATGTAGACATGATCGTATCGCTTGGCGATCGTAACGCCGATCCCGTAGATGCGGCTGCTCTGTTCGGTTTGAACATTATCAAACTCAGCCTTGGTAAAGAACGCCGAGTGCGGATCGAGCTGATGAAGCATTCCCTGTATAGAGTTCTTGCCTAGATTCTCGAGGTCAACATTGCCTGCGTAGCTCTCCTGGATCTCGGAGAGCGCTTCTTTGAAATCCTCGGCTAGTTGCTCGGTCAGGTCAGACTCGGCATTGGTAACGTGCGGGGGACGCGCCGACACATAATAGCCGCCAGCCAGCGTCGACAACGCGATCACTGCGATCGCCAGCAGCGGCAGCGCCCGATTCTTCATACTTCCGGAACTCCTTGGTTTCAGAATAATACAAAAGAAAGAAAGCGTCAAAAGAGGGTGGTCCGACGGTGTGGGGTCCGAAGCGGCGTTTGTGCACTCTTCCATTAAGCCCCCCTCTCGTCGTCAAACTGTAGCCAATCTCGATTCGATAGTGGTAAGCTATGGCCCGATTGTTCCTCACCTATGAGTTGCCCCCATTATGGACGCTACTTCAATAGGAGGCACACCTTGATGCTGGCAATGAGACTCTCATCCGCGCAGAGTAAGCCCGCTTTCTCGAATCTCTCTTTCGAATCAACAACCAGGTCTGCTCGGAGCGCGCGCTTGCAGGTTGTTTTCACGCTCATTTTCATTGTATTCGGCGGCACTTGGACGGCCGAAGCGCGAGCGGCGGACACTACGATTGTTGCCGCTGGCTCTACGTGGAAATACCTGGACAATGGTTCCAATCAGGTGACGGCCTGGCGCGCGCCTTCCTTTGATAGTAGCAGCTGGGCTTCCGGCCCCGCGCAGTTGGGCTATGGCGACGGGGGTGAAGCGACCCTGCTGAGTTATGGACCCGACGCGAATAGCAAATTCATCACGACATACTTCAGACATTCTTTTAATGTCGCCGATGCCTCTATCTTCACGAGCCTCACTCTACGAGTCTTGAGAGATGATGGAGCAGTTGTGTATCTCAACGGCACGGAAGTGTGGCGGACCAACATGCCATCGGGGACTGTCACTCATACAACGCTGGCATCTTTGGCGATTGGCGGCTCGGATGAGTCTACATTCTTTCAAACAACAATAAGTCCAAGCCTTCTGGTCAGCGGCATGAACGTTCTAGCAGTTGAGATTCATCAAGCCAATGTCACCAGTACGGACATCAGTTTTGATCTCCAGCTCACCGGCTCCGAAGCCGCGGCGACTCCGGTTGTAACGCGAGGACCTTACCTGCAAACGGGCACGCCGACGAGCGTGATAGTGAGATGGAGGACTGATCTTGCAACGGACAGCCGCGTTCGATACGGCGCCACTCAGGGCAATCTGAACTTGAGTGCAGACAACCCGACGCTGACTACAGAGCACGAGGTCACAGTAACAGGACTTTCCGCGGATACGACTTTCTACTATTCGGTTGGCACGGCCACAGGGACGCTTGCAGGAGGCGACGCTAATCATTTCTTCGCGAGCTCGCCAGCCACTGGAGTGCAGAAACCCACGCACATATGGGTGCTCGGTGATTCAGGCACCGCAAACGCCAATGCTCAGGCGGTGCGAGATGCTTACTTGAATTTCACCGGCGCGACTCGCACAAACCTCTGGCTGATGCTAGGAGATAATGCTTATAACAACGGCACCGATAGCGAGTATCAGGCTGCCGTCTTCAACATGTATCCGACCGTGCTCAGGAATTCTGTGCTCTGGCCGACAATCGGCAATCACGACACCGCGCAGTCAACCAGCCCTCCTCCGGGTCTGCCGTACTACCAGATTTTCACTCTGCCAACTAACGCAGAAGCGGGAGGGTTGGCATCCGGAACCGAAGACTATTACTCTTTTGACCATGGCAATATTCATTTCATTTGCCTGGACTCGATGACGTCTGATCGCGCTCCCGCCGGACCGATGATGACCTGGCTCCAAAACGATCTGGCTTCTACCTTGCAACCCTGGATCATAGCCTTTTGGCATCATCCGCCTTACAGCAAGGGCTCGCACGATTCGGATACTGAAGCCCAGCTTATCGAGATGCGTCAGAATGCCTTGCCGATTCTTGAAGCAGGCGGCGTCGATCTCGTGCTCACAGGGCACAGCCACTCTTATGAGCGGTCATTTCTGATCGACGGCCACTATGGTTTGTCGAGCACATTCAACAACTCGATGAAGAAGAACGGAGGTGATGGTCGCGCGGACGGGAATGGCGCTTATACGAAAGCATCGGCGCTTCCTGCCCCGCATGAAGGGGCTGTTTACGCAGTCGCAGGAAGCTCAGGACAGGCCAGCGGCGGTTTGCTGAACCATCCCGCAATGTTCATATCACTCAACTCGCTCGGCTCGATGGTCCTTGACGTGGACGGCAACCGGCTCGACGCGAAGTTCCTGAATAGCACAGGTGTCGTGGCCGATCACTTCACAGTCATAAAAGGAACCACGCCGCCCACCCCTCCCGCGGCGCCGACAGGTCTGACAGCAGCGGCAGTATCAAGCAGCCAGATTAATCTGGCCTGGACAGACGGTTCAACAAACGAAGACGGATTCAAGATCGAACAGTCAACCGACAACATCACCTTTACGCAGATTGACACAGTAGGCCCTAATGCGACTGCTCGCTCGGTGACGGGACTCGCTCCTGCTACCATCTATTACTTTCGTGTTCGAGCGTTCAATACGGCAGGCGACTCAGCATACTCGAATACGGCGAGCGCAACGACTCTACAGGCCCCGCCCGCCGCGCCAACGGCTCTTGCGGCGACCGCGTTCTCAGCGAGCCAAGTCAATTTAGTCTGGTCGGACGGTTCAAACAACGAGGATGGATTCAAGATCGAGCGATGCTCGGGGGTGAACTGCACCAACTTCGCCCAGATTGCTCAGGTCGGCTCCAACGTGACCTCTTTCCCGAACACAGGGCTGTCGAAAAACACGACCTATCGCTATCGCGTTCGTACATTCAACACCGCAGGCAATTCCGCTTACTCAAACACTGCGAGCGCAAAGACACCGAAGCGTTAGGTGACCCAGAAAGTGCATAGGCTGAATTCATTCATCCGGCCCGTCGCGATGGCGGCATGGCTTGTGACCTCGCTGGCTTTGCCCATCGCTGCCCACGAAGGCTTGCACGAGCAGATCGCCGAAGCGACCAGTCAGATCAAGCGCGAGCCTAAGAATGCGTCGTTGTACCTGAAGCGGGGCGAGCTATACCGTCTTCACCGAGAGTGGAATGCGGCGCTTGCCGATTATCGGCGCGCAGAGCAATTGAACCCTCGCCTTGAAGAAGTGAAGTTTGCGCGGGCGCGAATGTATTACGACGCAGGTAAGCCTGAGAAAGCGATTGGTCAGCTGGACCGCTTTTTGACTGCGCACCCCGACCACGTTGACGCGCTTGTCACGCGAGCGCGTGTGCTGGTGAAGCTCGGCCAGCGCATTGCAGCCGCCAAAGATTACTCGGTCGCAATCGCGCAACTGGCTAAGCCTAAACCCGAATACTACATCGAGCGTGCTCAGGCGTTGCGCGACGAAGGCAGCAGGCATAGCGACGAAGCGTTAAGTGGGATTGACGAAGGAATAAAGAAGCTGGGCCCCATTGTCACGCTGCAGCTTTTTGCGATAGAACTGGAGCTTGCCGGCAAGCGCTACGACGCGGCTCTGTCGCGTCTCGAGCAAATTGCCGCGCAATCGCCGCGCAAGGAGTCGTGGCTCGCGCGACGCGGCCAGATCCTGCTTGCAGCCGGGCGCCCAAACGAAGCTCACCAGGCTTTTGGAGAAGCGCTTTCTGCAATCGAATCGCTTCCGCCGCATCATCGCAGGACGAAGGCAACACTCGAATTGGAAAGCCGAGTGCGCGCTGCCATAGGCGCACAATAGTGTTCTCATAGAAGCGAGCCAGACGCTATGACGGAGACAGCAGATGTAGTGATAATCGGTGGCGGTATTGTTGGCTCGAGCGTGGCCTATCACCTGGCCGAGGCGGGCTACACGAACGTCTTAATCATCGAGCGTGAAGACCGACAGGGAATGGGTTCTACCGCTAAGAGCATGGGCGGCGTGCGTGCTCAATTTGCGACTCCGATCAATATCAAGATGTCGCTCTACTCAATCGATCTTTTCTCCAAGTTTGAAGAAGTGACAGGTCACACGTCAGGCTACAAGCCTCACGGCTATCTTTTCGTCGCGACCAGCGAGCGACACCTCGATTACCTCAAAGCCAATTTTGTGCAGCAGCGGGCTTGCGGGCTCAACAATGTCGAAATGGTCACGCGAGAAGACATCGTTCGAACCGTCCCACAACTTATCGCGGACGATGTCGTTGGAGGGAGCTTCTGTCCGACCGATGGTTTCGTCGACCCTTACAGCGTGATGACCGGGTTTGCTAGGCGCGCTCGCGAGCGCGGCGTTAGGATGTTGCTCGAAACAGAGGTGACCGGCATTGACGTGCAGCAAGCCCGCGTTGCGGGAGTCCAGACCACTCGCGGATATGTTTCTACTCCAGCGGTGGTGAATGCGGCTGGGCCGTGGGCTGCGAGTGTTGCGCGGCTTGCGGATGTGGACATACCTGTGGAGCCGCTGCGGCGTCAGATCGTGAAGACTGAATCTTTCTCACATCTTTCCCCGCGGCTTCCCATGGTGATCGATATGTCGAGCGGCTTCCACTTCCGCCCCGAAGGATCGAGCTTCCTTCTGGCGTGGCCCGACCCTGAACAGACCTACGGGTTCAGAACCGATTTCGACTATGGATTCATCGAGAAGATTTTGACGCGCGCGGTGAACCGCGTGCCGGTGTTTGCCGATGTCGAAGTGAATCCTCGCCGCTGCTGGGCAGGGATGTATGAGATGACGCCAGACCATCACGCGATCATCGGCCGCGCTCCCGGCGTGGGAGGAATGTTCCTGGCAAACGGTTTCAGCGGTCACGGCGTGATGCACTCACCGGCGACGGGCAAGATCGTCTCTGAGCTGATACTGAACGGAACGTCGAGTTTCACAGACGCACCGAGGCTCAGGGCTGAGAGGTTCGCCGAAGGGAATCTACTGGAAGAGACCGCGGTGCTGTGAAGTTCAGAGTT
Organism: Acidobacteriota bacterium; assembly: GCA_038040455.1. Taxonomy (GTDB): domain Bacteria; phylum Acidobacteriota; class Blastocatellia; order UBA7656; family UBA7656; genus Onstottus_A. The sequence goes on from JBBPIH010000034.1 coordinate 41,405, forward strand.
CAACGCTCGAGTCGAGAACAATAACCCGGCAAGTGGATTCTGAGCCTGACGGTTGTGCTGTTTGCGAGTTAGGGCAAAACGGCCATAAATCTGCCAGCCCTGGCGATGCCAAGCGTTCTTTCGAGTTGCGAAACCACACTAAGATCGTGTTACTCTAGGCGCGCGATTCGCTCCTTGAACAAGGCACACTGCTTGCTACATCTCGCGGTGCATTATCGGTGGCGAGCGAACAGATCGCTAGTATCCTTGATCCGACCCGCCGAGTTTTTAGGTGGGGCGATTCGTATCGAAACGGCATCAGCACATCATCTCTACGGAGGATTCAGAATGAAGCGAACAATCTTGTCAAGCCTGATGATATTGGCTCTGGGAGCCGGTTCCGTGTTAGAGGCTCAAAACACCGATGCAGCGAAGAAGGCAACCAGGCCGAGGACCACGAAGAAGGCCGACGCGACTATGAGTGGGGGCAGCACAGCTACTTCGGGCGGCGTGGCTAGCGGCGGAGAGATGAAGAAGTCTTCGGGGAAGAAGAAGCCTCGTCGCAAACATCGTAAACATAGCAAGAAGTCGTAATGATGTGGGAGTACGAAGCTCTATTGATGGCAGGCCGGTGAAGGTTGAACCGGCCCGCTTTCTTTTGGCAGCGAGACAATGTAGCTTGTTAACTGTCATGTCCCAGTTCTTGTCGACCGTGGTCAAGTACATCCTTCTAATTGCGGTCTTCGCTGCGTCAATCGTGGCCTCGCGGATTACGATCGCTCAACAGACCGGGCCTGTCGCCAACAAGATCCCGGCCCGAAGCTCAATACCGAAATCCGGCGCGATCGCGGAGGCGTGGCCTGTTAGCGTTCCAATCAATCGCGTGTCCGACGTCGGCCGCCGCAAGGCAGTGATCTTCAGCCCAGACTTTGCGGAGCCTGGCAATCGCGAGGTTTATGAGAGGCTTGGGTTTCTTTACATCGAGGACGCGAGTTGGCGGAACGCGCTCAATCAGATCATCGCTCGCAACTACTGGCACCCTGAAGATCGCATTGAGACAATCATCCTTGAGACTCACGGGACCAACGGACATGGCTTAAAGCTGCAGGCAGGACCTTCACCCAGGGCGAAACGCTCCTACATCTCGGTCGCTGCATTGCAAGAGAAGCTTGAAGGCCTTGGGGTGCGTCTTTGCGTCATCGGTGCTTGCAACGCGGGGCGGCTGTTCCGCCCGGAGATATACAACACACTTAACCCGCAGCCGCATGAGCGGCTGTTCTCGCCTCCGACGCTTGGGATAATAAACGCTTCGAAAGGATATGACCCGGCGAGGAGCAAGATGATCGTCGTCCGCCGCGCAGCGAGCGAGATCGAAACAACCAGCGACGGTGACACGTCGGAGCTTTCACCGCTGACGCGGATGATGCTAGGGCTCGAGCGGCCGGAGGGTTCGGTCCGCACTGCGCGCCCCCTGCATTTTGCGGTCTCGAATCTGCTTATCCAGATGCTGATTCACGATCCGCGACTCAAGCTTACGGCGAGCGGCTACGCCATCGAGAAATCACGGAATGATTTGAGCGAGGACGAGAGCGACGCTTTGTTTCAGCGCTTCCTCGCCTACCTCGACAGCGTCGCGGCGCGGGAATACCAGATTGCTCACGGCGGACGCTTACCTCCGCCTTCTGTCGCCCTGACGCGAATCGCGCTAGGGTCCCCCAGCCACAACCCGGGCACACCTCAATTGACGCGGCCAAAGAAGCACTCAGTGCGCAGGGTGATCGATTGAGGTCTTGTTGTGGTGGTTAGCGGAGTCCATAAAAGGCCGATTTTGATGCTCGCAAATCGAACCAAAGACGGAATTTGCAGTTCAATCGGAAATTTGTAACGTCCTTGACTTTTAACGTCAAGAAACAATAACCTCTTTTTTCACGTGCCCAGCCACTTTCAAGCCAAGATTATTCGGGAGGTTCCTTCTATGCGAAAAATGAAAAAGCTGTCTTTCCTAGTCATTTTAGTTCTCGTCATCAGGGTCGAGTTAGTCTTCCCTCAAGCGTCCATCTCGACATCCGAGCTGCGAGGACAAGTCACTGACCAGAACGGCGCCGTAGTTGCCGGAGCCACCATTACCGTGACCGACCAGAGCAGAGGCACCACTCGCACTGGGACGACTGACGAGAATGGACTCTATGTCTTTCTGTCTCTGCCACCAGGCACATACGCCATGAAAGTCGAGGCGGCCGGTTTTGCCGCCAAGACAATCAGCGACGTTCAACTTGCCGTGGGGCAAGTCGGGAATGTACCTGTCGCGCTCGGCGTGGGCGGGGTTCAAGCTGAAGTCAACATTGTAGCGGGCGGTCAGGTAGTTGAAGTAGAGCGCACTCAGCAGTCAACCGTCATCAGTCAAGTCCAGATAGATAGCCTGCCGATCAACCGGCGCAACTATTTGGATTTCGCGCTGCTGACTCCGGGCGTCACCGACTCAGACAGCATCAATGACTCAACCGATTTCCGCGTAGCCCAGACGCCGCAATCGGGACTATCGTTCGGCGGCAATAACGGGCGCGGCAACTCTATCATGGTTGATGGCGCGTCAACCGACACCGGATCTGGCGCGTCCCGCGAGGTTATAGGTCAGGAAGGTGTGCAGGAGTTTCAGGTCAATCGCAACACATACAGCGCTGAGTATGGCGGGGCCTTCGGCGGCGTCGTCAACATCGTTTCAAAGACCGGCTCGAACGATTGGCACGGCAGCGTCTTCGGCTACTTCCGCAACCAGAGGTTCGACGCAAAGAATTTCTTTGACCAGAATCCCCGGGGCAAATCGCCGTTCAACCGGCAGCAAGTTGGCGGAAGCATTGGCGGCCCAATTACGAAGGACAAAACGTTCCTCTTCATGGCGTTCGAAGCATTGAAACAGAAGCAGACCTCTTTTGTGAATCTGCTCAACGATCCGACCATTTTTAGCCTGAATGCAGGAAACCCGCCCGTCGAGCGGACGGCGTTCTTTAATTTCCTCGACGGCGTCCCAAGTTTCAGCGCCTTGTCAGCAGGACTTCGCGGGGCGATTTCAACGAAGCCAGGCACCGTAAAACTCTTTCAGGACGCGACCGGTCAGTTTCCGTTCGATTCGTTTGACGTTGTCGGAACGGCTCGTGTAGACCATACCTTCAACTCTCACGACAGCGGCTACGTGCGATTCAATGTGGCAGATGCACACTTCGAGAACCAGGCCGCAGGAGCATTGACCGCCGTCTCGCGGGGGCGCACCATAAACACTTTCACGACAGGTCTTCTGTTGTCGGAGACACATTTCTTCAGCCCGACGATGATCAACGAAGTGAAAGCGCAGTTCAGCTACCTCAACAATGATGTCATTTCGAACGAGTCAATCGGGCCGGAGTTAAACGTTGATGGGTTTGGCAATTTCGGGCGCGACATCTTCCTGCCTTCATTCGCGATTGAGCGCCGCTACGAGGTGGCCGATAACATCTCGCTCGTCCGCAGCGGTCACACTTTCAAATTTGGGGGGCAGTTTCTGGCCGCCGATAACTCGAGCAACTCCCAGACCTTCTTTGGCGGGCGATTCAACTTTACCGCCCAGTTGACGCTCCTAGCCCTGGTTCCGTCGACAGTAAGAACGCCACTGCTAACAACCTTGGCGAACCGACCTGATCTGATTGCCGTTCTGAACTCCCCCATCACGTCGGTGCAGGCATTCAACGCGAATGCGCCGGTCGTATACCAGCAGGGATTCGGCGAGTCGGGATTTGACAGTTGGAGTCGTCGCTATTCCGTCTACGGGCAAGACACGTGGAAGATTCGCCCGAATTTCACTTTGAACTACGGCGTGCGCTATTACCTCGAAGACAACGTTGACCCTATGCCGCTCGACAAGAATAACGTGCAGCCTCGCATAGGCTTCTCGTGGGATCCTTGGGGCGATGGCAAGACCGCAATTCGCGGCGGCTATGGGATTTACGTCGGGCAAGTTGACAATCAAATTGTGAACGTTGTGAACGAGTTGAACAGCACGGGCAATCCGAGCAATATCAACATCGTTCTTGCCACTGCTACATCAAACCTTTTGCCTCTCAGTCCCGCTAATCCCACAGGTCCTCGGGCGCCGAGTTCGATACAGGTTTACCAAGCGCTGCTCGCCCAGGGCGTCATCGGCAAACGCGTGATCACTCAGGCTGATCTGGCGCAATTCGGAGTCGCGCCCGGGCCAGGCGCTACGCTGGAAGTGCGATTCCGAGTAGGGCCGAATTACGAGAATCCTTACACGCAGCAGGCGAGCCTTGCGATTCAGCGGAATTTGGGTGCGGGCTTCGGCGTGGAAGTCAGCTACCTGTTCAGTCGCGGCGCGCATATTCCTCGCAACCACGACATCAATCCGTTCAAGGCGAGTGGGCCGGTCAGTCCACTTTCGGCGACTCCCACTTTCATCCGCTTCGCGAATCCGGCTCTCGGTCAAACAACCGACTTCCTCAACCCGTTCAGGCTTCAGGACAACAACTACGAGTCAACCGCAAATGCGTTCTATCACGCGGGAACGATCCAGGTAACGAAGGGCTTGTCGCACAACTTTTCGATCAACTCGAACTACACCTTCTCAAAGGCTATCGATGAGGTAACCGACTTCAACAGCGACTTCTCGGCGCAGAATCCTCTTTCGATTCGCACGGATCGCGCGCTGTCGGCATTTGACCAGCGTCACAGGTTCGTCTTCAGCGGCATCTTCTCCAGCCCGTTCAACGGCGATTCGGCATCGGGTCGCATACTCGGGAGCTGGAGGCTGTCGCCCATCTTCATTGCAGGCAGCGGGCGACCATTCAATGTGCTACTGGGCATTGACGCAAATGGAGATGGAGTGTCGACAAGAGATCGTCCCTGCCTGCGCGAGTCGACTACCGCAGCGTGTAATCCCGGTTCAAACCTTGGCCGCAACACAGGCCGCGGCGAGCCGTACTACAACGTTGACATGCGACTAGCTCGGCGCTTTAGCTTCACCGAGAGCAAGCACCTCGAGCTGACGTTCGAAGCGTTCAATCTGTTCAATCACACAAATTTCATCGGCATTAACAACATCGTCAGCACGACGCCGATAACGAATGCTCACCCGCATGGCATCCGGGGCCGCGCTCCGACTCAGCCGTTCGGCTTCACACTGGCGGCGCCTGCGCGCCAACTTCAGTTCGGAGCGCGGTTCAACTTCTAATCAGCCCGCCGCAGTTCGAATCCTTTGAGGCCGACTCGTGTTTAGGGTCGGCCTCAGCTTTCTTAGTACAAGTCGCCCTTGCGGGGCACATATTACGAAGAACGCTGCGCTCGGTGCGCCTGCTGCTCGACTTGCGCTGAATTGCGGGAGTGTGGTTAAAGATGGTTGCGTAGGACTCTCGAAACAACTTTGTCTAAAGGGAGAACAGTTATGCCGAAGTTCGTAATCGAGCGCGAGATTCCCGGCGCCGGCAATCTATCGCCACAGGAGTTGCAAGCGATCTCGCAAACCTCCTGCGGGGTGCTGCAGCAAATGGGCCCAAGTATTCAATGGCTACATAGCTATGTGACAGGCGACAAGATCTACTGCGTTTACATTGCACCTAACGAAGAGATGATACGCGAGCATGCGCAGCAGGGCGGCTTTCCGGCTAACCGCATCTCTGAGATAAAGTCGGTTATTGATCCAACCACCGCAGAAGGGTGATGCTCACCAGGAATAGTTGATGCCGGAACAGCGTGCGCCGCACACATGGCGAGTGCCGGGTTATCTGGAAACGCGAGCGGGTCGCCTGACAGTCGACGGCGTCGATGCCGTGCGCCTTGCAGAACAGCACGGAACCCCTCTGTATGTGTTCTCCGAACGACGAATCCTGGCTAACGTTCGAAACCTGCGCGCCGCGGTCGACGCTGTCCACTCGCGCGTGAAGATCTGCTACGCGTCCAAGGCAAACTCGAACATGGCGGTGCTGGACGCGGTGCGCCGCGCCGGAGGCGATATCGAAGTCAACTCCGGCGGCGAGCTGTTCAAAGCGAAGAAGATCGGCTTCCGCCCAGATCAAATAGTCTTCAACGGAGTCTCCAAGACCGATGACGAAATCCGCGACGCGGTCGAGTACTCCATCCTCGCGATCAACATCGACTCACTGAATGAACTCGATCAAGTAGCGCGCGTCGCGCAATCGATCGGCAGGCGAGCCAACGTTGCGATCCGCATCGTGCCCGAGATAATCACCCGCTCACACATTGGGCTCCAGACCGGGTTGCTCTCTTCCAAGTTCGGGCTCTCGCCGTCGCAGATCGAAGAGGCATTCAAGCGCGCGCTTGAAGCGAAAGATTCGATCAACCTCACAGGCGCGCACATTCACGTCGGATCACAGACGCCCGACGCCCAGCCGTTCGCGCGAGCGTTCGCCGAGATGTGGATGTTCCTGGTCGACCTCTACAAAAAGACCGGGCATCGCTTGAGTCACATCAACATCGGAGGCGGGCTACCGGTGAATTACCTGTCCGACACTCCAATGGCCGCGGACATCGACGAGCGCGAGCGGCAGATGCTCCGAGCCGAGCTCGATCCGCGTGAGGTGCTCGAGGCCGCTATGGCAGAAGCTCGAGTACAAGACGAAGCAGGATTGCTCGAAGGGGTGACGATCGTGCTCGAGCCCGGGCGGCGAATCGTCGGTGACACAGGTCTCGTGCTCACGCGAGTGTGCAACATCAAGCAAAGACCGGAGACTGGCGATACGTGGCTGCTGACCGACGCGGGCTACTCGCTGATGCTTTCGCAGGCAATGTACAAATGGTATTACCACTTGATCTCTGCCTCGCGCGCCGGCGATGTTCATGAGACGCCTTACAAGGTTGCCGGTCCGTTGTGCGATTCGGGAGATGTTTACTTTGACATAGAGCAGGGGACGCGGCTCCCGAACTATCGGTTGCTGCCCGAGGGAACAGGTGTCGGAGACTTGCTTGCGCTGTTGAACACCGGAGCTTACGCGATGGATCAAGCTTCGCAGTACAACGGCCGTCCGCTACCGGCCGCGGTAATGGTGACGGAGTCGGGCGATGTGACAATCATTCGCCGCCGCCAAACGTATGACGACTTGTATGCGTATGACGTTCTACATAGGATCGGTGATTGAGCCCATGAACAGCAAAGTTCCCGTCTTGTTGTCTCTGATCGCGCAGAAGAACGGGCGATCGACGATCATTTGAAAACTCTTTCGCGGTATCTGCACTGAAGTCACGCTTATCTCAACCGAAGTCGCGGCCGCAGCTTCGGTGCCTTCTTCGTTCACCTCGGCGAAGGTCTTGTGCTTGACCCGGCTGATGAACGCGTTCTCCGAAGTCTGAACTATGCCGGTGAAGTTCGCGCGCTGCGGATCAAACGCAACTCCCATCCCCAGAGCCTTAAGCGCATCGTTGAGCCCGATTTCGTACTCGACCTTGAAACGCGGCAGCGCAATGTCGCCTTTGGTCTCCGCGAACTCTTTCATCCACGCTTCCCAGTTCGCCGCGGTCAGGTTCTTTTGAAACCCGGCCAGGCTCGTGCCTTTTGCGGGAAGGAAAATGTACATGCTGACTCGGCCGGCGCCGTAGGGCAGGCTGACCGCTTGAAAGTCCTTGCCTTCATAGTAGCGGTAATTGTCGGACTGATGCATCAGCGGATGGCGCTTCTGCTGGCCTGCGGCCGTTGTGAAAATCTCGTCTTTGGTCTTTGCCTTGTCGAACTCGGCCGCCCATTTCCCCTTGAAGTAAATCGCGTTGATGAGGAAAAGAATCGACTGCGGATCGATGGTGTCGACGATCTTTTCAATCTTACCTTTTGTCTTGTCGGCGACCCACGAGTTGATTGTTGCAGGAGCACTCGGATCGTCGAAGGCCAGCGTCGTCACGTCGGCGCCGTAAAACTGCTTGTTCCTTTGAAGGAACTCAGGATTGAACGTGATGCCTTTCTTTGCCCAGAGCGAGTTCGCGATGTTGAGCTGTACTTTAGGGTCCGCACTCTCGAGAGCAGCTTTCAACTGAGCGTAGGCGCGGTTCAATTCGGCGTGACTCATTCCCTGAGTTTCCAGCGCGCGAGCCATCGCCTCCTTCGTTTCGCCTACCGCCCCGTTGTAGGTCATCGCGAGGGCGAGCCCCACGCTTGCCGGTGAAATAAGCACGTTCTTGCCGGCGCTTTGTTTGGCGACCTCTGCAAACAGCTTCAAGCCGAATCTTGTGTTGGCTGAAACAAGCCGGGTGTCCACCGTGTCGCTCGTTGGTTTGTTCTTTTGGTCTTCCATAGCGGTGTTGCCGTGCTGATTGTTATTCGAAGGCTGGTTGTTGTTCGCCACGTTCGAATGACTCACGTTCGAGCATCCGATCAGCGCGAGAAGGGCCAACGCTGTCAGCCCTCGGCCAGCCTGGACGGTTCGCAAATGATACTTGTTCATCTTATTCCTTCCTCTTCTGTTCCGCGATCCATTCATTGACGCGAGTCTCCAGCAAGTCCAGCGGCAAGGCGCCGGAGTCGAGCACTGCGTTGTGGAATCTTCTAACGTTGAATCGCTCGGCGAGTTCCCGCTTTGCCTTAGCCCGCAGCTCCTTGATCTTCAACTCGCCCATCTTGTAAGCGAGCGCCTGCCCCGGCCACACGATATAGCGATCCACTTCGACTACGATGTCGTTCTCTGTCTTAGCGGTGTTCTCTTTCATGAAGTCAATCGCCTGCTGCCGGCTCCAGCCGAGTGAGTGCATTCCCGTATCGACAACCAGCCGGCAAGCGCGCCACATCTCGTAGGTCAATTGCCCAAACTTCGAATACGGATCTCCGTAGAAGCCCATCTCCGAGCCGAGACTCTCGGCGTACAATCCCCAGCCCTCAACGTATGCCGTATAGCCAGCGTTGCGACGGAAATCAGGCAAGCCCTTCAGCTCCTGCGCGCGAGCGATCTGCAAGTGATGGCCCGGAACCGATTCGTGCAGCGTGAGCGCTTCCATCTCGTACTTCGGCCGCGTGTTCAGCTTATAGGTGTTAATCATAAACAAGCCGGCGCGTGATCCATCTGCTGCCCCCGGCTGATAGTAGGCCGTGGTTTGCGCGGGGCCTTCGTAGTCGGGGATCACTCTCACACCGTACGGGGTTCGCGGAAGCTCGGTGAACAGCTCGGGCAATCTGCCGTCTGCCAGCTTTGCGATGTAACTGTACCCGGCTACGAGGTCCTCAGGCGTTGTGTAGTAGAACCGCGGATCGGTTCGAAGAAATGTCAGGAAGTGGTGAAACGATCCCTTGAATCCCATCTGCTGAACTATTGCTTCCATCTCCTTTCGAATGCGAGCGACCTCGCGCTTGCCGATCTCGTGAATCTCTTTCGCCGTCAAGCTGGTCGTTGTGTGCCGGCGAACCGCGTACTGGTAAAACGCCTGGCCGCCGGGAAGCGATGTCGCCCCGATATTCTGACGGCAAGCAGGCAGATAGGTCTCTTTGAAAAACGCAGCCAGCTTCTTTAACGCCGGTGTCAGGGATTCGTTGATTACTCTCCTTCCCGATTCGGTGAGTCTCGCTCGCTCGGCCTTAGAAACGTCTTGCGGAAAGCGCGCGAATGGATTGAACAGCGGACTCTTTGTAGGATCATCCGCGATCTGACCTTCGATCTGAGCCGGGACAGAGCGGAGCGGCACGGCGGGCGGGACCCACTTCGTCTCGAGGCCCCGCTTCATCAGCGCGATCAATTGGTCGATCTGTTTCGGAAACGCCGCGAGCCGCGCCAGATAGTTCTCGTAGTCCTTAGCGTTCCGGAACGGCGTCGAACCGGCGAGCTGCCCGAAGCTTATCTGAACGCCGTTCATCTGATCGATCGGCATATATTCGACGGGGAAGCGCTGGCCTTCGACGTTGAGCTTCTTGTCCAGGAGGAACAGGTCGTATGAGATGACGTCCTGTCCGGTTAGCTGCGAGCGGTCAATCTTCTGAACGCGATCGAGCATCGCGCGCTCGTGACCTTTGCGACGCTCGATTGCCTCGAACAAAAAATCGGTGAGCCGATCGTTGAAACGGTTGTCGCCGAGCAGAGTCGCGCCTTCGGGGTACTGCTCGAGGCCCCTCTGCCAGTCCTCTGCGAACAACGCGTGAAGCTTCATCGCGGCCTCGCTCGACGAGAAGGCCTGTGCGAGAGCGGCAGTGGTCAACATAATGAACGTTAAGAATGCGGCATTGCGAATCACGAGTTCTCCTTGGAAACTAAGTACTCAGTCGCTGGAAGATGATGAACCTGTACGGGTGAGCCCTCGCGAGCTTTTGATTTGGGCACCAGTCCACGTCCTCACTTCAAAAAAACTTTATGGCTCAGTCATCGGTCAAGTCAAAGGGAAGCGATCGTGGCTGAGCATAGCATTCGGCAGTTACTTCAAGTCTTCGGGGTTGTCGTGCTTCCTTCTGAAAATCTGAGCGTGGACATCTCGCGCCTTCGTTGTCGCGCTGTGCAACCTGGCGGCTATTCCAGCCTGCGTGTGTTTGGCCCTGGACTTTGCCTCGTCGAACGTTTTGCTTATGCGCGGAAACCGTTCTCTGATCCTGTGAAGCAACCGTTCGGCCCGAGGTGAAACGCTCGATAGCAAGAAGAGCCCTACGAGTATGAACAGTATGCCTTGAAGTATTGGAAGAACGAGACCCAGTATGCCCAGGAGAATGAAGAACCACCCGGCAATGTAAATCGCGGCGCGCTTGAGTCTTGATTTCGATTCCATGCTCACGGAAGAAAGTCTAACAGACGAGGTTCTGAAGTAAGCATAGATGAGGCTCTGAAGTAGCATAGATGAGGTTCTGAAGTAGCATAGATGAGGTTCTGAAGTAGCATAGACTTTAGTCTGTGTTGTCACCCCGTAGGGGTGCAATGTTTATAGAAACGAGGTCCGTGCGAGAGCCGCACCCCAGCGGGGTGCAATGTGCCGGATCAACTCTCGCAAAATGAGGGAGTGACCGACATAGCACGCCGCTGGGGTGCGCCACGCCGAACGACCTTCCTCTATAAACATTCATCATTTAACGAGAGTTGATCCGGCACATTGCACCCCGCTGGGGTGCGGCTCGCACCGACCACGTTTCTATAAACATTGCACCCCTACGGGGTGACAGCACAGAATTCGCTCTCTGAGCGCTTCAAACACCTCTGGAGCTCACGGCAATCTTGTCACCGATCGTCGATCAACTGTAACCTGTTGCCGATGCCAGCATGCCCACGGTGCAACAAGAGAGCAGCAAAACGATCGTGTCCTGCGCTCAGAGCAAAGATCTGCGCAGTCTGCTGCGCGCGTGAGCGGATGATAGAACTCGCTTGCCCCGAGACCTGTTCCTACTTGATCGAAGCCCGTACCCACTCGAGCCAGCGAGAGATGGCCTTGCGCCGAAAGGAGACTGCCGAAGATCCGCGCGATCTAAGGCTGAACGACGCGGCGTTGCTGGTTCTCGACGCGATTGGGGAGGCGATAGTTAGCACTCAGCGCGGTGTTGGGGCGGTTGCCCTTCGCGGTCTGGACGACTCTGACATTCTTGCCGCCGTCGAGAACACAATTAAGAACCTCGAGACAGAAGAGAGCGGGTTGATCTACGAACATCGTGCTGCCGCGCGTGGAATCGATGAACTTAGCCGTCGAATCCGCGAGCGTATCGACGAGATCGGCAAAGACCAGCCAGCAGACGCGCGTCCGCGCCGGAGCGACATACTCAAGGCGCTGACCTTCACGCGCGACGCCGTGAAGGCGCACACCGAGCGCGCACCCGACGACCCCGAGGCATCGCGTACGTTTGTCCGCTACACCGCACTGTTCTATCCCTGGCCACCAGAAGCTACGGCGCCGCTTATTGTGTGATCATTTAGTTACGTCGCGCGTCCTGAGAGAGTAATCGCGGATTGCTAAACCATGCATCGAGTATTCATCTTGCTTTCGCACTCTCGGTGCGCTATCACTGTTAAGTAAATCGCAACCCGCCTATGCCGTCACAGCAGAGATTTCAGGATGTGCCGCCATCGGTTCCATCAGGTTGCAGATGGCCTCTTCGAAATAGTCCACCTCGAACAGGGTTGTCGTGCCTTCGCACGCGGCAGGTGTGAAGATCGGCGTGTCCATCAGCAAGAAACCGTTCGAGTCGAAATAGTCGCGCACGGCTCGGATGACTTCTGCTCTTATCGAGAGTATCGCGTGCTGGCGCTTCGATCGCAGCCAGAGATGGCGATTGTCCATCAGGAACTCCACGCCGTGCTCTTTCGGCGTGATCGGGAAAGCTTGAGCGATCTGCAGGACTTCGACGCCGGTTCAGCAACAACGGCGCGTCTTCGGCTAGGCCGGCTGCTCAAATCGGAGGGGCGGAACTGTTTCGTGTTGGGCCTACCGCGCAGGTCTGGACGCGAACGGTTCGCCCGACAGTTCGCAGCATTCAAAGAAACCTCTACACTACATCTCGCATGCTGCCTCTGATCATTGCCGGCATCGTGCTGCTGGGAATCGCTCGACGTAAGAATGCGTTATTGGTATTGCTCGCAGTGCCTGCCTATTACCTATGCGTGCAGTCCGCCTTTCACACCGAGTACCGCTACATTCTTGCTATTCACTACCTTCTATTCATTATGGCCGCCGTGACGGTTTACTTCGCAGGCAAGCTGATCGGGTTGGGCGTGCATCGGGTGTCTGCGACGCTCAGGACACTGACCTTCCGAACCTAGCTCGATACAGGTTGTAAGTCGTGCTGATTATGCTACAATCGCGCCGAATCCTGGGTTAAACCGAAGCCGTCGAGCGGGGTGTGTTTTGTACACCTCCCCGCTGACTCTCGGCTGACACCCGCGAGGTATCAGCTAGGACGAGTAGAGCGCATAGAAATAAGAAAGGCTCTCAGCTTGCGCCTGCCAAGACACGAGGCTGAGAACCTTTTCCAGACCTTTGCAACCAACCACCACCACTTTAGCATCGGAAGAGGCTCGCGGTGATCACCGATTATCGAGATCATTGCGCGGATGGCTGTCGGGGCGGCTCGCATCACCTCGTCGAGAGGAACGTGCACAGTGGCGCAGGCTTGCAATAGCTTGCACAATCATCTTTCTAGCTGCGTTTGGCGTCAGGCTGTTTCACTGGCAGGATCATCAATCAAACATCGGCGCGGCCCAGAGCAGCCTCATCAGCCGCTACAAGCAGCAGGCGCAACGGATGCTCGATGGGGACGGCATACTATTTCCGCGCGATTACGAACAACATAAAAGCATTCAGTTGGTTGTGCACCCTCCTGGCTACTCAATCTTCATCGCGGGAGTATTTGGACTATTCGGGAAATCGGACGCCAAGCTCGTGCTTGCGCAAATCATCTGCGATTCAGCTGCAGCGGTTCTGGTTTTTCTAATTGCCGGAGCGCTGCTGTCTAACGCGGTGGCCATCATCGCCGGTTTGCTTGTAGCTTTCTCGCCCCATCTCGCCCATCACTCGCTCCAGCAGTTGCCGGAGTCGCTCGCAGTCCTGGCGGTACTCATTGCAGTTTGGTTCGTCATCCAGGCAAGACAGCAGCCTCGACTCTGGACGATCGTCGCAGCGGGCGCGATGGTGGGCCTGGCGTGCTGGCTGAGGTCTAACACTTTGTTGTTAGCGCCGTTTCTCGCGTTGCTGGTTTTGCTGATTGTCGAACGTGGCCGGCGACTGAAGTACGCAACGGCGTTAGTATGTGCGGCGATCATAGTCATCTCGCCGATTACTATTCGCAACTGGATAGTGTTCGGCCATTTCATTCCACTCTCTCTCGGATCGGGAATAACGCTGATCGAAGGCATCGCGGATTATGACAAAGAGAATCGTTTTGGCATGCCGGCCACCGATAGCGAAGCCGGATTCAAAGACGCGGAGTGGCACAACCGGCCCGACTACGTGAGCTTGTGGAGGCCCGATGGAATCGCGCGCGACCGATATCGCTTCGCTCGGGGGCTCGATGTCGTACGCAACAACCCGGTCTGGTTTGCAGGAGTAATGATTCGTCGCGCGGCTTCGATGCTCAGATACAACGATTCGCTCTCACAGGGCTGGCCTGCCGACACGGCGCTCGCGCCCCTGGTCTCAGCCGAGCCCTCATTCGGCCATCAGCTTGCTGTCAATGACGAACCAGTCTGGTCGAGTCCTGCCGCCGAATTACTTGCTAAGGGCAGCGCCTTGTCATCGCGGACCGAGTGCTCCCCAGGTGTCGATGGAGCGACGTTCACGGTTGCGGGCAACAACTCTGACTTCGACGACCAGTTCGCCTCTGCTCCGATTGCAGTTGAACAGAATACCGATTACGTGCTGAAGGCCGGCGTGCGATTGATTCAGGGACGAATGGCGGTGAAAGTGACCAGCAGGGACCGCCGCATCACGCTCGCTGCGCAGATCATGCAGGTGCAGAAGGAGAAGCCGCGAAGCGCAACAGAAGGCGGAATCGGCCCAAACGAAGAAGGTGATAACGACGCCCAGCCCGCGATGAAGGCATCCCCTCCGGCAGCCATCGCGGGCACGCAACAAATGAATTTCATGTTGATGCCCTTTGCGACCGGAAATCGCAGCGAGGTAGTGTTGGTTGTAAGCAACAATGGACGGACACCGGGCAGGTCGCAAGCCGCATTGGGCCAGGCAGATCTATTTGAGCTGGGCCGAACACCGCAGCAGTGGTCCCGTTTTATTCGCCCGGCAGTTCGCGGCATTCAGCGAAATCTATACACAACGTCTCATATGCTTCCGCTGATCGGAATAGGAATCATCCTGCTTGCGACAACTCTGCGATGGAGTGTGCTTCTCATCTTGCTCGCGGTTCCGGCTTACTATCTAATATTGCAGTCCGCGTTGCACACTGAGTATCGATACATCCTGGGGATCCATTATTTTCTTTTGGTGATGGCTGCGGTGACCCTCAGTTGCTTTGGCACGGCGATCGCCCGGGCATCAAGATTGACAGCGAGGAGGTTCACCGGTAGAGCTAGCCTCTAGGAAACCGTTGCTGATGAGGAATGCTTCGTAAGGGATTCTGCCCATGCGCGCGCCAACGAAAATCGACACAGGGGACGCTCAACCGGTAACCTACCCGGTACAGCCCGGCAAGCTGAGAGCCGCGCTAACTGCTGCTGTCAAATGGCCGGGCTCGCAACTTGAGCGAAGCAGTGTTCCGCAACTAACTCGCATCCGCCTCACCATAATCTGCGCAAGTATATTCGCTTTAGCCCTGGGTGTCAGGCTTTTGCACTGGCAGGACAAGCACGTAGATATCATCAGCGGTAAGACCTCACTGTCGGGTGTTTTCAGCAGGTACGACAAAGATGCGCGGCGAATGTTAGAGGAAGGCCGGATTCTGTTCCCGCCCGAGCTGCCCGCTGATGGAGATGCGCGGATGCTCACGCATCCGCCCGGCTATTCAATCATCCTGGCCGCGATCTATCGAATGACCGATGATCCCCCGTATCCCGCGCTATGGCTGTTACAAATGGTGTGTGACGGGCTGGCAGCCGTGCTGGTCTTTCTGATTGCGATAGAGCTGTTGAACTGGAAAGTCGCTACGATCGCCGCGATGCTCGTAGCGATTTCACCGCATCTCGCACACTACTCGCTCTTGCCGTTGCCCGATTCACTGGCGGTGCTGCCGATTCTGATTGCGGTCTACCTGATAGTAATGGCGCGGAAGCGACCAAATGTGCGGCTCATCATTGCGGCGGGCGCGTGTGCCGGTCTCTCGTGCTGGCTAAGGGCAAACGCTCTGATGCTCGCTCCGTTTCTAGGTGTCGCGATCTTGTTAGTATTTGAGCGCCGTAAGCGGCTGCTTTATGCATGCACGCTGATCGCAACAACGATAGTCGTAATCTCTCCCATCACCGTTCGCAATCTGATCGTTTTTCGTCGCTTCATTCCGCTCTCAATTCAAGCAGGACTGAATCTGGTCGAGGGCATTGGCGACTTCGATCGAGATGGGAAGCTTGGTATGCCTCGAAGCGACCGGGAGGCGAGGCTCAAGGACGCCGAGTGGCACGGGCGGCCAGACTATGCAGCAAGCCTTTGGAAGCCCGACGGAATCGCTCGCGATCGCGCGCGCTTCGATCGCGGGCTCTCCGTTATTCGGTCGAATCCCGCCTGGTTCGCCGGAGTGCTCCTGCGCCGCGCCGCTTTTATGCTGAGCTATAACGAGTCACGAGCGCGAGCATGGCCGTTTGGTTCTGCCGCAATTCCACCTGTATTTGCGCACGCAGGGTATGGCCATTCCCTGGTGACTAGCGGCCCCGATCAACCGGCGGTGCTCGTGCTCAACGGCGCAATTATCCCTGGAGCGCTCGCAGTCAACAACGAACAAGAACCTGTAAAGTCAATTTCGCCCGTCGATCTAAATGCAAAAGGGGCTATCATCTCGCCCCAGGCAACGGTCTCACTTCGATACGATGGCCAGATGTTCGAGCTCACGGGGGACAACTCGGCGTACGGAGATCAATTCGAGTCTGAACCAATTCCAGTGAAGGAGAACACGGACTATGTGCTGGTGCTGCCGGTCAAGATGCTGTACGGGGACACGGCTCTCAAAGTCGCGAGCGTCGACCGGCGCATAGGGCTCGCCGTCACGGCTCTTGCCGGTGCGCTGAAGGAGGCAGAGCCATCGGCTATCTCTTCAAAAAGCGCAGCCGCTGATTCATCGGTTGAACAGCAAATGACAGTGATACAAATGCCCTTTGCAAGCGGCGCCAGGACGGACGGACGTCTTGTGCTGAGCAACAATACGGCGACGCTTGGACCGCCGGCCGTTCAGTTGGGGAAGGCAGAGCTATTCGAAATTGGTCCCACTCCGTACGTCTGGACTCATTACCCCAGGCTAATAGTCAGGAGCATACAACGCAACTTTACGACTGTTCTCTTGCGAACGCTCATCGCGGCCGGAATCATTTTCCTGGTGGTGGCGCGACGCGGTCGAGAGCTCGCAATACTTCTTGTTGTTCCCGCTTACTACCTGGTGGTCCAGTCACCTCTGCACACTGAGTATCGATACATATTGGCGATTCACTATTTCCTCTTCATAGTGGCGGCCACTACGATTTACGATGCCGGCGCAGCATTTTTTCAAATCGCGCGGCGAGTCTACAATCTGGCTGCGCGGCACGGAGCAGCCTAGTTGCACACAGTTTCCAGTGATTACGTTGAGCAGGCCAGCCTGAGCGACCAGAGAAGAGGCGGAATGCCTGCGGCCGCTGTGAAAGCGCGGGCGTGGCTCGCCGCTCGGCTCCAAGGGCCGGGCGATGCTCAAAAGGCGGTCCGAACCACTTTGGCGGCTACGTGCGCTGTGATCTTCTTCTCAGCCCTTGGTGTCAGGCTTTTGTACTGGCAGGACAACGCGGTGCAAATGTCTATCGAGGACACGCTCTCTCGCAATATGGCGCTTCAATATCGTCGAGAGGCTCGGCGAATTCTTGAACAGGGCACAATTCTCTTTCCGCGCGAGCAAGTGGATCCCGGTGATGCGCGGATGATAATTCATCCACCGGGCTACTCGATGGTGATGGCCGCAAGCTTCAAGCTGTTCGGCGAAACCGAAACGCCTCTGCGCGTGCTTCAGATCATCTGCGATGCTGCCGCCGCAGTAGTGGTGTTCTTTATAGCCGCGGAATTGTTTCCTCTGGCCGCGGCGATCATCGCGGCTTTGCTCATGGCTCTATCGCCTCACTCGGCGTACTATTCACTTCGATTGTCACCCGATTCACTAGCGGTGCTGCCGATCCTGCTAGCGGTTTACTTGATCATTAGCACAAGCCGGCGGCCGCGGCTTCATACAATAGCAGCCGCCGGCGTGATGTTGGGCTTGTCGTGTTGGCTGAGAGCGAACTCGCTGTTGCTCGCGCCATTTCTCGCCATTGTGATTGCGATGTTGTTCGCGCGAGGCAAGCGGTTGCGTTACTCGACCGTGTTGGTAGCCGCTGCCGCGGTTGTTATCTCACCCATCACGATTCGGAACTGGGTTGTCTACCATCACCTCATTCCCGTTGCGCTCCCTGCCGGCGTCAATCTGGTCCAAGGCATCGCCGAGTTCGACAAAGAAGGAAAGTTCGGGATGCCGTTGTCTGACCCCGACGTATTGAGGACCGATGTCGAGTGGAACAGCCGGCCCGACTATGGCGGCCATATGTGGACCCCGGACGGCATCCAACGTGACCGCACGCGCTTCGCTCGAGGGCTTGAGGTCATCCGATCGCATCCGCTTTGGTACTTGGGAGCAATGGTTCGGCGCGCGACGTTCATGCTCAGTTACAACGAATCGCGCCGGCGCGATTGGCCTTTCAACACGGCAACGGTGCCCCTGATCTCAACCAGGCCTCCGTTCGGGCATTCGATATCGAGTGTATCCGGCAACAAACCAATCTGGTCCTCGGCAGCTGCTGACTTGATTTCCGGCGGCAGAGCCCTGTCAGCGGGGGCAGAAGTCTCGCTTGCTGCGAACGGTGAAACGCTGCAAATCGCCGGCGCAGGATCCGAGTTCGAGGATCAATTCGTCTCGGCTCCGATCTCTGTGCGCAGGAATACTGATTACCTTCTCACGCTTCCCGCGAGAATCAGACAGGGTCAGGCAGCCGCTAAAGTGATTGGTGCAGACGAGCGAGTCGTACTTGCTTCAGCCAGCATCACCACGCAAGGGGAACCCACTGGCAAAAAAGCTAAAAGGTTTGCCACCGAGCTTGCTGAGACCGCTCCCGCGCCGATCCGCTTCGCCAGCGGCGACGCTGCTGAGGTGCGTTTGGTCCTGAGCAATAACGGAGCAACATCGGAGAGGCCAGTTGTTGAGGTGGGCAAGGCGGACTTATTCGAGCTTGGCCCAACGCCCACTCTATGGACCAACTACCCTCGTGTGATCATTCGGGGCATCGAGAGAAACATCTTCAAGACCGCCTTTCTTCTCCCGCTAATCATCGCGGGAATAGCGCTACTCGCCATTGCCCGTCGCGGCCGGGCGCTGCTCACCTTGCTAGCGGTTCCGGTTTATTACATCGTTACGCATGCGCCTTTCAGCACCGAGTACCGGTACATTCTGGCGATCCACTGTTTTCTCTTTGTGACCGGAGCGGTGACGCTCTACTGCGCTGGTCTGTTAACTGGTAACGTCATTGGCCGGTGGCGCGGAATCATTTCCAGGCAGCATATTAGTAGTCAGTCAAGATAGGTTCGATGAATAGCGTACAGGTTTATCATTTTCACGTTTTCTGGCTACAGGATAACTAGCTTTCACAAGACGATTGATAGATGAGGTGATTCGATTCGCATCTATCACACCTGGTCCCGAATCCCCGCATCGCCGAGCGCCCGCGTGAGGTCCGAAGCGGCGCTTTCGATCATGCGTCCGGCTTCTTCAGCGCTGGAGGCAGATGACGAGATCAGTATGCGAAACCTCACGCCGAGCCCAAAGCGGCTCGCGCGCGATTTTATGTAGACTTCGGGATGCAGAGAAGCGACTTGACGCAGTGCGGGAGTCAGCTCGGATTCGTCGCCGCATCCGACCGTTATCTCGCGCTCGCGATAGCTGCCGCGGCCAAAGACCTCAGCAAGCAGACTTTGAAGCGGACCTTCGACTATGGCTTTCAACTCAGCGGGCACGCCGGGCAGCGAGACGATTCGAATGTCGTTTGCCTGCACCACGACGCCGGGTGCGGCTCCCACCGGATTCTCAACCGGGCGCCCGCCTTCAGGCAGTCGAGCCATCTTCAATCGCGGTTCGCTCATCTCGGCGCTCGCAACGTAACCCTGCGCAGCGAGCTCCCGGTAGCGCCGCTGCACGAACGCTTGCGCGGCCGCGTTGACTTCGAGCTTGCGGCCAGTTGCCCTTGCGATGGCCGCGAGTGTCAGATCATCGTCAGTGGGTCCAAGCCCGCCGCATGTGAAAATCAATTCGGCCCCGCGCTCCATCGACGCTTTGAGGCTAGCGCCTATTGCTTCGATCTCATCACGGACTACCGCGATATGCCGAACGCGGCCGGACATTCCTCGAACCACGCGGCAAAGATAGTTCGAATTTGTGTCCTCGACCAGGCCCAGCAATATCTCATTGCCTATTGTCACTATTTCGACGGTTACCACACGCGGATTATACAGGAATCATTATGTCGTGGCGCAGACTTCAGTCTGTGTCGGGTGCGCGTCAGATTTTCGGGCATACCCACCTCGTCAGAGACGGTTGGAAGACTCCTGGAATTCCACCCACGGCAGTGGGTGGATTGTTCAAGCCCAGCCTACGAAGCGAGTAGCCGGTCCCCTTCTGTGTTTTATTCTCTCCCCTCGCGCCGCGAGGGGAGAGAAGGAGGGACCAAAAACAAAGAGTGGCGGGCCGCTTGCGTTGTAGGCTGGATCTGAACAATCCCCACACTGTGCCGTGTGGGGTATTCCGGAGTTTTACACAGTCTCCGACGAGGTGGGTATGCGCGAAACCTGACGCGCACGCCTCTGTGTTGGTAACTCCGCTAGCAGCATGACCGGGCTCAGACTAAAGTCTATGCTACTTCAGCTTGATATTTCTGTCTCCGTTGCATACAAACATGAATAGGTATGACAGACAATATCCATGCCAAGCAGAGCGAAACCCGAACGCTGGTCGCGCTCCACACTGGAATCGGCGAGATGCCTTTCGGTAAGGAAGAGTTCTTGACCGAAGAGCAGGCTTCTTCGAAACGCGAAGCGCTTCGATTCTTTCAAGCGGCTTATGAAGCCCAGATGCGCGGTGATCTCGAAGAAGCGGCTGGTTTATACACTCAATCGGTCGAAGCGTACCCGACCGCCGAAGCTCACACGTTCCTGGGTTGGACTTACAGCTTCATGAGCATGACGGATAAAGCGATCGAAGAGTGCCATCGTGCGACTGAGGTTGACCCGGACTTTGGCAACCCGTATAACGACATCGGCGCTTACATGATCGAGCAAGGGAATCTATACAGCGCTATTCCGTGGCTGCGGCGAGCGATGACGGCGCCGCGGTATGAGTCTTACTTTTACCCTCACTTCAACCTCGGTCGAGTGTATGAAGCGCAGGGACGCGCATACGACGCGCTGCGCGAATACAAGGCGGCGATTGATTTGAATCCGAAGTACGCGCTGGCGATTCGAGCGTTCAGAAAGCTGCAAGCGAAGCTGAATTGAGTGTTGGCTGCCTTTGGATCTATCGTGTACTGCTGAGGACAGCACATGGAGAGGATCGTCTGGTAAGTCGTTTAGGAGTCTTATGGAAAAAGAATACGTCGAAAGACGTGATGAGGGATATTGGATAGCCGGTACCCGTGTGTCTCTCGACTCAGTAGTTTTCGCGTTCCTAGATGGCTTGTCTCCTGAGACGATCGCTGCCGAATGCTTTCCTGTGCTGACGTTAGAACAGGTCTTTGGCGCAATCACTTATTATCTTGCCCATCGCGCCGAGATCGATGAATACCTGAAGGATGCGGATGAGCAGTTCGAGTTGTTGCGCCAAGCCACGCGCGACGCAGATCCTCAGTTCCATGCAAAGTTGACCAAGGCTAGGCGAGAGTCGCTGATGAGCAAGGTATGAAGGTTCGTTTCCAAGCGGACGCAGACCTAAACCAGATACTGCTGAAAGCGACGCTCAGACGAGAACCGAGCATAGACTTTCAGACGCGCACGCCGCCAAGCTCGTTGCATTAGGCGACCAACAGGTTCTGGCCATAGCTGCGAGGGAGGGCCGCGTACTGGTTACGCACGATCGGAAGACGATGCCGAAACACTTTGCCGAGTTTATCGTAACAGAACGAGCGCCGGCGTAATTGTCTTACCGCAAAAGCTCGCGGTGAACACGGCGGCCGAAGATCTGATTGTGATTTGGGGCGCAAGCGAATCCGAGGAATGGATAAACAGAATACAATCACTTCCCTTATGAACAGCAGCTTGAAAGACTGGGCTGACAACCGAGTCGATTAGCGAAGGGGATTCAGAGATATGGATGGGTTCAGTTCCCGAGGTGGGTGGATCGAAGTAATCACCGGCGGAATGTTCAGCGGCAAGAGCGAAGAATTGATACGTCGCATACGCCGCGCCGAGATAGCCCGCCAGCGTTCGCAGATCTTTAAGCCGGCGATAGATGACCGCTTCGAGTTGAAGCGAGTCATCTCACGCGACAATCGCGGGATGGATGCCATAGCCGTCAGCAACTCCTCCGCCCTTCGCGCCAACATAGTATTCGGAGTAAAAGTGGTGGGCATCGACGAAGTGCAGTTCTTCGATGATGAAATCGTCGACGTGTGCATGGAGTTGGCAGACGGAGGCGTGCGAGTCATTGCAGCGGGGCTCGATCAGGATTACTTACGCCGTCCATTCGGCCCGATGCCCGCGCTTCTGGCCGTAGCTGAAGACGTTTCGAAGATGCACGCGGTGTGTGTTCGATGTGGAGGGCTCGCGCACTACACCCAGCGGGTCGCCGGCGGCAACTCACAGATTGAAATCGGCGACGGGACCTACGAAGCGCGCTGCCGGGTTTGCTATGAACCGTATCGAGCAAGCAGCGAGTCCGACAAAGATGCCGAAACATATCAGGATCAAAACAACGTTGGCATTGTCTCGTGAGATTAAACAAGCCGTAGTGGAGTATTCAGCTTGAGTCTCAACGCCATCGACTGGAAAGCTCTTGCTCTCTGGATTCTCGCAACGATGGTCAGTAGCGTTCCGGGTCTTTTTGCTGCCTACGTGCTGCTCCTCGTTTGTGCCCCGCTTGGTTTCGACCTTCCGCTGGTTGGCCTTCCGCTGGTCTTTGGCCTGGTTCTGGGAGCCTTCCATGGCACTGCGCAAGCGCTCGTGCTTACAAGATGGATAGAACGACCCCTGAGTTGGGTTCCACCGACGGCAGTTGGCGAAGCAACCCTTTGGTGGGCACTCTTCGCCACAAGCTCCCTCGGACATCTGGCGGCGGCTGTCTTGCCAGGACTATTGCTTGGATTAGCTCAGTGGCTTGTCCTGCGTCGCTGGGTGAGGCAAGCGGGCTGGTGGGTGTTAGCTACGACGATTGGAACAGCCTCGGGCGTTGCGCTCGCGATTTGTGTCGTTAAGGAGCAGAGTGTCGGGCCCGGCTTCGCGACTGTTTTTGCGCTGCAGGTTCCGCTAGCACTGATAACCGGGATTGCGCTTATCACTATGTTCGCCAATACCCACGGGCTCTTTTCATCGGAGGTCACTCCGAGGCCTCTGGGACTCTGACATCTAATGAACCTCTTCGAAGTCACCCGCAAGCTGATCTCCATCCCATCAATCAGTGGCGATGAAAAGCAAATCGCCGACTTTCTCGCTGAATACTTGAGGCGCTCCGGGTTTGAGGTTGAGATTCAAGATACGGACAATGATCGACCAAATGTCTACGCCCGACGAGGCGAACCTGACGTCGTGCTCTCGACTCACACCGACACCGTTCCGCCTTACGTCGAGTTCGGCGAAGATGACGACTACATCTACGGCCGAGGAGCTTGCGATGCAAAAGGCATCATCGCGGCTATGATCAAAGCCGGCGAGGCGCTGATCGAGGCGAATGTGACCGACTTTGGTCTGCTCTTCGTCGTCGGCGAAGAAGCGGGCAGCCAGGGCGCCCGAGCCGCCAACGCGATTCCCAATCGCTCGCGCTACCTGATCAATGGCGAACCAACTGAGTCGAAACTGGCTCTCGGCTCGAAGGGGGCTTTGAGAGCCATGCTCAGGGCAAGCGGCCGAGCGGCGCATTCGGCTTATCCTCAAATGGGCGAGTCGGCCGTGGATAAGCTGCTCGATGTGCTTACCGATCTTCGTCGGGTTGATTTACCGCGTGACGAAAGGCTCGGGGCCACGACGATGAACATCGGAATGATCAAAGGCGGCGTCGCCGCCAACGTGATCCCGCCTGATGCCGAAGCCGAGCTGATGTTCCGCGTCGTCTCAAGCACCGAGTCGCTCAAGCTAATCATCGAAGGCGTCGTCAACTCACGAGTCAAAGTCGAATACACGTTCGCGTGCGACCCGGTGTTCACGGAGAGCATCGACGGATTTGAGACGACGATCGTCGCCTTCACAACAGATATACCGGCGCTCACGAAGTGGGGGAAGCCGTTGTTGTTTGGCCCGGGCTCGATACTCGACGCGCACACACCACACGAAAGAGTCTCCAAGCAGGAACTCCTGGCGGCCGTCGATACTTACAACCAGATGGTTAGGCGATTGAAAGCGAACGGTTGATAGCTGTATGGTTTTCTTTGCGACTTTGAGCCGCCGCGTTACTGTTGGTTTCGCGCGAAGGGCGCAGAGACTCGCAAAGGACACGAAGGTCGAGGTGTTATGGCGAAGAGGATTCCGGTAGGAGTGCTTGGCGCGACCGGCGCCGTCGGACAGAGATTCGTCACGCTGCTTGAAGACCACCCGTGGTTCGAGCTGACCGAGCTTGCCGCGTCGGACCGCTCTGCGGGGAAGAGCTACAAGGAAGCCGCCGTATGGCGGCAATACAAGCCGATTCCTGATCGCCTGAAAGCCACAACGGTTAAGCCTTGTGAGCCGGCGCTCGATTGCCGCGTCGTGTTTTCAGGACTGGACTCATCGGTCGCGGGTGAGATCGAAGAGAGCTTCGCGCGTGCGGGCTACATCGTCTTGAGCAATTCCAAGAACCATCGCATGGATAAGGACGTCCCGCTGCTGGTTCCTGAAATCAACCCGGAGCACCTTGACCTCATCAAAGTCCAGCGCGAACGCCGCGGCTGGACAGGCGCGATCGTGACCAATCCCAATTGTTCGACAATCGGGCTGGTGATGGCGCTCGCCCCGATTCATCGCGCGTTCGGAGTAAAGCGAGTGATCGTCGCAACCATGCAAGCACTGTCGGGCGCGGGCTACCCCGGGCTCTCGGCAATCGATATGCTCGGCAACGTGATTCCGTTTATCGGCGGCGAAGAAGACAAAGTCGAGACCGAGCCGCTAAAGATAATGGGCGCGCTCGACGGCGATGGGATTCGCTTCGCTGACTGCCGCATCAGCGCGCACACCAATCGTGTGTTTGTCGAAGACGGTCACATGGAATGCGTTTCGCTCGAACTCGAGAAGAAGGCGACCCCCGATGAAGTCGCAGGAGTGCTCGCCCGGTTCAGATCGCTTCCGCAGGAGTTGAACCTGCCTTCCGCGCCAGAGCGGCCGGTGATTGTGACTGACGAGCGTGACCGTCCGCAGCCTCGCTTCGATCGCGATGCGGGCAATGGGATGAGTGCTGTGGTCGGTCGAATCCGCGAGTGCCCGGTTTTCGATATTCGGTTAGTCGTTCTTTCACACAACACGATTCGTGGAGCAGCGGGCGCAGCAATCCTCAACGCCGAATTAATGAGCGCCCAAGGACTCTTGGAATAGCGGTTCCGGGTTCGTGGTTTTCGTGTTCAGGGTTGAAGCGCATGGAGTTCAGGCTTTAGCCTGGTAGTACCTTCCTACGCCGACGCACAACCAGGCTAAAGCCTGAACTCCATGCGCTTCTGCCTTGAACCCGGAACCCCGAACCCCGAACCCTGAACCCTGAACCGGGTATTCCCATGATCGTAATGAAATTCGGCGGCACCTCGGTCGAGGACGCGCCTTCAATCGAGCGCGTCGCTGAGATCATCCGCGCGCGGCTCAGCCTGAAACCCGTCGTCGTCGTGTCGGCGATGGGAAAGACCACCCGCAAGCTACTACAGGCCGCCGAAGCTTCAGCAGCCGGCGACAACCGCACTACGCTCGGTCTGGTCGCCGATCTGAAGACTCGCCACGTGAGCGAAGCTCGGCGATTGGTGAAAAACTCCGAAGGCCGCGAAGTCTTCGCGCTCATCGATAGGCATTTCGACGAATTGAAGAAGCTGCTCGAAGGCCTGGCCATACTCGGCGAAGTTCCGCCGCGTGGGCTCGATAAGATTCTTGCTTACGGCGAGCTGCTCTCGTCGGCAGTCTTAACCGATGCGCTATCGGAGCGCGGCATTCCCGCGCACCTCTTCGACGCACGCGAGTTGATCAAGACCGATGACCGCTACGGTTCGGCGTCGCCGCTTTTCGAAGACACCGATAAAAGAATTCGAGCAGCGATCTGGCAGGCTGCCGAGAAGGGCACAGTGCCTGTCACACAAGGGTTCATCGGTTCTTCCCGCGATGGCGCTACGACCACGCTCGGATTCGAGGGCTCGGACTACACCGCTACGATAATTGGCGCGGCGCTCGATGCCGAAGACATTCAGATCTGGAAAGACGTTGCGGGGCTGATGACCGCGGATCCGGCGATATTCTCTGGTGCGCGCACAGTCAAGGGTTGTTCGTTCGCCGAAGCCGCCGACCTGACGTACTTCGGCGCGAAGGTGCTTCACCCGAAAGCGATTTATCCGGCCGCTAGAAAAAATATTCCCGTTCACATCTACAACTCAAAGCAGCCGGAGGCTGTGGGCACGACGATCACTTCGCTTGCGGTGCGGTGCGCGAACCTGATCAAGTCGATCGCCTACAAACGCCCAGTGACGATAATCGACGCGACCGCGGCGGCGAGCGCGGATGGGTCGCGCTTCGTCTCAGCGCACAATCTTTTGAGCGCTTTTCTTGACGTGCTTGCAAAGCGACGTATTGAGCCGCTGATCACATCGGTCTCGGCTTTGAACGTCGTGCTTGCGATTGATTCGCGCGATCTTAGACACGGAGGCCGCGACCTGATAGAAGCGATTTCAGACTACGGAACCGCCATAGCCGAGCCGAATCGCGCAATCGTTTCGCTGGTTGGCGAGGGCCTCCGAAGCGACCCCCGGCTCGTCAGCACGGTGTTCAAAGCAATCGACGAGATTGAGCTGGGGGTGATCCTCCAGGGCCCATCTCCAATCACTATGAGCTTCGTCGTGGCCGAGGCGGATGTTGAAACAGTGATTGCCAGGCTGCACGAGGTGTTCTTCCGCGACCTTGACCCGTTGGTTTTCGAATGAGCGGTAGGTAACAAAGTGCAGAACCCACCGCTGGCCAGACTGTGTGACATCCCCCAAACTGCCGTTGGGGGGATTTCACACAATCTCGCGTGGGCATCGCGAGGCTCACGGCCCCTTGTATAGGCTCTCCAGCTCAGCTACCAACCTCTGACGAATGTGGTATGAGTCCGGTCGCAGCTAGCGCAAAAAGCTGACGCACACCTGCATCGCCCTGGTAGTGTCCTAATCTTGTGTTGATTGGGACTTGAGCACCAATACCGCTGATAACGAACGTTTAGTCGGACACACTCTGAATCTCATTAACACCTCACTTCAGTGAGGTGGACTGCGCGCGTCACGTCTAGAATAACCGTTTCAACGGTTTGTCCACACTCGGCGGAACGAAACTGTTAAAACAGTTCGGGCGTAACTCTGCGCCCGGCCCACCTCACTGAAGTGAGGTGTTAATGAGAATTCCGGACGATAGGCCATTCGGCGCATCGACAGACGCACGGTGAGAGTCTGTCTCTCGATATCACTTGTGCAAATCTGTAAGCGCATCTCGGGCGCGAAGAGAATTTCAGAAAGACCAACATAAGACTAGGACACTACGATCGCCCTAGGCAGCGTCCAGCATCAACGTTTAGAATCTAAATTCGAAGAAGGCGAGCATTTCGTCAGCGGTAGAAGGGTCGCGATGCAACTCCCCGGACGTAAGTTCACTTTCAAGTCCGAGGCTACCTGGATTCTTGTGTTCAGCCTTGGTACTCCGGTCTTGGGGTTGATGCTTGTGATTCTCGTTTGGTTGATAGAATGGTTTGGTTGAGAGAAGGATATTCGAGTTTTTGAAACGGCTACAAACACGCGCTATCACCCTAGAAACCCTGGGAGCCATCGGGCTGATGATGATTCTGGTTCCACTGCCGATGACCAGGTCTGCACCGGCGGTAAAGAATTCCTGGCGGGGAATAACTCCTCTCCGCTCCTCCCCTGAAGACGTGGCTCGGCTGATCGGCGCCGAACCTAATTCTTCCGAAGCGATGATGAGTGGGCCGTTCAAAGTCGAAGGCGGCGAGGTGACCTTCTCTTACCTGACGACGAGTCTTGCGAAGATTTACCGCGCTCCTCGTTCGATGGTCGGCAAAGTTTTCACGATTTACTTCGAACCCGGTGCCCCGATGTCGCGCGCTGACTTAATGCTTGCGCGCGACTTCAAGCGATGCGTCGAAGAGCGCGACAGGACCTTCTATTACTTCGTGAGCGATACGGGCGTGGCGTACCGGTTCTCGCGCGACAGCGACCGCTTGCAAACGATCATCTATCAGCCTTCGCGCGCCGAGGTGCGAAGCCTGGCAGTAAATACCGAGTGTGTGTTTTGAAACAGTGGTCAGCCGTCAGTGGTCAGTTGCCAGTAGAAGGGCGCTGCTGACCACTGACCACTGACCACTGACCACTGAACATGATGAAGCTTGCCTTGTTTGGCTACGGGAAGATGGGGCGGATGATCGAGCAGGCGGCGACGCGCGCCGGCGTCGAGGTGGCTTGCGTGATCGACCCGGTCGCTGGCTCGCGCGGCAAACTGAGTGACGCCGATGTGTGCGTGGATTTCACAGAGCCGAGCGCGGCGATCGAAAACATCAAAGCGGCCGCCGCCGCCCGCGTCGCGATGGTTGTCGGCACAACAGGATGGTACGACCGGTTGGAAGAAGCTCGAGCCCTCGTTCAGGAGAGCGGGATCGGGTTCGTTTACAGTTCGAACTTCAGCGTTGGCGTGCACCTGATGTTCAAGATCACCCGGTACGCCGCCGAGTTGTTTAGCCACATTCCGTCGCACGATCCGTTCATCGAAGAGGCGCATCACAAGTTAAAGAAAGATGCGCCATCGGGCACGGCAATCTTCTTGAAGCGCATCGTCGAGGCCGAATATGATCGCGAAGTCCCGACTTCAAGCACGCGCGCTGGCTACATACCGGGCACGCACACCGTCGGGTTCGACTCCGAGGAGGACGCGTTGACGATCACTCACACGGCGCGCAGCCGGGCCGGATTCGCAGAAGGCGCGCTGCTCGCTGCACGATGGATTGTCGGCCGCAAAGGGTTTTTCGAGTTCTCGGAAGTCATTGAAGAGCACTTGCGGAGAGAGCCGTAAAAGATCAGATTCAGACCGAGATCGACAAGACACTGCGTGAGCGCGCGGAGGAACAAAAAGAAAAAGCGCGACGCGCCTTCAAGCCCTAGACGGCTGCTGAAAAAGTCGATGACACAGAAGTATTCACGTGCAATCCCACCAACGCAGTTGGTGGTTCGTTCATACTCAGCCTACACTAGCACTGGGCGGGTGTCCCAGAATCCCACCAACGCAGTTGGTGGATCGTTCATATCCAACCTGGCTCTGATCAGCCGGAAAGTGATCCAGCGGAGAGTTAGGCTGCGTATGAACGAACCACCAGCTGCGTTGGTGGGATTCAAGAGCACGCTGCAGTCTTTCTTGTAGGCCACGTATGAACGAACCACCAACTGAGTTGGTGGTATTATCGGCACTCCCCAGGGAGAGGCCCATTTTGGCTTTTCAGCGACCTGCTAAAGAGGCTGTGGTAATAACGAGTTGTTTCTTCGTTGGTAACGGATTCGCGGAAGCATTACCGGGCGTTAGAGGAGTCTCACTGCTCTGAGAGGAACCATGGCAGACATCTCAAACTTGAAGGGTTGCGGGACGGCGCTGGTCACGCCATTCAAAGAAGATCGGTCTCTTGACGAAGATGCTTTGCGCCGCTTCGTGGATTTTCAGATCGCCGACGGCATTGATTTCCTCGTGCCTTGCGGGACGACCGGCGAGAGCGTGACTCTGAGCGACGCAGAGCAGCGGCGTGTCGTCGAGATCGTCCTTCAGCAAGCTCGCGGCCGCGTGCCGGTTATCGCAGGTGCAGGTGGCAACAACACGGCTCACGTGATCGCGCTTGCGCGCGACTACGAGCGCATGGGCGTGCAAGGCTTGCTTTCGGTATCGCCCTATTACAACAAGCCGATGCAGGAAGGGCTCTATCAGCATTTCAAAGCGATCGCCGAGGCGACTTCGCTTCAGATCATCGTCTACAACGTGCCGCCGCGGACCAATGTCAACATCTTGCCCGACACGATCGCGCGCCTTGCGGAAATACCGAACATCGTCGGCGTCAAAGAAGCTTCGGGGGATATCTCGCAGATCGCCGAGATCATTACGCGCGTGCCGGCAGCGTTCAAAGTGTTTTCCGGAGACGACTCGATGACGTTGCCGCTGATAGCGCTTGGCGGAGTTGGATTGATCTCGGTCGCGTCGAACGAAACGCCGAGCAAGATGACTGCGCTCACAAAAGCGTGTCTGGAAAACAACTGGGATGAAGCGCGAGGGCTAAACCGAGAGCTGTTCGCGCTGATGAAGGCGAACTTCATCGAGACCAGCCCCGGCCCGGTTAAAGCGGCGATTGCGATGATGGGCAAGATCAAAGAGGTTTACCGCTTGCCGATGGTGCCCGTGAATCCTGAGACGAAGGCCAGGCTTCGCGCGGTGCTGGTTGAGTTGAAGCTGATCTAGGCCAAAACAAAACACAAAGGCACGAAGACACTAAGAGACGCCTGGAGAGATTTTCCTCTTCGTGACTTCGTGCCTTTGTGTTGAGGTCTTCTCTTTATGGAGCTAGCCGAAAAGATTCAAGAGCTATTCGACAATCCTCCCGACGAGTTCACCGATGAACATCGCGCTGTGTTCAACGAGTTCAAACGGAAGCTCAACTCCGGCGAAGTTCGCGCCGCAGAGAAAGTCGATGGCCACTGGACAGTCAACGCCTGGGTGAAGCGCGGCATCCTGCTCGGCTTTCGAATGGGGCGGATAGAGAACTTTTCGATCAACAATCAATTTCGCTTCTACGACAAAGACACTTATCCGTTGCGCCGTTTCGTGGCTACTGACGGCATTCGCGTAGTGCCCGGCGGCTCCTCGATTCGCGATGGATGCTACATCGGTCGAGGCGTCACCTGC
The DNA here is from genome assembly GCA_038040455.1 of Acidobacteriota bacterium. Classification (GTDB taxonomy): domain Bacteria; phylum Acidobacteriota; class Blastocatellia; order UBA7656; family UBA7656; genus Onstottus_A. The sequence continues at coordinate 72,293 of JBBPIH010000034.1, forward strand.
ATGCCGCCAATGTTCGTCAATGTGGGGGCCTACGTCGACGATGGAACGATGATCGACTCGCACGCGCTCGTGGGTTCGTGCGCGCAGATTGGCAAGCGAGTGCACCTGTCAGCCGCCGCTCAGATCGGCGGCGTGCTCGAACCGATTGGCGAGCTGCCGGTCATCATCGAAGACGATGTGCTCGTAGGCGGCAACTGCGGAGTCTACGAAGGCACGATCGTCCGCGAGCGGGTGGTGCTCGCATCGGGGACGATCTTGACCGGCGGTACTCCTGTGTACGATCTGGTGAACGATCAGTTTTATCGCAAGACCGCCGATGCTCCACTCGAGATTCCGGCTGGCGCGGTCGTTGTGGCGGGCTCGCGCGCGATAACCAAGGGCCAGGGTCCGGAGCTTGGACTTTCGATCTACATGCCGATCATTGTGAAGTACAGAGATGAGAAGACGGATACTTCAGTGCGGCTTGAGGATTATTTAAGATAGGCTTGAGAATCAATTTGCCATAGGCTTGAGGATCATTTGCAATAGTTCAGAAAAAGAAATCGCGAGGGAAAGAGCGATGGCCAGGATCACAGGTCTGGAAGGGTGGTTTACCCCCGCTCTTCATGAGATCAATGGGGAACCTGGGAGCGGGGGTAAACCACCCTTCCCAACCTGTGATCCTTGCACGCGTTCCTTCTCCGACCTCCTGACTTCTGATCTCTGATCTCTGATCTCTGATCTCTGACTTCTGATTGTGAATGCTGACACCGACTATGTTCACACCAGCCGGACGGCTTCAAAACATTCGCAAGAGCGCTACGCGAGTGCTCTACGACAGCGCGCCGCCCGGCTCGATCAATCTCGGCCTGGGAGAGCCCGACTTTCCAACGCCAGAAGTCGTGTGCCGCGAAGCGATTCGCGTCATACAAGAAGAACGCATCGGGTATACGACGAACGCGGGGATTCCTGCGTTGCGAGACAAGATCGCCGAATATCACAGCCAAGACCTGCCTTCACCGTTCACTGGTGAATCTGTCTGCGTTACTACCGGCGCCGAAGAAGCACTCTTCGCCACGATGATGGCGATCCTCGGTCCCGGTGATGAAGCGCTGCTGCCCGATCCCGGCTACATCGCTTATCCGGCTATCGCCGAGATCGCTGGGGCGGATGTGCGCTACTACGCGACTCCGGCGAACGGCGGATTCGCGTTCGATCGCGAGAGTTTCGAAGCCGCGATGACGCAAAAGACGAAGCTCGTAGTGATCAACTCACCGGCAAATCCAACCAGCCGCGTAATCTCGCGCGACGATTTGCGATTCATAGCCGAACGGCTCTTTAGATCCAACGCGTACGTGCTCGCGGACGAAATCTATCGCGACCTTTACGTCGACGAGCGGCCCGCCACCATATCAGAGTTCTGCGACAAGACGATCATCGTCTCAGGTCTTTCGAAGATGATGAGCATGACTGGTTGGCGGATTGGATGGGCAGTGGGACCGGAAGACGTCATTCGGCACGTCACCGTTATGCATCAGTACGTTTCGACCTGCGTTTCGGCGGTGACACAAAAAGCTGCGCTGGCGGCGTTCACCGACGAGGGACGCAGGGCAACAAGCGCGATGCGCGACGAGTTGCGTTTCCGCCGCGACGTAATGGCGCATGCAATCGAGCGAGAGCTTCAGCTTCCCTACGTTCAAGGCGAAGGCGCGTACTACATCATGCTTGACGTCTCGCGATACGGGCTCTCGATGAACACCGCGATGGCGTTGCTCGATGAGAAAGTCATCACCGTGCCCGGATCAGCATTCGGTACTCAGGGCGAAGGTTTTCTAAGGCTGTCGTTTTCGATCGATGCGGCGCTAATCCAAGAAGGCATCCGGCGCATTGCCAGGGGTCTAAGCAGTAAATAGACAGGAATCAAACGGCTGCGACTGTTCACGGATCAGATCGGTGTCAATCCGTTGATTTCGTGTCGTCCAATTTAATTCGGATGCTAGAACAAAATCGCAATGCCGCGAGGCCGGAACACTAAGTAGTCACACTCTACTTCTCAAGGGTGACTCTTCTACTTACGTGGCTTTTCGACGTACTGCTCTGTTTGCAGTTCCCGCTCCAGGACATCCAGTCGATTGTTGACGTCGGCAAGTTTGGCCCCCTCTTCCTGCAACCGAATGTTCAATTGCGTCTCACGCTCGCGCTGTTGCTCTTCCCATTTACCTTGTGCATCCAGGTTTCGTTTGGCTTCCTTGTATTGGCGCTCGAGCGGCGCCTTACGAGCAGTGTCCGCTTCGTTATTCATCAGGTCCTCGAGGTCCTTAACCCGCGCTTCCGCTTGCGCACGGGACATTTTCATATTGGATAGCTGGAGGCGAACGTTCTCGAGATCGCGGGCGATGGCGTCTACACGTCCCTGCTGCAATCGCATGCGCTCAATCGCGATCTGGACGCGATAGGCGCTAAGATTGGAACGCTCGATGGCGAGACGAAGCTGGCGTACCTCATCGATCAGTGATCGGAGCAGTTGTCCGTCACCAGACTGATCTGGCTCAAAGGGCTTGCCGGTCTGCGCTCTGGCGGGAGCGATGAAAAAAAGGACTGCGAGGCAGAGTAAGTAATATCGAGTCAAGTCTTTCATCAGTCGCATAGCGGTCTCCTCTCAATAATGCAGATCGTTTGAAAAACTAGGGGATGCCGAGCGGCACCCCCTCGATCAAACGCCTTGGACTCTACCATGCTTCTCGCTTAACGACAGCATGTTGTTTGCGCCTCTTAACATCAGACGCTGTTGACCGACCTTAAGCATGCGCTAGTTCAATATATAGCGCCTGATGCGGTCCTTCCCCCGCCCTCCAGACTCCTGAGCGGGGCACCTGTAGCACCATCGGCGCAGACAGCCGCACAGAAACCGTCTCCGCAGCAGGTGTTTACGGTGCACACTTGGCCAGACGGGCAATCGGCGCTCGTCGTGCAGTCTGGGACTTGTGGACAGAAGAAGTTCGCCACGCACGCAGTCCCCTCAGTCGTATCGGAGCAGAAAGCCTCACCAAGGGGGCCGCAGGTGCCGCATAGCGTCGGATCATCACCGCACGTAAAGCACGTCGCTGCGACGCAAGTCCCATCCTGGCAAACCTCTCCTTCAGCACAGCAGACCTGACCACAAACCGGAGGGTGACCCTCCGGGGCCGCCGGTCCACATTCGAAGCAAAGACCCTCACCATGCGCCGCATCGCTTTTGCACTGGCCTCGTTCTGGTCCCGGCGGAAAGACCGAATTGCAGAAATGAGCGCAGGGGCTATTGCCTAAATTTCCCTGGCCTTGCCCGAGCACCTTTCCCACGCCAAAGGCCGCCAGCACACCTCCAGCGAGACCGCCCCCGATCAACCGCAGCGCATCTCGCCGAGGCATTTCTTTTGCCTTAGCTAGCGTTTTGGCTAGTTCATCAAATGGATTCTTCATAGTTCTTCTCCTCGTTTATCCAACTTGAACTACATCTCGTTTGGGCCTGAGCGCTCGAGCCCGTAAAATACTTCCTGAGATACGAATGCGGCTGGCCGTTGCCAGACCGCTTTGTCGGGTTACACCTCCTTTCTCGATAGTGAGGATGCCGCGCCGGGCAACAGAGCTAGAATCAAGTCTTTCATCAGTCGCATAGCGGTCTCCTCTCAATAATGCAGGTCGTTTGAAAAACTAGGGGATGCCGAGCGGCACCCCCTCGCGGTTAAAACCAATAACCAGTATGCTTGAGCGTTGTGGAACTAGGTTGCCAACGCCCCTTGATCATCAGACGCCTTTATCATCAGAGTGCTCACGTCATAAGCTCAACGTATGGCACCTGACGCCGTCGGTCCTTCGCCGAGCCGCAACGCCGCCGTACCGTTGCACGCTGGAGCACAGAGATCGACACCACAGCATGTGTTTGTGGTACACACCTCGCCAGTTGGGCAATCTGCGGTCGAGGTACACGCCTGGGCCCCCGCACAGAAGAAATCCGACGTGCACGGCCCAACTCCCTCGGTCGTCTCGAAGCACAAGCAGAGGCCGAGGCCTGGTACTTCATTACTTCCGCATACGGTCGAATTTCCGCACCCACCGGTGATGACGCCACACACAGGGGTTACGCAAGCCCCAGCCTCGCAAACCTCTCCTACGGCGCAGCACGTTCCATCACAACAAACTGCGGTTGGTTCGCAGCACGTTCCATCACAACAAACTGCGTCAGTTTCGCAGCAGACCTGACCACACAGCGGAGGGTGACCCTCCGGGGCCGCCGGCCCACACTCGAAGCAAAGACCCTCACCATGCGCCGCATCACTGATGCACTCTCCACGAGCTGGTCCCGGCGGGAAGGTGGCTACGCAGAAATGAGCGCAGGGGCTATTGCCTAAATTTCCCTTGCCCTGCCCTAAGGCTTTCCCCACGCCAAAGGCCGCCAGCACACCTCCAGCGAGACCGCCCCCGATCAAACGCAGCGCATCTCGACGGGGCACCTCCTTGGCTATGGCTAGCGTTTTGGCTAGTTCATCAAATGGGTTCTTCATAGTTCTTCTCCTCGTTTATCCAACTTGAACTACATCTCGTTTGGGCCTGAGCGCTCGAGCCCGTAAAATACTTCCTGAGATACGAATGCGGCTGGCCGTTGCCAGACCGCTTTGTCGGGTTACACCTCCTTTCTCGATAGTGAGGATGCCGCGCCGGGCAACAGAGCTAGAATCTGCTCCGGGCCGACGGCAACGTTGCTAGCAATGATGCCGTCCTCATTTATCAAATAACCGATCGGCGTTCCGAAGCTTTCGTAGAGGCGCGAGACTTCCCAATTGTTTTGCAGCACAACCGGAAAAGTCAGCCCGTGCTCAGTTATCTTCCGGCGATTAGCCTCCGCATCGCCACGGTTCACCATTAAGACATCGACATCGGGCCGGTGACGGTGCAGTTGCTCCAGCTGCGGAGCCAGCGAATTGCACGGACCACAGTCGGGAGCGGAAAACACGAGCAGCACCCGCCGGCCTCGATAGTCTTCAATCGACAACTCACCCCCATCCAGACGCGGCAAGCGGAAGCCAGGCGCCGGTGAGCCGGCGGCGAGACCGTTGCGATTGATATGGCTGTCCGCTAACGATCGATTGCCTTTGTAGACTCTGTGTCCATTTCCAGTCGCCGCTGCGTTGTTCGCCGGGTTGGCGAGCGCGAGCAACGCCTGCGCGCCGACGCCGATTTCGCTGGCGATGTTTCCCGCCTCGTCAACCAGATAGCCCATCGGTGTGCCACCTGCTTTGTATGCAGAGGCGACTTCCATCTTCTCCTGCAGCAGCACCGAACAGCGAATGCTGTGCTCCTTGACGAGTCGGCGGTTCGCCTCAGCATCGCCAGTGCTAACAACGAGCGGAACTGGTCGGCCCTCGGCTCCATCTATGGGCAATTGGGCGAGATCGGGGGCCATCTTTGTACAGAAGCCACAGCCCGGGTTAAAGAAGATAAGCAGCGTTCGCTGACCTCGGAACTGCGACAGTTTTTTGCGCTCCCCCGACAGGTCCGGCAGTTCGAAATCGGGAGCGGCCGAGCCGACCGGCAAGCTAGGCGGGCGGCTGGGCGCGATCGGAAGGCTCTGTCCCGGGGCCGCGCCAAGTTGAACGAGGTGTTGTTCCAGCGCCTCGAGGCGCAACAATATGCGCCCGTTCTGACGGAGAAGTTGAAAGCCGAGCCAACAGCCTAAGCCTACAACGAGCCAGGGCAGTATGATTCCAAAAACGACTAGGCTCATAGATCGTCCTCCTGTCGTAACGAATCTAAGAGAGAGGTAGAACGGGTCATAAGCAAATGACTCCTCAAATTTCAGATGGAGTGTACGCCAGACTCTGCGCCAGGATTGGTCGTATACAGCGGTGCTTTTCTGCGCAGAACTACGTCAGCGGTAAATTGTCAAAAGGCCCTGACATCACTGGAGGGTGGTGGCAGGGCCTTGCTTCTTGTCCGGTTTGCTGAAACAGCAACAACACTCTCTGTTCGGCAAGCACATTTCGATATTTGAAACCAGTGCTTTGCTCTTTCGCGTAAGGGGTGTTGCAATTTGAGACTGTCCCATGTAACTTGTCCCCTTTGAACCGGCTTCTGCTAGCTGTTTTTACAGAAATGCTTACGCTCGACTTGCTGGGGTGAAACAAGGCTCGTTACTTAGAACGCGGGCGAAATGTAACCATAGTCCAGATAAGATCATAAAGAGCAAGTCAAAGGCGGGCCGACTTTATAACAAAAGGAATTGCTTGTCAATTGGGCGCATTGACTCACGAAAAATCTAAACGAAATTGATTCGTTGCCTCACGAAAG